>JAQVCM010000043.1 GCA_028689775.1 Crocinitomicaceae bacterium
AGTTTTTAGTGTTCAACCGTAAGTGATATTCATTTGGATGAAACTCAATTTCAATGATGTCGGCATTATTAAGTTTGATTACATGATCGTGAATAGTGGAAACGGAAAGGCTTATAATCGGCATTAAGTCGGCGTTTCTTATAAAGCCATATTCGCGAATTTTCTCTATGATGTGAACGCGAGCAGGGTGTGAGATTGCGGATGCTATTTTAGCAATGTTTTTCGTTTTTTCAGCGTACTGATTTGTTTTGGATGCTCCCATGATGTTTTAGTTTAGTTGTTTTGTAGTATTAAGTTTTGGAATAAAGTGATAAGGAAAAAATATTTGATTGATTTTTTTTCAAGAATTTCCAAATTCGGGTTTTCGGGATATCCCGAAAACCCTCATAGAATCACACCTAAAACCACTTGTTAATCAGTGTTTTTTATATTTCACACAAACCAATAACTACCTAAACTCCCGGATCAACTCTTCAAAATACCCAACAGCATCTACCAACCTTGATCCATACCATGAAAAATATTCTCCATTCACCAATCTAATTTTTGAATTAGGACACAGAATCTGTAACTCGGCTATATCTTTTTCTTGAAATGGAAAAGGCTCAGAACTTAGAAAAATAGCGTCGGGTTGATTTTTTATCTCAAGTTTCCATTCGGGATAGCGACTTGCATTTTGTAAGTGATTTTGAAATCCACAACGCATAAGCATGTCGTGAATAAAAGTGTTATTTCCAACGGCGAAATATGGATTTTTCCAAATCAAGTAAACAACGCTAAACTTTTGGTTTGGATTGAGTCCAGCGCCTAATTTTTGAAAATTTAGACGAATTTTGGTGCTAAGCGCGAAGGCTTTTTCCTGTGCCTGCAATACTTCTCCTAAATCTTCAATCATGTCCAAGGCATCCTCAAGAGTATAAATATCACTCATCCAAACAGGAGCAATGGCTTCCAAAGCAGCAATGTCTTCTGGTGTATTTTCCTCTTTATTTCCAATAATTAAGTCTGGATTTAAGGTTTTTACCCGCTCAAGATCAACTTTTTTTGTGCCGCCTACCCGTGTTTTGGATTGAAACCACGTTTCAGGATAAATACAAAACTTAGTGATTCCAACAAGCCGATCATCTAGGCCTAAATCAAACAACAACTCCGTTTGTGATGGAACTAAAGAAACAACCCGCAGCGGCATCTCAGAAATTTCAATTTTTCGATGCATTTGATCAATGAAAGTTTTCATCTCTCTAAAATTAAAAGTTCAACAGCAATTTAACCAAGCCCTCCTAAGAATTCATAAAGCCCAAAAGCCTAGTAAAAAGTCTAGAAATCCCAAAGTCTAGAAGTCCCAAAGTCTGGAAATCCCAAAGTCTAGAAGTCCCAAAGTCTAGAAGTCCCAAAGTCTGGAAGTCCCAAAGTCTGGAAATCCTATAGTCTAGAAGTCCCAAAGTCTGGAAATCCTATAGTCTGGAAATCCCAAAGTCTCGTAGTCCAAAAGTTACTTTCTTCTTAACACATCGCCGAAATAATATCTTGCTTGGTAATAATATGGAATTTTCCATCCATCAACTCAACTAAAACCGCCGGCGTATCTTTCGTAATTAATTTAGAAACTTCTTCAATTGTTGTTGCTGCTTGAACAATTGGATAAGCTTTTTGCATGGCCGTAGAAACCGCTTTGTCAATATTTTCTGGATTTTCTAAGATGCTTTGGTAAACAGCTACTTCGTCCAAAGAGCCGACAAATTTGCCATCCTTCATCACAGGGATTTGAGAAATCGAAAATTTACGCATTTTTGCAACAGCATGAGAAAGCAATTCTTCTGCGTACACAAAAATCAATGGCTCATTTACATGATTTGCAACTAAATCGCCTGCCGTTTTATGATTTTCATCCAAAAAACCTCGCTCACGCATCCAATCGTCGTTGAAAATTTTCCCAACATAACGACTACCGTGGTCGTGGAATAGTAAAACAACTACGTCATCTTCAGTTAATTGGTCTTTCATTTGTAACAATCCCTTGATAGCTGATCCAGCAGAATTTCCAACAAAAATCCCTTCTTCACGTGCCAAACGACGCGTATATACTGCTGCATCTTTATCCGTTACCTTTTCGAAATGATCGATCACTGAAAAATCTACATTTTCGGGTAAAATATCCTCTCCAATTCCTTCTGTGATGTATGGGTAAATTTCATTCTCATCAAAAATCCCTGTTTCGTGGTATTTTTTGAAAACGGAACCATAAGTATCAATTCCCCACATTTTGATATTGGGATTTTTTTCTTTTAAGAATCTCCCAACGCCAGAAATCGTTCCACCAGTGCCAACGCCAGCCACAAAATGCGTGATTTTTCCATCGGTTTGATCCCAAATTTCGGGTCCTGTTTGCTCGTAATGCGCTAAACTATTCGATAAGTTGTCATATTGATTCACATACCAAGAGTTTGGAATTTCTTTCGCTAAGCGTTTAGAAACCGAGTAATACGAACGTGGATCGCTTGGTTCAACTGCAGTTGGACAAACAACCACTTCTGCACCAACGGCACGTAAGATGTCCATTTTTTCTTTCGATTGCTTGTCGCTCAACACACAAATTAATTTGTACCCGCGAATAACGCTCACCAATGCCAAGCCCATTCCTGTATTTCCAGAAGTACCTTCGATGATCGTTCCTCCAGGTTTTAATAATCCGCTTTTTTCCGCATCGTCAATCATTTTGACGGCCATTCGATCTTTAACAGAATTTCCTGGATTAGTCGTTTCGATTTTCGCCAAAACGGTTGCTTTGATGTCTTTCGTAAGTACATTTAATTTAACCAACGGCGTATTTCCGATGGTTTCAAGTATGTTGTTATATATTTTCATGTGTTTTTTTGCAATTTTTGCCCAAAGTTAAACAAATTCAGTTGGAAGTGAAGCTACAATTTCAGTAAATCCTCTTGAATTCCTTGCATTTTCTCAATGGTCCATTTCTCAGAATTCCATTTTTTACTGTCAATTTCTGTGCTGAGTT
>JAQVCM010000031.1 GCA_028689775.1 Crocinitomicaceae bacterium
AGCCAGGATCAAACTCTCCGTTGTATAAAACTTTGAATTTTTGTTGTTAGCTCAATTTGATATATTGTTACGCTGTTTCCTTATTTTCCTAATTTTTCAAAGAACTTTTTTGATTGATTAAAACAAACCGAAACTTTTATTTCCTATTCGTTAAAACAATTATGAGGTTGAACTCACTTTTTTAATCCCGTTTCTCGTTTGATTCGGGGTGCAAAGATACTGACTTAATTTTAATAAACAAGCTTTTGTTGAAAAAAGTTTTTTTATTTTTTTTTAAGACTCTCTAAAAGAACTTATCAAATAAAACATACTCCTATTACTCAGTTTGCCTCTCTAGTTTCAAGTTTCGTTGTGCTCGTTTGCGGGGACAAAGGTACGGTGTTTATTCTGTTTAGCAAGCCTTTTTTGAATTTATTTTCGATTAATTTTTAAAGTTTTTCTTAATGTTTTGATATATAATAATTTGGAAGCAGAAATATTTTTGGTTTTATTGACAATCAGTCCTTGAAAACTATCCTTGTTTCAATTCCTCACGCCAAGCAGTACTATTTTGAACTGTTTTTAGTTCTCAATTTATCTAATAAGTCTAGTTTTCCTTTGTCAGGCAATGCATGAAGTTTGATTCCTTGAATTAAATCGACATATTTAATCTTTCCTGCAACATGACCAACCATCACATTCTTTTTCCCTGCTATTAATATGTCAACAGCTTCTGCTCCCATCGTGGTTGCTAAAATACGATCATAGGCAGATGGTCTTCCTCCTCTTTGAATATGTCCAAGTACAGTTGCTCGTAAATCAAAGTCTTCCATGTGTGGCTTCACTTTACCTATGATATCCATTGATCCACCGGCATCGTCTCCTTCGGCAACAATTACAATGCTTCCTCTCTTGCCTTGATTCTGATTCTTTAATTGTATTGCTAGTTTTTCAATGTTCGTTTCTTCTTCAGGAATTAGCACCATTTCAGCTCCACTTGCAACTGCAGACTTCAAAGCTAAATATCCAGAATCTCTTCCCATCACTTCCACAAAGAAGATTCGTTTGTGGCTAGATGCTGTATCTCTTATTTTATCTACTGCTTCTACAACCGTATTTAATGCTGTATCGAAACCAACGGTTTGATCCGTTCCATATATGTCGTTATCGATTGTAGCAGGAACGCCTATAACCGGGATGCCGATTTCATTCGATATTGCATTTGCTCCTGCAAAAGACCCATCACCTCCGATTACAATTAATGCGTCAATCTTATTCTTTAGAAGGTAAGTCAAACCTTTCTTTCTTTTTTCTGCATCTTTAAAGTCTTCGCTTCTTGCTGTTCCTAATATAGTACCTCCAGATTGAATGATGTTATTCACGTCATCATAGGTCATCTCCCAAAAATCGCCATGCATAATTCCGTTAAACCCATCCCGGATTCCGACAGGCTGAATGTCTTGATGCAAACAATTTTTCACAATTGCGCGAATGCATGCGTTCATCCCTGGGCTATCTCCTCCTGACGTTAAAAAAGCAATCCTTTTCATAATTTCAATATCTTAATATTTCATTCAACTGGATTTAATTCAAATGAAAATTATAATCCTTTAGAAGCACTACACGAAAATACACTTTTTAAAATGGAAATCAATTTTTCAAATGGCATTTTATTCAGTTACTTTGAAGCATCATGTTACGAAAACCTTTATTTTATGTTAATAACTTAGTTAATAATACAATATTACGTATTCCTATATATAAGGTGTTGAAACTATCTTTGTAATAGATTAAAACAAGGAGCTATGCTGGGAACATTCTTAAAACGTAAATTATCCAACGAAAAAGTTGCAAATATTTTTGTGAATACATTAATAGATGTACTCGACAATGGATTTAAAGAAGTTGCTGGTCTAATTAATGACGACCCTGCTTTTGAATCGCATCCAGATGTTAAAGAAAATCAAAATGGAGAGTTTGATTTAATCGTCATCGCAGGAAATCTCTCGTTTTTAGAAAGTACTTTTGATTCTGAACAAGCAGACGCAGTAGGTAAATTGATTTTCGAAAAGCTTGGAAAAATTTACGGTGTGACTCAACATGAATTTGAAACCTTGATTCGCAAATACCAAAGTTTCATCAATCACGTAAATGCACCTTCTAAAAATATGATTTACGGAATGTCAAAAGCAATTTTTCACAAATACAAATTGAACGAATTTCAAAATGAATATTTTTATAAAATGCAAGCACCAAATCCTCTCTTCTTAAAAAGAATGGATGAAGTAGTGACTAATTTCATTTGGGACTGGGACGCTTTCTTTAAGAAGTACAAAATCTAAATTTGTGCATCTAGATTTTAAATCTTATCAATACGTATAATTTGATTTAAAGTTCAAATGCTTCAGCAATCAACTCAAAAGATCTCATTCTATTTTCTTTGCTGTCTGACATCGTTGAAATCATAATTTCATCCACATCAAAAGTCTCGGCTAATTGTAACAATTGTTCTTTAACTGATTCTTTGGTTCCAGAAATCACTTTTCCCGCATTGAAACGCAGTCTTTCCAATTCTAAATCGGTAAATTCATAATTTTCGATGAAATCATTGTCAGGGAATTTACGAACTTCTCCTTTTTCAAACTGCAAGAAGATGTAGTCTTGTCCTTTCCGCATTCGTGCAGCAATTTCTTCCGTTTCTCCGCACACGACGAAGATAGAAACAAAAGCATGTGGTTCGCTTAATTGATCGGATGGCTTGAAATTTCTTCTGTATTCATCGACGATTTCTCGGGTAACGTGTCCATTGATGAACTTCGCTACCGATAAACCCATTCCGTATTCAGCGGCAATCATACTGCTTCCACCGCTTGAACTCAATATCCATTGTTCTGGAATTGTTTCTGCAATTGGCGCAGCAATGATTCTTCCGTGATTGGTCGTTGCAGTATCTCGGAAGAAATGTTGCAAATGATTTATTTGCGAAGGATAATTATCAGCTCGCATGTCGTTTGACGGATTCAATAATGAAGAAGCTATGCGATCAGTGCCAGGTGCTCTTCCCATTCCCAGGTCAATTCGACCTGGGAAAAGCGTTTCCAACATTCTGAAATTTTCTGCTACTTTGTATGCGCTGTGATTTGGGAGCATTACGCCACCAGAACCAATTCTGATTTTTTTAGTGACAGATGCTAATTTCACCATCAATACTTCTGGTGCTGATCCTGCAATGAATTTTGAGTTGTGATGTTCAGATACCCAAAATCTACTGTATCCTAATTTTTCAGCCAAGATTACAGTTTCAATTGTTTCTTCTATTGCGTCTTTCGCAGTTGAACCTGTTCTAACAACTGACTGATCTAAAATTCCTAATTTGATTTTTTTCATGATAATTGTTTTAAAACGGTCGTGCTAAAAGCAATGGTTGCCGTATTATAATATTCGTTTTTCAAATGAATGGGTTGAAACCCATTCATTGTGAAATCATTTCTGTTGAATTAATTCACCAATTTTTTAAAATCTCCTGTTGTTAATGCAAGATTCAATTCTGCTGTTTTGAACGTTAATTGTGCTTGCAAATAGCGACTTTGTGCTTGCACGATGCTGAACTGAACTTCGCGTAATTCTAAATTGGTGATCGCTCCGCTTTCGAATGCGTTTTGGGCAATTCTAAATGTCAATTCACTTTCTTGAATATTTTGTTCTTCCAAATTCAAATTACGTCGTGCCCATTCTAGTTCGTTGTAGGTTTTTCTCAATTCACTTTCCACAACAAATGTTTCATTTTGCAATTGCAATTCTGCGTTTTCAACTTGAAGTTTGTTGTTTTTTAATGAAGTATAGGTGGACATTTTATTCAAAATATTCCATTGCAGGGTCAAACCAACTCCGGTTCCGTATGCTCTACTAGAATTCAAAATTCCGATTTGATTTTTAGAACTGGCAAAAGCGTACTGTCCGTACAATCCAACTTGTGGGTAATAATAAGATTGATATTCTTTTCTTTCTAAATCTCTCACCGCAATGTTTGCTTTGGCGATTAACAAATTACTGCTTTGTGCTTTTGAAGCTTCTAAACTGGATTCATACGATGCACTTTGAACGAATGAAATATCACCTTGAACATCTAATGGTGCATCTGAATTCTTGGCCAAAAAGCGGTTCATGTCTGCCTTTAGGTTTTCGATGTCACGCAGATTGCTTAACAACACCGCGCTATCAGCAGTTAAATCCAAGCGAGCTTGAATCATTTGAATTTCGGTTGCCGCGCCAAAATCCAATTTGGTTTTCATCAAATCGTATCTTGCTTTGGAAAGTTCAAGTGCTTGCTCATACGTTGTATTCAACTTTTTTTGCTGAACCAAGGTATAGAACATTACAGAAGCTTGGTAAATTTTCATTTCCATTTCTGCTGTCAGGTTCAAGGTTGAAATGTCTTGCAAGGCATTTAATTTCTTATCTGTTGCAAACATTTTAAAACCATCAAAAAAGGTCCAATCTAAGCGAATACCGGCATTGGCTGAATTGTTTTTTGCGCTTTTCGCTTGGTTGGTTTGTCCTGAAAAGAATTCCTGCCGTGTATTGTTATCTGTCCAATTCTGATCGGCATAAATTCCAACCGTTGGTAAATAACCTGCGGCGCCAATGTTATTATTGTTTTCAGCAATCTTTACTTCATTCCGCATCATGGTAATACCAAAATCCTTTTGAAGCATTTCAGCGATGTATGAATCGATGGTGTACTTTCCTTGTGCTTGTGCAGTGAAGGCAAAAAAACCAATACATACTATTAATAAAAATCTCATTTTCTGCATTTTATCATCTGTTTAAACTGATTTATTACTCAGTTCTCGATTCAACTATTTTTAATTTTTTGGATGTAATGAAAATATACAATCCAGGAATAACGTATAGCGTTAAGACCAAGGAGAAAATCAATCCTCCAACAATCGCCATTCCCATCGGAACTCTACTCGTTGCAGCATCTCCCAGAGCTAATGCAATCGGCATCGCACCTAAAGCAGTTGCTAAAGTGGTCATCAAAATTGGTCTGAAACGACTGACAGAGGCAGTGATGATTGATTCGATCACAGATAAACCTTCTTGTCTTTGCTGGTTCGCAAACTCTACAATCAAAATTCCGTTTTTGGTTACCAAACCAACCAATACGATGATTCCAATTTCGGAGAAAATATTTAAAGTGTGACCAAATAACCACAATGTAAATATCGCTCCCGCCAATGCCAATGGAACTGTAAACATAATGATCAAAGGATCTGTGAAACTTTCAAATTGAGCAGCTAAGACCAAATAAACCAAAACCAAAGCCAAGATGAACGCGAAAATCAAACTGCTTCCACTTTCAGCAAATTCTTTGGAAGTTCCACTCAAACTGGTTGAAAATTCTTCCGGTAAAAGTTCTGCTGCAATTTTGTCCATTGCTGCGATTCCGTCTCCAATCGTTTTTCCTGGAGCTGGTGCTGCGGAAACGGTTGCAGAAACATATCGGTTGTATCGGTACAATTGTGGTGGACTGGATTCGTTGGAAATGTCCACTAAATTATCCAAAGGAACCAACAAACCAGACTGACTTCGAACGTGAATTTCTTTCAAATCCGTAGGTTCATCGCGTTTGTCTTTTTTGGCTTGACCAATGACTTCGTATTGTTTTCCATCCATGATGAAATAGCCGTAACGTTGTCCAGAGAAATACAATTGCATGGTTTCAGCAATATCCTGAACCGAAACGCCCATTTCATTGGCTTTATCTCTGTTGATTCGAACTTGTAATTCAGGTTTGTTGAATTTCAAATCAATATCTACAATGCTAAATGTTGGATCTTGAGAAGCTTTCTCCATAAACAAGGGTAATACCTCTTTCATTTTCTCCAAATTTGGCGCTTGTAAAACGTATTGAACTGGAAGTCCTGCTCCTCGCCCACCGCCAATGGTTTGTTCTTGAACCACAAACGTTCGCGCAAAATTATACTTTTGCACCAAAGCGGAAAGCTCATCTGCAATTTGTTGTTGCGATTTATCTCTTTCTCCTTTTGGAACTAAATTTAAACGGATAAACCCTTTATTTACAGAAATGGAAGATCCAAATCCGGGAGAGGTTACGGATAGAATGGATTGTCTCTCTTTCATAGTATCCACAATACCCATCAATTCAGTTTGATATTCATCCATTTTCTCGTAGGATGTTCCTTCTGGCGCCGTCGACATAATCATAACTCGTCCTTTGTCTTCCATTGGAGATAATTCAGATTGCAACTGACTACCAAAAATAAAAATCATCGAAATTGCAACGCCCATCATGATGAATGCCCACCAAGGTTTTTTCATGAATCTGGTCAAGGTATTTTTATATCCGTTGTTCAGTCCAACAAAAAACTTCTCTGTGTAATTGTAAAAACGATTGTGTTTCTCTTGTTTACGCAATAATTTAGAACTCATCATTGGCGTTAATGTCAATGAAATGAATGCGGAAATCACCACCGAACCAGCGACGACAATTCCAAATTCTCGGAACAACCTTCCCGTTAAACCATCTAAGAAAATTACCGGTAAGAATACCGCTGTCAAGGTAATTGTAGTTGAAACAATTGCAAACAAGATTTCTTTGGAACCGCGGTGAGCAGCTGTTACTGGATCTTCGCCTTTCTCAACTCTGGAATAAATATTTTCCATCACCACAATCGCATCATCGACCACGAGTCCAGTTGCTAATACAATTCCCAACAAGGTTAAAATGTTGATGGAGAAATCGGAAACATACATGATGAAGAACGTTCCGATCAAGGAAATTGGAATGGCGATAATCGGAATTAAGGTTGTTCTCCAATCGCGCAGGAAAAGGAAAATAATCAATACAACCAAACAAAATGCGATGATGATGGTTTCTTTCACCTCGGAAATTGCTTTTCGAATGTTCTCGGTTGAATCGAGCGCTACACCCAAAACAACATCGCTCGGTAATTCTTTCTTGATTTCAGCAACTTTCTTGTAAACTTCATCAACAATTTCAATGTAATTCGCTCCTGGTTGTGGGTTAATTGCAATACCAATCATCGGTACGCCAAAGTTTCCACGCAATAAAGTTCGTTCGTTTAACGGTGCCAAAACTGCTTCACCAACATCTTTCAATCGAATGATTTGTCCGCCGTGATTGGCAACAATCAACTCGTTGAATTCTGGAGCTGTTGTCAAACGTCCAAACGTACGAATGGTCAATTCCACTTCATCACCTTCAATTCTTCCAGAAGGTAATTCGACGTTTTGACTGTTCAAAGCACTTCGAACATCCGAAGCGGTAACTCCGTAACCTGCCATTTTTTCAGGACTCAGGTTGAATTTCATGGAGTATTTTTTCTCACCCCAAATTCGGATTTCACTCACACCTTTTACAGTCTGAAGGCGTTCTTTGAACACGTTGATTCCCAAATCGGTTAATTGTAATAAATCACGTTTATCACTCTGAACGGTCAAGGTGAAAATCGTTTCTGCGTTGGCATCTGACTTCGCAACAATCGGTGGATCAGCATCTTTTGGTAAATTTCGGATTGCTCCAGAAACTTTATCTCGAATGTCGTTTGCAGCGGCATCCAAATCCATGCTCAAATCGAACTCTACGGTAATCGTACTTCGACCATCACTACTCACCGAACTCAAGGTTTGAATTCCGGCAACCGAGTTGATGGCTTCTTCCAGAATTTCTGTGATTTGAGATTCAATTACATCCGCGTTTGCACCTGGATAATTGGTTGTAACGTTGATAATCGGCGGATCGACAGATGGAAACTCTCGAACCCCTAAATAGTTAAATCCGATAATTCCAAACAATACTACCACGATGGATAGCACGGTGGCGAGTACGGGACGATTGATACTTAACGATGGTAAATTCATTAATTTATTTTTAAATATTTTGATCTATATCTTGAATAACACTTGAAATCATTGCTGCTTCAAATGTTTATTTCTGTGCCTTTTTTACAGTAACTGGCATTCCTGCTCTCACAGCCAATAAGCCTGAAGTCAGCACTTGGTCGCCTGGATTAATTTCACCCATTACTTGAACTTTATCCGAAGTACGAAGTCCCAATTCAACCGGAACATCGACTACAACGCCGTTTCGAACCACCATGATTTTTTGTCCTTTTAATACTGGAATAATACTTCCTGCAGGAATCATCATCGCATCTTTTTCTTGACCTAAATTGTAGGATAAGGTTACGAAAGTTCCTGGAAATAAATTCTGATCGTTTTTCATTTTGGCACGTATCGTCAGCATGCGTGAATCAGCACTAATTGTCGATTCAAAAGCATACACTTCCGCGTGATAAACTTGTTCATTTCCAGATGCTTTGAAATCAACTTTCTGACCTGCTTTTACCAAAGAAGCATATCGTTCAGAAATCGCAAATTCAATTTTCACTTCATCGTCTTTTACCAAAGTCGTTATCATGGTCGTAGGACTAATATAGGCTCCGTCTGAAACTCTTCTCAAACCAACTCGTCCAGAAAACGGAGCTCTGATTTCTCCTTTTGAAATTTGAACGTCAATCAAACCAATTTCCGCTTGAATGGATTCCAAACCAGAAAAAGAACGTTCATATTCTTCGGTACTGATTCCTTTCGCTGCAAGCAAAGATTTCTTTCTGCTTTCGTCTTTCTGAGCCAGTTCCAACTGAACTTTCAATTGTTTACGCTGTGCACGTAAAATATCTGTATCTACTTGAACCAAAAGCGCTCCTTTTTGAACACGTTGACCTTCTTTGAAATTGATCTTCTGAATTCTTCCTGAAATTTCACTAAAAACTTGAATTTCTTCAGAAGGAATAATCGATCCTGGAATTTCGATAATTCGAGATACATCACTCTTAGAAATTTCAAAAACTTCTACTTCACTCGATTTCATTCCAGCTTTTGAGAAATCCATTTTCTCATCTTTTCCTCCACAGGAGAATAATAGTAGACAAAGGACTACTGCGCTTACTTTTTGGATCATATTTTTGACTCTTTTGTTCGGTTGTAAAATAATTCGACTTCCTCGGCAGGAAGATTTTTAACGGACATGCATATTTTTCTTAATTCTTGCTCAAAACAAGCTCGGTGTTCTGGAGCGATGAATTCTAAAAAGGCATCATCTGTTTCTTGCAGCACTTTTTGAATTTTGGCTATCCAAGGAAATCCTTGATCGGTGATTTTTAATAAATGTTGTCGGCGATCGTTTGGATTGGTAATGCGTTCAATCAACCCATCTTTTTCCAAGCAATCCAGGATGCGAACCAAACTGACTTTGTCGGTCAAGATGTGATCTGCCAATTCTTGCTGACTGATTTTTCCAGAATTTAAACCAATCGTCAAGAGCGGGAAATAGTATCGGGCAACGGGCGTATCACTCATTCGCCCAGCCACAATACCAATGTATTTCTTGGTTAAAAAACCAAAAACTTTCCCCAATGGAAGGTAATCTTTTGAACAAGTTTCAGACAAAATTCTTTAAATTTCAAATATTAGTTTACAAAGCTAACCATTAATTTTTCTAAATGAATCCCATTTTTAGGTGAAAAACCTCAATTAACTAAATGTTAACAGCGATTTTATCTGAAGTTAATTGGTGTCTCTTCTTGTAATAAATCCTTTGAAATGAAAACTAAAAATCCAGTCATTAGCGCATCCATCGCAATGCGTTTATTTTACGATTTCATACAATTCTTTGGCTCTCGCTCTCGAACAAGCGTTGAAATGCCACCATTCAGTTGCGATGTTGGTGAAACTTTGCGAAGCCATCACTTTGCGAAGGATTTTCCGATTGTCAATTTGCGCTTGGGTCAAATCACCGCTGGCTAAAAACTGCGCTTCTAAACTTGGATAAGCGATTTTGCGAATGTCATCGTAGCCAGCACCCATGTCTAACGGAATTCCGTTTTCATCGATGATCGTTAAATCGACTGCTGCGCCGTAATTGTGAATGCTTCCATTCGCAGGATTGGAAACAAATTTTCCGCGTTCTGCAACTGGAATGGTATCCAAACCGTCCCACATTTGTTGTTGCACATGCAAAGGTCGAGCGCCGTCGTATACCAATAAGGAATAGTTGGGATGAAGTTTTTTGAGATATTCTTGACATTTTGACAAGCGTTCTGCCACGTCTTTTTGAAGGTATACCTGTTTGATGTCGTGATACAACACTTTCTTCATGAAATTATCTTCTGTGGCATATTTGATATCGATTTGAATCGTTGGATTTATTTTTTGAATGTCGACCAAAGATTCTAATCCGGCTGGAACTACAATTGGTTCTTCTTGCTGAAGCACTTCTACTGAATCAACCTTTTCAGCAGTTGGAATAAGCGTTTCTTCACAATCGTGACACCCATTTTCTCCTTCGGGATTCGTACATCCGAGAATGATGAAACTTGTTAAAATTGCACTCAAAAAATAGATTAAAAACTTCATTGTTTCAAAAATAAGGAATTCTTTTAGGTCAGCAACTTTGTTCCGAAAGATTTGAATTACATTTGCATCGAAAAATATAATTTATCATGCCAAAAATATCTGTCAAAGCAGCTGAAATGCCTGCTTCTCCAATTCGAAAATTGGTTCCTTTTGCTGAAGCTGCCAAGAAAAAAGGGAAAATTGTTTACCACTTAAACATTGGTCAACCAGACATTGAAACGCCAGAAGTTGCTTTAGAAGCGATTCGAAATAACAATTTAAAAACCTTGGAATACACACATTCTGAAGGAATTGAATCATACCGAATCAGTTTGGGCGAATATTACCGAAAATTCGATATTCCGGTTGAAACCGAAGACATCATCATCACAACTGGTGGTTCTGAAGCATTGATTTTTGGTTTGATGACAACGTGTAATCCTGGAGATGAAATTATCATTCCTGAACCATTTTACGCAAACTATAACGGTTTCGCGAAAATCGCTGGTGTCAATATCGTTCCGGTTACTTCGTACATTGAAACAGGTTTTGCACTTCCTCCGATTGAGGAATTTGAGAAGAAAATTACTTCTAAAACCAAAGCGATTATCATTTGTAATCCTGGGAACCCGACTGGATATTTATACACCAAAGAGGAACTTGAAAAATTAAGTGACATCGTTAAAAAACACGATTTATTCTTGTTCTCAGATGAAGTTTACCGCGAATTCTGTTACGACGGCGCTGTTCCTTTTTCAGCCATGAATTTGCCTGAAATCAAAAACAACGTCATCATGATTGATTCCGTTTCAAAACGTTACTCGATGTGTGGCGCAAGAATTGGTGCGATGATCTCTAAAAACAAAGATGTAATGCAAGGCGCGATGAAATTTGCCCAAGCGCGACTTTCCTCTCCAACCATCGACCAAATTGCTGCGGAAGCTGCTTTGAAAACACCACAAAGTTATTTCGACAAAGTTGAAAAAGAATACGTTGCCCGAAGAGATATTTTGGTGGACGGTTTGAATAAAATCCCAGGTGTTTTCTGCCCAAAACCAAGCGGTGCATTCTATTGCGTAGCGAAACTTCCGGTTAAAAACGCCGAGAAATTCTGTCAATGGTTGCTAGAAGATTTCGATTTCGAAGGTCAAACCGTGATGATGGCTCCAGCAGCTGGATTTTATGCAACGCCAAATACGGGATTGCAAGAAGTTCGTTTAGCGTATGTTTTGAAGCAGGAATCCTTGTTGAAAGCGGTGAAATGTTTGGAAGAGGCGTTGAAGGTTTATCCGGAGAGAATCTAGGGAGATAGCTAAATAATAATGTTGAAAAAGGCTGAGTGATATTGTTATTGCTCAGCTTTTTTTTTGTTTCTGTTTTAAGTTTATTGCGAATGAATTTGGACTAGTTTATCATTTTTCAAAACATTTCATCTTAATTTTCAAAGTTCAACTTGATCTAATTTGTGACTTATCAATGCTTTATATTCTTCTTTCAATGATTGACTTAAAAAGCTTTCCTCAATAAATTTAAACCATTTTGGAATCATTTTTTTATACTTTTTAAAAATATTCTCTACGACTTTTGGGTCCAACCCAGCATTATTCATGGCAGCTTCAAAATCTTTCTTTTTGATTTTCTTTTTCTTACCATTTAAGTTTAGTGCTAGGTCTTCATCATCATCTTCGAATATTAGTTCGGTTGCAACTAGATCATAAGCAGGACATAAATCGTATTCAGAATTTACCTTCAACAATGAAAAGTTTTTAAGATGCATGTCATTGTTTCCTGTTAAAAAACTAAATAATACCAATTCAAAGAAGTCGGTGACATTCAATCCCGGATTAGCAGTATGTTTTTTTATTGCCCTAGCAATTTGTTCATACGAACCTTTGTATTTGTGCTCCGTCATTCGTTCGGTTATTTGACACATATCTTCCATGTGAAGCTTGCTTCCTTTCTGTCTATCAATTCGTTTTGTTATGTAGGCTAATTCGCCTGATTTGAGCCGGATAAGTGAATGTTCTACTGTTTTTATTTTGCTAATTTTAGCTAGATGCATTGTCAAATCTTCAATTTCTGGTAAGCTTGGGTATATTTTAGTTTGTGGCTTCAAAATATACTCACCCCAAAGACCAACAATCGTGAATCTTTCAGTTTCTGATGAGTTCTCAGAAATGCCAAGGGATAGTTTCGGTTGAACACCTGTTACAGTTTTTTGACTTTTAATAACTTGTTCGGCTAACTCTAGAATTTGATCTTCTGTAAAATTCAATTCTGGAGGTATAATTTTTCCAAAGAATTTCTTGCTGCATCTCTGATGATAACCTTTAGAGCCCGCTTCAGTAGTTAGCTCTCCAGCATCAATTTCTTGGTAACAGTAAAGACATTTAGTTTTCATTTTCTTCGTGTTCGTGTATTGAAACTGCACCTATGCAATCATAACAAGTCTTTAATAGGATGCTCATTCTATCTCGTGGATTTAATTTCCAGTTTTTTTGTGCGATGTCTAACAACCATCCTTCTGGTATCAATCCGTCAAAAAAAGGGAATAAAGTTTTACTATTAAATCGTTCACCGGACAATGGAAACGTTAAGCTGATCGCTTCTGACTCTGGAAGTTCTAAGTACACCTTTTCGTATTGAAAATGATAACCTTCTTCATCTTCCGTCAATACTCCTGCCCATCTGTTGTGCATGTATACTTTAGCTATTTTCATCTCTTTCTTTTGGTACCGAACCAAGTTCATGGCCGAATAATGATAAAACTTGATTGACTTTATCAACCCTTAACGATTCTTTGCCTTGCTCTAAATCGCGAACAAATCGCAGCCCAACGCCAGACTTAAACGAAAGGTCTTCTTGCGTTAACCCTAGACTTTTACGTCGCTCTTTTACGAACTCACTTAACTTTTTCATAATGAAATTATACCTGTTCGGGTATAAATATAGTGAAAACAATTTAAAGTATACCCGTTCGGGTATATAAAGTTAACTTATTGATTAATTATACCCGAACGGGTATAACCTTAGAATTAAGCTGCTGTAAACTAATGTATTAATTTCATGGCTCCAGTAGCTGGATTTTATGCAACTCCAAATACGGGATTGCAAGAAGTTCGTTTGGCGTATGTTTTGAAGCAGGAATCGTTGTTGAAAGCGGTGAAATGTTTGGAAGAAGCATTGAAGGTTTATCCGGAGCGGATTTAGGGAATTAGGATAATAATATGGATTGAAAAAGCTGAGTGATTTTTGTTGTAAATCAACTTTTTTGTTTGGAATAGTTTGATTGTAATTTAAAACTTGTGGGATGTAGCTTTTTGTTGTGCATAGTCAAGATTAATTCGGGAGTGTTCAATGAACTGTGTCAACCAGCTATTTAATTCTATCACCAAAGTAGTGATTTAAATCATTTCTAATAGCAGCCCAAGCAAATATTTGTCCATCCCATTTTGTATGAGCATTCTGTATT
>JAQVCM010000044.1 GCA_028689775.1 Crocinitomicaceae bacterium
AAGAAACGTTTGGATCCTTTATCCAAGAAATTTCGGTACTTCTGATCATAGCAATTAATTCAATTGGCAAGATATGGCTGGTATTTTACTTCATAATTTCAGATGATGTTGCAAGATTCATGTACGATAATCAAATCTCAATGGCCACTATGGGAGGTCATGGATTGGGTGGTAAAATTGCTTTGGCCACTGCTTCATATCATTTGAGCAGAACCACCGGTTATTTCGGTATTGACACTACTCCAATGAACCAATATTATTTCGAATCTGCAAGAGAGGTTAGAAAATACGTCTAAACCATTAAAAATCTTAACCTTTCAAAAAGTTTCAACTCAATTACTGCTGATCTTAAGCAATAAATTCAATGTCCAAAATGGAGAAACTTGATTCAAAGCAATATCGTTAAGGGAGAAACCTCATACAGATGGGAGTTCAATGTTGAAGCCATCACTCAAAATCTTTTATCAAGCACTCCAAACTCTTTGTGGGAATGGCCAACCACCAATGGTCTTTTCACAGGAAAATCTATGTTCGTTTTCCCAGAATACTCAAGATGGGTTCATTTGGGTACTAACACTTTACCAATGCTTAAAGTATGCCCTCAACTTCACGGTTTCAACGAAGGAATCAGCTACGTTCAAGGTGATGAAAATCCTCAAAGTAAGGAATTATTAAAAATTTAGATCATTGGGTTTACGAATTGGAAGATGATGTAAATCCTTATGCCTCAAGAATCGCTAACTTCGTTCGTCATTATGATGGTGTTCACGTTTTACTTAAAAACAGAGAAGAAGTCGGAAGTACTTTCGTTCCAGACCTTAACTTAGCAAGAGTCGAAAGAGACGACTTCGCAGGAGATAAACAGCCAGCTCATTACTATCACAACTGGCGTTTCAATAACCCATATTGATTCATGTTTACGCTATAAATTCTTCTTTTTTATTCATTTTTATTTTATCATTTACACTCTTGTTTTTTTATTGTTTGAAAAATTTTATGTGAATAAGTAAAAAATATGCAAAATAAAATGACTTAGTTATCAAGATTTTAGTAATTTTAAGCCTCATTTTTCTTCATCAATGCTCTTATCGACGATTTCTCTGACTCTTCTTTCGTATTCGCTTCTGTTTTAGTTGTACATTTGAGCTGCAACATTGTTGGCTGGGGAAAGAGGGTTGGGATCGGACAAAAGTGATCTTATTGAAGTAAGGATGGCCCAAACATCGTAAACAGGGCTCCATTGATTTTGCAAAACTAAATAAATTAAAAGTTACTGTCAATACAAATTCTGCCATCTTTGTAAATGTTTGGATGGAACATTTAAGTCTTGAATACGACATCTGGTGCTTTGTTTGGGTAATCATCATTGAAAGTAAATGCGAGTTCGAACAATCCGCCCTCCCATGGAGTTCCTTCAACACCTTCAATAAAGGCCTCCCATTTGTAGAGATTATTTTCAAGAGGTGTTGCGCTGATTCCGGAATCTTATTATTTTTTGATTTTTTGAAGATCTCTGAGTAATCTCCTCTGAGCGTTTGTCGACATTTAATAACTTTTATAATTTTTATAAATCTAAATACTTAGTTATAATTTACCTTCTTAGTCTGATTTATGGTTTACTGGTAAGAATTCATTGGCAATAGTATCATACACCTTATTTTTATAAAATCTCAAAAAATTAACCTTTCAGGTCTATGATTCTGTATAATCACGTCTAAAATACTTTAGTTAATTTTGAAAGAACTAAAAATTCTGTTTTCAAAAAAAATTATTTTTTATTTATGAAATGAACAAATAAAAATATTGGTAAATGAATAAAAAGTTGGATTTTATTTAAGGTGTGATAAAATCAATAAATCTTATTAATTTAAAATAAATCTCACCAACGAATGGGTAGCAGCAACTCAAGAGCCGAAAGTCTCCAATATGAAGCTAAAGACTGGTAAGAAGTCGAAAGATCAATTCTCTACGAAGTCATGAGAAGCAGAAGAGGATAATAAGCTAATCTCTATCACTTCAATCTTAGAGAAGAGTTCGATATTGAAGAAGAAGTCGATATTTATCACAGAAGAAAAAGCCCAGCCAACTGGGTCCAAGTTTTGGGAGCCAACCTCACCAGCTCAGGATTCGGTTTCTGTGGATCACAAGAGAACGTTTGTGTCCTTACTGAGCCAATCCCAGTTCTCCTTAACTCAATCACTAGACTCAACAAACAATAATCTGCTGTTGTCTTGTACAATGCTTTGAGAGGATATTCAGATGTTAGCAGAATTGTTGTTCCAGGTGCCATTAATGATAAAATGATCGGTTTCAACAAATCTGGACAAACTAAAGTTTGGGTCAATGAAAACTTCGGTATGAATCACCCAGGAAACCACCACTCTGATGCTACTCTTGACGAAGCTGTCCTTTTGAACAACTTAGTCAATGCTGTCAGCTCTAAACTCGATTTGACCCCTGATTTCTTGAACGGTGTTAAAAACTCCAGATCTATTGGTAATGCTTTGAACTTCATCAGAGCCAACAGTGGAGTCACTGAATCTGTTCTTGAAAACAATCAAGTCAACGTTGCAAATTACACTGGAAAAAGCCAAGTCCCAGTCCTTAGAGACACCACTCCAGTTCAAAACGTCATTCCCCAAACCACAAGCACTTTCGTTCAACCAACTAGTTTTGTCCAACAACCACAACCAGTCTACTATCAACCTCCAGTTGGACAACAAGTCATTCAATCAGGTTACAGAAATCAACCAGCTTCATTTGTTCAACCATCAGGTCCATCATATGTTCAACCATCCGGTCCATCATATGTTCAACCAACAGGAACTACAAGCGCTTTTGTTGGAAACGGATCATCATTCCAATCAGGATATCAAGTTCCAAGATATGTTGAATCAGTTGGCCCCAACAAATTTTCATTCACCACAGCTCAATGAAAATCTCAACATGATCTTTGATGAAAATAAATTCTAT
>JAQVCM010000045.1 GCA_028689775.1 Crocinitomicaceae bacterium
GGATGGTGGATCATCCAGTTCTTTCAATTCTGCTTCGTTGTATGCGGCGACGTCTGGAACTATTTCGTTTAACCATTTCGACATGTTTTGTGCGTGTTCGTCGATTGAGAAATATTCAACTAATTCACCTGCTTTATCCAAATTGTTATTCTCGAATAGATCGAAATGTGCTTCCTCGATGTTGTTTAAAACAGTATGCCACAGGTTTTGAAAACCAATTCGACTGTCAATCATATCGAAACGTGGATTTCTATAACCTGACTTTCTCGGAGATAATTTCGGTGATCTGATGAGTGAACCTTCACGAATACTTGGTTTGGTTATATGATGTTCGTATAGTTTAAACGCTTTGGGTGAGTAAATGTTTGGTTTCATTTGATTCCATGTAAGGGACATAAAGTGCAAAAAAAAAACTGAATTCGTGAAACTTTACTTCCAGAAATTGAATGGAACCTTTGGAGAATTTGGAATGTTTACACTTGCATGTCTATCAATAACTCCAACCACTCCTTCTCCGAAATGACGATTCAATTTGCCAATGGCGGATTCCAACATTGGTTGATATATTTGTGGATTAATAGCCAACCTAACTAATGATTCATAATTAGCGTTAATAGATTTCATTAAGGCTTTGAACAATTCTTCTTCTTCTGTACGAGCTTGAGATCCTTCGTTGGTTGTATATTGTTTAGTGATAGCCGGCACAAGTGCTCGACCGTTGGGAACATAATTTTGGAAGAATTCAGCCATAAGTTCATTGGTTAAATTAGAAATGAAAGCAACATCCATTTTAGGAAGATCAACACCTGGGTTTTGTGCTTTAAATATTCTAACGGCTTGTTTATAAATTTCTTTATAAGCCTTTCCTGCTGTGATGTTGTAAAGGAAACTACGTAATGGCATTTTCTTTGGTGTTTTTCTAACTACTTGTGCATAACCTGGATATCCAGCATTATTGGATGCTTCGACTAATTTATTTCTTTCCTTGGCGCCATCGTAATATCCTGTTTCAAGATTGAAAGGTGCTTCACCTAAATTACGACTGTCATTGAAATATTGATCAAGCTTTGTAGCCTTACGTTGTGCTTTTGTTAACATTTTAGTAGCGTATTCTTTATATGGTTCATCCATGGATGGTTTTAATTTCCATCCATTAATAGCTTTAATTCCTTTCTTTCCATAAACCACAAGATCGTTTTTGTTGTCGCCATCAACATCATATTCATACCAAGAGTAATCTATATCTTTCTTATTATCGAGTGTATCTTTGTGCAACATCGAACGAGAGAATTGTAGAGCTATTAACGGATGTTTCCTTCTGAATTCCATGAACTCCTTGTATGCTTGAAAATCTTCTTCTATGTCTTTTTCAATTGCTTTTTGTCTGTCTGATTCTACTTCCCTTGGAATATATTTCATGAATGCCTCTGGGTCTTTAGTTTCAGTGATTCGACGATATGAAGCTGGATCTATTCCGCCTCCAGCTTTTCTGCCTCCCTTATGTTTTGGATATATAGGATCAAAATTAAATTCTGACATTTCAAATAACATAAACATAAAAAATTATATTTGAGAATTCAACATCAAACAAGACGCCTTGATAATTAAGTGATTCGGAATTTACGTAATAATAAGGATAAAATGTCAATTACTAAAATTGCTATATACAACCCAACAAAATATAGACGTGAACCTCAACCAATCAAAATTCTGAATCAAGAACCCGAAATGATTGAATTCGACACAGTAGAAGATTTCGCTGATTATCATGAAAAACATCCTGATGAATTCATAGGGAAAACAACTAAATGGTTGAAATTAAGGTTTCGAATCAAAGGTTTCACAATCGTTCAACAAAAAAATAAGGAAACATTGGAAAATGAACTGTGCTTGAAAAAGGAATCTGTCAAGAAACCATCCGAAATTAGAATGGAACAACTCGAATCGAAAGTAGAACAGTTGGAAACGAAATTCAATAATGTTCTTGACGAACTCAAGAAAACAAGACTGGAAATGAAAGGACTTTGTGAATTGATTGATGATATTATACAAAAAAATAATTTAGCTTGTTAGCTTTTTAATTGGAATCCATTAAGGTTCTTAATCTATCGATAGTGATTTGAACTCGTTTGTTGTTAGTATCTTGAAGAGAGATTTTATTTTTCGAGTTCACATACAATTTGCGGAATTGAACACCATTACAGAAGTAAACGTTGAAGTCTGCATCGAAGTAATATTGTCTGAATTTATGGTTGTTGATTTTGAATATTGATCTTGATGTTTTCGGAATAGTGTCGACGAATTCATATTCGATTCCATTTGCGGACGTTTTGTTTTTCGAGTTGTCTGATGCAGAAACCCAACGAATGTTATCTATAGAATTGTTTTTGGTGTTGCGATCGATGTGATCTATTTCGGTGTAGTTGTTTGGGTTTTCAATGAATTGTTGAGCGATTAGTCGATGTTTGTAGTAATCAACTCTATTGAGTTTAACTCGATAATATTTGCCGCCAGCAGCTAGTGATTCCTTAAGAATCCTTTTGTTGGATTTCTTTCTGATTTGGAATGGTTCTTCATCGAAGATCTCATAGTTGTTGTTTTCAATAAGTGTGACATACATTTAAAAGGTGATAATAAGACAACAACAAAAATAAAATTATAAATTAAGCTGGGAATGGAAATTGTTTTTCGAATTGAGGATTGTTTCCACAATAATCGAAATCATCATCATCTTCAGCATCTTCAGCAGGAGCGAATTTACAATAACGTTCAATTAATTTGTTGAATTTATCTGTTTCGATTCTCAATAACATAACGTCGCGACCGTTTATTTTTGTTTTCTTTTCTTCGAATCCCATTTCAATAAGATGTGGAATTGGTTTATCAATCAATCCAACCTTCTTAGAGTTTTCGTTCTTCCATTCAGTGTATTTATCATTGATCACTCTTGTTGTGTTGAATTT
>JAQVCM010000009.1 GCA_028689775.1 Crocinitomicaceae bacterium
TACAGAATGCTCATACAAAATGGGATGGACAAATATTTGCTTGGGCTGCTATTAGAAATGATTTAAATCACTACTTTGGTGATAGAATTAAATAGCTGGTTGACACAGTTCATTGAACACTCCCATAATTGACAACTCACAAACTATTCAACCACTAATTTCAAACCAAGAACTATACCCATTCAGGTATAATTATTGCCTTAAACCCGTTTTTATACCCGAAAAGGTATGCTTTAAAAATAATTTCATGCAATACCTCAATTCTCCCATCAACAAAAAAATCTCAAGTTTAGCATAAATCCGACATAGCTATGAAAGCGTTAATAAATTGTCATTTGCAATAATTAAATAGAAGAACGACACTGTTTGAGCTATTTCAGCGACCTCCGAAGGAAGCATCGCAGATAGTTTGTCGTTCGTACGATAATTGATGACAATTTTAGCTTTCATTGCGAAGTCTAGCGTTTTTTGGCTTCGTTTTTTGGGCAATGCAACCGAACGATAGTGAGCTCATGGCTCCAAAGCGTAGCGCATAAACAAACGCCATAAAAAAGGAAGGAATCTTCGGGAAACGAAAATTGCTAATTTTAAATTAAAACTCTAAAGTAAGAGAGTATTTCAAAAAACTCCTTACTTTGTAAAGCCAAATCATCAATTCAAAAACTAAACGATATTTTCAGATTAATTTTTAATCTGAAAGATTAAAAATTAATCCAAATGACTAAAATCCTAATCCTATCCCTAATCTCAATCTTAGCAATAGGAAATATCCTCGCCAACGACGGCGCCTTCTTCGCCAAAGGAAACCACCTCATCCCAATCCACGAAACCTCCATTCAAGTAAAAAAAGAAATCCTAACCTTGAAAAAAGTTCGAAATCAATTCATTGAAGTGACGGTTTATTATGAATTTTTCAATCCAGATGCGGCAAAAAAATTGACCGTTGGTTTTGAAGCTTTTTCGCCTAGCGGTGATGTGGATGGAACGCCGAGAAATGGTCGTCATCCGTACATGCGGGATTTTACGGTGGAACTCAATCAATCCATTTTAAGTTATCAGGTTGCGTATGTTTCCGATTCGCTGTACAGGCAAAACGGCAAGATCAAATCCATGGACAAACCGACGCGGTCCGAGATTTCGAATGTCAATGAAGTAGATTTTTATTATGTGTACCACTTTGAAGCGAATTTCAAAAAAGGACTCAACATTGTAAAACATACCTACAATTATGACCTCTCTGGCTCAATTGATTTCAATTATGATTTTGAATACGTTTTAAGCGCAGCCAATCGCTGGGCGAACCAGC
Source organism: Crocinitomicaceae bacterium (assembly GCA_028689775.1). Taxonomy (GTDB): domain Bacteria; phylum Bacteroidota; class Bacteroidia; order Flavobacteriales_D; family Crocinitomicaceae; genus JAQVCM01. The sequence goes on from JAQVCM010000009.1 coordinate 1,307, forward strand.
AAATTGATGATTTTACTTTGATCATCGACGTAGGCGAATTTGAAACATTTTCGATTCAAAAATCATTTTTCCAAAACGCCAACGAATGGCTAATCAACGGCATCGGGAAAACAGAAAACGTAAACGGTGCTCCCAACTCCTTCATTGAAAACGACGCGCTGAAATTCCATTTGCAAAAAGGAAATCTCATTTTCCAAAAAAAGAATTTCAAAATCACCGGAGATTTATTTCTATACGCTCAAAACTATTACGGAATTGAAGATTTGGAATACATCCCGTTCTCCTACTACCAAACCGAAAAAATCCCCGAACCTAAAACAGATTTTCATCGAAAAGTTCTAAAAAACTTACCTTTCGCCAGACGCGGCTATGTTTTTCAAAACCAAGGCTTGAATGACTTTTATCGAAAGATGGATTGGTATATTCCGAATCCGAATTATGAAGCAGTTGTGGAGATTTTGACGGAGGATGAGAAGGTTTGGATTGAGCGGTGGAAGTCGGATTTTTGATTAGATTGATAGTGATATTGAATTAATTTTTGATTTTTTTGGCGATGTATTGATTGAAATGTTATATTTACGGGTGGAAATTGACGACTACTATCAAATTGATAGCTTTTGAAATATTTAATTGAACTGTAAACAATTAGAAGCTGATTTATCATTGATTATTAATCATTTAACTAAAATAACTATTGAATACATTTACCTAATTAGGTAAAGACGCTTGTTTGCGGAGACCGTACGACAGCTCAAGGTTAAGAAGAAAAACGTTTCATTCAATTATAATAAACAACAACTCAAAAAAGAAAAAAGTAGAATGAAGTACAAAAACATCCGAGAAGAAGAATTAAAAAACAAAGTCGGTGCTGACTGGTTTAAACAATTTGATACAACCGAAATTCTTGGAAACATTGACTTTACCGTTTTCCCTAAACAGGATAGTTTATTTGGAAGAGCGCCACTTTTGTGGGCAGAAGCCAAAACAGGAAATTACGATATTCCAACTATGTTTGTTCAGCTCATCCTAACAATCGGTAAAGCACGAACTTTTGACAAAACCCTACCACCGGCTTTCATAGGAGCATTTGACTTCAAAAAAATTGCCTTTGTTGATTATATCAATATTCAAGACATTTTCTATCTCAACGACTTTAATTGGAATGTAACACCAAGTAATCACGAGACAAAAGAATTTCAACTCATTAAAGAGAGAATTGAAAGTATTTTAAAAACTAAAACGTACGTTTTTGACTATGAAAATGACGAAAAGATACTTAATGCTTTTATTAAGAGTAACGTAGCTAAGGCTACAACAAAAAGTAAAATCAAAATTGATAAAAATAATTTCATTCCAATTTATTTACGTTGGGTTGAGATTGTCAAACCTATAATTGACGTTGATTGGGATGACTTAAAAAAAGCAAATATTTTTGACAGCGATTTTTATTTTGCCGACATTTTTGTTGATGACAAAGACACACAAAACATAGAAGATGATTTAACTATTCGTGATAGTCTATTTGTTGTATTTGAAAAGCAAGGGTATAAGATAGCCAAAGAAAATATCAAGCAAATGTTTGATGCCACCATAAACATTAGAAACAAAGACATTTATTTACAATTTTGGAAACTCTACAAAAGACCACCTATAAAAGAATTTCAAGATTATATTATTGAACGCAAAGATTTACTTGTACCTCAAGATATTAGAGAGCGTAAAGGAGCGTTTTTCACTCCTAGAATTTGGGTAGAACTTTCGCAAAAATATTTAAACGACTATTTAGGTGAAAACTGGCAGGACGAGTATTACATCTGGGATTGTGCAGGAGGTACAGGAAATCTACTAAGAGGCTTGACCAATAAATATAATATTTATGTAAGCACATTAGATCAGTCTGATGTTAACGTAATGCACGAACGTATTGAACACGGAGCAAACCTACTAAAAAATCACATTTTTCAATTTGATTTCTTAAACGATGATTTCACGAGGCTCCCACTGAGTTTGCAAGACATTATAAATGATAAAGAAAAATGCAAAAAACTGATTATTTATATCAATCCTCCCTATGCTGAGGCAACTTCTTCAAAAACAGTATCAGGAACAGGAGAAAATAAGGCTGGTGTTACTACAAACTTTAAAATTAAAGAACAATTAAATCCTAAAATAGGTAATGCTTCTAATGAAATATTTGCTCTATTTATGGCAGTTATTTATGAGAAAATACAAGGTTGTATTTTAGGACAATTCTCTAAATTAAAATTTGTAAATGGATCTAATTTTAGAAAATTCAAAGACTTCTTTTTAGCTGAATATGTAAGTGGTTTTGTTGTGCCAGCAGAAACTTTTGACAATGTAAAAGGTAAGTTTCCGATTGGATTTACAATTTGGAATACGTCTATAAAATCGAAAATCAACACAATTTCAGCAGATATCTATGATAAAAATGGCAATTATTCAGGTGTTAAAAATTTCTACGGTAGTTTACCTAAAAGTATAAACAAATGGATAAAAGTTTTTGATGATGATACAAAGTCAGGACTTGGATTTATGGAAAATCCAGCACCAGATTTTCAAAACAACAAATTTTTAAGTTTTACAAATAAAATAGGTACTCGTCACGTAAATTATTTTTCTTTTAAATCTACTAATCTAATACCAGGTTTGATATACTTTAGTGTACGAAATTCCATTAGTGCTACTTGGCTAAACGATCGAGACCAATTTTTATTTCCTAATGAAAGGTGGAAAACCGATTTAGAATTTCAGAATGATTGTTTAGCTTTTGCCTTATTTGACGGGCAAAATAGAATAACAGTTGTTAAAGGAGCGAACCACTGGATACCATTTACCGAACAAGAAGTAAATGCCCAAAATAGGTTTGAAAGCAATTTTATGACAGATTTTATTAATGGCAAAATTGAAATTGAAAGCGAGACAAACCTGTTTGGTAGTAGCAAAAAACAAATTGTAAAAAAAGAGTTTTCTGCAGAAGCTATTGCTGTTTTCGATGCAGGTAGAGAACTTTGGAAATATTATCACAATCAATCCAATGTAAGCGTAAATGCAAGTTTATATGACATTAGAGATTACTTTCAAGGTCGAAACGATAAAGGTAGAATGAACTCAAAAAGTAATGATTCAGCATATATGGAATTAATAAATGAACTACGGAATAAACTCAATTTTTTAGCAGACAAAATCAAACCGAAAATTTACGAATACGGATTTTTAAAAGAATAATCGCTGGTAAAAATCCACATAAAACATCGGCGAAGCACTTCTGGATGCAAGATTTTTCAATTGTTTCGCATTTTATTATTCAATGAAAGTACAGTGTTTTGAAATAACATACTTTTCAAATAATAAACGTGAAAATTTCATAAAAATAAACTCGAAACTCAGTGATAATATTTATTTACCAATTAACATTAGCGATTATACTTTTTCTACTTGTAAACTGGATAGGAAAACACTCATTCTCCATTGGATATGTAGAGATGTCTATTTTCCAAAAAGAAGAAGAATCTCCCGCGTTTAACTACGTATTTAGGATTTTGAGTCCTACAGTATACATTATTATTATTTCAACAATTCTGTACAAATTCTCACTTGACAATCTTGTGAAGGATATTTACCGGGTAGTAGTCTATTATGTTGCATTTAGACTCCTTTTTAATTTGGCAAGTAATCGTTTTCTTTTAATAAATTGGGCAAGGCAGACCATTACAGATGCAGCGATTATTATATTTGCATATCTTGTTTATTCAAAAGTCATAATAACAAAGCAAAATCTAATGCCTGATTTTAACGCTTTTGCTGAAGAATTATGGATCATTATTGCAATTTTTATTTATCAAGTCTTGAATAGAATTAAACTTTCTTCTAGTGCTTCTATTAAAAGAAAAGAAAACTACATAGACAAGAGATTTGTGAAATTCAAAAGTAAATATCATTCAATTATTACTAAGAAAATTCAAGATAAAAAGTTAATCGCGGTTGTTTATTCAATTATGATTTACGAAGATTTTAATAGACCAAAAATTATACGTTTAGTCGAAAATATTTATCAAAGAATTGGTTCTAAACCTCGTTCTTTAGGAGTTATGCAAGTAATTTCAAATAAATTCATAAATGATTATGAAAGTGTTATTATGGCAGTGGAAAAAATTAACGATCATTATTGCAAAGTACCAGAAATTATCAAGGAGGCTCGGATAAGTTATGGATACGATTCTGAAAATTTAAATGAAAAACTGGAAAACTGGGAAATAGAGCGCGAGATTCTTGCAGATTATAATCCAGACGACAAATACATTAATGAAGTTTCTCGGATAATTATTATAATATCTGCAAAATTGAATTATGAAGATCTCGAATACTCATTTAAATGTACAGAATAACAATTCATACAGTCAAATAGGGAAATGTTATTTTTCTATTTTTTTACTTTCAACCACTAATTCTCAGTAGTGATTTGGTGCTAGACGAAAAGTTAAAAAAAACAACCAAATAAAAATATTCCCCAACCTTCACCCTCAAAAAAAAGGGAAATGGTGATCTTCCTTACCCAACCGCTGTAAAAAGCTGATGGCGCGTGCTTAAGGACTATTTATATTTAATCACTTAAGGCTTGTGGCACTTCTTGTTTTACGCTCTCAATCATTGTCTTTTTGCTGCTTGGGTTGGTATTAAACCAAGTGATTTTTTTCTTATTCATATCAATCTTTTTTTATTATTGATATATGCGGATGCTTTAAGTTTTGTACTTTAGCTACCGAAGGTTGAGTTCAACAGCATACAAAAAACAAAAGGCTTTTTTATACTTCTGTGTTCTTAGAGAAACGAAAAAACCCCTAATTACATAATATGGAAAATTATCAAAAAATATCGACGGAAGATTTTATGAAGTTTTTTCGTGATACTGAAAAATTAAATGAACTAACGCCTGATGATAGAGTCGAAATTTTCAGAACAATCTTAGTAGGAAGTTCAGACCTTACAATGGATTTACTGAATGATATTTTAGGAGATTATTGTGTTGAAAATCTTGAAGTAATAGAAATAGAAAATGGCGAAAAGTAACAATTGGACAAAGGAAGAAACGATTGTTGCTTTTAATGTGTACTGTAAAATACCATTTAAAAAAAGTAGTAAAACCAATCCTACGATTATTAAATATGCCAACATAATTGGCAGAAGTACTAAACGTTTATTCAAATCCTTATATGAAGAGCCAACTAGTCGAAATAAAAAACAGTTTCAAATCCATAAAAACAAGCCCAATTATCATAAAGATTCTACTGCTATTACTATTCTCTAGCTTTACCGTCACAACATTTATCTTCGCCACGACAAACAGTCTGGCTAACCCGAAAATATCAGCGTTGTTAAATCCGATACACCTTTATTTGATTGCAATTCTAATCTGTTCTGGGGTAATTCTTTTAATGTATTTCATTTTTCAAAAAAGACTCGTTGATTATTTAATTGTAGGGTCAGTTCTTCTATTTTCAATAGCTTTCTGTTTACAGCTATATGCGTTTTCTCCTTGCCTTTTTCAACATACAAGTTCATTTGAAGATCACATCCATCCGCATGCGAACAGTTACATTTTAAAACAATCATTTCTGTGTCCTTCATACTCTTTTAACCTGAGTTCGATTGTAAAATTGAGATTTATATTTCAATGAATGGGTATAATACGAGGATTTTGAAATAAAAAATAGTGGACTATTTTTATTTCAAATGACGAAGTAGGATGCCATTCATTGGAAAGCTGAACAAAGAGGATTTTAAATAGTTTATTATAATCTTATAATCAGCGATATAAATTCGATGGGATAATCGAACTCAGGTTTGTAGTTCAAGATTTAACTTGTTGATTTTTATGGGTGTTGGCTTCATCACTTTTTTAATATCGATGTCATTCAAGCGGAAAAAACTTGATTAAACCTAATCCTCGTTCTCCAAAACCAACTACACCACTTTTCCATTATCCTCATCATATTCCACATCTTTTTAAACTATGTCCATTTTATACAAGTTTGCAATAATCCCACTGTCGATCTTTGCACTTTAAAAATTGAAATTAAATCTTAAAACTAAATCCCCATGAAAAACAAAATAGGATTCAACATCATGCCCGCTCTTCTCGCTTTCGTCCTTGCAATGGCATTGAACAGAGAATTTAACTTCGAAACATTTACATTTCAGAAACCTGCGTTGGGAATTCTTTATTTAGTGACGTTTATCTTCTTTGTAATTAGTACGTTCAAAAAAAAGAAAGTGACTGGGAAAGAAGGCACAGCAGGTGAAACAATGAAAAAAGAAGATTAAGTAAATTCAAATCAATTCGTCTAATCCTTTTTCAATTGATCCTGTAAGCATCGCTTTCTATGGGAAAACCAAATAACATTACCCCTATTTTCGGCTTTAAAGTCTATTTCAAGAATTAACTTTTGGGGTGAAAAGCTGTTTTAGAATTTCAAAAAATCAAAAACTTTGACGCAACAACGGTTTCAACATGATGAGACTTTGGATTTACTTGAAATGGAACAGCTTGTCATTTAAAGTTTTAGTTATATTTGTATGGCTTGGTCTGGGATCATCGCCGCTTTTTGAAGTCACGAAACGTTTACAAACTCACACTATGAAATTACCGATCGTCCTTATACTTTTGATTTCCGCGACATGCTTTGGGCAAAAACGCTTAGAAGGAACCTACGATTCTGAAAAGAAAATATTTAATCTCCCAAATGGAAACATCGTGAAAGATTTCCGACATGGCTTAGCAGTGTATAGCGATTATCGCACAGATTTAAAGGGCTTGATCGATACTTCTGGTCTGATCAAAATGAAACCGCGCTACTACGAAATTGAAGGTTTTGGTGGCGGACTTTCAAAAGTAACGATGAAAGCCGAACCTTGGGAATTAAGCTACGGTTTTATTGATACCTTAGGAAATGAAATCCTTCCGCCAATCTACACAGATGCAGACAATTGGTTTGATCGTTCGATGCGCTTTGCAGAAGTTTTGGTGGTAGCCAAAGACGGGAAATACGGTTTCTTCGATTACAAAGGAAAAGAACTAGCTCCCTTAAAATACCAAAGTATATGGAATTTTCAAGAAGGATTAGTACGGGTTTACTTGAATGGCAAAGCGGGTTATGTAAATTTGGATGGCAAAGAAATTATCCCTGCGATTTACGAAGAAGCCCATGATTTTAGCTTCGGAATGTCCTTAGTGAAAAAAGATGGAAAATACGGTTGGCTTGACACCAAAGGATTGACCGTCATTCCCTTTAAATATGAATGGGCAATGAACTTTATCGGCGAATGGGCGAAAGTAAAGCTGGACGGAAAGATGACCTACATCGATAGAAAAGGGAACACAAAACTGGCTTCAGAGTTTGATGGCATTGGTTATTACCGTGATGGATTGGCTTGGGCTCGAAAAGATAACAAATGGGGTTTCATCGACTCACTGGGTACAATCGTTATTCCGCTTATCTACACCAAAACGGGTAACTTCGAGAATGGCCGAGCTTGGGTTTGGAAAGATACAAAGTGGGGACACATTGATGCAAAAGGAAACGTGACCACACCCATTATGTACGAAAGTGCGAGTGATTTTGGCAGAGCATACAACGGAGATTCTCTTTTTGCCAGTGTCAAACTCAATGGAAAATCTGGAAAAGTAGGCATTCATGGCAACCTGGCAATACCGTGTGAATATAGTGGCATCGACCACTTCTCAATGGGAATGGCAAAAGTGAAAAAGCAAGTGGGTGAAAAGTACAAATTCGGATTCGTAAACTACAAAGGAGAAGAAATAATTCCTTGTATTTACGATAATGCTGAGCGATTCAAAGAAAATCGAAAAGTAGCGCTGGTTAGTAAAGATGGATTCTGGGGATTAATCAACCAAAAAGGGAAAGAAGTAACGCCAATTAAATTCAATTCAATATACGATAAGGAAGATGGCACGTATCAAGTAAGAATTGGTGCTGACCAATATATACTTGACGAAAACGGCAAGCGCGTTGAGAAATAAACTACTGTATCCAGAAAACTTGCAGGTTTTTCTTTGGTTCAAACTTCAAGCGCGAAATGGGAACATGTTGAAGGAAAATCACAAAACCACTGGAATTGATCGGGATTACGCGACGAGATGGGAGCCAAATGTTTCTGAAAGCAACGAGCCGCTTTCTCAGATATGCTGTCATCGATCGGCAAATCTCGTTTAACATGCTGCTTTATAACCACGAAGTCGTCGGTCACGTGGCGAGCTTAACGAACTCAAACTATAATTTCACCAAAGTAAGCAATTTGCAAAGCGCACGAACAAAAAAACCCCAGCTTTTCAACTGAGGTTTTCTATAAAATATCATTTGAAATATAAATCTCAATTTTACAATCGAACTCTGGTTACCAGATTTTAGAAATCGTAGCTTCAGAGTTTCTCATTTTATCGCCTTCTTTGACACCAAAAGCTTCAAAGAATTCTGGGCAATTCATCAACGGTCCATTTACACGATACATTCCTGGAGAGTGTGGGTCGTTTGCAATTCTATTTTTCATCTCTGCTTCCGTATAGTTGATTTTCCACAACTGCGCAAAACTGATAAAGAATCGCTGAGAAGGTGTAAAACCATTCACTTTAGTTCCTGACTTGTACTCATCTGTTTTTTTGTAGGCGTAATACGCAAGTGTAATTCCACCTAAATCAGCGATGTTTTCACCCATCGTTAAGTCTGGATTAACGCAATGTCCTTCAATTGGACAGAATCCAGCAAAAGTATTTCCTAGTAATAAGGTGCGAGCTTCAAAAAGCTTTCTATCTTCTTCAGACCACCAATTTGTGAAACTACCATCAGCAGCAAATTTAGAACCCATGTCGTCAAAACCGTGTGTAAATTCGTGACCAATCACCATTCCAATTCTTCCGTAGTTTACTGCATCTTCTGCATTTACATCAAAAAATGGCGCTTGCATAATTCCTGCAGGGAAAGCAATTTCATTCAACAAGGGATGATAATATGCATTGATCATGTGTGCTGGCATTCCCCATTTTTCACGGTCTACAAATTCATTTAATTCGGATAAGTTTTTGGTTAAATCCCATTGACTTGTGCGTTTGATGTTTTCAACATATTCATTTCTAGTCAATTTTAAACCTTTAAACTCTTCCCATTTATTTGGATAACCTAATTTTCTACCAATGGCATGTAATTTCACCAAAGCTTGTTCTTTGGTTGGTTTTGTCATCCAAGCAAGTCCGTTGATACGTTCTTCAAAAGCGATTAAAAGGTTATCAACCATTTGATTTACGCGATCTTGTGATTTTTCAGAATAGTATTTTTCAACAAATGACTTTCCTAAGATTTCTCCAATCGACATGTTGGTAATTTCATTGATTGCCTTTTCATTCATCGGTTTATCAACAGATTTCCCGGTCATTACCGTTTGATAAAAAGAAAAGTTTTCATTTACAAATTTCTCATCCAAATTTGCTGAGAATCTTCGAATCACTTTCCAAGAAAAATAATCTTTCCAAGTAGCAAGTGATTCCGCATGAAGCAGTTCATTGAAAACCGAAAAGTATTTTGGTTGACCAACTACTAATTCCTTAAAAGTCAAACTTCCAACCTCTTTCAAATAAGCTGGAAAATTAAATCCTGGCATCAAATTGGAAAATTCATCCGTGCTCATTCTATTGTAGCTGTCCTCTGGAATTCTCAACTCAGCTGGAGACATCATTCCTGCAGCAAGTTTTCTTTCCAACGAAACTACATGCATGGCTGCTTTTCTGGCATCATTGGTTGTATATCCGATTAATAAAAACGACTTAAAAATGTGCTTTTCATATTGATCCACGATACTTTGTTTATCCACATCGCTGTAATAGTTTTTGTTAGGAAGTCCTAAACCTCCTTGCTCCAAATAGGTTATGTTTAATTTAACCTCTTTTAAATCTTGAGAGACATAAAAACTAAACGCACTACCGATACCATTTTTATGTTGCTTTGCAATCAACACCGGAATTTCATCTGCTGATTTGATGCTTTTCACCAAATTCAAATCTGGAGCAATCACATTCCACGAAAGTTTATTGCGATTTTCCATGTCCATGAAGGACGTGTAATAATTACCAAGATTCGCCTCTAATTCTCCGCCTTTTTTAGAAGCACTTACGTCTTCCAAAATACCCGTCAATTTAAGCATGTTGCTTTTTTCCAACTCGTTGAAACTTCCCCAACGAGATTCTGTGGACGGAACCGGATTGTTTTTTACCCACGACCCATTTGCATACATGAAGAAATCATCTTGTGGACGAACACTTTTGTCGATGTAATTGACATCAAACGAGGTCACATCGCCATTATTTTTCACATTTTCAGAAACGGTGACTTCATCCACTTTGTTCTGTTGTTTGCTTGTAGAACAAGAAAGCAAAAGCGCTACAGAACAAGCAATTGGAATAATTTTACCAAATAAATTCATTTTAAAACTTTTAAATTATAATTTTTATTTCGGAACATAAAGCATTTCTACATGCGGAATATTATCCTCTAAATACGTTTCACCCGAAACATCAAAACCGTGTGAATGGTAATAATCTTCCAAGTGTTTTTGAGCGGAAATTCGAATCGGAACTGCTCCAAATTCATCAATGGCAAACAACATGCATTTCTCCATCAATTCGTGCCCTTTCCCCAAACCTCTAATTTTATCATCAATCACAACACGGCCAATACTCACTTCCGGATATGAAATCCCAGGAGGCAGCATGCGTGCAGTTGCAACAACATTTCCCAAACCATCTCTACAAATCAAATGATAACTCTTTTTATCTTTTCCATCTAAATCAAGGTATGGACAATTTTGTTCGACCACAAAAACTTTCATTCTCAACGCAATTAGATCATGAAATTCAATGGTCGTTAACTCACTGAAATGTTTAATTTGCCATTCTAAAACCATCTTAAATCACGTTTGAATTACACCTACATTATATGGCTTCTCTGCTTTTTTATGGCTTGCCATTTCAATTCCCATCGAAATAATTTTACGCGTATCAATTGGATCTATGATTGCATCTACCCACAAACGAGAAGCTGCATAATAAGGAGAAATCTGTGCGTCGTAACGATCTTTAATCTTGTTGTACAGCTCATCTTCTCTTTCTTGGGTGATTTCCTCCCCTTTTGCTTTCAAAGAAGCAATTTCAATTTGCAACAAGGTTTTCGCTGCAGCAGCTCCACTCATTACTGCAATTTCAGCAGTTGGCCATCCAACGATCAAACGTGGATCATACGCTTTTCCGCACATCGCATAATTTCCTGCACCGTATGAATTTCCGATGATGATTGAGAATTTTGGAACAACCGAATTGGCCATCGCATTCACCATTTTGGCACCGTCTTTAATAATTCCCGAATGCTCAGATTTAGAACCAACCATGAATCCAGTTACGTCCGTTAAAAAAACCAAGGGAATATTTTTCTGATTGCAATTCATAATAAATCGCGCAGCTTTATCAGCAGAATCGTTGTAGATTACACCACCTAACTGCATTTCACCTTTACCACTTTTAACGATTTCTCGCTGATTTGAAACGATTCCAACGCTCCAACCATCAACGCGAGCATAACCACAAACGATTGTCTTTCCATAATCCGCTTTGTATTCAGTGAATTTAGAATCATCAACCAACCATTTGATTACTTCTTTGATGTTGTATGTTTTATTTCTTTCTGCTGGAAAAATTCCATAAATATCTTTTGGAGCAACCGTTGATAGAGCAGCTTCCTTGCGATCAAATCCAGCATTTTCTGGTTGTCCGATTTTATCCATCAATTCGCGAATTGTTTCCAAACACTCTTGATCGTTTTCTGTTTTGTAATCACAAACACCGGAAATCTCTGTGTGCGTATGTGCACCACCAAGCGTTTCATTGTCGATAACCTCACCGATTGCAGCTTTCACCAAATAAGAACCAGCCAAGAAAATCGTTCCTGTTCCGTTTACAATCAACGATTCGTCAGACATGATTGGCAAATATGCACCACCAGCCACACAACTTCCCATCACGGCAGCAATTTGAACAATTCCCATGGAACTCATCATGGCGTTATTTCTAAAAATACGTCCAAAATGTTCTTTATCTGGGAAAATCTCATCTTGCATTGGCAAATAAACACCTGCTGAATCTACCAAGTAGATAATTGGCAATTTATTTTCCATCGCAATTTCTTGCGCTCTCAAGTTTTTCTTGGCAGTAATTGGAAACCAAGCACCTGCTTTAACAGTCGCGTCGTTTGCTACAACAATGCATTGCTTTCCGGATACATAACCAATCACAACGACCACGCCGCCAGAAGGACAACCGCCTTCCTCTTCGTACATGCCGTAACCAGCCAAAGCACCTATTTCAATGTTTTCTGTATTTTTATCTAGTAATAAATCGATGCGTTCACGAGCCGTCAATTTTCCTTTCTCGTGTAATTTATCGATGCGTTTTTTTCCACCACCAAGACTAATTGTCGCTAGTTCACGCTCTAATCTTGATATTTTAAGACGCATCTTATCTTCATTCATGTTGAACTCCAATTCTTTTGGGGGTATTGCCATGGGTTTCTTTTTGATTTATTTTTTAGATTTCAAATATACTTATTTTATTAATCATGGAAGACAAGAAGTGATAGACTTGTTTTATACCATAAATACATAGCAATTACGACTTAACGTCACATCCAAAAAACAAACTTATCAAAAAACATCCTGAATCAGTTGGTTTAGGATTTGAAACGAGCAACAAATTAGTTTCACATTCAACTATTTACCGTTAACGAACTCAGGTTAAAAATAAGTACGGGATTATTTTGTCAATTCATTTTTTTTTCTTAGAATTGTAAAAATCAAATATTTACACTACTATTATGAAAACTATTACTTCAAGTATTCTAATGAGTGCAAGCTCTTTTGCTTTTTCACAAGTTAATCATTTCCCTGCTTCAGGAAACACAGGAATTGGAACTGGCACCGGCACAAACGCAAAAAGTAATTTACATGTTCATGGATCAGAAGATTATTCTGTATTTCATCCTGCAGTTTATAGTTTACCAGGCTCAGGAGAACCAGATTATGAAGCATATACTGAGTATTTCGGTAAAACAAGTCGTTTTCAGCTTTCTAATACTACTGTTGGATTAGCAGTAACTGATGGAGCAAATCTGCGTTTAAGTGGAATCAATCTTGCTCTGGAAAATCTGGAAGCAAATGGAACCTTACAACTACAAGTGCCTGGCTTAGCAATGAATTTTTCAGCTGCAACGAAACGCATTTTTTCGGGTCTTACACAAAGTTCAACTGCTACGTTTGCAAAATTTAATTTGTCAGGTGCTGACAATGGCTTATTTATCCAAACGTTCGGAAACGAACGATATGGAATTTCAATCCGAAACGCAAATGCAAGTGATAATGCCATTCAGGTAATGGGTACAACAGGAACAACGAGGAATTTTTCAGTCAAGGCAAATGGTGAAGTTTTTGCCAGAAAATACACTACAACCTTAAACAATATTCCAGACTATGTTTTTGATCCATCTTACGAATTGATGTCATTTACAGAATTGAGAACTTTCCTTAGCACAAATCGCCATTTACCCAATGTCCCTTCTGCAAAAGAATACGGCGAAACAGGTGTAGATTTAGGTGAAATGAATCGAATCTTACTGGAAAAAACGGAAGAATTAACTTTGTATATTCTCCAACTGGAAGAAAGATTGAAAGCCGTTGAGGAAAGGAAGTAATACCATTTTGCATTAGAAGTACTGATTAATTGGTGATATAAACAATGCCGATACCATATCGATGCTAGGCTTATCCCCAGAATTATCAAAGTAAAAGTGTAATAAGTTCTTAAGATCTACCTAAATTTAAAATTGATGAAAAAACAGTTGTATATACTTTTCACATTAACCTTATTGTTAATGTCTTGTAAAAAAGAACAGCCAAATATGAAAACAACCTGCGAATTATCGAAACCTATAAAGGCTAGTTTTATAATGGGTTATAAAGTTGAAATTGACAGTTGTGACAACACTTCCAGCAATGATTATTCTATTCTAGAAGATTCAGATACTTGTAGAGGTGGTTTAATTACCTTTAGAAGTACGACTTGTATATACGATTCACTTCGCTGGATAGTAGGAAATCATCCAGATCAGTTTACCACCAAAGAATTTAGCTTGTCTTTTAATGCGCAATTTGCGGGTATGAGCATTCCCATCACATTAATTGCTAAAAGAAGTCCAAATACAATTTGTTATCCAAATGACGACGGCATAGACACATTGGTCAGGTATTTATACGTAAAACCTTTTGATTCTGCACACATTTATGCAGGTAAGTTTTTGGGCTATAATGTAGAAGATGGAGCAAGTGACTTGTTTGAAATCGAACTGACCTCTAGTTCAAATTTCAATGCAGTTACATTTATAAATCTTCCTAGAGGAGCAAATCCTCCTTTTGGCTTCGGTTCACTTTATAATTCACAACAGGCATACAAACGATTTTATTTTTGTAGGTCCTTTGATTTCGGTGGTCACGGATTGAATAATATCATCGGCGTAGTCAAATACAATTCAAATTATGATTCAGTGAGAATTGAATATTCATACAGCATCGATCCAGAAAAGCCAAACAGAGGAAGTAATTCAATTAAAAAAACATTTTTAGGAACTCGAATATAAAACGAACTCAGCTTATAAATATATCTTTCAAAAAACAAGGTAACTTTATGTAACTTTACTGCTAAGAATAAAAACTGAAAACGCTACATCTACTAAGAACTTAATCGTAAATTAAAAATGAAAAACATCCTCTATATTTCACTTATCTTTTTTTTCCTTTTTTCCTGCAACAAAGAAAAGCACTATTCTAATAAACTTATGAAGGGCGAAGTTTGGGTCGTGACTGGAATCCAGGCAGATGGAAACAGTCTGGATCTTTACGGAACTTGGCACATTTTGAAAGATAAAGATATCTACTATTCTGTTCAGCAGGCATTGTGGAAAAACGAAAATGAAGAAGCTGTTTTCGAGTGGCAGTTTCAATCCAAAGGTAAAAAGTTTCAGCTCAATTATGTAAAATCGTGCGAAGAATGCGAAGGCGCAACGTTGGACGAACTCGATTACAGCGTTTATGATCTTACCGGCAATTACGAAGTTGAAAAACACGCTGCCAAAAAGATGAAATTTATTAGCAGTTCAACGATTGGCTATCCTGGAAAAGAAGTGGTGATTTCGATTTCTAGACAAAAGTAATATCGAATCTTGCTGAAAAAAACAGAAGAATTAACCTTGTATATTCTCCAACTGGAAGAAAGATTGAAAGCCGTTGAGGAAAGGAAGTAATACAATTTTTACAGAAGAAGTACTGTGATCAATTTTGATATAATGCCGATACCATATCGATTATGTCAGACTTACCCCCAGAATTATCCAAGTAAAAACGTAATAAGTTCAGACTTACCTAAATTTAAAATTGATGAAAAAAAATCTACTAAGTATTTTTATATTAACCTTACTGTTCGTATCTTGTAAAAAAGAGCCGCAACCACATATGAAAACTACCTGCGAATTATCGAAACCTGTTAAGGCTAGTTTTACAATGGGCTATAAAGTTAAAATTGATAGTTGTGACAACACATCCAGCAATGATTATTTTATTTTAGAAGATACAGATACTTGTTTTGGTGGACTAATTACATTTAGAAGTACTGTTTGTAATTACGATTCACTCCGATGGATTATAGGGAATAATCCATCTCAGTTTACAACAAAGGAGTTTAACTTGTTTTTCACAGAAGAATTCGGAGGTATGACCATCCCCATCACTTTGATTGCTAAAAAAAGACCCAATGAAATTTGTAACCCAACTGATGATGGTGTAGATACTTTAGTCAGGTATTTACACATCAAAACCCATAATTCATCCCATACATTTTACGGTAAATTCATTGGGCATAATATTGAAGATGGAGTAGCTGATCTATTTGAAATTGAGCTAACTTCGGGTATAATTAATGGAACAGTTACTTTTATAAACCTTCCTCAAGGAGGCAATCCTCCATCGGGTTTTGGGCAATTAAATAAACAAACTGTTATTTATCGAAGATTTTATTTTTGCAGAGACTTTGATTTCGGTGGCCATGGCTTAAACAATATGATTGGTGTAGTCAAATACAATTCAAATTATGATTCAGTGAGAATTGAATATTCTTACAGCATCGATCCAGCAAAGCCAAACAGAGGAAGTAACTCAAGAAAGAAAACATTTATAGGGACTCGAATTTAAAACTGAAATAGATGAAAACAATTCGATTTCCAAGTCGCTTTACTCCTTCTAAATGACAAATTGGTACGAAGAGAAATGTTTTTCAACCCGCACAGTTTGTGGTAAAATCTTACAAATAAAAAATCATCGCGAGTATAAATACAATCAAAACCACGACATAGAGATAAATGTCTCTAAAATATGGAGCCCATTTTTTATACTTATTGAAAAAATTATTCATTACACAAAGTTAAATAAAGTCATTGAAAAGAATGATTAAATAAATTAACGTTTTTTATTCGAATCGAATGTCAAATTAAATCACTGTATATCAGTACAATTAATTTAAAACTAAAAATATTTTATTTCAAAATCAGAAAAATAAGTAAATAAATTGACCTCAATTAGAATATTATGCTTAATATTGCTGTATGAATAAAGGTATAGTAAAGTTTTTTAATGAGACCAAAGGATTCGGTTTTATTAAAGAGGAAGATTCGAACAAAGAGTATTTTGTTCACGTTTCAGGATTGGTTGATGAAATCAGAGAAAATGATGAAGTAACATTCGAACTTCAAGAAGGAAAAAAAGGTTTAAATGCAGTAAACGTAAAACAAGCATAGTTTAACGTATATTATTTTAATGAACTTTTAGAGGTTGAAATTTATTTCAGCCTCTTTTTGTTTCCTATCACTTCGTAAATCGATCACTTCAATCAATTTTATTCACTTTTCAAATGAATAATCTTTCGCCTTTCGATAATTTCACTTTCTTTGGTAACATGGAAATGAACAAATTTACTCGTCGCTTTATTTTACTTGCAAGCATCGTGGCTGTGCATTTTTTTTCCGCAGCACAACTGCCTGAAACTGCAAAAAAGAAAAAAGACAAGTTCCCCTCCTATTTTGGCTTACAATACAAACCTTTGATTCCTGGAAATTTTCTTGGAAAATCATCTTTTGAAGTCACTCAAGATCAATTATACGCGAAGTTTTCTCAAAAATTAGGATATTCCTTTGGTGCTTCTGTTCGGATCGGCTTGACAAAATTGATTAGTTTGGAGACAGGAATCAACATGGTGCAACGCAATTACGGAATCAATTTTGCAGTTGCGGATTCTAATCTTTACGCTGAAAATAGATTTGAAATTGTCAATTATGACATTCCTTTAAACTTACTCGTTTACATTCAATTATCTGAAAAACTATTTATGAATACTTCTATTGGAGGTTCATTCATCTACTATCCAACCAACGTAGCAACCAAGATGATGCTTGACAAAGGCCATGCATTCATTCACGAAGGAAGAAGAGTTTCTAAAGTTGCAGCAGAATTCAATGCAAATGTTGGCATGGAATGGAGAACAGAAAAAAACGGAATCTTCTATGTGGGTATGACAGGAAAAGTTCCGTTCAAACCAATTTATAACATCGCCGCAATCTATTCTAAAGAATCGTATACGAAAACTGCAGTCGGAGAAATGACTGGAACTTACTTGTCGCTCGATTTTAGATATTACTTCCCAAACATTGCTCAAAAAGGAAAACAATTCATCCATGGACCAGTCGACCAATAACACCATTTCAGCTGAAATTCAGCAACTCATCCAAAACTTTGAACTTATTCCGCATCCAGAAGGAGGATTTTATAAAGAAACCTATCGTTCGGATCTCGCAATTGGAAATAGAAAACTGATGACCGCCATTTATTTCTTGCTGACATCTGAAAATGTTTCTAATTTTCACAGAATTAAAAGTGATGAATTGTGGTTTCACCATGCAGGAAGTCCATTAATCATTCATACCTTAACCGCATCTGGACATCAAGAAAACGTAGTTGGAAATCCTTTGATTCCGAATATGAAAAGTCAATTTTTAGTTGAAAAGAATACTATTTTTGGTTCAACCGTTTTGAAAGAAAAAAGCTACTCATTTGTTTCTTGCGTCGTTGCGCCAGGATTTGATTTTGCAGATTTTGAACTTTTTTCCGCCAAAGAATTATTGAAAGATTATCCAGCGGAACACGAAATCATTTCGAAATTAACACTTAAATAATTTATTTTTTAGTCAAGTCCATCTTGAAACACGTTAACACAGTGATTGAAATAGTTTTACAACATCATAATCCGATCACTCGAGTCTCTTTCTTTTGGTTCAAATCCAAAATCCAAATTTCATAGGGAAAAATACTTTCCATAATTCCTCTTTTCTCCATGATAAGATAATTTTCATTTGGGGAAAGACTGAGACCCTGAACATATCCATCTTTGCATCCGTTAAACACTTTTTTCACTGTATTCTGATTTATATCAACTTCGTAAACTCCCGCTCCGTAATATTTAGTTGCAGATACATAAAACTTGTTCCCGCTTTTATTATATGCGAGACCGTGATTAAAAAACATTCCTGGTTCTACTTGCGATACAGCAGCTGTCAACGTGTCGACCGACAAGGAAGTTATTTCATAGTAACCATTACCCGTGAAATTTAAAAGTTGATTTTTGCTGGAAATATCCATACTATAGATTGGGTTATCAAGTAATAAAGTATCTATATTTGCTAAACCTGGTTTCTTCCTTAGTAAATAATCTACCCGATTATTCACGTTAATTATTTTAGTAAATAGGCTGTAAAATACATCACCATCCGGTGACCAACTAACATGTGATAGAGACGGACTGCTGGCAATGAATTGAAATTGTAAATTTGTTCCGTCATCATTCATCGTATAGATTGCGCCTGCAGTAGATTCTATAAATGCAAGTTCACCCTTTTTATTCCAAGCTACTTGACCGGATAGAAACTTGCCAGTAAGAAGAACTGTCTTTTCTTTCGTAAGTAAAGAATATTTTACCAATTTTGGATTTGAATAAACTGCTGTTAACGAGTCGCAAGTGTATTCGTAGTAAATAAACTCGGTTTCATTTCTTGGATTAAAGACTGGATAGCGAAAATTTACACCTTCTGTAAAATCAATCGTTATACCTCCTGTATTCTCTTCCACACAAGGACTGGCGGTCCAAGTAAAGTTTTCGTAAACCGATTTTCTAGGTTGAATATCCTTCTTCTTACAAGAAGATAAGAATAGTAATCCAATAACAATAACAAAACTGAATTTATACATACTTGTTTAATTTAAATAAAGAAACATGTTTTTTGATAATTGCAAACTTTCTCAAGCACAAATATATACTTAAAAATATATTTATTCGATGCTATTTAGCTCAATCTCTCCAATAAAAATCATTTTAAGTTTTAAATGCAGTATTTATTACACATTACATAATTCTAATTCACTAAATTATTTTAGTCATTTAAATCAGCACTATTCCCGATTATTATTAGAGATTAGGCAACCATAAGCTTTATATTCCGTTATCTTAGCGGTAACAATTACTAGAAACAAAAATTATTTATTAACTATCCTATTAAATACTTACAATGAATTTTTCTAATTATCTATCCAAAATCTTCTTTGGTTTTATTCTTTTTTTGAGCTTCAGTGCGGTGTGCCAGCAACAGCAGCAGACAATAAGATGCACAATGGATGATCGTCAGATCTTGCAAAGCCAATCATTTACAGAAGATGCCATTGAAGCAGAAGCTGCACGTGAAGTATTTAAAAACTTTACCGATACGTTGACTTTAGCTTATAACAACATCAATAACAATTCAATACAAGAACTTCAAATCCAGATTTCTTCTATTCAATTGTTTATTCAAACATTTCAAAGCTTAGGATTGAATTATTCCATGTTCAATGATGACATCGACTTTATACTTAACTACAACTAATGAATATGAAAACATTTATAAGCTTAATACTCTTTTTAGTTGCTTTCGGATTTAATTCTCAAGCTCAATGTGGTCCCACCGTGCTTACGCCAACTCCAGAAGCAGTCTTGTTGTGTGAAGGAAGTGACACCTTAGTTACTTTTGCCGCAACCGGTACGTGTGCAGGAACTTATCAATATCAAGTACAAATCGGAACTACGGTCGTACAAGCTTGGGGTTCAGCAAATTCATATTTAGCAGCGCCAATTGTGAGTACCTTATATACGGTAAAAGTAAGATGTTCTACTTGCCCAGCACAAATCGTTACAGCTGAATTTATCATTGAAGTTTCTGAAGAACCAACACTCTCAGGAAACACGTTTATCTGTTCTGGTGAAACCACCAGCCTATTGGCAACAACGGATACCACAGCAGTAACTTGGTGGGATAGCGCTACAGCTGGAAATCAATTATCTACGACCAACACCTACACTACCCCTCCATTAACTACCAATAAAACCTATTGGGCACAAGCTTCAGCAAGTACCTCAAATTCTACAACCGGTTCCGTTTTAATCACTGAGTGCGGAACGGATGGAATGAATGGTGGAACAGGTTCTGAGGATTACATTGAGATTTCAAATTTATATTCTACGGCGATCAATACAACTGGTTGGGTTGTTGCTGTCAGTGACTCATACACGAACATCAACAGTGTAAATAGTGTTTTATGGTATTTACCATCTAGTTTCTCGCCTTGTTCGGTTGTTACTAAAACAGATATTGTCGGTTCCGCAAACTATTGGGGCTCTAATATTTTTTGGAATCCAAACAGCAACAGTTGGGCAATCATCATCGATAATTTAGGGAATGTTGTCGACTTCATCGCTTGGGGTTGGACAGGAGCTCAAATTGCAGGATTAAATACTACCATCAATGGTTTTAACATTACGATTGGAGCACAATGGTCCGGAAATGGATGTCCTTCAAATTGTGGTGTCATCAATGGTCAAATGGGAAGTTATTCTAGAACTGGAAATGCTGACAACAACGTCGCAGCAGATTTTATTTGTCAAGTAACTTCTACAAACCTAGTAAATGCAGGTTTAAGTTGTGGTTGGTCTGCTTCTGCAACCTGCCGTTACCCAATTGAAATCATTGTTGATACACCTCCTACAGCTTCCAATCCGGCAACTCAGCACTACCAATGTCCAGCTGATGTTCCAGCACCAAATGTCAACGTGGTGATCGATGAAGCGGATGATTATACTTCTATTCCGATTGTCACTTTAGTCAGCAGTGTTTCTGATGGTTTAACGTGTCCGGAAACAATTACCAGAACATATAAAGTTGCCGATTCATGTACAAATTTCGTACTGGTGACGCAAACAATCATTGTAAAAGATACCATCCCGCCAGTTTTCGCCGCAACGCCAGTAAATATTACGGTACAATGTAGTGCAGATATACCAGCGATGACCAATTTGAACTGGACGGATAATTGTACTGGAAGTGGCTCTGTAGTAGGAACAGATGTTTCAGACGGTTTATCGTGTCCAGAAACAATTATTCGTACGTGGACTTACGCCGACAATTGTGGAAATTCAATTACGACAAGTCAGATCATAAAAGTACATGATACAACGAATCCGGTAGCGGATGCCATGGTTGACGTGCAGACGATTGAATTACCACCAGCAGACATCAATGAATTAACTGGTGTTTCTGACAACTGCTCTACTCCGATCGTTACACACGTAAGCGATGTATCTGATGGTGGATATTGTCCAGAGATTGTTATTAGAAAATACAGCGTGAAAGATGCTTGTGATAATGAGATTTTCATAACTCAGAAATTTATTATTGGAGATCCAGTTCCGAATGCTGCTTTTTTAACTTCTAGTACTGAATTAAGCAACATGGAAACACATGTAGACTTTACAAACATAACAACTGGTGCAGCTTCGTATGTATGGAATTTTGGAGATAACAGTCCAGAAGAAACAACTTTCCATGCGAATCATGATTTTCCAGATACAGAAGGTGCAGGTTACATCGTGAAATTAATTGCGTTTTCACCATTTGGTTGTTCCGATACCGCGAAAGTGGTTATCCAAGTGATTGAAGAAACTATTTACTACGTTCCGAATGCATTTACTCCAAACGGTGATGAACTTAACCAACAGTTTAAGCCGGTAATTTATTCAGGAATCGATGTCAATAATTACGAGTTTTATATTTATAACCGTTGGGGACAATTGATTTTTGAATCACATGATGTTGACTTCGGTTGGGATGGAACATACAACGGAAAACTCGTAAAAGACGATCATTTTACGTGGAAAATCAAATTCAAATCCATCTATTCTGATAAGAAAAAAGAAGTATTTGGAGGTGTAAGTATCACCAGATAAATCGATTTTTAAAAACGTATTATACTGTTCTTTAAACCAATTCATTTTGGTCAGTTAACAAAACCCAGTTTCTTCCTCTCGCGCTATGCGGATGATGAAACTGGGTTTTTGTTTTGTGAAGCATTTTGAATCACTGTTCTCCGATAAAATTAACATAATTAGTTAAATTCCTTGAAAGTCAACTCATCATCGTAAAAATGCATTTTGAGATCTTTAATACGTCCTGCGAACCTCTCTTTTTGACGATGCTTTTTTGCATCGAGAAATCTATGATTTTATTTTTTTCAGCGGATCATAGCTCCGAAAAAATCGATTCACGTTTGAAAAATTAATCTTTAATTTCTCAAACGTATACTAAACACTTCGTACTTTTCCATCAGAAAAAAGCGATTTACAAGTGATCTCTTGAATTACTTCTCTTTCTCCGTCGCCCATTTTTCACTTCTCCGCCCTATTTTCCCATTTTTTCTAATTATCTTTACATTCTTAAAAAAATAATAAAATACATGGAAATTCCAAAAACATACGAACCTTTACAAGCAGAAGAAAAATGGTACGCTCACTGGATGAGTAAAAATTACTTTCACTCCGTTCCGGATGAGAGAGAGGCTTATACCATTGTGATTCCGCCACCAAACGTAACGGGTGTTTTGCACATGGGCCACATGTTGAACAATACGATTCAAGATGTTTTGGTTCGTCGTGCGCGCATGTTGGGCAAAAATGCGTGTTGGGTTCCTGGAACGGATCATGCATCAATTGCTACGGAAGCGAAAGTGGTTCAAAAATTAAGAACGGAAGGAATCAAGAAATCTGATTTAACCCGTGAGGAATTTTTGAAACATGCCTTCGAATGGAAGGACAAACACGGTGGAATTATCTTGGAACAATTGAAAAAATTAGGTTGTTCTTGTGACTGGGAACGTACTTCGTTTACGATGGATCCAGAATATTCGCAATCGGTTTTGGATGTCTTTATTGATTTATACAAAAAAGGAAAAGTTTACAGAAGTGTTAGAATGGTGAACTGGGATCCTGAAGCTTTGACTGCACTTTCGGATGAAGAAGTGTTGCACAAAGAAGTGAATTCCAAACTGTTTTACGTGCGTTATAAAATAGCTGGAAGCGAGGACGAATGGTTGACCATCGCCACTACCCGACCAGAAACGATTTTAGGAGATTCTGCCATTTGCATCAATCCAACGGATCCAAGATTCAATCATTTACACGGAAAACAAGCCATTGTTCCGATTTCCAATCGCGTGATTCCAATTATTCAAGATGAATATGTGGACATTGAATTTGGAACGGGATGTTTGAAAGTGACACCAGCACACGATACCAACGATTACGAATTGGGTAAAAAACACAATTTAGAAACTTTGGATATCTTCAATGACAATGGAACTTTGAACGAATTGGGATTGCATTATGCAGGAATGGATCGTTTTGAAGTTCGTAAAGCCATTGAAAAAGAACTCTACGACAAAGGCTATTTGGTAAAAACAGAAGATCACATCAACAAAGTAGGTTTTTCTGAAAGAACAGATGCGGTTATCGAACCAAAATTGTCTTTACAGTGGTTCGTGAGTATGAAAGATTTGGCTGAGCCAGCGCTGGAAAACGTGATGAATGGAAACATTAATTTCCACCCAGAAAAATTCAAAAACACCTACCGTCATTGGATGGAAAACGTGAAAGATTGGTGTATTTCTAGACAA
Organism: Crocinitomicaceae bacterium; assembly: GCA_028689775.1. Classification (GTDB taxonomy): domain Bacteria; phylum Bacteroidota; class Bacteroidia; order Flavobacteriales_D; family Crocinitomicaceae; genus JAQVCM01. The sequence continues at coordinate 25,562 of JAQVCM010000009.1, forward strand.
TTGTGGTGGGGACATCAAATTCCAGTTTTCTATTACGGAACCGGTTCAGAAGATTATGTAGTTGCGAAAACAATCGAAGAAGCAATTCCATTGGCAAGCGCTAAAACTGGGAAAACAATTACCGCTGCAGACTTGAAGCAAGACGAAGATGTATTGGATACGTGGTTTTCTTCTTGGTTGTGGCCAATCTCTGTTTTCAACGGTTTGACAGATCCAGAAAACGAAGAAATTAATTATTATTATCCAACCAATGACTTGGTAACTGCTCCAGAAATTATGTTCTTCTGGGTAGCGAGAATGATCATTGCAGGTTACGAATACAAAGGTGAATTGCCCTTCAAAAATGTATATTACACTGGAATTGTACGCGATAAATTAGGCCGTAAAATGTCTAAATCTTTAGGGAATTCTCCAGATCCAATTGAGCTGATCGAGAAATACGGTGCAGACGGCGTTCGGATGGGAATTTTAATTTCTTCACCGGCAGGAAACGATTTACCCTTTGATATTTCACAATGTGAGCAAGGAAGAAACTTTACCAATAAAATCTGGAATGCGTTCCGATTGGTGAGTAATTGGGAAGTTCGCGACATTGAGCAACCAGCATCTTCTGTGAAAGCAATCGAATGGTTTGAAGCAAAATTCAACCAGCAATTAATTGAAATCAACGAATCGTTTGATAAATTCAGAATTTCCGAAGCCTTGATGTCGACCTATAAATTGATTTGGGACGATTTCTGCTCTTGGTATTTAGAGATGATCAAACCAGGATATCAACAACCGATTGATGCACTGACCTTGGAAAGTACGAAAGTGTTTTTTGAGAAAATTTTGAAAATCATTCAGCCGTTTACTCCTTTTATTGCTGAAGAAATTTGGCATTTAATTCGCGAACGCGAAGAAGGGAACGACGTTATTTTGGCGCAATGGCCAGTTGTTGAGGCTTACAATCCAATTGTATTAGCAGGTTTTACGAAAATGGAAGAGGTTATTACCAACATCCGAAACATTCGCAAGCAAAACAACATCGCTTCGAAAATTAAAATGGATTTATTCATTAAGAAAAACGAAGAAGTTGCTACTGATTTTGATTCGGTAATCATCAAAATGGGGAATTTAAGTCAGTTGGAATATGTAAACGATAAACTTCAAAATGCCTATTCCTTCATGGTCAATTCCAACGAATATTTTGTACCGTTTGGAGACACAATCGATTTAGAAGCAGAAAAAGAAAAGATTCAAGCTGAATTAGAATACACAAAAGGCTTCCTTATTTCTGTGATGAAGAAATTAGACAACGAGAAATTTGTTGCTGGTGCTCCAGAAAAAGTACTTGAAATGGAACGCAAGAAAGAAGCAGATTCATTGCAAAAAATTGCAATTTTAGAAGAAAAATTGAGCGGATTGAATTAACGTTTCTTTTTATAGATTTTAAATCCCAGTAGACACTTGTTTGCTGGGATTTTTTTTACCTTGATTGGAAATACGGTGCAATAAATTCATTTATTCTAAATATTTCGTACCTTTCGCTTGTTTCATTTAAATTTAAAAAATGTGTCAAACCAACATAAAAACAGTAAAAATGAAAAACATCCTTTTTATCAGTTTACTTTTTCTCTCGCTAACTGCGTGTAAGAAAAAAGAGTTAACGTTTAGCATGTCGGGAGTTGTAACGGATGCAACATTTGGACAAGCATTGAATGGCGCATCTTTGACGCTTTTACAAAAACCTGCTGGTGGTGGCACCATGAAAGTGGTGGGAAGCTCAACAATTGGTTCAGACGGAAAATTTCAGTTTACCTTCAAAAGAGAGCAGGCCGAGAAATTTTTCATTCAAATAACGAAAGAAAAGTATTTTGATGTGTACGAACCCGTTTCTTATGACTCCTTTTCAACAGAGAAAGAATTGGTTCGAAATTACAGTACCACGGCAAAATCTTGGGTAAAACTTCATTTTAAAAACGTTGCACCTTCCGCGGTAAGCGATATTTTGAAGTGGACCAAACAAGCAGGTAAAGCAAATTGTCCAACTTGTTGTGATAGCGAACAACACGTTATCTTGGGAGAAGTTGATACGACCTTTAAGTTTATTTCTGATGGAAATACGCCATTTTCTTATCTTTTCAATGCTTCCAATCCGACAACAAATGGAATTAAAAATGTGAATACTGTTGCTTTCGATACAGTTACGCTTTTGTTGGAATATTAAGTTTTAAACGGTTCTAAAAAACTCAGACAATAAAATTGCTCCTGCAGTAGAGACATTTAGAGATTCAGCATCTCCAAACCGAGGAATTGAGATTGGTTTATCAATGATATTTTGAATCAATTGACTGATCCCTTTCCCTTCGTTTCCAAGCACCAATATTCCTTTCGGTGTCAACTTGGTTTGGTATACATTTTCACCTTCTAACAAAGCTCCGTAAATCGGTAAATTTAATTTTGGTAGGTACGTTTCTAATTCCTCATACCGAACCTGAACCCTAAAAATGGCGCCCATGGTTGCTTGCACTACTTTGGGATTAAAACAATCAACGGTATCATGCGAACAAATGATTTCAGGAACACCAAACCAATCTGCTAAACGCATGATCGTTCCCATGTTTCCAGGATCTTGAACACCATCTAAAGCAATGTAAAAATCAGACTTTACCTCCAAAAGTTCCCATTTTTGAAATATTGCCAACGCTTTGTTGGGAGTTTGCAATCTCGAAATGGATTTTAATTCCTTTTCAGTAATCTCGGTACATTTAGAAGAGTCAAAGTGAACAATTGAATCTTTAAAACCCTCAGTGTAAAATAGATGTTCTAATTTATCTGATTTCCAATTCAGAATTTCCAATAACATTTTCTCTCCTTCTAGGACAAATTTGCCTTGTTCGTCTCTGATTTTCTTTCGTTCTAAAGCGTGAATTAACTTTATATAATTTTTGGAAATCATTTAATGGGTCGTTTTTATTATTTTTGTTCCTCACAACAGCAATTTGAGGACATACAAACTTACATATTTTATTTTTTTAAGCCTATTTTTCTTGATGATTTCGTGTAATCAGACCAAACACGTTCCGCAAGAAAAATACCTCTTGCAGAAAAATGTTTTGACTGTTTCTGGAGATAAGTTGGACAAAGAGGCGATGAATGAAATCATTCGCCAACAGCCAAATCGAACGTTGTTGGGTGTCAAGTTTAGGCTGTGGGCATACAACAGAGAAACCTATTTTCACATCATCAAATCAGATTCAGCAACAATTGCAGATAAGCGGTTCAAACAGAATCAAAAGTTGTATCAAACGAATCAACGAAGAAGAAACAAGCAAAATAGAATCAACGAAAAACGAATTTCCAAAGCCAAAGCAGACGGCGATAGCTTGTACTATGAAAAAATTATTCCACTCAAAGATTCCCTCAATCCTCGAAAATTTTTTAGAGAATGGTTAAAATACAAAATTGGAGAACCACCCGTTGTCTTCGACTCCGCTTCTTTTGATCGATCTGTTAGTCAATTAAACAGTTACTTGAATCGAAAAGGATATTATTTTGGGAATGTCCGTGGAGAACTGGATACCAATGAGAGAAAACGCAAAATTACAGCTCAATACATCCTTGAAACTGGAAAACCGTATTATATTGATTCCTTGATCATAGATTGTGAAAACCCATCTGTCAGACAAGATTATCAAAAATTCAGATCAAAATCCTATCACCCAACTTTGGTCGGAGAAAAACTAGATTCGGACATGCTTTCCGCCTACAAATCCAGAGTAGCCAAGTACATGCGAGACAATGGGTATTATGGTTTCAGTCCTGCACACGTATTGTTCAATGCAGATTCAACTGGAAAAGAACCCATGAAAGTGAATTTGACCATCCTTTTCACCGATCGATTTATCAAGGATTCAGACCAAACGATTCAAAAAAAGCAAGCTGTTTATCGCATTCGAAATGTTTATTTTCACTTGGCTGACACCTTGTTTTATAAACAAAATTTCAGATCAGACGTGGCTCGAAAAGGCATTTCTTTGACACAAAACAATTTTTTAAATACGCTGGACACGCTTCGCTACAACGAGATCAAAATGACTCGAAAACAGAAAAAAGAAGCTAAACTTCCATTAGATATAGACACTTTGGTACAGCATAGAAAAGCAACTTTCCTATACAATACCAAACCTTACATTCGTCCAAACATTTTGGAAATGCAAAATTATTTAGAAGAAGGAAACTATTACAAAGAATATTATCTCGAAAGATCTTACACCAGTATGTCTGGCTTAGGAGTTTTTCAATCCATTAAACCTGAACTGATTGAAATCGAAGGAAAAGATTCCATTGACGTTCACTATTACTTGGTTCCTGCTGAAAAACAAAGTTATAGTTTTGAACCACGGTTCACTAACTCCAACAGTTTCTTAGGATTATCTGCATCCATCAACTATAACAATAAAAACTTATTCAGAGGGTCAGAAAAAATGACCATCAGTTTGGGTGGAGGTTTTGAGTCGACACCAGCAGTATTTGAAAAAAACTTAGACGGAAAGAAAACCAAATATGCTGATAGAGCATTTAACACGTTTGAATTTGGTCCTTCGATTCAATTTGACTTGCCAGGACTTTTACCCGTTCCATTTAAAATATTAACCAAAAGACAAAAACCTCGTACCATTTTGTCACTTGCCTATAATATTCAGCAACGATACGACTTTAACCGCGGTGTTTTTCAGTTCAATTACTTGTATAAGTTCGTATTAGATAAAACGCAAACCATGCAAATTGGTTTACCTTTTGCATCCGTTATTAAATTCGTTTCGATTAGCAACCGTTCGGAAGCATTTGTTCAAAAATTAGAACAATCCAACGATTTGTTTTTGAGAAATGCTTATAGCGATCAATTTATTTGGCAGGATTTTAAAATCACTTATGAATACAACAACCGCGGAGCAGATAATCCAAAACGAACTTCTCTCTTCTACAGTGCCAACTTTGACCATGCAGGATTATTGACCAGCTGGATCAGTAAAAACACAGATACTTTAACCAATCAAAAAACCATTTTAGGTGTTCCCTACTCCCAATTTGCGCGAATTGACAATGAAGTAATCATCGGATATCCGATAGACAAAAAGAAATCATTCAACTTTAGAGTCGCAGCTGGTGCTGGTGTGCCTTACGGAAATAAGAATCCTTCCTTGCCGTATGATTATGGTTTCTTTGCTGGTGGATCAAATGATAACCGTGGTTGGAGAGCACGATCGTTAGGTCCAGGAACTTATAAATATTATTTAGATACCACGCGAACCGAAACACAAATCGGCGATTTGCGCTTATCGGGTTCAGCAGAATTTAGATTCTCGATGAGTAAAATGTTTAAAGGAGCAGTTTTTGTGGATGCCGCAAATATCTGGACACTCAAAGAAGATGTCAACCGAATTGGAAGTCAATTTTCACTTGATTTCTACAAACAACTCGCACTTTCAGCAGGATTTGGTTTACGTCTTGATTTTAGTTTCTTCGTGATTCGTTTGGATTTTGGAATTCCACTCAACAATCCGGCGCTACCAAACGGATCAAAATGGATTTTCCAATCTAGACAAGCTTATTACCAAGAGGGACTTGATAAATTTGGAAGCGGATACAAATCTTTAATTCCAAAACCATTTAGTCCTTCGTTGAACTTCGGAATTGGATATCCATTCTAATATATTTCAGTTTGGAAGAAGAAAATAAATTGCTTTTTCTCAATTAATTATACCTTTGTAAAAAAAGAAAAAATGCTTTTCTATATCTTAGTCACAATTACCTTAGTTTTATTGAATGGCTTTTTCGTTGCAGCTGAATTTGCAATCGTGAAAGTTCGTGTTTCACAACTTGAATTAAAAGCACAAGCAGGTACGAGTGGCTCCACAAATTTGGCAATTAAAATCGTAAATAACCTCGATGGTTACTTGGCAGCTACCCAACTTGGAATTACGCTTGCCAGTTTGGCATTGGGTTGGGTTGGTGAACCAGTTGTATCCAAAATCATCATCAGTTTGATGAACTGGGTTGGTGTCGGAATGAGCGAAGCTACTTCACATCAAATTGCATTGCCGATTGCATTTGCCATTATTTCCATTTTACACATCGTTTTTGGAGAACTTGCGCCCAAAACCATTGCGATTCAAAAAGCAGAACAAACTACGCTACTCCTAGCTTATCCCCTAAATTTCTTTTACATCATTTTCAGACCTTTCATCTGGGTTTTAAATGGTTTTGCAAATTTCATTTTGAAATTAATTGGAATTAAATCGATGCATGATGCGGAGATTCACTCCTCTGATGAATTAAAATATTTGATTCAGCAAAGTAACGAAGGAGGAAATATTGAATCCAATAATTACGACATTATCAAGAATGCATTTGACTTTTCGGAGCGAACTGCCAAACAGATCATGATTCCCCGAAATTTGATTGCCACTTTGAATGTCAATACCTTTAACGAGCAAGAGCTTGAGCAATTATTGGATGAAGGTTATTCTAGAATTCCGTGCTACGAAGGTTCGATTGACAATACCATTGGATTGATTCACATCAAAGATATTTTAAAGAAATTACGCAAGCACGAAGAAATTGTGATTCGCGATTTAATTCGTCCAATCATCATCATTCCTGAAAACAAGAAGATTGGTAGTTTATTGAAAGAATTTCAAGTTCGACACATTCACATGGCGATTATCGTCAATGAATTTGGAGGTGTTGAAGGAATTGTAACGATGGAAGACATTATTGAAGAATTAGTTGGCGAGATTCAAGACGAATACGACAACGAAATTCCAATTGTCGAGAAAGTGGATGAGTTTACCTTTAAAGTCTTTGCAACGGCTCCTATTAATGACATCAACAACCTCTTGCCTATTCAATTTGAAGAAGACAAACGTTTTGATACCTTGGCTGGAATTATCATTCAAGAATTTGGCAGAATTCCAAGTGTAGGTGAGAAAATCACCATCGAAGAATACGAGGCAACCGTTCTAGAAAGAGCAGGAAATAAATTGATTACCGTACAATTGAAAATGATTGTAGATACCGATCATTTCGAAGACTGATTCCTAAGCTAATTCCCAAAGAATAATCCGCTTATCGTCTCCAACGGATACAAAATCCGTTTCATCTTTTTTCCACAGGTCATTGACCGCATGCGAATGTCCGTACTGTTTTCTTTCAATTTTCTGAATGAAGGAAAAATCCTTGGCGTTCCATATTTTAATGGATTTATCGCGACTTGAAGTAACGATTGTTTTTCCTTCGTTGAGGAAGATAATTTGATATACTGCATAATTATGCGCTGGAATTTCTAGTTGAACGGTGAAGTCATTCAAATCCCAAACCCTCAAATATCCATCCTTTCCTCCACTAATAAGGTATTTCTGGTTTGGATAAATTGCCAACGAGTTCGCTCCATCTTTGTGTGCAAAGAAATTAGCAATTTCATTAAAACCGTTAGTTTCAAAAATTCGAATGTTTCCATCTTGACAAGCCAAATAAAGGTGCTCGCCATTTTCACTCACAATTATGGATCTGATTTTTCCGCAATTCAGTGGAAGCAGTAATAATAAATCCCAAGAATCCGTTTTCCAAACCGCTAAATTCCCGTCACCATCTGCCGTATAAACATGATTTTTCGCTTCATTTTCTTGAATAGAAAATAAAGCTGTTTTATGTTGCACAAAATGCCGAATTTCCTTTTTATTCTCAATGTCAATAATGTGCAAGGAGCCAGAATTGGTTCCAAAAGCTAAAATGGTCTTGTTTGCAACTAATTTCAAACAATAAACTGCTTGTTCCGCCTTGATAGAAAAAGCATCTTGCGTACCAGTATCCATGTTCCAGCGAGCCACAAAATGGTCGCCGGAACCTGTATAAACTAAATTTTTCACGCCATCGACCGAATAGATAGATGCAACGTGACCTATAATCTCTTTTACTTTCGTAACCATAATCTCTTTTATTAAAGAAGAGAAAATGAATTAAAACCGAGAATATGAAGCTAAACTTTATCTCTATAATTCTTCCTCTTCAATGTCGCTATCCACTTGTTTCAAGCGTTTTGCGTAATCTTCAGGTAAAAAGTCGAAGAACGTATCGCCTCTTAAACCTAATCTCAAACATTCCAATGGAATCATTTCGTTGTGACCGATATTTCCCAAATTTACGTTTGCACCAAATAATTTGATGAACCAAACCTGTTGATTTTTGATTGGAGCTTCCCACAAAATATCTTCTGGTTTCACTTTGGCAATAATTTTATTAATCAACATGGTGTGTGCTGTTCCGTTTGGTCTAAAAACACCAACATTTCCAGCTTCTCTTCCTTCTGCAATTACTTTCCAAGACCCAGCTTCTAACTCTGAAGTCATCATTTTAATCCATCTATTTGGACTGATTAAAATACCAGAATCCTTTGATCCAACTTCAGAAAGAACTGTTCTATCTTTCGCCATACGACGAATCAATTCACACTTTTCATCGTGGTTGATGATAATCGATCCATCAGAAATCTCAGCCAAATCCATGTTGTATTTATCCAAAACACGCAAGTAATCTTCGAATTGTCCTCTTGCATGAAATGCTTCAAACAAAGTACCACCAAAATAAGCACGGATACCATTGTCTTGATATAACTTGATTTTTTCTTTCAAGTCTTTTGTTACATACGACGTTCCAAATCCAAATTTAACGATGTCTGTCAAATGTCCACTTGCTTCGATGAAGTTACTCACTTCCGTTAAACTTAAACCTTTGTCCATCATCATCGTGATCCCACTATTTCTGGGTTTCTCTGGACGTTCTGGAATGTATGATAATTCAAAATTCATATTTTATATTTTTGAGAACAAATTTACAATAATTGGTTCATTTTTTAATAATTCATTGATTGAAAAAATCTCTCTCGATCTTTCTTCATCTTCAGCTATACAGCCGATAATCAGGTTGACTGCTTCATGTAATTGTGCATTTAGGAATAATAAATTTGCTTTCAATAGATTTACAATCAATTTCACACTTTCTGATGCTTCAAAACTAGCTAAAAACTCTCTTGCTTCACTTTGTTTGTCACCTGTAATTAACATTTCAATGTAATCCGTCAATGCTTCTTCATTTGCATTATCCAACAACAAGGAAGTTATATATGCATTCTCAGCAAGTTCATAATCCTCTATTTTTTCATACGCACCCGCTAAAACATGGTAAAAACTACCGTTGGTAGCGTCTAAATCAATTGCTTTTTGAATTAATTTAATTCCTTCAACAGTTTTTCCTTCTAGGTCGCTCACAATTCCTAATCCAAGCCAAGCTTCTGGCAATTCAGGAATAAACTCGATGCTTCGGTGGTAATAATGTTTGGCCAAATCATAATTTTCCAATTGCTCATAACATTCACCGATGTAACAAAGTGCCAATCCGTCTTCCCCGTCGATGCGCATGCACTCTTCAAAATTATTGATCGACAATTGATATTTCTCCATGGATAAGTATGCATTTCCAAGGTTGAAATGCGCTGGAGAAAACGTTTCGTTAATGATTAAACAATAGTCATACGCCCAAACTGCTTTTTCCCAATTTTCAATTTTTGAATAGGCATTGCCCAAGTTATACCAAGCCGTAAACGAGTATGGATTTTCATCGATGAAATCGGAATAACATTCCGTTGCTTTTGAATAATCACCAATTTGATCGTAACAAAATGCAATTTCATAAATGGCACCTTCGTTTTTTGGATTGTATTTAATTGCTTGTTTCAAGATACCAATCGCAGACTCGTAGTCGTTCAGATTTTCGTATTCCATCGCAATGTCCAAGAAAATCTCGTCTCGGTCTTCTTTTTCAGAAACTTCCAAGGCATCTTTAAAATACTTGATGGCTCTTTTAGAATCTTTCAATTGACTGAAAATCGCTGCTTTTGTCAACAACATTTCTGCTGTAACGCTTTCCATTTTCTCAATTTCACTCAACAAATTCAATGCTTCTTTTAGCTTCCCCATTGCTGAAATTGCCTGAGCTTTTCTTAACTTAAAAGTATTGTTAAACGGAAAATAAGCAATTCCGTGGTCAGCAGCTAGGTCTGCTTTGGAATATTGCATTTGCATCAAGTAGTGATCAATAATGATTTCTAATTTATCACTATCAATAAAGTCGAAGGAACCCGTTGTCAGGGATCTTTCAAAACGCTCTAAATCTTCATTTAGATTGCCATAGTTAAATTCTTCTTCGTCATCAAACATATCCAACTGCTTTAATTTTAAAGTTACGCATAAATTCCTACTGAAATTCTTAAATTTTAATATTTTCAATTCGGTAACCTTGATGTTTTTTCACAAAATTCTTAATCCTTGCTGGTTAAGATGTTCACAAAATGGTTATAACTTATTCACTTGCACTTAGATTCGTATTTTTAAAAGCTAAAAAAGCCTGGTTTTGAATCCAAAACCAGGCTTTAAAAAAGAAAAACTTTTTAGATTTATTTCGGAGTATATCTTTTACGATCTACTTCTTTCAAATATATTTTACGAATACGAAGACTCTTTGGAGTTACCTCAACGTATTCATCGCCTTGGATATATTCTAAACATTCTTCCAAACTAAAAATCTTCGGTGGAGCCAAACGAACTTTATCGTCATTTCCAGAAGAACGCATGTTAGACATTTTCTTCGTTTTTGTAACGTTCACGATCATATCACCGTGGCGAGAGTTTTCTCCAATTACTTGACCTTCGTAAATGTTTTCACTTGGTTCGATAAAGAATTTACCTCTTTCTTGCAAGTTATTCAAAGAGAAAGGAATAGAAACTCCTTGCTCCATGGAGATCAAAGACCCATTCTGACGTCCAGGAATATCACCTTTGTACGGCTGGTATTCCAAGAAACGGTGAGACATAATTGCTTCACCAGCAGTTTGAGTCAACATGTAATTTCTCAATCCGATAATTCCACGAGAAGGAATTTGGAAAGTGATGGTCATACGTGCTCCTTTTGGAACCATGTTTGTCATCTCTCCTTTTCTACGTGTAACTGCATCAACCGCAGTTCCACTGTGTTCTTCCGGTAAATCGATTGTCAATTCTTCAACTGGCTCACATTTAACTCCGTCAATTTCTTTCAAAATTACTTGTGGTTGACCCACTTGCAATTCATATCCTTCACGACGCATGGTTTCAATCAAAACTGACAAGTGCAATACTCCTCTTCCGAAGACCATCCATTTATCCGCTTTATCCGTATCTTTTACTCGTAGTGCTAAGTTTTTCTCTAATTCTTTATTCAAACGATCTTGAATGTGACGAGAAGTAACCAATTTACCTTCTTTTCCGAAGAAAGGAGAGTCATTGATACTAAACAACATGCTCATTGTTGGTTCATCAATTGCAATCGATTTCAATGGATGTGGCTCTTCAGCATCACAAATACAGTCACCGATTTCAAAACCTTCAATTCCTGTGATTGCACAGATATCTCCTGGTTGAACTTCAGATACTTTTCTACGCTCTAATCCGTCAAAAACGAAAACATCTTTGATTTTGTGTTTTTCTTGCGTACCATCGATTTTAGCTAAAATAATCGGTTGGTTTTCTCTCAAAATCCCTCTTGTCAAACGACCTACAGCAATACGTCCAACATAAGCAGAATAATCCAAAGAAGTAATCAACATTTGTGTATTTCCTGGTTCAATTTCTTTTACTGGGAAATATTCTAAAATGGTATCTAATAAGGTATCGATACTTGTCGTTGGTTTTTTCCAGTCTGTAGACATCCAACCATTTTTAGCTGAACCGTAAACAGTTGTAAAATCAAGTTGTTCGTCATTTGCATCCAATTCGAACATCAAGTCGAATACTTTTTCGTGAACTTCTTCTGGTGTACAATTTTCTTTGTCCACTTTGTTGATTACCAACAAAGGTTTCAAACCAAGAGCTAATGCTTTACCAAGTACGAATCTTGTTTGCGGCATTGGACCTTCAAAAGCATCTACTAATAAACAAACACCATCAGCCATGTTCAATACACGCTCCACTTCTCCTCCAAAATCGGCGTGACCAGGAGTATCAATGATGTTAATTTTTGTACCTTTATAGGTAACTGATACATTCTTAGAAACGATGGTAATACCTCTTTCTCTTTCAATATCATTGTTATCCATGATTAAATCTCCAGTAAGTCTTTCTCTTTCATTGACCATACTTCCTGCTTCAATCATCTTATCAACCAAGGTTGTTTTACCGTGGTCAACGTGAGCAATAATTGCGATGTTTCTAATATCCATATAAAATTAAAATGGGAATAAAAAATGGCAAGATGAATCTTACCATTTTTTTTTGTTTGTTTGTAATATTATGATTTGCTGTAATTTCTTCTGCTGCTACCTTCAGAGCTAGAACTAGAACCGTAACCTTTGCTGAAATTTCCTCCAGAACGTCCACCACGATCTCCACCGCTGCTTCTTCTGCTAGAACTTGAACTTCCACCTCTGCTATCTCTACCTCTAGAATCACGAGAACCTCCTGAGAAGCCACCACGATTTCCATCTCTACGATCACCACCGAAATCTCTACTTCCACCACCTCTTGAAGATGATTCAGCTTTTTTCTTGGTAATTTCGATACTGATTGTGTTGCCTTCGTAGTTTGCACCGTTCACCTTATCGATGATGTTGCTTGCATGTTCATTATCTGCTTCAAAGAAACTGAATGAAGGAAGAACGTCGATTTTACCAATGTTAGAAGATGTCAAGCCAGCTTCATCACAAATAACTCTTAACAAGCCACCTGGATTTAAACCATCTCTCTTACCTATACTAACAAAGAAACGCGTTTTACTTTCATCATTTCTGTCAGAACGTTCTCTTCTTTCACCACGATCGAATCTAGAACTTCCGCGATCATCACGATCACCTCTGCTTCTATCTCCTCTGTCGCTTCTTTCGCCTCTGTCAGATCTTTCTCCTCTTTCACGTCTATCAGAAGAAGCATTCAAATCGCCTGCTCTTTCGTAATATTCGATGAATCGGTTGAATTCAACTGAAATAAACTTTTTGATTACTTCTTCCTTAGACAAGTCTTCAAAATCTGAATAGATTTGAGGAAGGAATTTCTCGATGTCTTTTTCTTTTACTTCCGTTTCTTTGATTTTAGAAATCAAACTTGTTAACTGTACGCCACAGATTTCTTCTGAAGAAGGAATTGTACCTACTGAAAATTCAGTTCTGATTTGCTTTTCAATTGCACGAATCTTAAAGTTCTCTCTGGTGTTAATTAAAACCAAAGATTCTCCTTTCTTACCAGCACGAGCAGTTCTACCACTTCGGTGCGTGTAATTTTCAATATCATCCGGTAATTGATAGTTGATTACGTGTGTAATACCATCTACGTCAATTCCACGAGCAGCTACATCAGTAGCAACCAATAGTTGTAACGTTTTGTCACGGAATCTTTTCATCACATTATCTCGTTGAGCTTGTGATAAATCTCCGTGTAATGGTTCCGCATTGTAACCGTCTTTACCTAGTTTTTCTGCTACAGATTGAGTCTCATGACGTGTTCTACAAAAAACCAATCCAAAAATCTCTGGATTTACGTCAATCAAACGCTTCAATGCAGCGTAACGATCTTTTTCTTTAACTGAGTAATAGATGTGCTCGATGTTCTCATTACTCTGATTTTTGTGTCCAATTGAAACTTCCAATGGATCATTCATGTAATTTTTAGAAATCTGAGCAACTTCTTTCGGCATGGTAGCTGAAAATAACCAAACGTTTTTCTTTTCTGGTGTTTTCTGCAAGATCATATCAATGTCTTCTTTGAACCCCATGTTTAACATTTCGTCAGCCTCATCCAGTACCACAAAACCTACTTCACTCAAATTAGCCGCTTTTCTGTTGATTAAATCAACCAAACGTCCAGGAGTTGCAACGATAATCGTCGCTCCTTTTAATTGTGTAATTTGTCTTCTGATATCTGCACCGCCGTACACTGCGACAATCGATGTGTTTCGATCGTATTTTGCGTAATTTTCAAGGTCTTTTGAAATCTGAAGACACAACTCGCGAGTTGGACAGATTATCAATCCTTGAGGAGAATTAACCCCTGGTTTCACATTGTTCACTAACGGCAAACCGAATGCTGCCGTTTTTCCCGTTCCTGTTTGCGCTAGTCCAACAAAATCGCTTTCACTTTTCAACAAGTGCGGAATTGCTTTTTCTTGGATAGGAGTAGGTGCATCAAACCCCAAATCGTTTATCGACTTCAGCACCTCATCCCTTAGCCCTAATTCACTAAAGGTCATATAAAAATTTAATAATTGAGTGCAAAGGTACGTCAATAATTCTGTTCTCCGACGTCGACCTTTAAAAAAAACGGTATTTTAATGTTATGTTTATGTTACCGACCTCCAATAGGCTGAATGGATTACGAAAAAACAAGGTAAACATTTAGTCTCTTTTTGCTCTTCGTTGCTCGTCAATTTTTTTGGAGATTAGACTGAATAACACCTTTAATTCTTTCTCTTCTAGTTTTTTTCCAAAACGAACTACTTTACCAACGTAATCAAATTCGATGCGTTCACCACCGCGAATCCAAGGAGATTTTTCCCAAACGGCCTGAATAGATCGCTCTTTAGGTTGATTTATTCGCAGGTTCTTCATGTTATCGACAAAGTAAATCGGTGATTTACCATAATTTCTAACGGAGTTCTTAATTGTCAATCCTTTTTCGTCAATGCGAATCATTTCTTTTCCCCAAAGCAACCAAAAAAACACACGACCTACTCTAATGGCGTAATATGCCCAAAAAACTAAAAATATTCCGATAATTACTTTTTCTTGTTCAACCAATTCCAAAGAGAAAAATGACCAAATCATCGTAAAACCAATCCCGAGCCACATGAAAAACCAAGCTCCCAACATGGCGCTGGTGAAGGTGCTTTTTTCAGGGCTGATGACGATTGATGTTCTTCCCTTTTCATCTACAAAACTAATGCGTTCTCCTATCCATTTCATATTAACCAACTCAACTGTTATTTTTTACTAACGATGTACAAAATTTCTTTGCGCATCAGGCGATATCTTTCAATTATTTCATCTGAAAAATGATCAGCAGGAATGTATTCTTTCACTTCAAAACCAGCATTTTTCAACCATTCTGGATAATCTCTCCCAAACAAACGAACGTGATCATATTGCCAATAATGCAACTCTCGATCTTCAGGCGTTACAATGGACGCATCTTCATAGGTATTTGCTCGAGTCATGTCCTGCGGAACTTGCATAATTCCCCAACCTCCTGGCTTCATTACCCTGTAAAGCTCTTGCATGCATCGATTCGCATCAGCTACGTGTTCCATTACGTGATTGCAAAAAATTACATCAAAACGATTATCTTCCAAGGGTATATCGTGTAAATCGAAATGCATGTCCGCAATTGGTGAGAGCAAGTCTCCAGTTAAATAATCGAGATTCTTTTGTTCTTTAAAGCGTTTGTGAAAACATTGTTCTGGTGCAATATGAAGTACGTTTAATCGATCAGCCGTAAAAAAATTAGATTCATTTTGAAGGTACAACCACATCAATCGATGACGTTCTAAAGTAAGGTCATACGGACAAAGTACATTTTCGCGGTGCGTTACTTTAGATCCGTACGAAAGAAATTTTCTAAACTTTCGTTCGCAAACAGGGCATTCTACATTATCTCCTTTATAAAGTAATGGAGCAACTTTTTTGAAAGGGTAACTCAATCTAATCAACAAAGGTCTTGGCAAGGTATTGATTAAGAAGGTATAGATTCGATTCATGTACTATTCTATTTAACTTAAAACCGCATGTAAAGATGCAGGTATTGGTTTTGTTTACCTCTTTTTACATCACGTGGGACAAATATACAAACTTATTGAAGAATGCAGAATTCAGCTGGCAGATTACAGCTAACAAATTACAAATAGAAGCTTAAGTTCTTGCGTGGTTTTGTGAAATTTGTATATTTGATAGATGATGCTCATTAGAAAGTTTAATTCCTCAGATAAAAATGCTTTGCTAGAAGTTTTGCGTTCGAACACGCCTAAATTCTTTGCTCTTTCCGAAGAAAAGGATTTTAATGATTATTTAGAGCGAGAAATTGAAGATTACTTTGTAGTAGAAGAAGACGGAAAAATTCTTGCTTGTGGTGGAATAAATTATTTTCCGAAGGAGGAAAAGGCTCGGATATCTTGGGACATGGTAGATCCGAAATCGCAAGGAAAGGGAATTGGAGGCAACTTGATGGAACATAGAATTCAGCTTTTAAAAAATACTGCAGACATAAATTTCATCGAAGTAAGAACTTCACAACATACATCCCTATTTTACGAGAAAATGGGATTTGAATTAGTGCTAGTCGTGAAGGATTATTGGGCTGAAGGATTTGATTTATATGAAATGATAAAACTAAATAAGAATTAGAAAAATGAAAAATTACATTCTTTTCACATGTATGTTCTGCTGTTTTTATGGCTTTTCGTTAAAACCAGATCGAGGCTATAAGTCGCATCCAGATTCCTTGGGACTCAATTATGAATCACATCGAATAAAAACCACAGACCAACTAGAGCTGCAAGCTTGGGTTTTGAATCCAATTGGAGACTTAAACCGAGAAACGAGCATCATTTTGGCGTATGGAGACGCGGGAAACATGTCGTATTGGTTAAACCAGGCGGCCATCTTATCGCAAAGTGGTTATTCAGTTATTCTCTTTGACTACCGTGGCTTTGGAGAAAGTTCAAACTTTGAGATGGATGAAAATCAATTGTATTACGATGAGTTTACTGCAGATTTAAAAGCCGTTTATTCTTGGACAAAATCCAATGTCAAAAATAAAAAAATTGGCGTTTGGGGATTATCGATGGGAACCATCATGACTGGCTTTCTATTGAATGAAGTCACACCCGATTTTTTAATTTTAGAAGGTTTGGTTGTTAATCCGATGAACATTCAAAAGAAAATTGAAGAAGCGAAAGGAAAAAAATTAGTACTCCCAAAAAGTTCGCAAAAACTGAATGAAATTTATGTCAATACAAAAGTTCCCCTGTTGATTTTTTCTGGTACGGATGATCAATTCACAACAGTCGCTGATGCAAACTTGCTTGCTGATATGCAGAAAGACCGAACTTCACTGGTATTTCAGGGCGGACATTTACAAGGATTTCAATCGATGTCGAAAGAATATTTTGGCGATCAATATGTGAAATCGATTTCTGCCTTTCTGATCAAAATAAAAGTCGGATAGCAATTTTTCAAATCAAAATGATGAAACAAGAAAAGTTTTCAATTACCAAAAGAATCAAAAGTTTTCAGTACGCTTTCAATGGTTTGAAAATACTTTGGATGGAAGAACACAATGCTCGAATACATTTTTTAGCATCAATGGTTGTTGTGATTGCAGGATTTGCGTTCAAAGTTTCCCTCATCGAATGGACGCTTCTTGCTTTTGCGATGGGCTTTGTAATCGTTACAGAAATCGTCAACTCATCCATCGAAAACTTAGCCGATTTTGTAGAGCCTCAAAAAAATCTGCACATAAAAAAAGCAAAGGATTTAGCCGCAGCAGCTGTTTTGATTAGCGCAGTGACTGCCGTTGTTATTGGGTTGATTGTTTTTGTACCGAAGGTTTTGGGGATGATTTAACCTAAAATAACTTTATAAATCCTTTGATATTCCATACATTTACGAACAGCACAGCAAAGGTGCTTCATCCATGAGCAACGAGCAAACGGCCATACGAACAACATACTTTAGTATCTTCGGAAATGTATTTCTAGCGATCATCAAAGCGCTTGCAGGATTTTTCGGGAACTCGTATGCCTTAATTGCCGATGCCATTGAATCTACAACGGACATCTTTGCCTCTATCCTTGTTTTATTTGGTTTTAAATATGCCAAACGTCCAGCAGATGAAAATCATCCTTATGGTCACGGTAAAATTGAACCTTTGATCACCTTTGTGGTGGTTGCTTTCTTGGTTATTTCGGCGACTGTCATCGCACATGAAAGCATTCAAAACATCAATACACCGCACGAATTGCCAAAATCTTGGACCTTAATTGTGTTGGGCGTGATCATTATTTGGAAAGAAATCTCTTTTCAGGTTGTGATCCGGAAGAGTAAACAAACGCATAGCTCTTCCCTCAGAGCAGATGCTTGGCATCATCGAAGCGATGCAATTACTTCCATCATGGCATTTATTGAAATTTCAATTGCGCTGATTCTGGGAAAAGGGTATGAAACTGCGGATGACTGGGCAGCTTTGTTTGCATCTGGGTTTATTCTATATAACAGTTATTTGATTTTTAGACCCGCTTTGAGTGAAATCATGGACGAACAGATTTACGAAGAATTAATTGTAGAAATTAGAGAAAAATCCTTGGAAGTTAAAGGCGTTTTAGATACTGAAAAATGCTTTATCCGAAAAGCAGGAATGAGATACCACGTGGATTTGCACGTTATCGTAGCTGGTGAAATGTCGGTTAAGATGGGCCATGACATTTCGCACGAACTGAAAGATTATCTGAAAGAAAATATTCCAAATTTAGGGCATGTGCTGATTCATATTGAACCGAATTGAGTTCATTCTAAGTTTCAGCTTGAGACGAAATACGTACATTTACCAACAACACCTAGAAATATAAAAAAACATGGCAAATTTAAAACGAACACTTCATTTTGCAGATTACGAGCTAGCAGCAGCTGCAATCCCTGAAATTACAACAGAGTTTAAAGTGGTTCTAACGACAGAGAAAAGTCCAGAAGATGGATTGTTGTTGACGTATGAATTGGATTCGGAGGACTTTAACGATTTTATTGAAATCATTGAAGGTTTTGGGTTGCAGGTTTATTAAGGTTGAGAGTCTTGCGGTAAAACATAGCTGCTGCGATCGAAATGTTTGAGAGGTTCATATAATCAATACGTTCCCCCACACCTCCCTATAGCTACGGACTTAAGTCCGTAGCTATAGGGAGGTGTGGTAAAAAAAACTGCATTTTCTGCATTTGTTATACTATTTTTCACTATCTTCAGTAGTCTAACATACCCATTATGCCACATTCATACAACAAAATTTGGATTCACGCCATTTTTGGAACCAAGTACAGAACACATTTTTTAAATGCTGGAATTGAGAAGGAAGTTCATCAATTTATCAACGACAAATTACGAGAACTGGGCTGTCCGGTGAGAATCATAAACGGAATGCCCGATCACGTGCATTGTCTGTTTTTATTGAATCCTCAGAAATCCATCATGGAAGTAATGAAAAGCGTAAAAGGTAGTAGTTCATATTACATCAATCAAAATAATTTAATCAACGAAAAGTTTACTTGGCAAATTGGCTACGGAGCTTTTTCAGTATCGCAATCGGTGATGGTTCGAGCTTATAATTATATTAAAAACCAAAAAGAACATCATCAAAGAAAAGACTTCAAAGATGAGTACGCTGCGTTTTTAGAGTTACATCGAGTTTTGGAGGATACTTTTAATACAACTATGTCTTAGTAGACAGACGTATCTGCGACAACGGCCATACTTTAGAAATTCATTTGTACTTACGAACTCAGCTATAACTGAGAACACATCGGTATGAAGGACAGACCTATATCTATAAACACACTCAAATCAATGGACACAACCAGAGTTGCGAACAGAACCAAAAATATCTTGCATCCTAACTATGAACACAACCATATCTATGAACACAACCAGAACTACGAACACACCCAGAACTGCGAACAGGACCATATCTACCAACGCATCCTAACTACGAACACTCCCATAGCTACGGACTTAAGTCCGTAGCTATGGGAGTGTTCGTATGTGTCCGTCTGTGTGCGTATCTCTGCACCGTGTCGATGTGTATTGGGTTCGTCGGCCCTACTAACGTTCGTTGAACTTATTCAATGCTTTGAACTATCTCTACATGTTATACTCTTTAGACGTGCAATTAAATCCCACCTCTACAAAAGCCTAAACCTTCTTCAACAACTCCAAAATCTCAACTTGAATTAAATTTCCTTTGTCGTGGTTGTACCAGTTTTGAAGGGCTACTTTCAAGTCCTCCATTTCGGCGCCAGCAGCTTTTTCACTGTCGAAAACAGCTTGACATGCTTTAGGTCTCGGTCCCCAAACAAATAAGTCTTTACCAGCCTCGTCGCGAACGATTAAAACTGGAACAGATTTGGAACCGTTTGTTAAGTATGAATCGATTTCAGAATCGGTATCTCTTAATTGAATTTCCAATTCTATCAATGGAGAAAGTTCACTCATGATGTGTAAGAAAGGCACAATGTGCGCTGCATCACCACACCAATGTTCGGTAATCAAAACCCATTTTTGTTTTGACTGAAGGTTTGTAAGATAATCTCTCATTTCTGGAAGAATCTCACCTTGTTTCAACCAACGATTAATACGTTTGGAATTCATTTTGGTATAATCCAAAAAATGTGGATCATCATAGGGAGCTATAGGGTTTGCGTTGTTCAAAATCTCATCGAATCCTACTTTGTATTGTTCAAATGTCATGTCTATCTCTTTTTAATGTGAATTTACAGGGTAAAGGTAAATAACCTTTTCGGACTGATTAATGACCTGAATCAGGTTTTTTCAATATGTCCTAGCGTCAAAATATTTTTCGACCCTGCGTCTTAATAAAAAAGAATACAATTTATGATTTGTTACTGCGATGTTTATTGTAACTTTGCGCCCCGTAGTTACAAATTATAAAATATGTCCAATTCAACGAAGTATATCTTTGTAACCGGGGGAGTTACTTCCTCTTTAGGTAAAGGAATTATTTCTGCTTCATTAGCGAAATTATTACAAGCCCGCGGTTATTCAGCAACCATTCAAAAACTTGATCCTTATATCAATATCGATCCAGGAACATTAAACCCCTATGAGCACGGGGAGTGTTATGTAACCGATGACGGAGCTGAAACAGACTTGGATTTAGGTCACTACGAACGTTTTTTGAACGTACCAACTTCTCAAGCCAACAGTGTTACCACTGGGAAAATTTATCAAGCTGTAATCGACAAAGAGCGCAGAGGTGAATATTTAGGAAAAACGGTTCAAGTTATTCCACACATCACAGATGAAATCAAGGATCGTATTCAAATTTTAGGAAAAAAAGGAGAGTTTGACATTGTAATTACTGAAATCGGTGGAACCGTTGGTGACATTGAGTCTTTACCTTATGTTGAGGCGGTTCGTCAGATGAAATGGGAATTTGAAAATGATTGTTTGGTGATTCACTTAACGCTTATCCCCTATTTAGCTGCTGCTGGAGAATTAAAAACAAAACCAACGCAACACTCCGTGAAGCAATTGTTAGAGTTTGGTGTTCAACCGGATATTTTATGCTGTAGAACAGAGCATCATTTGGATTTAACCATCCGTAAAAAGATCGCTAATTTTTGTAATGTTGGTATCAATGCGGTGATCGAATCGATTGACGCAGAAACAATCTACGATGTTCCCCTATTGATGCAAGCAGAAGGATTGGATAAAGTAGTACTAGAAAAATTAAACCTCTCCTCCAAAGATGTTCCGAATTTAGATTCGTGGAATTCTTTCTTGCATACCTTGAAAAATCCAAAATCAGAAATCACAATCGGATTGGTTGGGAAATACGTTGAATTAAAAGATTCTTACAAATCGATCAGTGAAGCGTTCATTCACGCAGGCGTATCCAACGAATGTCGTGTCAATGTAAAATGGATTCACTCCGAAAAGTTAACAAAGGCCAACATCCAAGAAGAATTGGGTGAGTTGGACGGAATTTTGGTTGCACCAGGATTTGGTTCAAGAGGAATTTCTGGAAAAATTGAAGCAGTTCGTTATGCAAGAGAAAATAACATTCCTTTCTTGGGAATCTGTTTAGGAATGCAATGCGCGGTCATCGAATTTGCTCGAAATGTATTGCACATGGAAGACGCACACACGATGGAAATTGCAGAAGATTCTAAATTTCCAGTCATTACCATGATGGAAGAGCAAAAAACCATCGCCAACTTAGGAGGAACAATGCGATTAGGAGCTTACAAATGCGAATTGAAACCGAATTCTAATACCGCAATTGCATACAATACAGATTTAATCTCTGAACGTCATCGCCACAGATACGAGTTCAACAACGAATATTTGAAACAATTCGAAGAAGCTGGAATGGTTGCAGCAGGTAAAAACCCGGAGACAAACTTGATTGAAGTAGTTGAAATTCCGACACACCCTTGGTTTGTTGGAGTACAGTTTCACCCAGAATATAAAAGTACTGTTGACAATCCACATCCCTTATTTGTAGGGTTTGTGAATGCAGCGAAAGAATACAAACAAAAATAAGAAATGGATAAAAACACACTTATAGGTCTTGGACTTATCGGAACACTCTTAGTAACTTTTACGTTTTTAAATAGACCAAAAGAATTAACAGATGCCATCGACAACAAAGGCAAAACTGAAATTTCGGCTTCCACAGATTCCAAAAAGGATGACAGTAAAAGTGCGGTTGCTGAGAACAATGCAAATTCCAACAAAACAGTTTCTTCAGAAATAAAAACTGCAAATACAGGAGTTAAAACGGCTCAAACAGGTGAAACAATTCGCTTTGAAACGGATAAAATAATTTACGATTTCTCCACCAAAGGAGGTGTACTTTCTGCTGTTTACTTGAAAGAATATCAAACGTACAACAACTTCGCAAAGAAAAAAGAGAAGCTTGTACCTTTGAGATTATTTGGCGAGGGAGATAACGTAAATGAATTGAGTTTTCCATTAAATGGTCAAAAATTCAAGACAGGAAATAAACTTTTCAGCGTAGTTGATTCATCTTCAAATCGAATTGTATTTGAATTAAAACCTTCTGACAAACAATCCATTCAATTCGTATATACTTTGAAAGAAGGTGTTTACGACATGGACTTTGAAGTTAAAATGAAAGGTTTTGAAGGTGCTGTTTCTGCTGAAAATGTGATGTTGAATTGGAAAACGAACTTGAGAAAAACCGAACGTTTGTTGAGTGCTGAGCGCATGGTTTCCACCGTTTGCTTCAAAAACAAAGGAAAAGATCATGATTATTTAAGTGAAACAAGCGACGACGATGAAAACATGGAAGCACCTGTTGAATGGGTTGCTTTCAAACAAAGTTATTTCAGCACCATCATGAAACCAGCTGGTGGTTTTGGACAAGCAGGTTCTAAACTAAAAGTAAGAACATACAAAGAAGGAGACCCAGAATACAGTTCTCATATCAAGAAGTACATTGCTGTAATGAACTTAGACCTGAGTAATACAGGAGATGCATCTGCAAAAATCAATTGGTTTTTTGGACCAAACGATTTCGATGTCTTGAAGTCGTATAATGCAGGATATGAAGACAACATAAACTTTGGTTGGGGAATTTTTAGATGGATGAACGTATATGCGATTCAACCTTTGTTTAATCTCCTAGAAAGTACAGGCTTGGCGGTTGGAATCGTTATTCTTTTATTGACTGCGATTATTAAACTTCTTTTGATGCCAATTCAATGGAAAATGTATGTTTCTTCTGCGAAAATGAGAATTTTAAAACCAGAAGTCGATGAACTGAATGCCAAATTCCCGAACAAGGAAGACGCCATGAAAAAGCAAGTCGAAATGATGTCGCTCTATAAAACCAGTGGAGCTTCTCCGCTTGCGGGATGTGTACCGATGTTGATTCAGATGCCGATTTTATTAGCGATATTCCGATTCTTTCCAGCGGTATTTGAATTGAGACAAAAATCATTCCTTTGGGCAGAAGATTTGTCTTCTTATGACTCGATTTACGACTTTGGATTCTACATTCCAATGTATGGTGACCACATCTCTTTATTTACTTTATTGATGGCAATAACAACCTTGGTTTACACGTGGTTAAACAGCGGTAACATGCAACAACCAACGCAACCAGGTATGCCGAACATGAAAGTAATCATGTATATTTTCCCATTCATGATGATTTTCTTCTTCAACAATTATTCAGCAGGTTTAAGTTATTACTACTTCATTTCAACGTTGAGTTCGATCATCATCATGGTGGCTATCAAACAATTCTTTGTCGATGAAGAGAAGTTAAAAGAAAAAATGGCTGCGAAAAAAGAAGCTGCTGTTGCAAAAGGTCCAAAAGCAAAATCTAAATTTCAAGAGCGATTAGAACAAATGCAAAAAGCACAAGTTGAAGCTCAAAAAAATAAGAAAAAGTAACATTTAATAACTGATATTAAGAAAAGGTTTGTCTATTTAGGCAAACCTTTTCTTATCTTTGAGAATTGTCAAGCCATAAAATCTTCATACATCCTTGATATTAAAAGCTGCAAAAATGAAATCTATCCCTTTAATTTTCATCCTACTTTTCACCGCTTGTACTTCTAAAAAAGAACCAGTAGCTTCAGAAGAAAAAATCGAGGTAAGCTACAGCGGAAACATTTTCTATCCCTTGTATCTTGGAAAATTAGTTGAAACGCCTTTTTCCATGGGTCCAATCATGGATCTTGAAAAATGTCAAGAATTGAACCTTTCTAAGCTTACTTTGTATGTGAAAGGAGGTAGATTACCCAACAACATTTCGGAGAAGATCGTTTATGTTTTTAACAAAGAAAGTTTACCTAAAAGCTTTTATCATTACTTGCATCGCGCAAAAGAATATCCGTACTCTGAATTGGATTTTGTTTACAATTCAAATAAGATAATCTCAAAAATCAATGTTGCAAGATTCATGGGAATTAGCAATGTTCCACCTGTTTTATTTACGAGTGATTCCACGCAAACTTTGGCGTTAACTTCAAAAGGAAACAATCGAAATGACTCTTTGATTTTTTATCCATCCATTTCAAACCCGAAGTTAATTTTATCGATGGTCAACAATTTTGTGAACACGCTGGAAATTGTAGCGGAAAAAGGATCGCAAACAGAAGATTGGAAGTTGATGGCCGCAGAAATAGATTCAACACTTCAAGACTTTGCGTTGACTGTAAAAACAGTTACGCTCACAGAAAATGGTTTCCCCATTGCGAGTTATGATTTGGATTCAAATTGGACGCAGAAAGAGCGCGTTCGCAGCTGGGAATACAACAAACAAAATCAGCCTGTTTATTACAAAGAATGGTTACATGGCTCGTTGGTGAAGCTAATGGAAATAACCTACGCTTCCAACAACCTTCCAAAAATGTTTGTAATCGACCGAAAAAAATTCATTTTTCATTCAGAATTTCATGTTAGATAAAGGAGAACTAAGAGAACGAAACATCCATTTCTGGAGCGAATTCAAAGAATACATGCGTCCAGATATTTCATCCAATGGAAGACGCGTCAATTGGCTCAGTTATCCTACAGGCATTAAATTTCTATACCTACGAATGGAATGCGACAAAACTGGTGCTCGTTTAAATTTCGACATTCAATCCAAAGATGCTGCAATTCGAGAAGTTGTTTGGGAACAAATGGAAGAATTGAAAAAAGTATTGACGGACTCCATGGGCGGCGATTCAGGAGAATGGATTTTTAATCACTATTCGCCAGACATCGAATCTTTTTGCAGAATCACGTGGGAATTAAAAGGTGTAAACTTTTTCGTAGAAGCAGATCATCCAGTTATCTATAAATTCTTGAAAGAAAAGATTCTTGGATTTGATGAGTTTTATCAGAATTACAAAGAAATCTTGATTGGATTGATTAAATAGGAATTGTAAATTACAGATTAACTCTGTTGCTACCTTCGGCGGTGGCAGATTTCAGATTCAGATTTAGTGTATGGATTGAAGGTTGTTTGGTAAATGATCCTGTTTTTTATCTTAAAACGAAAATAAATTACTGCGACAGCTACTCATGAACACTTACTTTTGGTTTCCAAATTTCACATTGAATGGCTCGGTGATCCGAATGTACATCTTCTTGAATGGTGAAATTTGCTGATTTTAAATTCTTAGAATGGAAGATATAATCGATGCGACCAGCGGGTACTTTTCCAGCATACGTTGACCCGATCCCACTTGCGGAATTGCGGAATGCATCCACAAATCGACTGTAAAAAATGTTATACGTATAAGAAATCGGCGTGTCGTTGAAATCTCCACAAATGATCACATCATATGGACTTTGCTCAATGTGTTCCATTACTTTACGAGCTTGATCTGCACGCTTCGGAAATGCAATGCGAAGCTTATCCAACATCAAGCGAACAGAAGATTGGTTGACGCCAACTTGTTGCTGATTTTCGCCAAAAATAGCATAATCATCTTTCTGAAATTTGATGGACTGAAAGTGTGCGTTGTAAATTCTAAAAGTATCTTGTCCTTTTACGATATCTGCATAAATACAATAATTATTATCTTTATTTTCTGGATCATCAAACATCACATCTCCTCTGGCAATCATTGGATATTTAGAAAACATGGCGATTCCAAAATTTTGTCTTCCAGTTAATTTGTGACTATATCGCTCGTGCGAATACTTGGTTCCCAACAAAGTCAATAAGGTATCTTTGGTTGGAAAAACAGTTGGTTTATCTTGCTGATAAAATTCCTGAAAACAAATTACATCTGCATTTTGCTCTTCTAAATACTTGAAAATAGCATTTCTATTCGCATATTTATTATCTGCATAATTGTACAAATCAAACAAACGAACGTTGTAATCAAGCACTTTGATTATTTCTTGATCTTCTTCCAATTCTTGTTTGTCAAAAGGCAAAGAGATGCTTCTCAAGTGCAATTTTCCGCCGATTAAAATCACGACCAAAATTAAAATCACCATTCTCGATTTTAAAAAGATTCCGATCACCAATAAGATCAAAACAATCCCCATGATAACGGGATACGCCAATCCAAAAAACGGCAAAGGCCAAAAGGTAGAAGGATGAACAAAAGGACACAAATATGCCAACAACAGTCCGAAAAGACTAATGAAAGCGGTAATTTTAAATATGCCCCTGAAAAGGGAAATTTTGTTTCTTGCTTTACCCATTTTTACTTTCGTCAAATAGCATGTCTTTTTCTTTCGAAGTCAAAGATTCATATCCTGATTTTGAAATTTTATCCAAAATTGCATTAATTTTCTGTTGTCTAGCTACTTTATCCGCATTAAATTGCTCGTCACTTTTACTTCTGCCACCGTATTCGACGGTTAATTTCGGTTTCTTTTTAGAAAAAATCCCTTTCAACTTTGCTTCAGCAGTTTTCCAAAAGCGATCTAAGCGGTTTAATAAATTCTTTGATGTATTGACATTTTGAACTGCAAAATATCCGAAGACCGCACCTCCTAAATGTGCAAAATGTGCCGTACCGTCATTGGATCCAATGCTTAGTAAATCATAAATAAAGTACAAACCAGCCAAAATGATGATTTTAACGGGGAAAACACCAAACAACTTGATTTCCATCTGAGGTTTGGAAATCGCAACTGCGATAAAAATTGCCATGATAGATCCAGAAGCACCAACAATAACAGCAGCATTTACGGCAAATGCAGGAAATAATTCATGGGCAAGTATTTCCAGTAATCCACCAGCGATTCCACCAAAGATATAAATCAACAGCAGTTTCTTAGCCCCAAAAAAATGTTCAAACATCTTCCCTACAAAAAATAGGAAAATCATGTTAAACAAAAAGTGCATGAACGAAAAGTGTGCAAAAATACTGGTTACAATTCCCCAAGGTGCTGAAAGAAATCCAAGAAAAGTTGCTTTCAGTGTAAATACCTGTTCCAAAAAGCCACCAATAGTAGCAGATAATTCAGGAGAAATCAACCTACCAAGTACGTTTAGAATTCCAATCAATAAAAACACCAAAGCATTCACAAACAGCAAGCGAATGTGCATTCCGCCAGCCTTAAATTGTTGCTTTAAATACGCGATAAAATTAGCTTGCTGCATTTAGTAAAAGTTTTTATTTTTTTTTCCCCAGAAGAGTACCAAGAGAAAACCAACCACAGCACCACCAACGTGCGCCAAATGCGCCACACTATCTCCTGCTGAATTTTGGAAACTCAAATACAATTCAAGTAAAAAATAACCTCCAATTAAAAACTTTGCTTTTACTGGAAAAGGGATGAACATCAACATCAATTCGGTATTTGGGAAAAGATATGCAAAGGCAGCCATGATTCCGAATACAGCTCCAGAAGCTCCAACCATCGGCGTAATCGCTTTGGTCATGTAGGTTGCCAAAAGAAACTCATCCTTTGGGTTGTAACTGAACTCAGCGCCCACTGTGAGGTATTGTTTCAACTCAACGGCATTGTAGCCCAAGCTTATTAATTGTTGTTTCACTTGATACAATTCGTACGCGCCCAAGGCATTGTAAAACAAAAATGCTCCTACTGCAGAAGTAATGTAAAAGATGAAAAAACGTTTTGGACCCCAAATTTTTTCAAGCAATGAACCAAACATCACCAAGGCAAACATGTTGAAGAAAATATGGAAAATAGCTGTAGAATGCATGAAAAAGTGCGTCACTACTTGGTATGGTTCAAACAAAGGACTGTTGACATAATGTGCACCTAAAAGTGAGATTAAATCGACACCCTGAGCTCTAAAAACCCACGTGAGCACGAACATCAATACATTGATGATTAAGATGTTTTTGGTAACTGGTGGAACGTTGTTTAAAAATTGGAACATGTTAAAATAATTGATTGATATCTTTAATTTGCAAAGTATTTAAAATCACTTTGCCTGTTGGTGAATATTGATGTTCTGGGCATTGAAACAAAGAATTCAGAAGTTGATTGGCAGATTCTGTATTCCATTGCAAGGTTTGATTTGCTGCACCTTTTGCAATCGCTGAAATCAAAACATGTGCAACTTCGCCTTTGTCAAGTTCTGTTACAGAAAGATTGGCAATGATGTTTTGCACTGATTTTTGAATTCCATCGTCTTTTAAATGCGCCGGAGCACCTTCAATGTCCATTCCTGAATCATTAAAACTCCAAGCAAATCCCAAACGATTTAAGGAAATTTTGTTTTCTTCCCACAACATTTTCTCAGCTGCAGAAATTTCAAATCCCAAAGGAAATAAGAGTTGTTGTGAACTGATTGGCTGCATCACGAAGGTTTTCATAATTTCATCATACACAATACGTTCTTTCGCTCTTCTACCGTGAATGGCTAAAAGTCCGTTTTTAGTGGTGCAAAAAAGATAAGCACCTTGGAAGATAAACTGTTTGTTTGCATCCGCATGTAAATCCATCTCCAAAGCTGGTTTTTCTTCCACTTCTTCAATGTCATAAAATCCTTCCCAATCTTCTTTTTTCGGTTCAACAGCTCCAAATCCCGCGCTTAAAATAGCCGCAGACCGGTCGTTTCGAACACCCGAAGAAGGAGAAGATGGTCTTGAAAAAGTACTTGTGTTAAAAGGATTATATTGCGTATCTACCTGAATTTCTGGCTGAACCGGCATTTGATTTCGCATCGAATACGGAACATCAAAACTCGTCTCTTGGTCAAAATCTAAAGCAGGTGCAATGTTGAATTTTCCCAAACCTTGTTTGACAGAACTTTTCAAAATGGCATAAATTTCTTTGTCTTCTTCAAACTTAATTTCCGTTTTAGTTGGATGTACATTGACGTCAATCGAAGCTGGATCAACATAGAAATACAAGAAATAGCTCGGGAATGTTTTTGAGGCTAATAAACCGTCATACGCTTGCGTGATGGCGTGATTGAAATAGGAATCTCTAAAAAATCGATCGTTGACAAATAGAAACTGTTCTCCTCTGCTCTTCTTTGCAAATTCAGGTTTACCTACAAATCCAACAATTTTAACAATGCCTGTTGTTTCATCAATCGGAACCAAACGATCGTTATACGCTCTTCCAAAAATATCCACAATGCGTTTTCTTAAATTGGATTTTTCCAAGTGGTAACAACGAGTTCCATTGTGGTGTAAACTCATCAAGGTCTCTGGATTAGCCAGTGCGATTCGGATAAATTCATCTTCGATGTGTTTGAATTCTACACCATCCGATTTTAAGAAATTTCTTCTGGCTGGCACATTGAAAAAGAGATTTTTGATTTCAAAAGAAGTACCAACTTTGCACGTAACGGGAGATTGATCAACCAATTTGCTTCCTTCAATCACCACAGAAGTTCCCCATTCTTGACTGTCCATCTTGCTTTTCAATTCCACGTGAGAAATTGCAGCAATGGAAGCCAATGCTTCACCTCTAAATCCGTTTGTGGAAAGATTAAATAAATCTTCCGCAGACCTCAATTTACTGGTCGCATGCCGTTCAAAAGCCATGCGCGCGTCCATTTCAGACATACCAGAACCATTGTCTAGGACTTGGATGAGTGTTTTACCTGCATCCTTGATAAATATTTCGATTTCGGTAGCACCTGCATCGATTGCATTTTCCACCAATTCTTTTACCACAGAAGCTGGACGCTGAATTACCTCTCCAGCCGCAATTTGATTGGCAATGTGATCGGGTAACAAACGGATAACTTCACTCATTTTAATTTTGTTTTTTTATTGTAAACAGGTATTTCAATAACGAAACACCTTTTTATCGAATCGTACTTTTAACAGTTCGTGCTTTGCAACAATTATTCCTATTCCTCAAATCCTGACAGAATTTCCGAATAGAAAACAACTTTTCAGCTTGTACCCTTTTCCTTAGAAATTACGCGTCAGATTAGCATTCGAAGTTTCCTTTTGCCAAATGTATTCCGTGGAAGGTTCGCCGTTTCGTGAGTACGTAATTGCGTTTAATGTTTGGGTACGAACATACACTTCTCCATATCCATTTTTAACCACAATTCTTCGCGTTATGAAAGCAGTTGGCAACCCATCATTTCCATTTTTCTGGAAGGTTTCTTGAGAAACACCTTCTGGATAATTCGCACCAATTTCATTGGCAACTTTCGCACTAAAAACCATTTTTTTATTGGCAATATCTTCGACAAATTTTCTAGCATCGTAGTTTTTCTTAACCTGACCTTCTTCTACTTTGGTTTGTCGTTCACTATCGGTATTGGTACTATTTTTCATAATTGCCTGATTCTTCTCAGGTGCCTTGCTTCCTTCCTCTTTTATTTTCTCTACTTCAATGACGTGATCCGTGATCAACTCTTTTGATTTTTGTCGAGATGCATCATCATTGCCTTGTCGTTGCGCTGTGATTTCAGAAACTTCTTTTTGAGTTTGTTGCAATCCAGAAACCTTCAAATCTTGATTTTCTTGGTATGCTTTGTTCTCCACTTCAATCGATTTCTGTCCAGCCGTTACATCTTGTCGAATTGCGATCGATTTTTCGTAGGTATCTGTTTGTTTTTTAGTCTCAATTGCTGATAGTTCTGTTTGTTTCAATTTCACCTTATCAACAACTGTTTGACGACTGTCATCACTTTCAACATCTTTCCGTTCTCGAATTAAATTTGCTTGATCAACTTCGCTTTTGATGTCCATTGATTTAACCATCACTTCCTGACTTCTATCAAAATCATAAGCAGTAAGAGATTTCTGAGCATTTCGAACAGAATCTACCACCGAGATACGTTCACCATCATCGTCTGTGTAATTTTCATCAACCACAATCTGAATTCGACCAACTTCCGCTTTGGTTTGCACTTGTTGCTTGTAAAGATTTTCACTTTTAGTCAATAAATCATCTTGTTCGCTGACTACCGTTTGCTTCACTTTATCGGTATTGCCAGCAAAAGTCTCGTGATTTACTTGGTATCTTTCTTCATTTTCAGCAGATTTATCAGTTACATACCGGCGAGCCTCTTGTCCTTCAGCATCCTTAAATCGGTTGTTGTCTGCAAATCGTTGATCAAAATCAACCGTTGCAGTACGAACAGAGTCTACTACTTTTTGTCTCCATTCATCTTGACTCAATTCTATCAAAGTCTGAACTTCCATTTTGTTTTTCAATGCGATTGAAAGTGCTTGCGTTTCGTTATTTTTGAAATACGCACTTTCACGATTGACCACATCCATTTCATCCTGTTTGTTTTTGAACTCGTCGTTGGAACGATGAGCACGAAGTTTTGCCGCTCGCTCTAGCAATGCTTGTCCTTCCAACAATGAATTATCAGTTGGGATACCTAAATTTTGCAATTTACCATCTTCAGCAAAAACAGGGTTCAACACCCCATCAATTTTTGCCAACTGACTGTGTGGATAAGAATCTCGGTTGTCAATTTCAAGTGCTTTTTGATATGCTTCTTTAGCCCCCTTGTAATTTGCTTGTTTGAACTTCTTATCTGCATCGTCAATTAATTGTTTGTATTTCACCAAATCATTTTGACCTTTAGCGATATTTTTAGTGCACTTTTCAAGCTGTTCTAGAACGTACGAATTGTTTGGCATCAATCCATTTGCTTCATCGTATTTCGCTTTCGCTTCTTTCCATTTGGATTGTTCAAACAAATTATCAGCTTGCGAAACCAATCCGTCAAATTTCAATTTTTCAACTTGTTTGTTTGCCATCAGCGACATTTCTGTCATGATCTTTTGAATCGCAACAATTTTAGTTCCGATTGTTTTATCTGCTGGCTTCAGAGCTTCTGCTTTTTTGTATTCTTCAATCGCAACTTTGTAGTTTTTATCAGCAACCGCCGCTTCCGCTTTTTTAATGGTTGTTAAATAGATTTCATCTTCTTGTGTTGACTTTTCTAACAAGGACATTTCTCTTTTAACAGCAGCAATTCCTTCATCTGGCTTCGTTTCGCTTGGAAGTATTGCTTTCGCATCGTTGTATGCTTGCAACGCATTTTCAAAATCTTTCTTATCAAATGACTCTTTCGCATCGGTCATTTTAGCTTGGTAATCTTTTCGATTTTTAATTTGTTTTTCCAGTTCTTTTTGAAGCAAAACTGGTCTTGGATCACTCGGTCTGTTGTCGGCAGCACGTTTAATTAATTCTTCTGCTTTCACAAAATCTTTTTCATCCATTTTTTGCTGGGCAAAAAGCAACATCTTTTCAAACAAATTATCATCTTCCGAGGTTTTGTTTTTCGACATTTCTTCAGCCTTACGCGCTTTTTCTACCGGTTCGATTTCGTTTGGTTTGATTTTGTTTGCCGAATTAAAGTGTTTGATTGCCGCTAAGTAATCTTCTACACCCATCGCATCATTTCCTTTTTTCAAGGCTTCCGCATATTTGGCTTCAATCAGGGCTTGAGCATCTTGCTCGCGAATCAAGATTTCCAAAGCTTTAATTTTATCTGCAGGTTTTTTCTCACTTGGTTTTAACAGTTTCGCTGCAGTATATTTTTCAAGCGCTAGTTGGTATTTTTTATTTTCTTCCAAAGAAGCTGCCGCACTCATCAATTCGGTGTACGCTAGATCATCTTTATTCACCAATTTCGAATCAATTTCAGTCTGAATTTCCTTAATTTTCGTTGCTGGTTCTGTTTTCGTATTGTCAATTCCTTGCGCTTTCTTGTATTCTGTAATCGCTTCTTCGAGCTTGCCAGAAGTTCGAAGTGCATTCGCAGCAGTCATCGATGCTGTGAATTTTTCTTCTTTCTCTTTTGCAGAATTGTTTGCAGCAAGAGATGCGGCCAAAGCAGAAATCTCTGTTTCGACTTCCTTGATTTTCGTTGCTGGTTCTGTTTTCGTATTGTCGATTCCTTGCGCTTTCTTATATTCTGTAATCGCTTCTTCGAGCTTGCCAGAAGTTCGAAGTGCGCTTGCTGCAGTCATCGAAGCATTGAACTTTTCCTCTTTCTCTTTTGCAGAATTGTTTGCAGCTAAAGTAGCGGCCAAAGCTGAAATTTCTGTTTCGACTTCCTTGATTTTCGTTGCTGGTTCTGTTTTCGTATTGTCAATTCCCTGCGCTTTCTTATATTCTGCAATTGCTTCTTCGAGCTTGCCAGAGGTTCGAAGTGCATTCGCAGCAGTCATCGAAGCATTGAACTTTTCCTCTTTCTCTTTTGCAGAATTGTTTGCAGCCAAAGATGCAGCCAAAGCTGAAATTTCCGTTTCGACTTCCTTGATTTTCGTTGCTGGTTCTGTTTTCGTATTGTCGATTCCTTGCGCTTTCTTATATTCTGTAATCGCTTCTTCGAGCTTGCCAGATTCACGAAGTCCATTCGCAGCCAACATCGAAGCGTTGAATTTCTCTTCGATTTCTTTAGCAGAATTGTTTGCAGCCAAAGATGCAGCCAAAGCAGCTATCTCCGTTTCGACTTCCTTGATTTTCGTTGCTGGTTCTGTTTTCGTATTGTCGATTCCCTGTGCTTTCTTATATTCTGTAATCGCTTCTTCGAGCTTGCCAGAAGTTCGAAGTGCGCTTGCTGCAGTCATCGAAGCGTTGAATTTCTCTTCAATTTCCTTCGCTGATTTCGATGCAGCCAAAGCAGAAATCTCTGTTTCAACTTCCTTGATTTTTGTTGCAGGTTCAGTTTTCGTTTTATCGATTCCTTGTGCTTTCTTGTACTCCGTAATCGCTTCTTCTAACTTACCTGCTTCACGAAGTCCATTCGCAGCCAACATCGAAGCGTTGAATTTCTCTTCAATTTCCTTCGCTGATTTGGATGCAGCCAAAGCAGAAATTTCCGTTTCAACTTCTTTGATTTTCGTCGCTGGTTCAGTTTTCGTTTTATCGATTCCCTGTGCTTTCTTGTACTCCGTAATCGCTTCTTCTAACTTACCTGCTTCACGAAGTCCATTCGCCGCCAACATCGAAGCGTTGAATTTCTCTTCAATTTCCTTCGCTGATTTGGATGCAGCCAAAGCAGAAATCTCTGTTTCAACCTCCTTGATTTTTGTTGCAGGTTCAGTTTTCGTTTTATCGATTCCCTGTGCTTTCTTGTACTCCGTAATCGCTTCTTCTAACTTACCTGCTTCACGAAGTCCATTCGCAGCCAACATCGAAGCGTTGAATTTCTCTTCGATTTCCTTCGCTGATTTCGATGCAGCCAAAGCAGAAATCTCTGTTTCAACTTCCTTGATTTTTGTTGCAGGTTCAGTTTTCGTTTTATCGATTCCTTGTGCTTTCTTGTATTCCGCAATTGCTTCTTCTAGTTTTCCAGATTCACGAAGTACTTTCGCTGCAGCCATCGAAGCATTGAATTGTTCTTCTTTTTCTTTAGCAGATTTCGATGCAGCTAACGTAGAAATTTCCGTTTCAACTTCTTTGATTTTTGTTGCTGGTTCAGTTTTCGTTTTATCGATTCCCTGTGCTTTCTTGTACTCCGTAATCGCTTCTTCTAACTTACCAGATTCACGAAGTCCATTCGCAGCCAACATCGAAGCGTTGAATTGTTCTTCTTTTTCTTTCGCAGACTTATTGGCTAAAATCTTTTCATCAATTGCTTTGATTTTATCTTTTGGCAATTGAGCCGTTTCATCAAGTTTATTTGCTTCCGTGAATTTCGCTTTTGCTTCTTCCAATTTGTTGGCTAACAAGAACGTTTCCCCTTCTTTCATCGCCAAATCAAAACTCGCTTTTTGTTCTTTTTGATTTTTAAGTTTGGCCGAAGCAGTTTCTGCGTCCGTTTTCTTCTGCTCCACTTCTGGACTTGCCTTCAACTCCAATGCCGCTTTATATTTTGCAATGGCATCTTCGTACTTCAATCCTTTGGCAGCCAAATCTCCTTCATCCACTAACTTTTTAAAATTAGCTTCTAGTGCAGCTTTATTTTTGGCTTCGTCGATTTTCAATTGAACTGCAATTAATTTCTCAATTGCAATTGCATTCTTATCCTCTAATTTCTTGACTTCTGTATATTTCACCTTCGCCTCTTCCCACTTTTCAGTCGAAAACAACTTATTTCCATCGGCAAGCAATTGATCAATTTGTGTTTTCAAGGCTTTCGCTTTCTCCAAAGCTTCCAACTTGGTTTTGATGATGTCATTTTGTCCTTTTGCATACGTCGAAGCCGATTCAACTGCTAATGCTTCATCGTATTTCACTTTCGCTTCTTCCCATTTTTCAGCTTTAAACAATTGATCACCGGCAGCAATCGCAGCATCAAACGTTTTTTTCTTTTCAATTGCCCCTTTCGCAGCATCTAAAAATGCCAAAACTTCGTTTTTCTTTTTAGTCGCTTCAGCATCACCAGGTTTTGCTTTCAATGCCAAATCGTATTGATCACGAGCAGCTTGATAACTTTTCTGTTTCAACAAAGCTTCGCCCGTCGACATCGCAGCGGTATAAGCCCCTTCGTTTGCTTTATCTCTTTTTTCCTTTTGAATTAAATCCATTAAGGCATCAATTTCATCCAAAGCAAATTGATCATTTCGCTTTGCTACCAACGCTTCTTCGTATTTATCGATCGCCAATTGATACTTTTTCTGTCCTTTCAACGTTTTGGCAGCCTGAATTAAATTATCATAAGCACCACCAGCAACATCGCCATCGATTTGAGAAATTTTATCGGCTTTCACCAATTTATCCATGTCCTCCATGCGTTTGATGGAAAGTTTATCACCTGGTTTAAAGTACTGTGCTTGTTCAAATTTAGTTCGTGCATCAAGATAATTCTGAGCGGTTGCAGCAGCTTCCCCTTCTTTCATTTTATTCTGATACTGAACCTCATTATTTCCAACCGTTTTATCTGCTTGCGCAATCACTTCAGTAACTTTCTTTTCCATCTTGTCAGCAGTTGCCTTGTTGTAGGCAAGCGAAGTTGACTTTCCATCAAAAGAAAAATCAGTAATTGCATTGGATTCGATGAAGCTATAATCCACGTTATTGGTTCTGTCAAATAAAGAAATCGACGTTTTAACGAATGGTTCAGAAGCACCTTGAAGCAGTTCGATGTCGATGTTTTGTGAGTTTACATTGAAAAAGCGGGTAACTTTTCCTTGTTTTGAAAATTCAACTTTATACACTTTCCCAGCAGGAACCTTGAGTGCAACTTTTCCATTGGAAGCAGAACTTGCAGAACTAACTAATTTTGTTCCATCAAAAACTTTCATCAATACGCCTGCCTCTTTTTTATTTGACTTGAGGTCCGTTACAATGACGTCAATCTCTAATTGCAACTGCGCAAAAGTTGTTGTTGAGAATAATAAAATGAATAGAAAAAGTAATTTGTGCTTCATATCGTTATTTGAAAAACGTTCATTTCGTAAAGAGTTACAAAACAATGTTTAGTTCTTTTAAAAAATTTAAAACAAATATCGGAAAATTCGGCAAACTACCACACTATTTATACGCTAAAATTGATTCTAAAACAGAAAAAAAATACTTTATAATGGTCAGCTGTATAATTCTTCAATTTATTGTCTAAAAATGAACTTTAAAACTTGGAAACAAAGCATCCTTAAAAACTAAAATCCAGCTGTAATTTAGTTTCAGATAATGCATAATCGAACCGTTGTTGATCACTTCCAGAATATGAAAAGACGGAATAAAAAACAGCATCAAAAGCAGAAAAAACAAATTTTCAGGATTAAACAGTTTAAAAGCAAACACATTCATCGCGACTAAAATTTTAAAATTATATTTGTAAAAAATTAAACAACATGAAAAACGTAGCAGTTATTGGCGCAGGCACAATGGGAAATGGAATTGCACATACTTTTGCGCAATTTGGATACCAAGTTTCCTTGATTGATGTGGCACAAACATCTTTGGACAAAGGAATGGCAACCATTACTAAAAACTTGGACAGACAAGTTTCTAAAGAAGTGATTAGCGAACAACAAAAACAAGAAACCCTGAATAACATTACCACTTTTACATCCATTACAGAAGGCGTTAAAGGTGTTGAATTGGTCGTTGAAGCAGCAACAGAAAACATCGATTTGAAATTGAATATTTTCAAAGAATTAAGTGCGCTTACTCCAGAAAATGTCATCTTAGCTTCGAACACCTCTTCAATCTCCATCACGAAAATAGCTTCTGTTACCAATCGTCCTGAAAAAGTAATCGGAATGCACTTTATGAATCCCGTTCCAGTGATGAAGTTAGTTGAAATTATTCGCGGATATTCAACCACGGATGAAGTAACCAATACCATCATGGAAATCTCTAAAAAACTGAATAAAATTCCAGTTGAAGTGAATGACTATCCAGGATTTGTTGCCAACCGAATTTTGATGCCGATGATCAACGAAGCAATTTATACTTTGTATGAAGGAGTTGCTGGTGTTGAGGAGATTGACACCGTAATGAAACTAGGAATGGCGCATCCAATGGGTCCGTTACAGCTAGCAGACTTTATAGGTTTGGACGTTTGTTTGGCGATTTTAGAAGTGCTTCACAACGGATTTGGAAACCCTAAATATGCACCTTGTCCATTGCTTGTAAACATGGTAACAGCCAACAAAAAAGGAGTTAAAACAGGTGAAGGATTCTACAGTTGGGGTCACGGAACAAAAGATTTAATTATCGCTCCAAATTTCAAGAAATAAAGTAGATTAACAGAGATTACATTGGGTTTTTCAAAACCTATTTTTCACAGGTCTTTAATTTATTTTTTAAAGGTTATATGGTATCGCCATTTTATAGTCATTACTTTTTATATCAGACTATTATCAGGGCTTATTTCAGAAAAAGATGGCTAAGAAAAACCCAATGCACGCTGTAAAAGGCAAAAAGAAAAAAACCACATCAAGGAGGAAGAAAAAAGAGAAAAACTCGCTTAAAATTAAACTGATTTTAGGTTTTTCGCTCCTTGTTTCGATCACTGCATCCATCCTTTTTTATACCAAAGAAATGAAACCACTTAATAGCAATACTTTTAGAGAAACTGTACCAACTGGATTTGCATCTATTGGACTCGATGTATCTCATCATCAAGGAGAAATAGATTGGAAAAAACTAATGACAGAATCCGGTTTTGACACCCTTATTCATTTTGTATATTGCAAAGCAACAGAAGGAAATACACATTTTGACAGACAATGGGTTCGAAATCGAAGCATCTTGAATGAAATGGGAATTCCCAATGGTGCCTATCATTTTTTCACATCCAAAGAACCAGCCATTCCACAAGCAGAACATTTTCTAAATAGATGGGTAAAAAGAGACATTGATTTACCACCAGTTTTGGATGTAGAAACAGAAGGTTTATCTGATCAACAGCTGATTGAAAATATGAAAATCTGGCTAGATTATGTCGAGAAAAAAAGTGGCATGAGACCCATCATATATACTTCTTTGCATTATTTTGAAACTAAATTTAAAAACGTATTTCTAGATTATAAATTCTGGGTCGCTGCATATTCAAGAATACCGAGTTGCATTGATGATAAAAGAATTATTCATTGGCAATATTCAGAATCTGGAAGGTTACCAGGAATCCGTGAAAAGGTAGACCTAAATGTGTCGAAACTGGACTTTTGAAAACGTTAGACAATCAAAAAAACAAGCTCAACGCATTAAAACTACTTTAAAACGAATCGAGATGGTTTGGTATTCTTTTTATCCTTATTTTGGGAATAGCTAAGCTATTAAATTTACAATTTGATCAACAATCAACATAACACATCTGTTTTTCCGATGGACAAAAAACACTCTAGATCAAGGGTAATAAATGTGTATACCTTAATTCTAGCTTTCACACCCTTTTTAGCTAGTATAAATGCTTATTTAACAACAGACTATTTTTCATTTTATTTCTTGCTAGCCTCATCTGCAGCAATTTCAGTTGGCTTTGTATTTAACTGGTTAAAATACTACGATTTTACAAAATCTTATATTCTCATAATTATTTCATTCGTAATTTTTTTCTACGTTTCTTATGATGCGGCTCAAAGTGGAGCATATTTGTATTATTTCCCGCTTACATTGGCAATCGTGAATATTTATGATTTTGAAATAAAAAAAGATAGAATCTCCATTTTTATGCATTTCTTGCTCAATGGTATTTTAATCGCAATCAATATATTGACAGATAATTCACTGTTTACTTCTGACTTTGTTTCAACAGAAATGGTCAATCATTTTTTTACATTCAATTTGATTTTTTCAATTCTTTGCATGGGCTATTTCATTTACTTGATTATTTACATGAACATTAGTCAGAAGCAACTCATCAACACGTTAACTAATGAAATGATGAGATCCAAGACTTTTGAAGAGTCCAAAAAAACCAGCAACGACATTCTTTTTGCTGAGCTTCAACATCGTTTAAAAAACAACTTAAGCTTAATCAATTCATTGCTACGATTAAAAATGGAAAAGGCAGTTTTGGAAAATCTGGAAGAAAAAATCAATGAAGCAGCGCACGCCATTCAAATCGTTGCAGATGCCAATCGTTTTGTCATCTTTAAAGACGATACCTTTTGCGTTCCAACGGAAGTTTACTTCAACGGAGTTCTTGATTCGTGGGTAAGTTTTAAAAATAATAAAAAAGATGATTTCAAATTGGAACTCGAGAACTATGAAATCAACATCAAACAAGCTGTTCCGCTTGCCTTGATTTTACATGAAACATTTGCTAGCTTCTGCAAACATCAGAAAGAAGCGAACACAAAACATTATCTAAACATCAATCTGACCCAACGAGGAATTCTCCGACTAGAAAGTTCCATGGATGATTTTTTAGAAACATGCTTGACTTCTGAACAATTGTTTCAAATCTTGGTTGAACAAATCGATGCCGAAATCGCTGTCATCGACAAGCGTGTTTTTGAAGTCAGATATGAAAACAATGTTGAAAATAAAACAATCGAAAGTGCAAGTATTTTCGCTTAAAATTGGAAAACCCATACTGTAAAAGCACTCATTCAAGCGCATTTAAACACGCCTTAAACTTCCTTTAAACTGCGTTTAAATAACAGACTTAGATTCATTTTACAATTCTATTCAATTGTAAAATCTACTCCATTTAGTCGTTTAAAAAAACCAGAAATATTTTATAAAAGTCAAGGCTGAACTAAGTTCATTCGCTTTCGTTAAATCACTTTAAAATACCGTAATCGTTAGGTTTTTTATTCTTGAAACAAAAAAAAATCAGCCAACCGATTTTACTCGATTTAGGCTGATTTTATTTTCAATAATCTGAATCCAATTTTACATTTTCTCAATAAAGAAATCTGTTCTTCTGTTGATTGCTCTATTTTCATTCGTTGTATTTGGAACCTTTGGAGTCGTTTCACCAAATCCTTTCGAACTCAATCTTTGTGCTTCGATTCCCAATTGTTGCAAATACGCCTTTACTTCGTTTGCACGACTTTTAGATAATTCCATGTTGGCGCCATCGTCTCCAATATCATCCGTATGTCCTTGAACCATGATGGTAATTGATGGATTTTCCTTTAGGAATGAAGAGAATTGTTTCAAAATAAATTTAGATTTAGAATTCAATGCCGAAGAGTTGGTTGCAAACAAGATGTCATTGATGGTATATGCTGAACCTTCTTTTAATTCACGAACTGCTAAATCCGCACCTTTAAATTCCTTTTTAGATGCAATATCTTCTTTGCTAATCAATTTGGAATCAAATGCTGAACCTTCTTTCTTAACGGTCACCATGATGTCCTGTTTTACTTCTGTTTTGATAATTGCGGTGTATTTACCATCGCTTCCATTCACTTTTATTTTTTCAACTTTATCTGAATTTTCGTATGCAATTTCGATGGTTGCATTCTCAACTGGAACGCCATTTTCATCTTTCAATTCACCCTTCACGATTGCAACAGATTTTGGTCTGGCCTCTTCATACAATTCAAAAGAATAAATGTTCCAGTTTCCGCCTTGTCGAGAAGAGTAATAAGCTAAATTACCGTCTGTTGACACGAAAACACCTAACTCATCTGCCTCGGAATTAATTGGATATCCAATGTTTTTTGGTTTTGACCATTTTCCTTCACCTTCCATTCGAATGTAAAAAATATCCAAACCTCCAACGCCTTTTCGAGTATCTGAGACGGTAGAAACAAAGTACAAGGTCTCGCTATCTTGGTGTAAGAAAGGACTTTTATCTTTCCCAGCCGTGTTGATTTCATCAAACGGACGACCAGCTCCCCACTCTCCTTTATCATTTCGGTATGCAACCCAAATGTCATCGTTTCTCGTTGGATTTGCTCCACCTCTTAACGTGGTATAAAAAAGCATGTTTCCATCGGCAGAAAGTGAAGGTTGCGCGTCCCAGCCACGAGAAGAGTTAATTCCTGGTCCCATGTTTTCCAGCGGAGTCCATTGAAAATCATTTCCTCCTGTTCCACTTCGTTCAAAACGAGTAATATACAGATCACAATTGCGGTACTTTTGTCCGTCAACCATTTCATCTTTACAAGCACATAAAATCATTTCCTTGTTATCAACAGACATGGTAGCAGCACCATAGCTTTGAAAAGTTCCATCGTTGAATGGATATTTGAATGGCTTTCCAGAATCAAAAGGCGACTGTGCATTTTTTCGCTCCGAGAAAGTAAACTCCTCAACCACATTAGATTGAATATCTCCTTTTAGTTTACGGTCTATTTTTCGGGTATAAAACATCAATTCGTTATCTGGCGAAATCATTGGGAAATATTCATCCCAAGAAGAGCTTACGTTGGGAACGATGGAAGGAGAAAATGGAACTTCTTTTGCTTCCATTTCTTGATCACTTTCCAATTTAGTTAAAACACTTTTAACATCCGCTAATTTTTTAGCATGATCATTCGGATAGCGTTCTGGTTCGGTATGTTTGTAGCTCTGAAATTGTTTAAAATAACGAATTGCTTCTGCCATGTTGTCCTGAGAATATTTAATTACTCCTAGATAATAACTACAATTTGCGTGGTAATCTGCGCATATATCCAAGGTTTTTTGAAACATCTCAGCAGCTTTCACCATTCCTTTATCTCCAACAGTTGGGTTGGGATTAATATCGTACGCTTTCATAGCTTGTTTGTATGCATACATCGCATATTCATAATACGCCATGGCGTTGTCTGGTTCTGCATCAATGGCTTGATTGAAGGTTAGAACAGCAGTTTTAACATCCGATGAATTAACCGCTTTCTCAATTAATTTGACCGTCTTTTTGGATGGTGGCAAACACGATTCATCTTCGCCTTGTGCAAAAGCTTGCACAGTAGCCATCATTGAAATTAGTACTAAAAAGGTGTAGTTTTTAATCATATCCATCTTAAAATTTATACATATTTCGAGGTCAAATCCATTCACAATTCAACCTGTTTCAAATAATAGCGTGAAATTAGTAATTTTGGTACAGCTATCCATCACTTTCGTTCATATACTCTTCTATTTAACTGTTTTTCTCCCCACATTTATTTTTAACTTTGTCAGATGAATACCGATGAAACTTTTATGCAACGTTGTTTGGATTTGGCTTCCAATGGCAAACAAGATGTTGCTCCCAACCCAATGGTAGGCGCTGTTATCGTTCACCAAGGAGAAATTATTGGAGAAGGATATCACCAGTTTTACGGAGGTCCGCATGCGGAAGTAAACGCGGTAAATGCTGTTAAAGATTTGAGTTTACTTAAAGAATCCACCATCTACGTCAGCTTGGAACCTTGCGCTCATTTCGGAAAAACACCACCTTGCGTTGATTTAATCTTGGAGAATCAATTTAAAAGAGTGGTGATTGGTTGTCTAGATCCTCACGATCAAGTGGCTGGAAAAAGTGTTGAAAAATTACAGAAAAACAACATTGAAGTACGCGTTGGTGTTTTGGAGGCTGAATGTCTAAAAATCAACAAGCGCTTTTTTAAATTTCATCAAAAACAACTTCCGCACGTCATTCTAAAATGGGCACAAACTCAGGATGGATTTATAGATGGAATTCGAGATTCCGAAGAACGTAAAATCAATTGGATATCGGCACCAGAAACCAAAGTGTTGGTTCACCAATGGCGCAGCGAAGAACAAGCGATCTTAGTTGGATGGAAAACCATTAATAACGACAATCCAAGTCTGACCGTCCGAGAAGTAGTTGGCAAAAACCCAATTCGTGTCATTCTGGATTCTCATTTAAAATGCAATCCAAATTCTACTGTTTTCACAGATGGATTGAAAACAATCGTGTTCAATACTTTGAAAGATGAAACGGTCGAAAATGTTGACTATATCAAACTGAAAGATATCAGTACCAAAACGGTTCTAAAGGCTTTATATGAATTGAAAATCACCTCCGTTTTTGTGGAAGGAGGAAGCAGTACTTTGCAACATTTCCTGACCGACAAGACCTGGGATGAGGCACGCGTGATTGTTGGGAAAAACAATTTTGGAGAAGGAGTAAAAGCTCCCGAAATGACAGGAATTCCAGAACTTACTTTTGAATTTGCAGGCGACACCATTTACCAATTTCAGAACAAATGAAAGAACTAATTTTCGGAATCCTATCTTCTACCTTTATTTTAGTTCTCTTTCGAGTTTTTCCAAAATACAAAGTAAATACCTTTCAAGCAGTCGTTTTCAATTACTTCACAGCTTGTACTTTCGGACTTATTTTTTACGGAAATCAATTCAATCAGCAAGCTTTTCAAGAATTAAGTTGGTTGCCTTACTCCATCATCAGTGGAATTTTGCTCATTGCCTTGTTTTTAGTCATTGGAATTAGTGCCCAGAAAAATGGAATTTCATTCACTTCCATCGTCTCTAAAATGAGCATGTCGGTAGCTGTATGCTTGATGATTCTTTTCTACAAAGAACCGCTCACCCTTTTAAAAATTAGTGGAATCGCGCTTGCTTTCGTCGGAATAATCAGTATATCTTGGAAAAAATCAAGCAAAGGAATCAAGCGAAATACCCAATTTATTTCCCTGCTCATTTTCTTGTTTGTTGGTGGTGGCATCTTGGATTTCATTTTCAATTACACCCAAAACTATCACCTCAAGAACCTTTCAACTCCTTTATTCAGTGCCATTTCCTTCGGTTTTTCAGGATTAATTGGAATTTCAATTTTGATGATACAGATTACAAGAAAAAAACAACATTTTCACTACCGAAATGTCATCGCT
Source organism: Crocinitomicaceae bacterium (assembly GCA_028689775.1). Lineage (GTDB taxonomy): Bacteria > Bacteroidota > Bacteroidia > Flavobacteriales_D > Crocinitomicaceae > JAQVCM01. The sequence goes on from JAQVCM010000009.1 coordinate 70,440, forward strand.
GGAATTTTACTCGGCGTGCCAAATTTTTTTTCAGTTTATTTGCTAATGAGCGCTTATTCAACCTTGGGTTGGAATGACTCAACGGTGATTACGGTAATGAATGTTTCCGTCGTTTTAATGGCATTCTTCATTGGCGTATTGATCTTTAAAGAATCATTTACCCGTCTGAAAGCTTTTGGACTATTTGCTTCGCTAACTTCAATTATTCTGCTATATTTAGCATCGATATGACAGATTTTGAAAAGAAAATACACATCCCAAAAATCCCTTCTTTTCTAGAAGCCAAGACCAAACTTGAGTTTTGGTGTGCATATCAAGAACGATGTCAGTTTGAGGTCGACACCAAATTAAACACCTGGAATTTTAATTTCGAAGAACGAGACCAATTGATTTCGCACCTCATTGCTAACAATTTCATCAACGAAGAACGATTTGCAGAAGCCTTTGTAAGTGGAAAATTCAGAATCAAACATTGGGGAAGAAATAAGATCAAGCAACACCTCAAGCAAAAAAGAATCTCAGATTATTCAATTCGCAAAGGAATGAAAGAAATTGACCCGGATGAATATTGGGAAACCTTGCTGCGATTAACCGAGCGAAAACTGAGCGAAAAAAAATCAGGCGAAGATAGCTGGCAGTTGCAGGCAAGAACACAACGCTATCTTTCTGCGAAAGGATATGAGTTTGATTTAATCGTTGAATCCATCAAAACGATTCAAAACAAAGCATAAAACAGAATAAAAAGGTATGTTTTCTTTATTTTTCGTTATTTTTAACGAACTTATAGAATCCATATCGGCTCTTTCAGATAAATAATTATTTTTGTATCATAAATTCAATTGCGTGTCAAAAAGTTTAGTAATTATTCCTACGTATAACGAACGAGAAAATGTGGAGAAAATGATCCGTCAAGTAATGACTTACGAGGAAAATTTTCACATCTTAATTGTCGACGACGGTTCTCCCGATGGCACCTCCCAAATTGTAGAACAATTACAGTTGGAATACAGCGATCAGTTACACCTCGAAAAAAGAGCTGGAAAGCAAGGATTGGGAACGGCCTACATTCACGGTTTCAAATGGGCTTTGGCACGAGATTACGAATATATTTTTGAGATGGATTGCGATTTCTCACACAATCCAGACGATTTATCTCACTTATTAGCGCCATTACAGGCAGGAAAAGCATCCGTCAGCATCGGTTCTCGCTATTGTAAAGGTGGGAAAATTTCCAATTGGCCAATCGGCAGAATCTTGATGTCGTATTTTGCATCCATTTATGTTCGGTTGATTTTATGGATTAAAATCAAAGATACAACCGCCGGATTTATTGGATACCACAGAGATGTGCTCTCAACCATCAAAATTGACAACATTTATTTCAAAGGTTACGCATTTCAAATTTGTATGAAATACGCAGCTAAGAAGCATCAATTTAAAATCACAGAAGTCCCAATTACCTTTATTGACCGTCAGTTTGGCGCTTCAAAAATGAGCTCCGGGATTTTTAAAGAAGCATTTTTTGGTGTCTGGAAAATGAGGAAACTAAAATTATAAGCCCTTGTTATTAGGCATCTTTCATAACAAAACAGAAAAAGATGAACGCTATTTTACTCAAAAACGCAACTGTATTCAACGAAGGAAAATCTTTTGTTTCTGATGTCTTCATCCAAGACGAAATCATTCAAAAAATAGCGGTTAACATTGCTCCATCAGAAGGCGTAACAATCGTTGATTTAGAAGGAAAATGGATCTTACCAGGTTGCATTGACGATCAAGTTCACTTTCGCGAACCAGGATTGACCCACAAAGGAAATATTTTTTCAGAATCCAGAGCAGCAGTTGCCGGAGGAATTACATCCTTCATGGAAATGCCGAATACGGTTCCAAATGCATTAACACAAGAATTACTTCAAGATAAATACGACATCGCAGCCAAAAATTCACCCGCGAATTACTCGTTTTTTATGGGAGCATCCAACGACAACATCGAAGAAGTTTTAAAAACAGATCCGAAAAATGTGTGTGGTGTGAAAATTTTCATGGGTTCTTCAACCGGAAACATGTTGGTAGATCAGGAAGAAACCTTAACTAAATTATTTTCACAAGTTCCGATGCTTATTGCTACACACTGTGAAGATGAAGCAACCATTCGCGCAAATACTGCAGCTTTCAAAGAAAAATATGGTGATGACATCACGATGGAAATGCACCCCTTGATTCGCTCTGCTGAAGCTTGTTATATCTCTTCATCGCTTGCAGTTAGCTTAGCGAAAAAATACAATACCCGTTTACACATCTTGCACATCTCCACTGCGAAAGAGGTTGAATTGTTTGAAAACGATTTACCTTTGAGTGAAAAGAGAATTACTGCCGAAGCCTGCGTTCACCACCTGTGGTTTTCAGACGAAGATTATGCTGAAAAAGGAACCTTAATCAAATGGAATCCTGCTGTAAAAACGAAAGAAGATCGCGCTGGAATCTGGGCAGGACTTCTATCTGATAAAATTGACATTGTTGCTACAGACCACGCACCGCATACGATCGACGAGAAAAACAACAGCTATTTCAATGCTCCTTCTGGCGGACCATTGGTTCAGCACGCTTTATTAGCAATGCTTGAAAAAGCAAAAGAAGGTGTTTTATCGGTTGAGAAAGTCGTTGAGAAAATGGCACACGCACCAGCAATCTGTTTCCAAATGGAAAAAAGAGGTTTTATCAAGGAAGGATATTTTGCAGATATCGTTGTAGTTGACCCAAATAAAAAAATTACGGTTGACAAATCGAATATTCTGTACAGTTGTGGTTGGTCACCGTTTGAAGGAGTAACTTTCTCTCATACAATTGACAGCACGTACGTGAATGGAAATCTGATGTATGACGGGAAAGCAGTTAAAAACAATATCTTTGGTAAAAGATTGACTTTCAATAGATGAGAAAAATAATTATTTTAGTTTTAATTGGCCTCTTTTCTTCTTGCGAAGTCAAGTTAAATGATTTTCCAATCCCCAAAGATTTGATTCCAAAAGATTCGATGACTTTGATCTTACAAGACATGATGGTTTTGGAAAACTACATTGCCAATACACATCCAGAAATTAATATTTCTCCTGATTTGATGAAAAAATCAGGAGATTCTTTACTTTCGACCTATCACATTTCACCTAAAAGATTTGAAAGTTCTTTTCAATATTATGGAACGCAGCAAGAAGAGATGATTAAAATCTATTCAGAAATTCAAGATTCTTTGACTTGGAAGATGAATCAATTGCAGGTAGGAAACAAAGATTAAACCTCTAAAGCTTTTTTCAGGACGATACAAACCTTAAGACAAATCAAGTTTCTCCCTTTGGATGAGGACAATTTCCCTACCTTAAAAAAAGAATCAAAACAAACCCTAAACCTTCCTGGCTGGATTATTTTTCACAAAAGAAGACCATGAATTTCCTCCAGTTTTATTGTGTTCTCCAATACCTTTTGAGAAGTGATGACAAACTGCCACACCCAACCCATCGGTTGCATCGAGGTATTTAGGAATCTCCTCAAATTTCAGCATCGTTTGTAGCATAATTGCCACTTGTTCTTTGGATGATGCTCCATTTCCGGTAATTGCTTGCTTAATTCTTCTTGGTGAATATTCTTCAAAAGGAATGTTATTTTTCAAAGCAGCAGCAATCGCAACACCTTGAGCGCGACCTAATTTCAGCATCGACTGAACATTTTTACCGAAGAATGGTGCTTCGATGGCCATTTCATCTGGACAGTATTCTTGAATCATTGCATCCACGCGATCAAAAATAATTTTCAATTTATCTGGATGATTTGGTACTTTCGACAAATGAATGACACCAAACGTCAACAAAGTGAGTTTTTTGCCTTGAATGTGGATAATTCCATATCCCATTGCTGTTGTACCTGGATCAATTCCAAGAATTATTTTATCTTCAACCATTATTTCGTCGTTCAGTGATCAAATTTACTCAAAAAATACAAACTATTTCATTTTTGGTTAAAATCTTATTGTTTTTAGCGGTTATTTGGTTATTTTATAATCAAATAACAAAAATAGATTGGAGTAAAATCAACGAATTGAGCCTTGCGAGGCCGCTTTTATTAATAGCTACCATCCTGCTCGTATTTTTCAATTGGTTTTTCGAATATTTAAAATGGGATGAAGTTTTGAAGACTTCTACGATAAAAGCATCTTTAAAAATCAGAATTAAATCATTTTTAGCAGGAATAGTTACAGGTTTTTTAACGCCCAACATGTTGGGAAATTTTATTGGTCGGATGTTCTATTTCCAACGCAGAGAACGAGTACCAATCATCTTGTTAACGCTTTTTTCGAACGCTGCGCAATTCATCGCCAGCATCTTATTTGGTTTTATCGCATTAATGTGGTTAGGCGCTCCGCAAGTCATTGCATTTGAGAATTCTGATTTTTACCTCGCCATCCTCGCGCCTCTTTTAGTTATTCTGATTTGGGCTTTCTTTCGATTTGAGCACATCAAAATTGGCTTCATTACCAACATGAAACTTTACAAAAAAAGTGTTCCATTGATGATTCACGCGCAAAACTTTAGGTGGAAGTTGATGCTATTTAGTTTGGCGCGTCACGGAATTTTCTCTTTGCAATATTGGCTGCTGCTGCAAGCTTTTGGCTTGGAAATCGGTTGGGAATGGTTTGGATGGATTTGGCAAGTATTCTTCTGGTCGACCTTGATTCCTTCGTTGTGGTTTGGGAAATTATTCATCCGAGAATCGATGGCCTTGCTGATTTTAGCACCACTGACGAGCGAACCTTCCGTCATCTTATTTACATCGTTGATTTTGTGGAGTATCAACCAGATCTTACCATCTTTATTGGGAATTCCATTCATCACTAAAAAAATGCCAGCTGTATGATTGGAATTTATTTCATTGTATTCACCGCGTTACTCCTCTTTTTCCTCTTTGGATTTTGGGTTCGTTGGCAATGGAATCAAAATTTCCAGGATCGAAAATTGCTCTTTGTTCCTTCGGAGATTTCGGTCATTATTCCGTTTAGAAATGAAAGAGAAAATCTTCCTGCTTTAATAGAATCGATTACTAATTTAAAAATCTTCCCAAAGGAAATCATTTTTGTAAACGACCATTCGGAAGATCATTTTGAAGTTTATTTTGAAAAATTGCAAATTCCGATTTCGTTCTCGATACTCCATTTAAAATCTCCACAACAAGGAAAGAAAAGTGCTTTACGACTGGGAATTGACGCCGCACGAGGAAGTTTTATCTTAACTTGGGATGCTGACATCAAAGTTTCACCAAACTACTTCACAAGTCTTTCAAAAGTACCACAATCTGATTTGCTGATTCTCCCTGTGTCGATGCCGGGGAAAAGTTTTCAGGAATTGTTTTTTGAACTGGATTATCACTATTTAAACGCCTTGAACGCTGGAATTTCAGGAAATCTAAACCCAATCGTTGCCAGCGGAGCGAATTTATTGTTCAACAAAGAAATATTTCTAGAAATAGATTCCATTGAGTCGCACATTGATACGCCAAGTGGCGACGACGCTTTTCTATTACAAGATTTTAAATTGAATGAGCAGACGATCGAATTAGCATTTAAGACAGATTTAATTGTTGAAACGAAACCTCCAAGCAATTGGAATGACTTCTTCCAACAGCGTTTGCGATGGATCGGAAAATCATCCAAAGTTTCAGATCGCAGCGCAAACATAATTGGCATTTTGGGAATGATTTATCACCTTGGATTTTGGCTTTTATTAATGACTGATATTTCGTGGAAGCAAATCGCATGGGTGACAGTTTTTAAAATCAGCTTGGACTTTTTAGTATTCCTACCGTACTTGAGTATTTTGAGACGAAAACGAATTTTATTTTTAGTCCCGATTTTTTCGATTGTGTATCCGATTTATATGTTGATGATTTTGGTGACGACGCTCTTTTATGAACCGGAATGGAAAGGTAGAAGTTTGAGCGAGTGATGAAGGATGAGTGAGCAAGCAGTTTTTTGGCCACGGATTCACGGATTTTAATGTGAGTGAAACTACCATGCTTTAATCGGTGAAATTTATTATTGTAAGCTTCATTTTTAATGCGTGAATCCGTGGCAAAACTTTCCTAAACCTTCTGTGGCAAAACTTCCGTGGCAAAAAAAAATCCCGCTACTTGCAGGATTCTTTTTTATTTCTTAATACTCATCTTCGTTGAATAGGAAATCATCTTTCGATGGATAATCCGGCCAAATTTCTTCAATACTTTCGTAAATATCTCCTTCATCTTCTAAATCTTGAAGGTTTTCTACTACTTCCAAAGGAGCTCCATTACGGATTGCGAAATCAATCAATTCATCTTTGGCTGCTGGCCAAGGCGCGTCTTCCAAATACGATGCTAATTCAAGTGTCCAATACATTTTGTCCTTTTTAAATTTTAATATTGGCGCAAAAATAGTTTTATTTTCATTACATCCTAGTAATTAAACAAAATAAATTAAAAAGATTAGAATTTATTCACAATTTATTTCTATCAATAAACCTAAACCCTTGCTTTCCAAGGCTGTTCCTCTGCTCCTAAATCTTGTGCTAATTTTCTACTTAAAACAAATAAATAGTCGCTCAAGCGGTTTAAATATTGTAGCACAATTCCAGCTACTTCTTCCTCTTCTTGTAAGTGCGTCACCAATCGCTCCGCTCTTCTGCAAACCACACGTGCCAAATGACAAAACGATACTGTTGTATGTCCGCCCGGAAGTATGAATGAGCGCATCATCGGTAATTGTTCGTTCATTTCATCGATTTTCTGTTCTAAAAACGTCACATCTGCTTCCAATAAATCTGGTAATTTCATTTTTGATTTCACTGGATCAGCAGCTAATGTCGAACCGATTGTAAAAATTCGATCCTGAATTTCAATCAATTGCTTTTTATAAGCTTCATCAATTTCTTGATCGCGAATCAATCCGATGTAGGAATTTAATTCGTCTGTTGTTCCGTATGATTCAATGCGCAAAGCGTATTTTGGAACGCGTGTTCCGCCAATTAAAGACGTTGTTCCTTTATCTCCTGTTTTGGTATATATTTTCATTTCTTCTCGTTTTTTTGAATGTATGATGTATAATCTATTTATTTAAAATCCTGATAAAACGTTTTTCAACTTGATTGTAAAATGTTGCTTTTCTTGCTGTGGTCTCGGAATCAAGATTCCCATTCGGAACAAATCCAGACTCAAATGAAAATTGTTGGATGCTTTCAATTCATTCCAAGCGGCAAACATGTCTTCGCTCCAACGAATGTCGTCCAAGACAAAAATCGTATCAGAATGTGTCCATGCCTTTAGCAGCTGCATGTAATTTTTAAGCGCTTCACCTTGGTGATGTCCGTCTACATAAACCAAATCGAAGACTTGTTTTTCTACCTGATTCAAATAGGATAAAAATGTGTCGTTTACAAGTTCAACATTCTCAATTCCCAAGGTGAAAAGATTATTTTTAGCTACTTCTATCGTATTTTCACACGCATCAATCGTAGTCACTTTTCCGTTCAGATTTCCAATGGCAAGCAAAGAAGTTCCAATTCCTAAACTTGTACCCAACTCTAAGGTTTTTTTTGGCTGATAATGAGCGGTTAATTGATACAGCAAATCTGCATAAACTCCTTTACAAGATGTATTTTTCAAGATGTCTTGGATTCTTCTTTCCGAACTCATTTTCCGAGATCCTGCACCAGCATCAACTACCTGAATGACTGTTTTATTGTTTTTAAGCGATCTAATCAAAGAAAGATACTTGTCTGCAAAAGATTGTTCTTTTTTAATTATCAAACAGTTATCTACAAAGTCATAAACAAAAGGTGAATGAATTCCGTGTCGCCCTTTGGCGTTAAACAAGTATTTGATATATTCGCTGAAAAAATTCATTCTTACAAAGAAAGAAATAATTGCTGAATTGATGGAAAATCTAACCCTAAATAGTGAACAAATCGCATTTCATAAAAAACGTGTTTTTGAAAAGCACCCTGAAGTGAAATTAATTGAACCGTGTAAAATTGGTGATGGAATTGTTCATTTCCTCCTCGTTCAGCGAGAAAACCTCATCCAGAAATTCACCAATGCTGGAGTAAGTTCTACTTTTTTCATTCCGGCATCTGGTTCTGGTTCGCGGATGTTTCAATTCTTGTATAATTTCCTAGACCAACCAAACGAGGATAATCGGGGTCAAGTGGAGAAGTTTCTAAACAATATGGAAGAATTCGCTTTTTTCCAAAAATTGCCTTTGGAAATTAAGAAAAAACTAAAATCACACAATGTCAATTTGGATGAATTTGTGGCTTTTTTACTGAATTCAGAAGGAATGGGCTATGGTGAATTGCCAAAAGGCTTGATTCCTTTCCATAAAAATGGACCGTTTGTACTGAATCCGTTTCAAGAACAAATCTTACAAGGAATTAAAGTGAATGAAGAAAATGCAAAATTTCATTATACGATTAATCCAAATCACAAAGAAACGATCGCAAATAACATTAAAAGTACTGAAGAATTATCGGGAAGAAACTACGACGTTTCCTTTTCAATTCAGAATAAATCTACGGATGCCATCGCTTTTGACAGAGAACAAAACGTAAAACTGTTGGAAGACGGAAGTATTTTAAAACGTCCTGCTGGTCACGGAGCTTTATTGGAAAACTTGAATGAAATCGATACCGATGTAATTTTTATCAAAAATATCGACAACATTCAGCATTACCAGAAATCAAAAGAAGCAACAGAAACTTGGAAATATTTGGGCGGTGTTGCCTTGTGGTTTAGAGAAGAACAAATGCGAATTCTGAAAAATCCAAACTTGGAAGAATTAGTAGAATTGAATCGTGTTTTTCAATTTCTTTCTAATCAAGAACTTGAAAACATCCAATCCGATGAAGATATCGTTGCCATTTTAAACAGACCGATTCGAGTTTGTGGAATGGTTCGAAATGAAGGACAGCCAGGTGGTGGACCTTTTTGGATTGAAGATCAAGGAAAAATAACCAAACAAATTGTTGAAAAATCACAGATTACGATGAGCGGAGATCAATACCGCTTGATGGTACAAAGTGTGTACTTCAACCCCGTGATGATTGCATGTATCAACAAAGACATCAACGACCAACCTTTTGATTTGATGAAATACAGAGATGAAAGTAAGTTCTTTGTTGTCAGTAAGAAACAAAAAGGTCAAGATGTTTTATTTTCAGAACTTCCAGGATTATGGAACGGTTCGATGGCACATTGGAACTCGATTTTTGTGGAAGTAAAATCAGATACGTTTAGTCCGGTGAAGACAATTTTAGATTTGTTAGAATCGGCGCATTTGGAAGGGTAGAATGCTTTAATCAACTCATTATCGCAATCCTCTCCCTTATCCGATAATTATCTGAAAAGAGGGAGGAAATCACCTCCAAAATTCTCTTCCTTTTCTGTCGATATATCCCCATTTTCCGTCGGGAGTTTCAACCAGTGAGAAACCTAAGTTAAAAGGAAGGGCATCTTTATATTTTAATTCTGTCAACGGTCTGAATATAATATCAACAAATCCGCACTTGTTATTTATGCAAACCAACATCTCTTTTTTTGGATCATACCAGCGCTCGTTATATCGGTTTATTCGTATTTCATCATAGATTATTGGTAGTACTTCTAATCCTTTTTTATTTATAACGCCATATTTCTTGTTAATTTCTACCAACCAAAAATAATCACTATCCCTTAATGAAACAGTCGAAATAGCATCATAGATGGCAGGTGTAATTGTATCAAAGCTCCAAGTGCCATTCTTTTGAAGCGTTGCCTCATTGCTGATTAAACCCATACTTCCATTCAATCTATAGCTTATTACTGTCCGTAAATTATAGCCTCCTCCTCCTCCACAAGTTAAAAGATATCTATAATCATCAAAAACTTTTTGCCCTGCGGTATCAACTACAAAATGCTTTCCGTTTCTCTCAACCGAAAATCTGGGTGGATTTTGCTGCGTTCGATAATTTTTGTAATCTATCGTGTCAAAAACAGCTTGCGTTAAAAGTGTCATGGATTTGTTTATCAAAGCGTATTTGTCTTTTATTTTAACAACAGCGTAGTTGCCATTGAATGGAAGAACAAAATCAAAATCAGCACTTAGCTTATTAAAATTACTGTCCACATAACACCATTTTTCACCTTCCAGAAACGGAAAAACAGCTGATGAATAATACGGCTTGGCATCTGAATGTACCATTAACAGATGCTTTCGGTTGTCGGGGTCTATCCAATAAACTTGAAATTGTGCGAGGTCTGAAATTTTATATCGTTTTAAATCAACGATTCTTTTAGTCGAAGAATAGGTCCCCAGCAAAGATTTAGCGGATAAAACAATCTCTTTGTCCGTACCATTTACTTCTATTTTGATCTTATTTTTTTTGTATTCTCTGTAGCTCATTGTTAACTCCAATGTATTGTTGTTGAATGTTACATGCGGAGGTATAATTGAATCAAAATAAAGACCTTGTCCTTTCACAGTGAAAGAAAAAAGTATCGTTAAAAGAAGAAAAATTATTTTGTTCATTTTCTGTTTGCTTTTCGGGATTCGATCGTGATTTGTTACAGCCAGATATTACAAATAAGGCAAGTACCTAAATATAGTAAGGTACAAATGAGCTAAAACAGAATCCAGTTTCGCATACTCGAAAGTACACTATATTCTGCATTAAAACAATTGTTCTATTTGAAAATTCAAAATAGTTTTTTATATTTGTGTTAGAGGTACGTTCGCACGGCGAATCAGAGACCTATTCCGATTTATCGGGAGCCCATGTAGTATATTTTGGAACTTAACATTTTTGACAATCAAGGGAGCCTCAAGAATTCAATGGCGGGCCGCAACAGGAAACTGTAGAGAATTTCTCTCAGCGGATTACAAAACATTCTGGCAATCTTAAGCGTGTTTCTGAAGTTCTCAGAAATTCAGCTACATGGGTTTATTTTTTACTTACCTCATCTGCGCTAATCATACTAATTCATTCTACAACATGAAGTATTACTCCACACTTATCACCGCTTTGATCATCTTTGTACAATCAGCATTCGCACAAACAAATACAAGCGTAACGCTGGATGTAAATGGTGTATCTCGAACCTACAAAATTTATGTTCCAGCAATTTACTCCAGTGCAAATGCAGTTCCTTTGGTATTCAATTTTCACGGTTATACCTCTACAAACGTTCAGCAAGAAGCGTATGGAAACTTTAGACCAATAGCGGACACAGCTAATTTTATTGTTGTTCATCCACAAGGTTTAAACATTGGTGGCGGAGCGGGTTGGAATAATTTCGCAGCAGTTTCGGCAAATCAAGGAGATTTGAATTTTGTAGAAAAAATGATTACCGAAATCAGCACGCAATATAACATCGATCAAAATCGAATTTATAGTACCGGAATGAGCAACGGTGGTTTCATGAGCTATGATTTAGCTTGCTTCATGAGCGACCGATTTGCAGCAATCGCTTCTGTTACTGGCGGTATGTCTGCTTTGCATTGGAATGCGTGTCAGGCAAGTCACCCAACACCGGTGATGCAAATTCACGGAACAGCTGATGCGGTTGTTGCCTATAACGGCGGTGGTATTGGTAGTTTACACGTTGATTCTTTGGTAAAAAAATGGGTTGATTTCAATAATTGTAATCCAACACCTACTTTCACAGCGATTCCAGATGTCGTTACAAGTGATAATTGTACAGCAGAACATTACGTTTATTCCGGTGGAACGCAAGGCGCTACTGTAGAGTTTTTTAAAATAATTGGCGGAGGACACAATTGGGCAGGTGCTCCAATTTCAGTGAACGGAAATACGAACATGGACATCAATGCATCGAAAGAAATCTGGAGATTTTTCAGCAAATACAAATTAAACGATTTGATTTTGAAAACTGGAAACATCGATAATAAGGAAATCTTTCGGGTGTATCCAAATCCAACTCAAAATCAGGTAACGATCGAACTGGAAAATTCAAGTAACGCGGTTTTCAAATTGTTTGATGCTTCAGGAAGATTGATGCAAGAAAACAAGTTGATTACAGGCAACAATGAAATCTCTACGAGTCAGTTGACACCAGGAGTTTTTATGTATACGCTTTCACAAGATCAAGCAATTATTCAGACGGGTAAAATCGTAAAAGAAAATTAGATTATCCGTGAATCGTCTCTTCTTTCCCGTAATTAACGATGATGGAAGCTTCATATTCCAACCAATCTTGCCATCTTTTGTTGACATCGCCTTCGCCGTATTTTCGAGCAAAACCTAAGAAAGTAGTGTAATGTCCTGCTTCACTGATCATCAATTCTCTGTAGAAGTTTGATAACTCAGGGTCTTTGATGTTTTCTGATAAAATTCTAAAACGCTCACAACTTCTTGCCTCAATCATTGCGGAAAAAAGTAAACGATCGGTTAAAGCTTGTTTTCGACTTCCGTCTTTCTTTAAAAATTTCATCAATTCATTGACGTAATTGTCTTTTCGCTCGCGAGCCAAAGTCAAGCCTTTCTTTTTAATCAAATCGTGAACCATTTGAAAATGTTCCATTTCTTCACGCGCTATCACCAACAATTCAGTGACCAATTCTTCTATTTCAGAGTTCAAGGCAATCATGGTAATGGCATTAGAAGCTGCTTTTTGCTCACACCACAAATGATCCGACAATACCTCACTGATATTAGATTCAACAATGTTTACCCAACGTGGGTCTGTTTGAAGTTTTAATCCTAACATGATAACGATTTAAAAAAGAACTGCAAAGTTAAGGATTATTTCAACTTTGAACCGTTTTGTACGTCTATTAAACGGTATCATGCATTTTAAAGAGCGCTTTTTGAATTAAAGTCTTAAAACAATTTGAAAGTGATTGATTCATTTTTTTTCCTTAATTTTCACGTATGAAATTCATCGTATTACTTATTCTAAGCAGTTTTATCTTGACGCTTCAAAGTCAGGAAATAGAACACAAGCATTCCATTCATCATGCCTTTATTGAGAACAAAGGTCAATGGGATGAGAAGGTTTTATTTAAAACTCGATTCAAAGGTGGAAATCTATGGGTAGAACAAGGAAAAATGATGTTTCATTTGCAAGATTACAGTGCTTTTCAACGTGCACATGCAAATCCTAATTTTGAAGGAGAATCAAACTTTTACAAACAACACGTGGTGCACTTAAATTTTAAAGGAGCAAAAAAAGTAACTGAAATCATTAAAGAAAAACCTACTGAAGCATACTACAATTTCTTCCACGGAAAAGAAGAGCGCAATTGGAAAGGTGGCGTTCACGGTTATTCCGAAGCAACACTAAAACAACTTTACCAAGGAATTGACTTGAAATTGATTGAGGAAAATGAAGAACTAAAATATGAATTTCACGTAGCTCCAAACATCGACCCAAACACCATTCAACTCGACATTCAAGGTCAACAAAAAATTGTTATTGACAAAGAAGGCAATTTGAATATTCACACACCGCTTGGAATCATTCGCGAGAAAAAACCTTTTGCCTATCAGATCCTCAATGGAAATATCAGAGAAGTCAGCTGTGATTTTAAATTGAAAAACGGATTGGTTGTTTTTCAGTTGGGAAATTACAACAAGAACGTGGAATTAATCATCGATCCAACGTTGGTTTTTGCAACCTATTCCGGTTCCGTTACCGATAACTTTGGAATGACTGCCACTTACGGGTATGACGGCACAGCATTTTCTGGCGGAACAATCTACGGAAACTCCTACCCGACTCCAGATCCAAATGCACTCAATGTAACATCTAATTTCACGGTTGTGAACGTTTTCAATTCCGTGACAACGGATGTCTTTGTTTCAAAATATGCTGCCGATGGCACAACGATGCTTTGGACCACTTTTTTTGGCGGTGGAGATAATACCAAAGGCACAGAAACCATTCACAGTTTAATTTGCGACAAACAAAACAACTTGTACATGTATGGCGCAACCTCTAGTACAGATATTCCGATTCAAAATGGTTTTCAACCCGTTCACGGAGGAGGAACTACTTTAAACATCAGTTACAATGGAGCAAATTTTGACAATGCGGGTGTTGATATTTTTGTGGCAAAAATAAGTGCAAATGGGCATCAACTTCTCGCATCAACGTATGTTGGAGGTTCAGAAAATGACGGCGTAAACTACAACCTTTATGGCGGAAATTATCCCGCAGCACTTTACGATTCGTTGACTTCCAATTACGGAGACCAATTTAGAGGAGAAATTATGTTGGATGCGCTTGGAAATTGTATCATTGCATCGTCCTCTCGTTCTAGTAATTTCCCTGTTCTGAACGCAATTCAACCTACCAAAGATGGACTGCAAGATGGTGTGATTTTTAAATTAAATCCTGACTTCTCAGCCTTGATATTCTCTACTTTTATCGGAGGATCCAACAACGATGCGTGCTACTCTGTTAAGATTGATTCGAGTTACAACATTGTCTTTTCTGGTGGAACAAGTTCTACTAATCTTCCCACTACGCTTGGCGTTTGGCAACCTGCTTACCAAGGTGGTAAAGCAGACGGATTTGTGGGTAAATTAAACCCATCGGGAACGCTTTTAACGCATTTATCTTATGTGGGAACGAACAATTACGATCAAGCATTTTTTGTTGAAATTGATAGAAGCGATAACGTTTTTCTCCTTGGTCAATCGCGCGGTGGACTATTTCCTGTCACCAATGCTACTTACAGCGTTCCTGGCAGTAGTCAGTTCATTGCCAAGCTATCATCTGATTTATCAACGCTCGAAAACTCAACGGTTTTTGGAAACGGAAATCCTGGCTTAAACATTTCACCTTCCGCTTTTTTAGTTGATTTCTGTGGAAACATTTATGTCTCTGGTTGGGGAGCAAACATTCTTCAAAATTCTCCACTAAGTGGAATGCAAGTCACCAACGATGCTTTTCAATTCAGTTCACCCAACGGTTTTGACTTTTACTTAATGGTCGTTGATCGCACATTCAGCAATTTACTTTATGGGACTTATTTGGGCGGAAGTTCTGCGAAAGAACATGTTGACGGTGGAACATCTCGTTTCGATAAGAACGGTGTTGTTTATCAATCTGTTTGTGGTGGTTGCGGAGGTTTTAGTGATTTTCCAACAACTCCAGGCGCTTGGTCTAATTTGAATTTAAGTAGCAATTGCAACAACATTCTCTTCAAATTTGATTTCGGAATCACACCAAAAGCTGAATTTACTTCAAACATCGTCAGTGGTTGCGCACCTTTAACCATTACCTTCAACAATACTTCAACCGTTACCGATTCGTATCAATGGCATTTTGGAGATGGTTTTGTTGATTCAATTAACTTTAACCCAAGCAGAACGTTTACAACTCCAGGAACTTATACGGTAACTCTTCTCGTCAGTGATTCCATTTGTCAGATAACAGATTCAGCACTGATTACCATCCAAGTATTTGACTCTTTGGTGATCGATTTACCAGCAGTTTTAGAATTGTGTCAACCGATTCCAATTACCTTGACAGGAAATACTTTTGGAACTGCAACTCAATTTCAGTGGTCATCCAACAATCAGTTCACAGACCAATTGAATACGAGTCTTGCAGATTCTACCTTAACCATTACTCCTACTATTTCTACTGTCTATTACTTCAAGGCTTCCAATCCGTATTGCTCACTTTATGATAGTATAGCAGTCAATTTCATCAGTTCAGGACTTGAATTAACGGGTCAAACTGGGATTTGTATTTTTGATTCAACGATCATAACGGTTACCAATTCCAACCCAACAGTAAACTTTACGTACGTTTGGTCTCCAACATCCATCATTGCAAATTATCCTTCCACAACATCCGTAACCGTTAAACCAGAAAGCACGCAATATATTTACGTGACGGCTAGCACACAAGATGGATGCATTATTAAAGATTCTATTTTAATCAACGTCAGTTTGCTCGGAAACATCAATGCGGAAGCTTCGGCTTCTAAATACAGCATAATGGAAGGAGAAACGGTCACATTATTTGGTCAACCAAGCGGATATAGTTACCAGTGGCAACCAGCAAACTTAGTCAATTCACCAACTTCACAAAACACAAGCGCCACCATTGCAAACACGCAGCTATTTACCTTGACAGTTTCTGACGGCATTTGTGCTAAATCAGATACGGTGATGGTTAAAACAATTCCTTTTGTGTGTGATCATCCATTTATCTTTATACCCAATGCATTTTCACCCAATGGAGATGGAGACAATGATTTGTTGTATGTTCGAAGTGCCGTAACAACAGACATACTTTTCCGTGTTTTTGATCGTTGGGGCGAAATGGTATTCGAATCTACCAGTCTTCACATTGGCTGGGATGGAAAATACAAAGGAAAAAATTTAGCACCTGATGTTTATGACTATTACTTAAAGGCAACCTGCATCAATGGGGAATCGTCTATCCTCAAAGGAAATGTAACCCTTTTAAAGTAAATGCATAAAAATTTGAAATCTTATTTTACAAAATTTGAAAAAAATAACGTATTTTCGAGACTGAAAGTAAAATATTTAAATTGGGTATGAATTTTGTTTCGTCTTGATGCGGATTAAGCAGAAACAACTTTAAATCAAAATTAAACACGAATTAAAAACTCTTTAATCATCTTTAAAATCATAATAAAACAAACTATGAAAAATTTAAAAATTACACTTGGAGCATTATTATTATCCTTCTCATTCAACTATGCAACGGCGCAAAGTATTGGAGATAGAGCGACTGCACAAACTGAAAAGATGGATGTGCAATTGGGATTAGCTTCTGATCAAAAAGCAAAAGTAGCAGAAATAAACTTTGCTATTATTGATAAAAATGAAGCAGTTATGAATGACGCGAACATGTCAGCTGAGGTGAAAAAACAGGCAATACAAGGTAATAACGAAGGAAGATTGCAATTGTTAAGTACGGTTTTAACACCAGAACAGTACAAAATGTACGTTGATTCTCAAACTCAAGTAAAAGTCAGAGAATCTTCTAGAGAAATTAAATCTTTAAAACTAGCTCCAGTTACTCCTGCTGAAAACTAAAAATAAGAAAACAGAACACTGGAAATCAAAAATACATGAAACAAAAAAAAGCTCAAGATTTTATCCTGAGCTTTTTTTTGTTTTCGTAACTTCTAAAACAACTGCTTTAACAAGGTCCTATTTTGAAAGTGAACCTGGTTTACCATAATCAATCAGTTCGATGTAAAACACCAACGCTTCATACGGTTGAATGTCGTAAGAGTTCGTTTGTTGATTAAACATTCCTCTTTCTCCATACGCCAAATTATACGGAAGGTATAATTTGTATTTCCCACCTTTATTCATCAACGGCATTCCTTCTTGCCATCCCGGAACGACTGCAGCCAAAGAGAATGGATTCAAAGGTTGCTTGTATTTTTCAACCATTTCAAAAGAACTTTGCAAGGTATCTCCCATGGAGTTCATCAAAATGTAATGTGCCAATACATCATCTCCCGGAGCAGGTTTACCACCTTTACCAAGTTCGATTGTTTCCAAAACAATTCCACTATTTGTCACCTGCGTGTTGGCTTGCTTTTTGGCATTATCCAACATTTTAGTACCATTTATTTTATTCAAATCCTCAAAGAAATCTTGAATAATTTGAGATTGCTCTGTTCGATCCAAAACGGTATCCGTACCTGTCAAACCGTGTTTAAAGCCAATGATGACGTTTTTGAAATCGATTTTGTCCATCGCTCCTTTTTTCATCCAACTGGTTTGAAAAACCATTCCTGACAATTTACCAAGACATAAAGAACCTGCTTTCAAATACGTGGTATCAAAATCTTGTCCTTGAGGTCCGAAAAGTCCATTCATCGTAGCTTTACAAGCATCGTCAAATGCATTGGCATCTTTCAATCCAATTTCAAAACCTTTCACAATATCTTCCACATTGTATCGGCTGAAATACGGATCGCCCGATTCAGAAATAGAACGTGCGTGGTCTGCTCCTAAAGAGTATGCCAAACGATCAGCTGCAGAATTTAGTTCAATTTTTTCCTCTGTTTTCGTTTCTTTACAAGCAGTTGTTGCAAGCAGAAGAAAGAGCATCGGAGCTACTAATTTTTTCATTTTTACTATTTAAGTTGTGATTAGTGAACTTTCAACAATTCAACTTCAAAAATCAAAGTCATGAATGGTTTAATTGGTCCGCCTGGATGCGGATGCGCTCCATAAGCTAGGTCTTGAGGAATAAACAAACGGTATTTAGAACCTTCTGGCATTAATTGCAATGCTTCTGTCCAACCTTTAATCACTTGTTTAACACCAAAAGTTGCTGGGTCATTTCTTTCAATAGAACTGTCAAAAACACTTCCATCGATCAATGTTCCGTGGTAATGTACTTGAACTGTATCATCTTCAGAAGGCGTTTTTCCATTTCCTACAGTGATTACTTCGTATTGCAATCCACTTGCTGTTGTATGAATGCCTTCTTTTGCTCCATTTTCCTTCAAGAAATTTTCTCCTTCGGATCTGAATCCGCTGAATTTCTCTTCGTTTACGCGCTGTAAGTACATTTGGATAATTCCATTTGCCTCTTCTGGAGTAAATCTTAAATCTTTTTGATTGAATACATCCGCAATACCTTCAGCAATATCTGATGGGTTAATTCCATTTAAATCTTGTTGCATTAAACTTTCTGCAACGCTCATTCCTACGCAGTAACCTGCTGCATTGATTTCTTCTGTCATATTAATCTAATTTCTTGCAAAGGTAATTTTTTTAAAAGGAATAGAGACCATAAGCATGTCGCTCTTTCGAGATGAAATTTTCTATTTAAATCAAAATTCAATCTTTTTATCTACTTTTGCGATTCAAAATAAATCGACAATGGCAAATACCTCGGATATTAAAAATGGACTGTGCATCAAATTCAATGATAAACTATGTCAAATCGTAGAATTTCAACACGTGAAACCAGGGAAAGGTCCTGCGTTTGTTCGTACGAAAATGCGTCAAATAGAAACTGGTAGAGTTTTGGAAAACACCTTCTCTGCAGGTCACAAAATCGACATCGTTCGAATTGAAAACAGAGAGTATCAGTACCTTTATCAAGATGGTGAAGATTACGTTTTCATGAACAATGAAAATTACGAACAAGTAAACATTCCAAAGAAATTAATCGAAAAACCTGAGTTTTTGGTGGAAGGAATGACCTGTACTATTATTTTTCACGCAGAAGAAGAAACGCCATTGGTTGTTGAACTTCCAATCTACATCATTTCAGAAGTAACGTATACCGAACCTGGAATTAAAGGAGATACTGCAACAAACACGATGAAACCAGCAACTATTGCGACAGGTGCTGAAGTTCGCGTTCCTTTGTTTATTGACAATGGAGAAATTATCAAGATTGATACAAGAACAGGAGTTTACATGGAACGTGTAAAATCTTAAATAAATAATTCAATTTCAAAAAAATCCTGCATTGAATGTAGGATTTTTTTGTTTCAAGGAATTCCATGATGACCATCGAGAAAAAAATTCAATTAGACTCACATCACGCCAACACCCAATTTCTTTTTGCTGATTCAGTAAAAAACGACGCCACACTTGTGGTGTTTTTACACGAAGCCTTGGGTTCGATTCCGCAATGGAGAGATTTTCCGCAGTTGCTTTGTAATCAGATGGGAATGAATGGCATTGTATACGACCGCAGAGGCCACGGAAAGTCGGATGCTGAATTAATTGAGCGCGGTGTAGATTACTTGCATCAGGCGGCTCATCAAGAATTGAAGAAATTGTTGGACATCCTCATTCCATTAGACAAGAAAATTATTTTAGTTGGACATTCAGATGGCGGAACGATTGCACTTTTATACGCTGCTCGATTTCCAAAGCAAGTTGCAGGAATTGTTACGATGGCCGCACACGTACTGGTTGAGGATGAAACTTTGAACGGAATTCATCCCGCAATTGAAGCCTATAAAAAAGGTAAATTGGATGGTTTGAAAAAATTTCACGGCGATAAAACCAATGATTTGTTTTTCGCTTGGGCAAATACGTGGTTGATGCCAGCTTTTAAAAATTGGAATATTGTTGCTGAAATTAATGGAATGGACATTCCTACCATTGCCATTCAGGGACGAGAAGATCAGTATGGGACTGAGAAACAAATTGATGACATCGTCTCTGCTTTGGTACATGTGAAAGGTGTGATGCTGGATCAGTGCAAACATCATCCGCATTTAGAGAAAACAAAAGAAGTAATTGATCTGATTGATGCAAATTTGAAATATCAGCAGAAAATCTAATTTAGTACAAATAACAATTCATTTTTAAATTTTCTATCACAAGTGAATAGAAATTCGTTTTTAGAGTAACTTTGCACCATGCGTGAAGAAAATACAATTCGTTTAAATAAATACATCAGTGAAAGTGGAATTTGCTCTCGTAGAGAAGCAGATAAATTCATTGAATCTAAAAAAGTATTTATCAACGGACGTTGTGCAAGAATGGGAGATCAAGTTGGGCCAACCGATGAGGTACGCGTGAATGGCATCATCATTGAACCGCGAGGCGAAGATGAAGCTATTTATATTTTATTCAATAAACCTCCAGGAATTACCTCCACAACTGACATTAAGGAGAAAGACAACATCATCAGTTACATCAACTATGGTGAGCGTATTTTCCCGGTTGGAAGATTGGATAAAGATTCTCAAGGATTACTTATTTTAACCAGCAACGGAGACATTGTAAACAAAATTCTTCGAGCAGGAAATAACCACGAGAAAGAATATGTGGTTACCGTTGACAAGCCAGTTACCGATCAGTTCATCAAAGGAATGAGTAACGGTGTACCGATTTTGGGTGTTAACACGAAGAAATGTAAGATTGTTCGTGAATCAAACTATGTATTTACGATTACTTTGATTCAAGGATTGAATCGACAAATTCGTAGAATGTGTGAACATTTTGGATACGAAGTATTGAAATTAGATCGCGTTCGAATTATGAATTTGAGCCTAAAAGGAATTCCTTTGGGCGAATACCGTGAATTGAAAAAACACGAATTGGAAGAATTGAATGCGCTTTTAAAGGATGCTCCGCCTGAAAAAGAAAAGGCGAAACCAGTTCAAGCTGTAAAACCAAGTGCAACTAAAAAACCAGCTCCTAAAAAACCGGGTTATCGAAAGCCGGAAGTAAAAACAAAGCCAGAAGCGAAAGAAAAATCAGAATCTGCGAGCAGAAAAGGACCTAAAAAGTCTGGGAATAGACCAACTTTGAAAAGAACATCTACAAGCTCTCCCTCTAAAAATAAAGGAAGAGCTGGCAGATCAGGAAGATAATAAAAGCTTACGCTTGCGTTTCCTCATTTTCTTCAATACTATCAGAATCTTCGTTTTGACCTTTCAAGAAATCTTTTCTGAAACCGTCAAATATTCTAAATTCTCTAAAGCTACATTCTAAATCACCGTTGAAGAGTTTTACTTTGGTTGTTGGTTTCAGTCCAACCGATTTGAAACCTTCTTCGTTGGATGAAATTACCCAGCAATTCCAGCCTTTCAATTCATTTTTGAACCAGTCGCCTAATTCTTGGTACATTTCTTCGATTCCGTCACCCATTCTTTCTCCGTATGGCGGGTTACAAACAATAGTTCCGTGATCACTTGGTTTTTTAACATCTTGAAAAGCGTTCGAAGTTACATTTACAAATCTACCAATTGGCAAACCTCTTAAATTGCGTTTCGCCATCATCATCATGTCTGAGTCCATATCAGATCCTAAAATCTCAAAATCAAATCCTTTGCACGTTTTAATAGCTTCTGATTGAATTTTCTCCCACATCGCCGAATCAAAACCAATGAAGTTTTTGAAAGCATAATGCTGACGATCAATGTTGGATGGAATTCCACTTGCCAATAAAGCAGCTTCAATCAACAAGGTTCCAGAACCACAGAATGGATCCATGAATGTTGATTTACGATCCCATTTTGAAAGACGAATCAATGCAGCTGCAGTCACTTCATTCAAAGGCGCCTCACCTACTTCAGTTCTGTATCCACGTTGGTACAATGGTGCACCACTTGTATTCAATGAAATCGTCACTTGACTTTCTTTGATGTATAAATCAAAAACTACTTGAGGCGTTTTGATATTTACATTTGGTCGTTCGCCCAATTTATCTCTAAATGTATCCACGATTGCATCTTTCACCAATAAAAATGGGAATTTTGTATGCGTAAATAAAGTAGATTGAATTGCTCCTTTGACAGCAAATGTTTTGCTGATGTCAAAATAACTCGTCCAATCAATTTTCATACATTGCTTGAATAAATCTTGTTCGTCGCGAATTTTAAATTTCTTCACTTCTACCAACACAGACATGGCGCAACGTAGGTGAAGATTCAAGTAGTAAACGTCTGACATTGTTCCTTGAATTTGTACTGCACGGTTTAAAACGGTTACTTCGTTGTATCCTAATTCATTCAATTCTTCTTTCAGAACTTCTTCTACACCAAAAATTGTTTTAATCGTAATTGTTAATTGCTCCATGTTGCTTGTATTGTTATTTATTTAATCGCTAACTTTTTATTTAACTCTTTATTCTCGTTGCTCTTTTGAGCATTTCAAAGCATTCTATTTATTTTGACTGTTTAATACAGGCATTTTCCATCCAAACTGCACACTTAATATGCGGACAGTTGCAATAATTAAAATACACCCGATGAGCGTAAATTGATTATTAATTCCAAAATGGTTTAAACTCAAATAACAAATACCACCAACCATTCCGGCAGTAGCATAAATTTCTTTTCTGAAAATAAGCGGAATCTCGTTACAAAGCACATCTCGAATAACTCCACCAAACGTTGCAGAGATCAATCCTAAGAACAAACAGGTGATTGGAATTTGACCGTAATCAATTCCTTTTTGAATGCCTAAAATCGTAAACAATGCCATTCCAATCGTATCAAATAAAAAGAAAGTCTTCCGAATCTTAATCCAAAAATCACGAAACAAAATTCCCACAAATGCACCACCTAGCGCGGTATAAATGAGTGATGGAGTTTGCGTCCACAAAACATCGGTATTCAACAACATGTCTCGGATCGTTCCTCCTCCTAAAGCTGCAAAAAAAGCAATG
Organism: Crocinitomicaceae bacterium; assembly: GCA_028689775.1. Lineage (GTDB taxonomy): Bacteria > Bacteroidota > Bacteroidia > Flavobacteriales_D > Crocinitomicaceae > JAQVCM01. Next base: position 93,606 of record JAQVCM010000009.1, read on the forward strand.
ACCACGCCTCCAAAATAATCTAGTTTTTTCTCAGAAGCCATTAACAAACCGCTAATTGCAAAAACAAAAATCCCAAGGTGATCAAAAAAAGGAAGTAACATTGTACCTAAGTTCTTAAATTTATGCGTTATTTTGTACAAAAGTAGTTAAATTTGAGAACAAAATTCTTTGTAAAATTTCTAATCGTACTTAGCCTCTCATTTGCTACTTCCATCCAAGGTTATTCACAGCAAGTAGGAGTGGTTTTAAGCGGCGGCGGTGCTGCAGGATTTGCGCACATCGGAGTTTTAAAAGCTTTGGAGGAACGAGGAATTCCAATTGATTACATTACGGGTACTTCAGCCGGAGCATTGGTTGGTGCGATGTATGCCTGCGGTTACAGTCCTTTGGAAATTGAAACCTATGTTTTGAGTGATGTTTTCCAACTGATGGCCAACGGAAGATTGGAATGGAATCAGCAATTTCTTTTTCAAAAAAATCACAACGACGCCAGTTTATTGGGCGTTGCCTTTTCGAAGGATAGTATTCTCAAAAAATCACTTCCAACCAACTTCATCAAGCCTTCACTTCTCGATTTTGAAATGATGCGGATTTTCGGAGTTACCAGTGCGTCTTATGGGGATAATTTTGACAGTTTATTTGTTCCCTATCGCTGTGTTGCTTCCAATATTGTTAAAAAAGAAAGTGTCATTTTTAAAAGTGGTAAACTCAACGAAGCGGTTCGTGCATCGATTACGTATCCATTTTTCATCAATCCAATTCGCATCAATGGAGAATTACTTTTCGACGGTGGCTTGTACAACAACTTTCCAAGCGATGTGATGTACACCAACTTCGATCCTGATTTTATCATTGGTAGCAATGTTTCAGGAAATGCAATTCTTCCTTCAGAAGATGATTTAATAAGTCAGCTAACGAACATGTTGGTTTCCCATACAAATTTCAATTTGCCATGTGAAAATGGTGTGATCATTTATCCTTCAACACAAGTAAGAACTTTTGGATTTTCAGATGTTAAAAAAACAATTGACGAAGGTTATAATTCAACCATTTTATATTTAGATTCGATCGAAAATCAAGTTACGCGACGCGTTTCCGCAGAAGAAATTAAAAAAAGAAGAGCTGAATTTAAAAAAGGAATACTTCCATTAAAATTAAGTGGAATCAACGTGACTTCTCCTCAAAAAAAATCAGACATTACATTTGTTCGTCAATCCATTTTAAAGAATAACCGAAAAGAAAGCATTGATTTCTCCTTGATGAAGAAAAGATATTTTAGAACCAATGCCATTCCACATTTGGAATATTTGTATCCTACTTTAAATTTAGATGAAGACTCTACGTTTACGATGAACATCAAAGTGAGAAAAGCAAAAGACTTTAAATTGGAAGTTGGCGGTCACTTCTCTTCTCGTCCAGTGAACATGGGTTACATTGGCTTAACCTATTACAACCTGGGGAAAGTTGCACTTCGAGCGAAAGCAGAATCTTATTTTGGAAAATTTTACGGCTCCATTAAAACCGAATTAGAAATCCAATTTCCTTTATACTATCCCATTTCAATTACTCCTTATTTTGTGCAAAACAGATGGGATTATTTCCGCAGTTCAACTTCTTTCTTTGAAGACTTAAAACCTTCATTTCTAGTTCAGAATGAAACGTACACTGGAATGAAAATCAAAATGCCCATTTCAAATGCAATCAACAGCACCTTGGATTACCGCATCTTTGAATTGAAAGATCAATACTATCAAACCGCTACTTTTTCAAGCATTGACACGGCAGATTTTACCCGTTTTTCTGGTCAAACTATCAGTTGGGAGTTTGAACAAAATACGTTAAATAAAAAACAATTTGCCAACGGAGGACATCATTTATCATTCAAAGCTCGCTATATCAGCGGAAAGGAACGAAGTATTCCTGGTTCAACAAGTGTAAACAACCCAAGTATTGCCAAGAATCACAGTTGGCTTCATTTAGAAACCAACCTGCAATCTTTCGTTGTTGATAAAACTCACTTTCATTTGGGACTGCATTTTAAAGGTGTATTGTCATCCCAAGACTTATTTAACAATTACAAATCATCCATTTTGAGTTCGCCTGCCTTTGCTCCTTTCCCAGATGTAAATACGCTTTTTATGGACGAATACCGTTCACCAATTCACGCTGGTGCAGGAACAAATTTGGTTTTTACAGTTCGAAAAAATTGGGACATCAGACTGGATGCATATTGGTATCAGCCTATCAAAAAAATCATTTTAAATACAGATGGCACTTTTTACTATTCTAAGTCTAAGTTGTTGAAAGGTGAAAGCTATCTTGCTTCTGGTTCCTTGATTTTCCACAGTCCGATTGGTCCAGTTCGTTTGACCTTGAACTATTTTCCAGCCCAGAAAGATCCTTTGCTCTTCCAATTCAGTTATGGCTATATTTTATTTAACGAAAGAGCAATTCGTTAAGCACCTAAATTGGTCGCTACAACCAAAATGATTACATTTGTCTTCAAAATTTAGAAATAACTGATATGGAGAAAATTATCTGTGGAATCCAACAAATGGGTATTGGTGTTCCAAACGTTCAAGCAATTTGGCCTTGGTATAGAAAGTTCTTTGGTGTAGACATCAAAGTTTTTGAAGACGCAGCAGACGCTCCATTGATGACAAAATATACCGGTGGCGTTGTTCAAAATAGAACAGCAACTTTGGCGCTCAGCATGGACGGTGGTGGTGGTTTTGAGATTTGGCAATACAAATCCAGAGGAACCGAAAAAGCAACTTTCGACATTCAAATGGGTGACTATGGAATTTATGCGTGTCGTATCAAATCAAGAAACGTAGAAGCTTCTTATGAATTCTTCAAAAAGGAAGGCGCTAAATTACTTTCAGAAGTACAAAAAACACCTGAAGGAAAATCCCATTTTTTGGTGGAAGATCCGAATGGAAATATTTTCGATATCGTTGACGGATTAGCATGGTTTTCCAACACTGGAAATCCGGCACAAACTGGAGGCGTTGCTGGTGCTATGATTGCAGTTAGCGACATCCAAAAAGCATTGAAGTTTTACCAAGAAGTTTTGGGTTATACAGAGCTTGTTTACGACCAAACAGCAGTTTACGATGCATTCTCAAATCTTCCCGCAGGTGATAAAAAGATTCAACGTGTTTTATTGAGACACGAAGGTTTAAGAAAAGGTCCATTTGCGCAATTGTTAGGTCCAACAGAAATTGAATTGGTTCAATCCGTTGAAAGAACAGATTGTCGCCCGATGTTTGAGAATCGTTTTTGGGGTGATTGGGGTTTCATTCATTTGTGTTTTGACATCCAAGGAATGGAAGCCATGAAAGTAGATTGCGAAAAAGCAGGATTTCCATTTACAGTAGATTCAGGTGCAACGTTTGACATGGGAGAAGCTGGCGGAAGATTTAGTTATGTAGAAGATCCAGACGGAACTTTGATTGAATTTGTCGAAACGCATAAAGTTCCGATTTTAAAGAAATTGAATTGGTATATCAACTTAAAAGAACGTGATCCGAAGAAACATTTACCAAAGTGGATGCTTAAATCGATGCGCTTCAACCGAGTAAAATAAGCTACATTGATTAAAAGGTAGTAAAATTCTATTCTATAGAATATTTATTTCCATCAAAATCGTATCTTTGGGTGATTTATTAAATCAAAAATATTGTAAACAGATGTTTATCATCTGAAACCAAGATAAAACATATGAAAATAGGAACATACATTCTTTCTTTATCGATTTTAACAATGCTTTTCACATCTTGTAAAGATGACATCGATTTAGCATCAAGCTCAAAATCAAGTGCAGTCGTTTACGGACTTTTGGATGCAAGTGATTCAGTTCACATGATCAAAATCAACAGAGCATTTGTGAGCAACGGGAATTCATTAGAAGTTGCCCAAATTCCGGACTCAAACTATTTCAGAAATGTAGATGCGACCGTTACAGAAATAATCAATGGAGTTGCAGGACGAGTTTGGACTTTGCATGACACCTTGGTTCAAAACAAAGAAAGTGGTGTATTCTTCGCGCCTGAACAAAAGATCTATACGTTTTCAACCAGTACTTCTGCACCGCTCATTGCGAATGAGAATACGGAATACGAATTGAACATCAGCCTTAACCAAGGAGAATTTTCAGTACAAGGAAGAACGAAATTAGTTTCTGGAATGTCCATCCAAAATCCTTCGACAACTACTTCCTATTCTTTTGCAAAAAGCAACGTAGCAACAATGGGTTATGATCGTGCAAATATTAAATTCACAAAAGGAACTGCACAAGTTGTTGACGTTTCGATGAAAATACTGTACGACGAATATATTGGAGCAAGTTCAACCACCAAATCATTTGATTGGAAAATTTCAGAATTAGGCCCTTCTTCTTTGAAAACACCGAGTATCCAAGTAGCTGCTGATGGAGAAACTTTTTATCGATTGATGAGTAAAAATGTGGTCGAAAATTCAAGCGTTACCAAACGTAGAATCAATTCCGTAGTTTTGACCATTACTGGAGGTTCAGCAGAATTACAGAGTTATATTGAAATCAATAAACCTTCTACGTCCTTGGCACAAAACAAACCTACTTATACGAATTTAACAGCAACAAACGACCGACGAGTTCTGGGTTTATTCTCATCTCGTCAAACCAAAACATTATCAAAATTAGAATTTGAACCATTATCCAATAGCATCGTTGCGTTGAGTCAATTCACGATGAAAGAACTATGTATCGGACCAATAACTGGTCATTTACTGTTCTGTTCAGGAAACCCATTATACAATCCAGCAAGTCCAAATAACCAACCTTGGTATTGTAACTAAACTTTTCCAAAACCACCGAGTCTCAATCGGTGGTTTTTTTTTGACATTTAGTTTGAACATCGAATCGCAGTTGCTACCTTTATACCATGGCTGAGAGAAAAACACTTTTTGCGGATGTCATCATTCCAATTCCTGTTCGCAACGAATTTACATACCGTGTACCCTTTGAAATGAATGACCTCATTAAATCTGGGATGCGCGTTGTGGTGAACTTTGGAAAAGACAAGTTATATACGGCAATTGTTACTAAAATTCACGAAGTTGCTCCGACCTCTTACCAAGTAAAATACATCGAACACTTATTAGATGATTACCCAATTGTAACTGGAAAGCAGTATCAATTCTGGAAATGGATTGCCAATTACTACATGGCACCAATTGGAGATGTTCTCAATGCTGCTTTGCCAGCGAACTTCAAACTTGCTTCCGAAACAAAGATTACCATTCACCCGGAATTCGACATTCAAAAAGCAACTTTAAATGAGCGACAAATGCAAATTATAGATGCACTTGAAGTTCAAGAAACGCTTGATTTGAAAGAAATCTCAGAAATCATTGGAATCAAAACGATTCAGCCCATCATCAAACAAATGATCGATGCCCGAATTGTGATTTCATTGGAAGAGATGAATTATAAATACACGCCAAAAACAGCAGTCGCTTACTTTTTTAGACCAGAATATCAATCTGAAGAAAAACTGAATGAAGTGGCACTTTCATTTGAAAATAAAAAAAGCAAGGAAAAACAACTCAACGCATTGATCCAAATGTTGAGTATCGGAGACTTTCAATTTAACTACGAATCTCCAGTTTTACAAAAAGATTTAGAAGAAAAAGAAGTCTCTGTTTCCGCATTGCAAACCTTGGTGAAGAATGGCATTCTAATGTCAGAAAGATTGCAAATTGATCGCATTGGACTGAAAGAAAATGAGCTGAAAGAAAAGAAATCCTTATCAGAAATACAGGAAACAGCTCTGAATGAAATCAAAGAAGTCTTCAAAGAAAAAGACATCTGTTTATTACACGGTGTGACAGGATCTGGAAAAACTGAAATTTATGTCGAGCTGATTGAAGAACAATTAAAACAAGGAAATCAAGTACTCTTTTTATTGCCTGAAATTGCCTTGACCACCCAATTGATTCAACGACTATCTGCTTATTTTGGAGACAAAATTGGAGTTTATCATTCCAAGTTCAATCAAAATGAACGCGTTGAAATTTGGAATCACATTTTACATGATCATCCAGAAAGGTATCGCATCGTTTTGGGAGCTCGTTCATCCGTTTTCTTGCCATTTCAAAAACTAGGATTGGTAATCGTAGATGAAGAACATGAGTCTAGTTTCAAACAGTACGATCCTTCTCCACGATATAATGCGAGAGATTCATCCATTGTATTGGCAAAATCTTTTAACGCCAAAGTTTTATTGGGTTCAGCAACTCCTTCAATTGAAACGTATTACAACGCGAAACACAATAAGTTTGGCTTGGTAACTCTCGACAAACGTCACGGCGGCTTGGCGCTTCCAGAAGTTTTTTGTGCGGACTTGAAACGCGAAAGAAAAGAAAAAACAATGCATTCGCATATTTCTTCTTTTTTAATGAATTCGATGGAAGAAGCTTTGAAAGCCAAAGAACAAATCATTTTATTTCAGAATAGACGTGGCTACACGCCTACTTGGACGTGTGAGATTTGCAACTGGTCACCAACGTGTAAAAACTGTGATGTATCTTTGACTTATCACAAACAAACCAATTCTCTTAAATGTCACTATTGTGGATTCGTAAGCGCACCAGTTGGAACTTGCGGAAATTGTTCTAGCAATCGACTGAAAATGAACGGATTTGGAACTGAAAAAATTGAAGATGAATTGTCCATCATTTTTCCAGATAAAGTGATCAAACGATTGGATTTAGATACTACACGAAGTAAAAATGCCTATCAAATTATTTTATCTGATTTTGAGAATCGGAAAATTGACATTCTAATCGGGACACAAATGGTTACCAAGGGTTTGGATTTTGACAACGTTTCTTTGGTTGGTATTTTGGATGCTGACATGTTGTTGAACCGTCCAGATTTTAGAGCATTTGAGAGAGCGTTTCAATTGATGACGCAAGTTGCAGGAAGAGCAGGCAGAAAAACGAAACGTGGAAAAGTAATCATTCAAACAGGAAGACCAGATCATTGGATAATCCAGAAAGTAATTGAACACGATTACATTCACTTTTATGAAAATGAAATTTTAGAAAGAAAGAATTTTTTCTATCCTCCATTTTACAAGATTATTCAATTTACACTAAAGCACCGCGATGAAAACCAACTCAATAGTTCGGCTCAAGAATTTACAGATTCGCTGACAGATGTTTTTAAAGAAAGAGTATTGGGTCCTGAATATCCAGTAATTAAACGTATTAATAACTTATTCTTAAAAACGGTCGTTTTAAAAATTGAAAAAGAAGTTTCTAATAAAATTGTGAAAGACCAAATTCAACAAAAAGTAGACGATTTCTATGCAAAAGCCGCTAATAAATCCATTCGTTTAATAATCGATGTAGACCCTGCTTAGCCCAAATAAGATTTCAACATTTTACTTCTGGAAGTATGTTTCAACCTTCGAATGGCTTTTTCTTTGATCTGTCTTACACGTTCACGCGTCAAATCAAATTTTTCACCTATTTCTTCCAAGGTAAGCGGGTATTTTCCGTTTAAACCGTAGAATAGTCGAACTACTTCTCCCTCGCGCATTGTAAGCGTAGAAAGTGAACGTTCAATGTCTTTACGAAGTGATTCTTTGACCAAGCTTTGTTCTGGATTATTGATGTCGTCATTGGGCAAAACGTCGTACATGCTGGAAGAATCTTCTGAATCTGAAAGCGGTGCATCCATCGAAACATGTCGAACAGAATTGGACAATGATTTTCGAACTTCCTCTGGAGAAACATCTAAAAACTCACCCAGTTCTTCAGCGGAAGGCGGTCTTTCAAACTTTTGTTCCAGATCAGAATAAGCGCGGTTGATTTTATTAATGGTTCCAATTTTATTCAAAGGCAATCTGACAATACGCGATTGTTCAGCCAAAGCCTGTAAAATCGATTGTCGAATCCACCAAACCGCATAGGAAATAAATTTAAATCCTCTTGTTTCATCAAAACGACTCGCAGCTTTAATCAAACCCAAATTACCTTCATTGATTAAATCTGGCAGCGTCAAACCTTGGTTTTGATATTGCTTGGAAACAGAAATCACAAAACGTAAATTTGCTTTCGTCAATTTATCCAAAGCTCTTTGGTCGCCATTTCTAATACGAACCGCTAATTCCACCTCTTCCTCAGCAGAAATCATGTTTTCTTTTCCAATTTCTTGCAGGTACTTGTCTAGTGAAGCATCCTCCCGATTGGTAACTTGCTTGATAATCTTTAACTGTCTCATGGCCGCTCGTATTCGTAAATTATAGTAAATGGCTTTCGGTTGGATTAACCGCTCTCGTATTAAACGATTAAATTAACCAATAGTTGGTAAATAAATTTTTAAAATATGTTAATTTAACGTTAAAGATTATTTAAGCTGACATTTTTTCATTAAATAATTCTCAAAAAATCTAGCTTTTTCAAGGATTCTGTCTATACCTGGGGAAATAATTCAAGTTTAGAAAAATGAAATTCTCATAAATCTATTAGACGATGACGATAAACAAACCATTTTCAAAACAATTGATACCATGCTAAGCAAAAAGAAATTTAAAGACTTCTTTCATAAAAATATTGCAACGATGTAAAAATGAGAAATCCCAAGTAACAGAAATTGATACTTGGGATTAAATATCGTTTAACTTCGATAACTTAAATTTGGAATTATTTAATTAAATGTAATACTAAATAGGAAAATGCAAGTGAAAAAACGGGTAATAGAATAAATAGAAGCAAATAAAGATAAAATCGCATTTTTTTCATACTCTCGACAAATGATAAATATTCATAATTGGGAAATATAAAATAGACTACTTGTGCGATTATAGCACTTAGTAGACTTAAATAAGAAATTGTTCTCACTTCTGATATAAAAAACATATATATAAGGTTAAAACATCCAGTATAAAACAGCAAGTCGAGGAAAAAAAATGCTCGAAAGAATGCATAATCACCATTTTTATCAGTGTTATAGTATTTTTTAAGTATACTAAACTTTAAGTTCATAAATTTTCTAAAACCCTGTACCATTTGGACTTGTATTATCTTTGTTTCTTTCCAAAACCCAATTATCAGGCAATTCTACTCTTTTTGTAAGATTATTAGGTTTATCTAAATTTGAAACTACAGGTTTTAATAAATAATATAAGATAGCACCTCCAATTGCATAAGGATTTGGAGAGGTTAATGCCTTATCAACAACAAATTTTTCAAATAGCATTGTTGCTGATTCTTTAATTGCCTCCCCATACTTTTCATCAATTGCCTTATCTACAATATTTAAACCACTGTTAATATCAGAAACTGTTCCAAGACCTATCTTGAGACCTTTGACAGGGTTAGGAGTACTTGGCTTTTCCGCAACCTCTAATGCCTTTGAAAGATAATCACCTGTTTCAATTACTTTATTACTTTTGTCTTTGGCAAAATCTTTTGTATTAGTTGTAGATATTTTAGTTTGCGAATTTATATTGGTGTTTGGTCTACTATTATTTGTTGCTGAACCATTAGAATGCTGAGAATTTACTTGGTTATTAGCAACTCCTTCTGCGCCTACCCTACTATAAGGACCAAAAACTGCAACTTTTATTCCTTGTTTATCTATTACAACTTGTTGTTCTAAACCTTCTAATTCAACTGCATTTATAACCACATTCTCGCTAAACGCATAAGGGCTATTCCAAGGATAATCTTTTGCCAACGGATCAACCGCAAAGAACCACCCCAATCTTGGGTCGTGCATTCTGTATTTGAAATTTACACTATTACCGTTGCCCTTGATTTCGTTGTCAACTTCCTGATTTTGGAACCCATATCGATACCCACCATCAACCTCAAAACTTCTCCCACTCAAAGTCACCCCAAAAGGCGAATAATCCTGCGCCACCCTTACATCTGCAAGCATTCCAGCAAGTTCTTCATGTTCAAAACTCGGGATTACCTTATCAGAAATCACGCTCAATACATTGCCCAAATGGTTGGATAATTCATACGTTCTTTTTCCAATTTCGTATTTTACGCTTTTCATCGAGTAATTCGGATTATGCAAAGCCAACATGTCAATATCCGTACTTCGCACACCAACTCTCGAACTTCCATAAATAGAGCGATCCTTGAGTTTAAAATAAACTTCGGAATTTGTATAATCTATTTCTTTGTTGGATGTTGCCATTATATTTCCAGTAGCGTCAAGTACATAATAAGTCGATTTTTCAAGGTTAAACTGATCGTCGAAGATGTGTTTGGCAATTCGGTTGATCATCGTATCTTCAGATTCAAAGATAGGATTATTTTTGGTTTGGAGAATTTACTCACACTTAAAAAATCACTTCTTAATACCCTCGAACCATTGTGTAAAACACATCACTTCTGCTGAAAATCAAGGTGATTTTTTCATTCTTGCGATGTCAAGCCGATCTTCCTTTCAAAAAAAATGCAGGATCTTCACATTGAAAATCCTGCATTTTAAAGTATTTAAAGTCAACTGTAAACTATTTTACGTCTCCCATCAATTTTTTCATCAAAGGCGACAACGCGATAATTAAAACTCCTGCGATGAGTGCATAGATTGATAACTGTAAATATCCGTCTGTTAAGTTTGTTAGTTTCTGAGGCAAGGAAATCACCACATTTGGATCATCTGATTCTAAAATCATTCCTGCTCCTAAAATACCGGCGACATATTGTCCGTAAGCACTTGCTAAAAACCACATTCCCATCATTACACCTTGTAGTTTTTGAGGCGAAAGTTTGGTCATAATTGATAAACCAATTGGAGATAAACAAAGTTCACCAAAAGTGATTACCAAGTAAGCTAATGCAAATACATCCAAGCTTGTTTTTCCTGAACCAACGATTGTTTCAAAGAAACGAGTTGAGTAAAGAACGTAGAATCCACCGGCAAGGAATAAGAAACCTAAACCAAATTTGACAACTGTATTTGGCTCTATTTTCTTTTTCGCCATGGCAACCCAAAGTAAACCTAGTAAAGGAGCGAAAATAATTACGAAAACAGAGTTTGCAGCATTATTGACTCCGTTAGGATCTAATTTAACGCTTCCTAAAATGGTGTCATTTAAGTTATGCGCAGCGAAAATACTAAGTGAACCTCCACTCTGTTCGAAGAACGCCCAGAAAATGATTGAAAACAAGATAAATACCAAAGCAGCAATCAATTTTTTACTCTCTTCCCAGGAATGACGGGACATTTCGAAAAATAAATAAAGAAGTGTTGCAGGTCCGATGATGTACATAAACCAAGCTGTGTATTCTGTTTTAGAAATCATGGTCATAATCACTGGAATGATTGCCAAGGTTCCGATGTAAACCAACACTTCGTATAAACGTTTGTTTTTGTTGACCACCATGGTCACATTTCCGTTTTCATCTTGCACTTCACGCGGTTGGAATGGCGACAAACCAATCGGTCCTAAGTTTTTCTGCGTAAACATGAAGAAAATCAAACTGATGGTCATCACGATTCCAGCCAAACCAAAAGCAACATTCCATCTTAATTCTTCTGGAATAGAAGTAAACAATTGTCCTTTTCCAATCGCAATACACCCGTAACCTCCTAAAAGTGCACCGATGTTAATTCCTGAATAAAACAAAGAAAAACCAGCATCACGTCGAGAATCGTTCTTTTTGTATAAAGAACCAACCATCGTTGAAATGTTTGGTTTAAAGAATCCAGTTCCGATTACTGTAAAACTAATTCCTAAGAAGAAATTGTGAACTGGAAAGGGGTCAAATGCTAAAATAGCACTACCAATGATCATCATGATTCCTCCCCAAAAAAGGGATTTTCTAAAACCTAGAATCTTATCGGCAAACAAACCACCAATAAATGTAAATGCATAAACAAAAGCTTGCGTCGCTCCATATTGCAAATTCGCTTGTCCCTCGCCCATGTGCTGACCGTTGTCCAAGATCAAGTGCGTAACCATGAAGTACGTAAGTACTCCACGCATTCCGTAGAAACAAAAACGCTCCCACATTTCAGAGAAAAACAATCCATAAAGTTGTTTTGGATATTTCCCCTCAAAATTTTGAATGTCTTCTATTGTTTGATTTGCTACCATATAATTAAAATTAATAAGCGATAAATAGGTTTACATTTATTTTACTCCGTGCATCAAACGTTTGATTACTGGATTCAAAGCTGCCACAATAATACCGGCAGAAATTGGAACAATGGTGAAAATTAAAAAGAAAATCGACATGCTGTGTTCTTGCGACACAGATTCAATCATTCCGCCTAGCGATCCCGCCAATTTATTTCCAATTGCAATTGCCAAATACCACATCCCAAACATGAAAGCAATCATTCTTGGTGGCACCAATTTACTGACGTAAGAAAGTCCAAGTGGAGATAAGAACAACTCACCCAATGTATGGAACAAATACGCTAATACGAGCCAAATCATAGATACTTTAACTGCACCTGCTGGAGCACCTGCTGGAATTGCCATTGAACCGTATGCTAAAATACCAAAACCAAGTCCCATTACAATTAATCCCAATGCATACTTGATAGAAGCGGATGGATTGTACTTACTATCCCACCATTTGGAGAAGAAAGAAGCGAATGCAATGATGAAGAATGAATTCAAAATACTGAACCAAGAAGTGGTAATTTCAACTTTACCATCCGTCGCTCCTTTCACAGAAGCAACAATTACTTGAGAATCTTTTGCGCCTTTTTTATAATCAGCTTTCAATTGAGAACTTGCCGTTTTATCTAAATAAATCAACCTTCCAATTTCGTCGTGAACATCTACTTTATCACCTGGTTTTAAATCTTCGTGATTTGAAATCACAGCAGATTGATCTACTACAACATCTCCTTCAGAAACTACAGTTGTTTCAGTAACTGGCTTAAAATCATACACCAATTCTCCAGCTTTGTCTTTTACTTCAGCTCCTGATTTGTCAACTTGAACGGTTTTGATGGCTTGGTAGTTAATTTCGTACGCTTTTGAAGTGAAATCGTTGTTCAACATCCAAATTACAACTGCCCAAATACCAATAAAACTCAATGCCAATGCAATGTTAGAACCTGGAATTTTCTTATACGTTTGTTTAAACAATTTAACCAATACCCAAGAGATGATCAACAAAGGAACTACTGTCAACAACAAGTTGACGATGTTGTAAATCATCGCTTCGTTTCCAATAAATGTTCTGTTGGTATAATCTCTCGCAAATAAAACCAGTGAAGTTGCACCTTGCTCAAACGAAACGAAGAAGAAAACGGTGAAAATTGCAAAGATAATTACCGCAATCATTCGATCTCTAACGATTCTCTCGTAGCGACTGATACGCGTAATGATTAAGTACAAGAATAAAATCAAGCCAATGATGATGATTACCAATGGACCAGGAAGTGTATCTGCACTGAAGATAAATTGTTCCGGAAGAAGATTTAATCCACCAATTTTTGAAACTGGATCGTTGATTAAGAAAAGTAAACCAATTGTAGAAGTGATGAAAATCAAAATCTTATCAACGGATGTAAATGGATTTCTTTTGTCAGCAACTGGTGTTTTATCAGATGCTGATTTGTTTTCAACTAACTCATCAGTACCGGACATCACTTCCAATTTTTTGTCAGCATCTTTCATTGGCTTAGCACCAATTTTACCGAATAACGGACCAGCTAACCAGAATTGCAAACATCCTAAAAGCATAAAAATACCTGCTAGACCGAAACCGTAACTCCATCCCACTTTTTCTCCTAAATAACCACAAAGCATCATTCCTAAGAACGCACCTGAGTTTACACCCATGTAGAAAATCGTGTAAGCACCATCTTTTTTCTCTGGTAAGTCTTTGTACATCTCAGAAATGATGGAGGTAATGTTTGGTTTAAAGAAACCTGTTCCTAAAACCAACAAAGCCAATCCAGCATACAAAGAAATTTCTGTTTCTAAGGCCATTGCTGCGTGACCTAAAGTCATTACAACACATCCAATAATTACTGCATTTCTATAACCTGTAAAACGGTCAGCAATCATACCACCCAAAATTGGAGTTAAGTATAAAAGTCCGGCGTATGTACCGAAAAGTGCACCCGCGTTTGCAGCGCTCCATTCCCAACCGGGATTAGAACCGATTACGGCCATCGTTAAAAAGTTTATCAATAAAATTCGCATTCCGTAGAAGGAGAACCGTTCCCACATTTCTGTGAAAAACAGAATAAACAATCCTTGCGGATGTCCTAAAACGGTTGAACTAAACATGTCATTTGATGCTGGTTTCATAAAGCTTATTTAATTTTTTAAATTTAATTTCAAAAAAACAGATTTTCTTTTTTAAAGATTTTAACATTCTTTAAGGCGTGAAAATATAAATTATATTTTAACAATAGCCACTTTTTCGGCACTTTGTGTATATTCTGTTTTAAATGTTGATTAATTTTTTGCTAGATTTCGCTTTCAAGAGAGAATTCCTTGAACTCCCTTTTACAGGAATAAAATTCTATTTTCAGCAAGCTTGAATAACAAAGACAAGCTTCACGCTACTCAACAACAAAGCCTTACTTCTTCCATCCATCCTTTTAAAAGTTGGAAGTGATTTTCAAAATTCTTTCATCTCATTTGAAAAACAAGAGATAAAATCAATAAAAACGATGACTTCAAATAAAAAATCAATCCTTCTTTCCTAACTTTATAAAATGTTTATCAACATACATACGCATCTTTTACATCATCAAGATATAGAAATTCTCAATTTAGAGGATGCAAAAGAACTTGGTTCATCCTTTTCAGCAGGCATTCATCCAAATCAAGCACATCATCTTGAGCTCGATTACGATGTGCTTGTCAAAAATAGTTCACACGAAAATTGCCTGGCGATTGGTGAATGTGGATTGGACAAAATCATCTCTACTCCTTTTCATGTGCAAACGCTCGTTTTTAAAAAGCAAATTGAGCTTAGTGAACGCGAGAATTTACCTTTGATATTACACTGTGTGAAAGCTTGGAATGAAGTTTTGCTTGTAAAAAAAGAAATGAAAGCAAACCAAACATGGATTTTTCACGGCTTTAGAAAAACTGCACTTTTAGAAAGTGTTTTAGAAAACAAGTTGATGGTAAGCATCGGAACACCTTTATTATACGATCTCAAACTTCAAGAAATATTTCCGAAAATTCCTCTTGAAAAACTCTTTTTAGAAACAGATTCCGATGATCGGTTTTCAATTGAAGAAGTTTATAAGAAGGCGGCAGAACTGAAAGGAATCCCATTAGCTGTTTTAAAAAATCAAATTTTAGAAAATTTCAAACGCGTTTTTACTAAATTCAAAACCTAGAATAAATCACGAAAAGCTGCAATTCAAAAGAATTTTCAGAGAATCACTTTCATCTAGTTGATATATATTCTAATTTTGCCGAAAAAAAATTCAATGGCAAACTGGCAAGAACGAACAGAATTATTAATCGGTGAAGAAAGTCAAGAACGATTAAACAAAGCACATGTCTTAATTGTAGGTCTTGGCGGTGTTGGTTCCTATGCTGCAGAATTCATTGCAAGAGCTGGAATTGGAAAAATCACCTTGATTGATGGCGATTCGTTTGACATCAGCAACAAAAACCGTCAGTTAACCGCCTTGGATTCGACCATTGGCAGAAATAAAGCAGTCGTTTTAGCAGAGCGATTGCGAGACATTAATCCAGAAATTGAACTAAATGTCATCGAAGAATTCATAATTCCAGAACGAGTTTGGGAAATCTTGAAAGAATTTAAACCAGATTATGTGATGGATTGCATCGATTCCGTTTCACCAAAACTAGAGTGGATCATTGCATCGAAACGCTTGAAAATAAAAATAATAACGCACCTTGGTGCAGGTGGAAAAACAGATCCTTCCACGGTTTCCGTTGTCAAGTTACATCAAACACACAATTGCAAACTGGCAGTACATTTAAAAAAGAGATTGAAACGAAAAGAAATAGATTTCAGAAAGATCAAAGCTGTTTTCTCGTCTGAATTACAATTAAAATCTTCGTTGGAAATGACCGATGGTGCGAACTTTAAACGTTCCTATTACGGAACAATCAGTTACATGCCAGCACTCTTTGGTTTACATGGAGCGGCAGAAGTAATTCGATATCTTAAAACAGAAAAACCATCAAAAATTGAAGTGGAGTAAAAGTCATTCAAATTTCACTAATTTTACAAAATAACATTGATTAAAAAATAAATTATGTCAGTTCATAAAAACATTAAACGCGTCACTACAAACGTTCTTCAAGAAATGAAAAATTCTGGAGAGAAAATTTCCATGCTTACGGGTTATGACTTTTCAATGGCTCGAATCATTGATGATGCGGGAATTGATGTGATTTTAGTTGGCGATTCTGCCTCAAACGTAATGGCTGGTCACGAAACAACGTTACCAATCACCTTGGATCAAATGATTTACCACGCATCTTCTGTAGTTCGTGCAGTTGAACGTGCATTGGTTGTTGTGGACATGCCATTTGGATCTTACCAAGGAAACTCGAAAGAAGCGCTTTCAAACGCCATTAAGATTATGAAAGAATCTGGAGGTCACGCCGTAAAACTGGAAGGTGGACAAGAGATTTTGGAATCTATTCAACGTATTTTAACGGCTGGAATTCCAGTAATGGGTCATTTGGGTTTAACGCCTCAATCGATTTATAAATTTGGAACTTACGTAGTTCGTGCCAAAGAGGAAGATGAAGCCAATCAATTGATTAGCGACGCTATAGCTTTGGAAGCCGCTGGGTGTTTTGCAATTGTTTTGGAAAAAATACCTGCTAACTTAGCGGAGAAAGTGGCTAAAACCGTATCCATTCCAATCATTGGTATTGGTGCTGGAAACGGCGTTGACGGACAAGTTTTGGTAGTACACGACATGCTGGGAATCAACAATGAATTCAATCCTCGTTTCTTGAGAAAATATAACAATTTATACGAACAAATGAAAAAATCCATTCAAGATTACTCGAATGACGTGAAGTCAGGCGATTTTCCGAATGAGAAGGAACAGTATTAAATTAGCTTCTTACATGTCGGATATATCCATTTTATTTTTATATTCGTAGGTTTCAACATATAATTCACGCTTTATCATCTTGCATACTTGGAAAGATTCATCAACATACTAATCATTGACGATAATCCGACTAATCAGCGAGGTTTGAAAGAAATTCTGAACGGTGGTGGCAACAACACGCTTATTGCCAACACCGTTTATGAAGCCATCTCAATTTTAAGAAAAAAGGAAGTTGGAATTTTAATTCTAAACATCGACTCGCCATTTTTTGGTGGAATAGAATTGCTTCAATCGCTGAAAGAAGCGAGTAACGTCAGTAACGTTTATAAAATTGTTTTAACAGAAAACACCGTTTCTGGAACCAAATTGGTCAAAGGTTTGAACGAAGGAGCGGTTGATTTTATTCAAAAACCGTTTAATCCAAATTTAATTAAGGCGAAGATTGAAGTTTATAAATCGATGTACTACAAAGACCAACGCATTGGTCAACTTCTAGAAAATATTTTTCCTGAAAAAGTATTAAACGACCTCAATTACAAAGGAAAATTCTCACCAAAACGGATTGATAATGGCGTGGTAATGTTCACCGATTTTGTTGGTTTCTCGAACAAAGCGCGAAAAATAACGCCTTTAAAACTGCTAAAGAAACTTGAATATTATTTCACCAAGTTTGACGAAATAACTGAAAAATACAAGGTAGAAAAAATCAAAACCATTGGAGATTCCTACATGGCTTTGGCCGGAGTAAACGAAAGTGAACCAGAACCAGAAATTCGAGTTTGCTTGGCTGCCTTGGAAATGAGAGATTTCATGATCAACGAGCGCGAAGTTGCGATCGCCATGAATAAAGATTATTGGGAAGTTCGAATTGGAATTCACGCAGGACCTTTGGTAGCTGGAATTATTGGTGCGAAAAAAATCAGTTTTGATGTTTGGGGAGATACCGTAAACATCGCATCTCGTGCTGAACAAGAGTCGGAACCAGATCGCATTCTGATAACACAAGATGTTTTCGATAAAATCGAAGATCATTTTGTGACCATTTTCCACGAAGATGTTGAAATCAAGAAAAGAGGAGGTTCTGAAATGATGTACTTTTTAGAAGAACTCAAAGAGGAATCATCAGATGAACACAATCACAAGCGTGCTCATTCAGATTTATTGCGAAAATGCAACATGACGGTGATTGATTTTCAACGCATGGAACGCACCATTTTCAATCAATTGAAATCGATGTTACCCGAAGAATTGCTGTATCATGATTTGGCGCACACAGCCAATGTAGCAAAAGCAGCGATGCGTTTGGCAAAATTAGAAGGCATTTCAAGTTACGAATCTTTACTGCTTTGTACAGCGGTGTATTTCCACGATTCAGGGTTTTTAGTGCAATACAGCCAAAATGAGAAATTTGGAATTAAACTCGCTCAAAATAAGTTGAGCGATTATGGATATACCAAGATAGAAATCGATTTAATTTCTAAAATAATCGCATCCACAGCGTTGGATACCGAACCGGTTACGATGTTGGAAAAAATTATGTGTGATGCCGATCACGATTATTTAGGAAGAGCAGATTACACCAACGTTGCTAAAAAACTTCGGATTGAAATGGAAAACATGGGAAAAACCTTTTCAGATTTGGAATGGATTGATTTTCAGCTCAATTTCTTAGAAAATCAGCATCGTTATTATACGGAAACGGCTCAAAACATTCGAGATTCAGGTAAGAAAATTAGAATTCAGACTTTGAAAACTGAAAAAGAAGAATTGATAAATTCTTAATTATCCGAAGCGAATAAAAATTTATTGGGACTTATCAAATCCGTTTTCACGGCGTACATCACAATTCCAGCAGTATTTTTTACACCCAATTTCGCCATGATGTTCTTGCGATGCGTGTTGATGGTGTGATTACTCAGAAATAAAGTTTCCGCAATCTGAGCGTTTGTTTTCCCTTCTGCAATAAACACGATGATCTGATTTTCACGTTCGGATAATAAAACTGGTTCACAAGAAAACGATTCAAAATCGATGTCTTCCACGTTGATATGCGCTCTCTGAATGGTTTCTAACAATTGACCACAAAAAAACTTATTTCCGTTTGCTGTTTCCTTTACCGAGTTGATGATTTCAGAAATGTCACAGTCTTTCTTCACGTAACTCTTAACGCCACTTCTCAAGGCGTCAACCAAGGTCTGAGCACTTTGTTCTGGAGTGATTGCAACAAATTTCACATTTGGAAATTTAGAGATTACTTTGGGGATGATGTCGATGCTAAAGCCTGGCGAAGTATAATCAATGAGAACGATGTCTGTACCAAAATTAGCAACCAAAGAAAATAACACATCACTAGAAGTTGCCTCTCCAACAATTTCTATATTGGATTCATTGTTGAGCACTGTGCGCATTCCAACTCGAACCAATTCGTTACTATCTGCTAAGATTATCTTCATTTAGAATGATTATAAACAACAAATATACAAAGTAATCAAAGAAACGCGTGAAATAATCCAATTTATATCAAAAATGAGTAAAAATAAGATTAATAGCGCATGTGTCTTTCCACTTTTTCAGGATAAATATCTTCGATAACCACCAAGATACCAGTCTCTTCAACAGCTCCAAACTCTTTGTTAATGGCAGTTCCAAAAGTTTTCATCGAATCAGAAAGATTCATGTAAATATTCACCAAAGGTGGAACAAACTCCCCTCTTTCGCGCACAAAACTATTCAAAACCTTAAAACCTTCTTTAAAGTTCAATCCCGCTAAGGAAGGGAAATCAGTAGGTTTTGATTCAATGATTAACGGCGAAATGGTTTCCATCAGACCTTCGGTATCTGGAAAATAATGTTGCATGAAATGCAGTAAAAAATCTCTCGATTCGCGGTTATAACTTGGATACATCGTTACTTTTCCGAAGAAATATTTCATTGCTGGATTCTCTTTCGAGATTGCTCCTAGCCCATCCCAAATGTTATCCAAAGCAAAAAGTCCTTTTCGAGGATTTACGGATGGCTGAAAATTAGGTTGAACCCAACTTCTACCCAATTCAATGGTAAACGGTAAATATTCTTTAATAAATCGATCCGAAAAATCGAAATAATGATGCGTCGAAAGGTGAATTTCTCCCGTTTCCTGATCAATTGCGTCGTCGCAAAGCATATAGCGATACCCTCCAATAATTTCCTCATCCTCAGGTGACCAAACAATCAGTTGCTCGTAGCAAATCTCATTGGTATCATATTCATCTAAGTCCAAAGGCAAACCGGTTCCTCCGCCAGAAGCTCGAAAAGTAACTTCTCTCAAGCGTCCAATTTCCTGCACCACATTTGGTGCATTGTGCTGATTTACAATGTATATTTCATTTTCACCTTTGCGCGTCGTTCGAACAAAACGTTCGGCTGATAATTCTTTCTTCAGAATTTCACGATCGATTGGGGCTATAATTGGAGCTTCGCTCATAGTTTTATTTTTTAGCTAGTTCGTACACCTTTTCCTTGACCATAGCGGCTAATTTCCTGGTTGACTTGGTAGTATCTATATCTTGAATGGGAATGGGTTCACCAATCTTAAAAGTAATTTTCACGTTGCGTTGTTTAAACAACTCGTTCACCAAATATAACATCTCAAAATTAACTTTGATGCCTAAAAACTTTCTAAGGTTTGCAAGTCTATAGAAAAAATTGGACAATTTCCCGTCGATGTATATTGGAATGATTGGATTTTGATGTTTGATCGATAAATCAATGAACATTTTTTTCCATTCTAAATCAAGTACTTCGCCTTTTACTTTTCGGCTGACTAATCCGGCAGGAAAAACACCGACGAGGTTGTTTGAATCAAATACGTCATCAATCATTTTCAAGGTATTGACGTTGAGTTTCCCGTGTTTATTTACACCGACAAACATGTTTTCCATGCTTTTTAAATTCAGCAACAAGTCGTTGACGATAAACTTAATATCCGTTCTTTTCTCCTTCAAAGCATCTACCAATGCAATTGCATCCATTCCACCCAAAGGATGATTCATCGCAAGCGTTGCGCCGCCTTCCAAAGGAATGTTTTCAATTCCTTCTACCGCTATTTGAATGTTGAAATGTTCCATGATTCCCTCACAAAAATCAACACCTTTGGCGTCTTTGTATTTTTCAATGATTGCGTTGACTTCATCTTGATGAAAGATTTTTTCAAGATATCGAATCACAAATCCAGGGAGCCAATTCAACAACTTTGGATTTTTACTTCGTATTAAATCTCTTACATTTATAAAATCTTTTTCCTTCATAAGTCTCTAAAAGTACTGAAAAGACAGTCTTAATTTATTAAAACAAAGATAATTTTTTTAAATTCATTTCTCAAAGCTTTACTTGGATTATCTCTCTTTTAGGATAATCCAACGGTGTAAAACGTGTATTTTAATTCAAAAAAAATAGTTGACTATCAAAAATCAAACCCAAACTTTTGAACCTTCTGAACAATTTCTGCAAATGTCTATTTGATTTCGTCCCGTAAGAATAGCCAATCGAAAAGCTTGATATTTGGGCGATTTCCAGATTCGAGTAAAATCTTCTTTTACAGCCGAACCGAGCACATACGAAGCGTCTTTGTCAAAACAACACGGAACAATGTTGGCATCCCAAGTAATGACACAGGAAGACCACATTCGCCAGCAATGATTTCCCGTCGGATATTTTAATTGATACGTGCCATCTGCTTTCCGCTTGTAGCGCGAATACTTTTCATTCTCGGGAATCAAGCGATTTCCTTTCTCAAAATTATAAATTTGAGCTGATTTTAAACGCACTTCATCAATTCCCAATTCATTCGCCAATTCAAAAACTTCGGGAATTTCATGTTCATTGGGCTTCACCACCAAAAATTGAAAAATCAAATGTGGCGTGGAAGATTTCGCCCGCTTCTTTGCTTCTACCATCAGCTTTGCTCCCGCAATTACTTGACTCAGTTTTCCATTTACGCGGTAACTTTCGTATGTTTTCTGAGTCAATCCATCAATGGAAATAATCAAGCGATCGAGTCCAGAATTCACAATCTCATCTGCTTTCTGCGGATTTAAAAAATGTGCATTGGTAGAAGTTGCGGTGTAAATCTTGTGTTTTTTTGCTTCTCTAATCAATTCTAAAAACTGCGGATGTAAAAACGGTTCTCCTTGGAAATAATAATTAATGTAAAACAATTGCTTCCCAAGCGTTTTCATCAAATCTTGGTTGACTTTTAAATCAATTTTCCCAGTTGGTCGCGAGAATTGTTTCAATCCACTTGGACATTCCGGACAAGCCAAATTACAAGCGGTTGTTGGTTCGATGCTCACTGTAAAAGGCAAACCAAAAAGGATGCTTTTTTTGGTAATGCGAGACAAAGTATACGAAATTTGAAGCAACATTAAATTCCAAACTCTTCGAAGTGTGAGGTGTTGAATGATGTTTACGTTATCTTTGAATGTTCCCATTAGGGTTCAAAAGTAAACAATTAAGTTTGTTTTGAAAGGTGACAAATGGAATTTAAGAAATGTTTGATTGATTAGAATTTGATGTATATGCGTGATGCGCAGGTGTTTTCCCGTTAGCCAAAGCGAACGGGGAATTTGGAGTGGTTTTTATTAATGATAGGACTATCGTCCTATCGTAATATATGGAGTCCCTTCAGATACTATGAAAAAATCCTGAAGGGACGACATACGTTCAAGATGGATATAAGTCCATCCATTAACGAACGCCACCACGCTACTCGCCAGCCTTCGGCTGGCGGAATCTACGATATACTTCACGCGAGAACTTCACCTATCGACGTATCTGAAATCGAAAGCCCAAAGACCTTCCGCACCGCGAAAAAAGAGAGAATAAATACAGATATTTTTAACTCAAAGCTTAATCCTTCTAAGATCTAAAAACCCGCTATCATTTATGTTTAAAACTTTTAATATCTCCTCTCTTAAATTTCAATTTCCAAACCCAAAAACCAATTAAAATCACTAAATTTGCCGTTCAAATAACGATCGTAGATTTATGGATACTTTAGAACTAAAAAAAATTGCTTCACAAGTTAGAAGAGATATTGTCCGAATGGTTTCAGCTGTTAATTCAGGTCACCCAGGTGGATCTTTAGGCTGTGCAGACTTTCTAACTGTGCTTTATTTTGATACGATGAAACACAATCCATCTAATTTTCAAATGGATGCACCGAATGAAGATGTCTTCTATTTATCCAACGGTCACATCTCTCCAGTTTTGTACAGTGTTTTGGCTCGTAACGGATATTTTCCAGTTGCAGAATTGGCAACTTTCCGCAAGATAAACTCTCGTTTACAAGGTCACCCGAGTCCAGATAAAAACTTACCTGGAATTCGAATGGCGTCTGGTTCTCTCGGTCAAGGACTTTCCGTTGCACTTGGAACAGCACAAGCGAAAAAATTAAACAACGATCCGTCAATCGTTTATACACTTCACGGAGATGGTGAATTGCAAGAAGGACAGATTTGGGAAGCAGCTTTGTATGCAGCAGCAAATAAAGTAGATAATGTGATTTCTACAATCGATTACAACGGAAGACAAATTGACGGTGACTTAGACGATGTTCTTTCCTTAGGTAACCTGAAAGGAAAATGGCTCGCTTTTGGTTGGGAAGTTTTGGAAATGGATGGTCACAACATCGACGAAATTAAAAAAACCTTGGCGGAAGCAAAAGCATTGACCGGAAAAGGGAAACCAATCATGATCATCATGGCAACTGAAATGGGTCAAGGTGTAGATTACATGATGGGGTCTCACAAATGGCACGGTGTTGCACCAAATCCAGAGCAATTAGTAAATGCATTGGGTCAACTGGAAGAAACATTAGGCGATTACTAAATTTCATTTTAAGTCTTAAGAATCAATTGAAAAAAATTTCCTTCATATTTGTTTTTCTTTTCTCGATTTCATTTAGTTGGAGTCAAGAGAAATTAACTCGAATTTTATTTGTACTCGATGCTTCCAACAGTATGAATGCCAAATGGGATGGAAATCAAACGAGACTTGAAGCTGCCAAAGAATTATTGAGTAAAGCGGTTGATAGTTTAAAAGGAACGGCAAATTTGGAATTGGCATTGCGTGTTTACGGTCATCAGACTTTAGTAACTGCAACCTATCAAGATTGTTCGGATACCAAACTAGAAATTCCTTTTGGTCCCAATCAATACGATGCGATTAAATTTCGAATCAGAGGACTTCAAGCAAAAGGAACTACGCCAATTGCCAGGTCGCTTGAAGCATCAGCTGGTGATTTTCCAGACATGAACTCTCGAAACATCATCATTTTAATTACCGATGGTTTGGAGGCTTGTGATGGTGATCCGTGTGTGATTGCCAAGAAATTGAAAGATAAAAACATCAACGTAACTCCTTTTGTAATTGGTTTGGGATTGGATTTATCGTATTTGGATAAATTTAGATGCATCGGTGAATATTCTGAAGCAGAAACTAAAACTCAATTCGATAAAGTGTTGAACAAAATCATCAATAAATCGTTGACCAACAGCACGACACAAATTAATTTGAACAACATTGTTGGGAAACCTTTGGAAACTGATGTAACGCTTTTCTTGTACGAAGCGGGAACAACTAAAATAAAGTACACGTTCATGCATACCTTGAACGACAAAGGAAATCCAGATACCTTGAACATTAATACCATTTATAAATACGACATGTTGGTAAACACCATTCCTCCAGTTTGGAAGAAAAACATTGAGATTTATAAAAACAAACACAATGTCATCGAAGCAGATGTTCCGCAGGGATTCTTGAAAGTAAAAACAGCAACTACTTCTCGCTTCGTCATTGACACGAGGATCATGCAATCCGGGTCAGGAACGACCTTGAATGTGCAACAAATTAACAGTACCGATAAATACATTGTTGGCAAATACGATTTGGAGATTTTAACGTTGCCACGTATTTATCAAACCATCGAAATCAATCAAAGTGCACTTACCAACATCGATGTTCCGGTTCCGGGAATCCTAAATTACAAAACTTCTGCGCCAATTGCAGGACAAATTTTCGTCGCAAAGGAAAATGGAACATGGGAATGGGTTTGCAACTTGGACAATACTACTTTATCAGGAACTTGGATTTTACTTCCAGGAACGTATAAAATTGTATACCGTCAACTGCGATTGAAATCAACAGATTACACGTATGAGAAGGAATTTAAAATCTTCTCAAACAGAACCATGAGTGTTAATATATAGAACTTAAATAAACAGACAAATGATTGAATTTGAAATTTTCGGAAATAAAGATACTCGTTCAGGTTTCGGCGAGGGTTTGAGACAATTGGGTGAGAAAAATCCAAACGTAGTAGCACTTTGTGCAGATTTGACAGGATCTTTGAAAATGGATGCATTCAAGGATGAAAATCCAGATCGTTTCTTTCAGGTTGGTATTGCAGAAGCAAACATGATTGGAATGGCTGCGGGAATGACTGTTGGTGGAAAAATTCCATTTACAGGTACTTTCGCCAATTTCTCAACAGGTCGTGTTTATGATCAAATCCGTCAGTCGGTTGCTTACTCGAACAAAAACGTGAAGATTTGTGCTTCTCACGCTGGTTTAACCTTGGGTGAAGACGGTGCAACACACCAGATTTTGGAAGACATTGGAATGATGAAAATGCTTCCAAACATGTGCGTTATTGTTCCATGTGACTACGAGCAAACACGTCAAGCAACCCTTGCAATTGCAGATTATGTTGGACCAGTTTACTTGCGTTTTGGAAGACCGGTAATGCCGATTATCACGCCAGAAACTGCGAAATTCGAAATCGGTAAAGCGGATGTCTTAATCGAAGGAACGGATGTAACGATTATCGCTTGTGGACACTTGGTTTGGAAATCAATCGAAGCTGCACAAAAACTAGAGGCACAAGGTATTTCAGTTGAATTAATCAACATGCACACGATCAAACCTTTGGATGTAAATGCAATTTTGAAATCTGTTCAAAAAACAGGTTGTGTTGTGACTGCGGAAGAACACATGATCCATGGTGGTTTGGGCGATTCAGTAGCTCAAGTATTGATTCAAAACTTCCTAGCACCACAAGAATACGTTGGTGTAAACGATACGTTTGGAGAAAGTGGAAATCCAATGGAATTGATGACGAAATACGGAATCGATACCGACAATGTGGTTGAAGCAGCTTTGAAAGCGATCAAAAGAAAAAAATAATATTATTTTGACATACTAAAATCAGAAGGCTTGTGTTTTCTGATTTTTTTTTACCCTCAAAAATGGAAAACAAAGAATCTTTTCTAAATCAACTCGGACAAACCAATCCGTTCCCATATTTGATTGACGTAGCAAGCGCTGAAGGTCTGTACATTTACGACAAAAGTGGCAAACGTTACATGGACATGATTGCGGGTGTTGCGGTAAACAACATCGGAAATCGCCATCCAAAAGTTGTAGCTGCGATCAAAAAACAAGTGGACGAATTTTTACATGTCATGGTTTATGGCGAATTTATTCAGGATAGCACCTTGGCATTTGCGCAGAAATTGACTTCTTTACTTCCATCCTCATTGAATTGTGTTTATCCTGTCAATTCAGGAACAGAAGCCAACGAAGCAGCTTTGAAATTGGTGAAACGCGTTACCGGAAGAACCGAATTGGTTTCATTTCGCGGTTCGTATCACGGAAGTACGCACGGTTCGATGAGTGTTTCGGGTAATGAAGTGAAGAAAATTAGTTTTAGACCTTTACTGCCCGATGTTCGCTTTTTGAAACACAATTCCATTCCTGATTTAAGTCAGATCACTGAGAAAACGGCTGGCGTGATCTTGGAAACCATTCAAGGCGATGCCGGAGTTCGACAATCGACACCCGAATTTTTAAGAGCACTTCGCGCACGTTGCACCGAGGTTGGAGCTTTGTTAATCTTTGATGAAATTCAATGTGGACTTGGAAGAGCAGGAAAAATGTTCGCTTTTGAAATCAGTGGAGTTATTCCAGATGTTTTGACATTAGGAAAAGCATTGGGTGGCGGATTGCCGATTGGCGCCTTGGTTTCTTCGCAAGAAAACTTGGATCAATTTACGTACAATCCGATGTTGGGTCACATCACTACTTTTGGCGGAAATCCAGTCATATCTGCTGCTGCGAATGCTTTTTTGGAAGTGATGACAGATGAAATTGACTTGAACGAAGTAGATGAAATTGGTCAATTGCTGGTTGATATGCTGAAAAACGAACCCGAAATTCAAGAAATTCGTCGCGTGGGAATGATGTTCGCTTTTGACATGGAATCGTTTGAACGCGTTGAGAAAGTGGTCAAACGTTGTTTGGAAAATGGCTTGATTAGCTTTTGGTTTTTATCACATCCCAATAGTTTTAGGTTATCGCCGTCGTTGAATATTACGAAGGAGCAGATGGTTGAAGCTGGGAAAATTATTTTGGATGCGATTCGTGGGACGAGGTAGTATTAGCTTGAATTATTTCACCAACTATCGTGGATGTTTTTTTGTTTTATAATATTGTATCTTTGAATAAAATCAAACGACATGGGAGCAATCTTAATTCAAACAAAAGACGAATCTGAACTTAAGTTCATAAAAGAAATTTTAAAGCGCACTAAAATAAAGAACAAAGAACTCAACAAAGAGGACTATGAAGACCTTCTGCTTGGTGTTGCAATGATAACTGAGAAGACAGGGGAAAAAGTATCCAAAGAAACGATTATGGATAAGCTTTCTAAAAAATGAAAGTGACTTTTGAAAGAAGCTTCAGTAAGGGAATCGATTAACTTAAAAACCAACAAGTAAAAAATCGAATCATCAAACTCATTGAAAAGTGTGAAGAGGCAAAAGTCATCACCGATATTCCAAACGTCAAAAAAATGACTTCGTTCACCTCCTTTTACAGATTTAAAATTGGCGATTATCGCATTGGTGTGGAATTAGAAAATGACACCATTAATTTCGTCATTGTTTCTCACAGAAAGGACATTTATAAGGTTTTCCCTTAATTACTAAACTTAACTCTTTACATTGTAGGTTTGTTTATCTTACAAATTTGATTTTTTTAATTCTCAGGCTCCTGGCCCAAGAATTAAAAAATAGAACTAATGTTTCAATAATGCTTCCCTATTCCAAGAAAATCAACAAGATCAAACATAACGCCGTTAAAAACAATCCCTAAAATTGCAGTAAAGACGATGCTGATCAACAAAATGATTGAAACTTGAATCCCTTTTGGTTTTTTAGAATTTTCTAAAAAAACATGCATCAGGAAAGGAACAAAAACCATAAAGATCGGCACTCTAAACGCTGGACTTAAAGCCCAAGCACTTCCCTCGAGAATATAACTCAAACAGATCAGACCAAATAAAACTGCGGATACAGTCAATCCCAAAAGGATTTCTTTGATTCCAACGTTCTTGTTTTTAAAATGTGTGATTAATTTCGATACGGATGACGCAGCAAGAAACAATGCGACGAAAAGAAATGGTAAAATGATTATTCCCATGTTTCAAAATAATAAATTTCAATCGTTCTCTTCGTAATAATAAGAATAATCGATCCCTTTCATAAACATTTCGCGGTCGTTTATTTTGGTAGTTAATGCATTTTCAATCAGTTTTTTTAGAAAGTTGCTTTTTATTGGACTCAGCGTCATTGCATGCATGTAGTCTTGCTTGCTGATTTTACTCCAATCCACACATTTCTTGAGACGTTTTTTCAAGATTAAATCCAACCAAACTCTTGTGCTTCTTCCGTTGCCCTCCATAAAAGGATGTGCAATGTTCATTTCTACATATTTGTCTACTATTTCTTCCAAAGAGGATTCAGGCATTGCCTCAATTTGTATTAATGTATTCCCAAGAAAACGGGAAACCGCAAATTGAAAACCGCTTTTCGAAATATTCTTTTGTCTAATTTGTCCCGCAAAATCATACAAGCCGCCAAATAAATAACCGTGTATTTGTTGTAATCCTGAAGACGTACCAACTTCTATGCTGTTTATTAAACTGCTTTCAAACAGCGCGTAAGCTTTTGTTTTACTTTTTCCATCTATGCTTTCATCGCTGAAAGTGAACCAATCAATAAATCGGTTTGCTTTTTTACCTGGAAACTCTTTACCCAATGCAACAATGCCGTTGTAATCGAGCATATCCGACAAGTATCGTTTTCCATCATTTGCCAAAAGCTTCAGTTGGGTAGTGGCACTACCCAACTCACTGTTTTCTTTCTTTAACTTGGCTTTGAGATATTTCCAATAATTTCGAGTTTTGGTGTAGTCGTTTTGATCGGTAAGCACCGCTACAATGTCCAATACGCTAAACCACCATTTGGCGTTTGTTTCGTCCCACAAAGCACGAACTTCGCGGTCGTCAAAAAATCGTATGGAAATTTTTGCATTGCTCATAAATCAAATAAATTTTACATCATTTATTCTCGACAAACTAAAAATCGCGCTATTAATAACTATTCAATCTGTTATGCTAATATACAATATAAAGCTTTGTTTTACATATCCTTCCCAGCCAAAAACTCAAAAATTTCTAAATCTCCCTTCGTAAATTCAACATTTCTTCTTCCCATCATCGCTTTGGCAACTTCAATGGCTTTATCCAATCGAAAAGGAACTGTACTTTCTCCTTCGCTCCAGGAAAATGAATCTATTTTCTTCTCTGGAAAACCTGCACCAAAAACATTGGCAGAAACTCCAACTACGGTTGCCGTGTTGAACATCGTGTTAATTCCTGATTTGCTGTGATCGCCCATCATCAAGCCCATGAATTGAACGTCGGTTTGTTCTGTATTTTTGGTTTCGTACGAATACGTGCTCACGGAGCTGTAATTGTTTTTCAAGTTAGAACAATTGGTATCAGCACCTAGATTACACCATTCTCCGATGACAGAATTTCCTAAAAATCCATCGTGACCTTTGTTGGAATAGGATTGAAAAACAACATTGTTTACTTCTCCACCTACTTTGCAATGCGGTCCTAAAGTGGTTGGTCCATATACTTTGGTTCCGAGTTTCAGACCTGCAGATTCGCACAAAGCCAAAGGTCCGCGGACGATTGAACCTTCCATAATTTCGGCATTTTTACCGATGTAGATTGGTCCCTCGTTGGTATTTAAGATACTTGCTTCGCACTTCGCTCCTTCTTCCAAGAAAATCAAATTAGAATCTCCAATTACGGTATTGGTTTTCGACAAAGGCTGAGAAGTTCTTCCTTGGGTGATTAAATCATAATCTGCTTTTAGAACTGCTCCGTTTTTCTGAAAGATATCCCAGCGGTTTTCTAAAATGATTAAATCAGATTTAAAAGCAATGTTCGTTTGAATCACGCTTCCCTTTCTAGCAACCCATTGATTATCAAAACTTAATTCTTCGCCGACATTTAACATTTGAACCGCATCAATCAATGCTTGTGTTGGAATTACAGCTGCATTGACGATCAAATCCACATCTACACTCGATGGAAACTTGGTCGCTAAATACGATTCAGTTTGAAAGAAAACATGGGCACTTGGAATAAACATTTTCCAACGTTCGTCGTTGGTTAAAATACCCATGCGCAAATTTCCGACTGGTCGCGTTAAGGTCAAGGGTGCACAACGCAAGTTCAATTGGTTGTCGTGAAGAATGATTTTCATCTGGAAATAATTTTAAATTGAGATTTAATTTTAGTCTAAGAATGTTGTTTTATGCTACTTGTTTACTGATTTCAGCTGGTTTGGAAATCAACCACAAACCAAAATAAGTCAATAAACCATTTAGAATTAAGATTTCATAACCAAATACATATCCGTTGAACCAAGCCACTGAATTTTTGGCAATAAATAAACAAAATAAGGGAACAGCGATGCAAATAAAAGGAACAATTACTTCTTTCAATTTTCGCTTACTGAAAATTCCAAAGGCAAATAAACCCAATAAAGGTCCGTACGTATATCCAGCAATCATCAGAATTAAATCAATTAAATGCACTTCTGGATGATTGTCAACGTACCATTTTGTTCCGAGAATAATCACTAAAAACAAAACCGAGAATCCAATGTGAACATACAATTTCAGCCTTTGTTTATTTCCTTCTTCCCGCTTGTTGAAATTCAAGAAATCGATGCAAAATCCGGTGGTCAAGGCAGCCAAAGCACTATCGGCAGAAGCATACGAAGAAGCTGTGATTCCTAATAGAAAAAAGATTCCAGCTATCATTCCAAAGTCATTCAATGCAAGGGTTGGGAAAACGTGATCGGTCACGATATTTCCATCAATCATTGGCAAAGCAGCGCCTGTTTCGTTGGCAAAAACATATAAAGCTCCTCCTAATAAAAGAAACAAAAAGTTGGTAACGATTAAAACTGCCGTGAAAGAATACATGTTTTTTTGAGCTTCACCAAGTGATTTACAACTCAAGTTCTTCTGCATCATGTCTTGATCCAAGCCTGTCATCGCGATCGCAATAAACATTCCACCAAAAAACTGTTTCGGGAAAAACATCCGACTATTTGGATCATCAAAAAACAGTATTTTACTCATTGAAAATCCTTTGGTGGTTTCAGAAGCTGTAATTTTATCATACAATTGAATAAAATCTACATCCAAGGCTTTCGCAATGACAATGGTGCAAATGATCACTGAGGTGATTAGAAAAAAAGTCTGAAAGGTATCGGTGTACACAATGGTTTTAATTCCTCCTTTAAAAGTATACATCCAAATCAATGCAATCGTAATGACGGCAGTCAGCCAATAGGGAACGCCCATTGCTTTAAAAAGAAATAAATGCAGCACCATCGTCGCTAAATACAAGCGCGTTGCCGAACCCAGCGTTCTTGAAAGTAAGAAAAAACTTGCTCCTGTTTTGTAACTCACTTGTCCGAATCGAGTTTCAAGGTATTCATAAATGGAGGTCACTTGCAATTTATAATAAAGTGGCATCAAGAGTTGAGCGATTACCGCATAGCCTAAAATGTAACCCAAAACTACTTGGTAATATCCCATTCCGTCGTTGATCACTGTTCCGGGAACAGAAATAAAGGTAACTCCTGATAAAGAAGCACCGATCATTCCAAAAGCTACCAAGTACCACTTACTTTGCTTATTACCTGTAAAAAAAGTTTCAGAAGTTGCATTTTTGGAGGTGTAATACGCAATTAGCATTAAGATTGCAAAATAGGCGATTAAGATGCTTGAAACTAGTATTGGAGTCATTTAATTACAATTAAAAACACGAATATAGTTAATTGAAATCAAAACATTTCACATTTTTTTTCATCACAATCGCTTGAGCAACAAAATAATTATTAATTTCGACGCATAAATGCTGGTATAAAAAAGAAAGAAGCCAGCTGTAGGATTTAATTTTCCTGTATTTTAATTACTTATGACAAATATTTTTGTTGCCCGACTAGATTACGGCGTTACTCAAGAAGACTTACAAACTGCCTTTGCAGATTACGGTCAAGTTAATAAAGTGTCTTTAGCGATGGATCGCGAGACTGGAAAATCGAAAGGTTTTGCTTTCATTGAAATGAACAACGACGATGAAGCACAAGCTGCGATCAACGGCCTAAATGGTAGTACCATGAGCGGTCGTGAAATTGCAGTGAAAGAAGCTGATAAGAAAGACGACAACCGTCCGAAACGTGATTTTTCGGCAGAGAAAAAGCCTTTCAGTAAACCAAGTGGCGACGCGCCGTTCAGAAAACCTGCTGAGGAGTCTACTCCTTTCTCTCCGTTTCCTGATGCAGATAGTGCGAAAGGCGAAGGTCGTAAGAAAAGCGTTACTCCAATGGCGAAAAAAGAAAAACCAAAAACGCACAAAATGGAAGCCTACAAGAAAAGCGGAAAACAACCTCGCTACACAGACTTCGATGATGATGACGATGATTATAAATACTAGTCTTAATTGACACATGTGAAGCCCGATTTTTAAGTCGGGCTTTTTTTATGGGGTTTGGGAATGGGTGGTTTGATTTGTATTTGAGAGGTAGCGGATTATTTTTTTGAGTCACGGATTGTTTGAGGTGGATTTGAAAGATAGCGGTTTTTTTTAGCCACGGATTGTTTGAGGTGCATTTGAAAGATAGCGGATCGTATTTTTTTAGTCACGGATTTTCACGGAATCTGCTTCGCGGTCACGCATTTCTTTTTTTGACATTCACACCCAAATTTCACGGAGTGATTACAGACATTTCTTTTAATCCGAGTAATTCGGATGTGCGCATCAATTTTAATCCATGACCGCGCAGCAGCATCGTAGATAATCCATGGCTTAAACCTCCGCAATCACCTCCGAGAAATATTTTTTAGTTAAATCACCACTTCCTGATGAAAACTATCGTAACTTTGCGTAAGTTCTTTGGGGTCGTATTGGATTTGACAGCAGATGCGATTGTCAAGTGTAAGCATGTAGAGCGTTGAGGTGGAGCTCTTAAATATCCTGTCTCACAATTTAATTGACAACACGTCATACCAACTTGCAGCTTAATTAACTGAATGTTAATTGGCTTAATCTCGGTGAATAATAGTAACCAGACAAGTTCTTTCGCCCACGCCTCCGTCTATTAGGCAGGGATTACGAGAGACCAATCATTTTAGACTGGTGCTGACTCCGCTCCGTGGAAGGCATGAGAAACTCAGGAGATAAGTAGTTTATTGGGTGTTCCTATCCGTTACGCTATCGAAAACCAATTAGGAACTAAACATGTAGAAAGCTTGCTGATTCTTTGTTTGGACGAGGGTTCGAAACCCTCCGACTCCACGATTGAATTGATAATATTAAAAACCGATTGGATTTATTCTGATCGGTTTTTTTGTTTACACCTATTATTTAGATCAAAAAATCAATCTTCTTACTCATTTTGTTTTGTTAAAGAATCACAACGAACATAAATGGAAAATTTAAGTTCACTAAATTCGATGTAAACAAATTCTCAAAAAATCGAAATTTATGAAATATATAATTAAAATTTTAGTGCCAGTCCTCGTAATTCTTACACTTTCATTCGCTTGTAAAAAGGAACAAGAGAACCAAGGACAGATAAAAGTTTTAATGACTGATGCACCTGCCGATTTTACTGAAGTAAATGTAAATATTACGGAAGTTTGGGCACATTATGCTGGAAACGGAAATGTTCCAGGTGGATGGCTTCAATTAAATGCCGTCTCTGGATATTATGACTTGTTGCAACTCCAAAACGGTTTAACAGATGTAATTGCAAATCCAACCGCAATTCCTGTTGGTAAAATCACACAAATGAGGCTAATTCTTGGACAAAACAATTATGCCGTTGAAATCATTGATTCTGTTGCTGTTCAACACCCATTATTGCTTTCTAGTCAAGATGAAACAGGACTTAAAGTCAATTTAAACTCTGAAATTTTGGCAAATCAAACCATCGTTGTTACGTTGGATTTTGACGCTGGAAATTCAATTATAGAACAAGGCACAGGTGAATTTCGTTTAAAACCAGTGATTAAAGTACAAAATGTCACGTATATTCCTTAAAAAAAATTTCTAGAAATCAATGTTTTGGCACAAGTTTTGAAAATCAAAAAAAACATATTTAAATTATAAATCGTTATGAAAAAAATTGCAATTTTAGCCCTTTTGTTTGGCTCTATCAGCTTCTCTGCTTCAGCACAAGCTGTTAAAGAAACGAAGACTGAAAAAACTCAAAAAAACGAAAAAGAAGATAAAAAAGAAAAAACGAATAAAAGTTCTTCTGAAAATTCGCACCAAAAAGTAAAAGAAAACAATCCTTCTAAAACCAATAAAGCAAACGCTGAAGAAAAATCCAATGGAAATGCTTTCAGCGGCAAAGGAAAAGGTGGCGAAAAGAATACAGTAAATCCTGCCGAAAAAGAGAAGAAGGATAAGAAGGATAAAAAAGAGAAGAAAGTAAAAAAGGATAAAGCAAAGAAGGATAAAGTAAAGAAAGAAAAGAAACAGAAAGTTTCAAAAGCAGCTTAAAAGTAATTCCTATTTGTAAAATCTACAACTCTTCGACTTTAAGTCATAGAATCCATTAATTGAATTTGGAAACCGATTGGAAATTTATTTTTCTGATCGTTTTTTTTTGATTCATAAAATGCCATTTATTCCAACACTCAATTTAACTCTTCCCAAATCTTAATCTGCGACTCTTTCGTAACCGTCATTCCAGGAATTCCATTCTTATCCAATTCAATTTTCCCTTTCACTTCAATGTACTTTCCTTCCAATTCGATTTCTGGTTTGTAACTAAAATTACGTCGACCATCTTTCCAAATCATGATGGAGAAAATTTGATTCGGAAAGGATTGGTCTAAATTAAGGAAAGTTGATTCGGACTTTGGAATATACCTAGCACTTACTACTTTTCCGACAATCGTTGCTGTGCTCCCAACTTTTGAAGCTGCTTGCCGGGTATTGAAATATCCTTTTGGCAATTCAAAAGCGTTTAATGGTTCAACATCTCCAATTCTTCCTTGCGTTAACCAAGCTGAGAAATCGGATGTTTTTTCGATTTTTGCTTCTTGAATTTGAGTAAGCGATGGAAAAAAATTGATTCCTGTCAAACGCTCCAAGCTATCGATGCTGATGACATACGAACTCAAGCGTTCTTCACATCTTTTGTTGGGCATCAAAAAAGCCATTCCCCGCGGATTTTCTGCAGATGCATCCACAATGATCTTGTAATATAATTCCGGTACTTTTAGTTTGTTGACAGAACGACCAAGTTCAGGTAAACTATCGTGCAAAATAGGCCCTGTGATGATGTAAAACGATTTTTTTTCTTGATCCACAATCCTTCTTAGCAAATCCTCCAAAGAAGCCCAAGATTCTCTGTTGAATTCTGGTCTTTGCGGTGTCATGTTGCTATAATAATACGATTCGCTCAACGCATTTGCTGACCATCTAAAATCTGCGGACGGCGCTAAATGTCCACGATCAAAACCAAAGCCGTCGTATTCAAACGTTCCATCTGGACTTTCCGTCTTTAAAAAATAATCCGCTTCTTCTGCCGTTCCACATTTCGACTTTTCATCTGTTCTAAAATCATTGGATCGCGAAACACTTCCGAAAGATACGTCCGGAGTCAGAATATGGAAAACCCACGAGGCCATTTTATAATCGCAATCAAACCCAATCACCATTCCAGCATGTTCGAGGATTTCGAGATTTTTGGCGTGTTGTGGATAACCGATCGCTTTTATCGATTCAAGTGAACCGTCTAGTTTCAACACTTCAATTTCAGAAATAAGTGTTTGTTCTTTGGATTTTAAAAGTTTTAATTCAGCCGTTTTTTTCTCGAGTTCTGTTTGTGCGAATGCGGAATGAAAGGAAAAAAGAAGAAGTGTGAGGGTAAGCAGGTAATTCATGCGGGTAAAAGTAGTGATTTTATG
Source organism: Crocinitomicaceae bacterium (assembly GCA_028689775.1). Classification (GTDB taxonomy): domain Bacteria; phylum Bacteroidota; class Bacteroidia; order Flavobacteriales_D; family Crocinitomicaceae; genus JAQVCM01. The sequence continues at coordinate 130,054 of JAQVCM010000009.1, forward strand.
ATGGGAAAAATACGAGAATGAAGATTAAAAACAGGAGTCCTTATACTCTTTGGGATTGATAAAACGATTGCACGAATTCTCTTTTTCAACTTCTTCAATACTAGAATTAATCAAAATGAGTATCTTCACCGCGATGTCTAAATATTCAACCTTTTGGAAAAAGAAGATCTACTAATAAATTACCTAAATCAACTTCTCAAACTCAGAAGAGATAGGAATAAAAGTAGAGGCGACGCTCCGCACAAACCTGTGTTGTTTTTAGCAATTATAGAAGGTATTGAAAAAGGCGACATCATTTCAAATCGAATATCCATTACACCTGAACTCGTTCTTTCGTTCAAAGATATTTGGTCAAAGCTCGTTTTTACGAATCATTCTCAAAACTTCGCCTTGCCATTCTTTCACATGAAATCAGAACCCTTCTGGCGTTTGGTTTCTGTGAACGGAGCAGTCATTCCGATATCATCTTCTGGTAGTGTGAAAAGTTTTAGTTCTTTAAAAGATTCTGTTGCTTATGCAGAAATAGATAAGGAACTATTTTTATTTCTAATGGATCCAATCGCCAGAGAAGTGATTAAATCAGAACTTCTTGATTTTTATTTTCCTGAAACGAAAGCATCACTTCTAAATGTTGAAAGTATTTTAATCAAACAACTAAAAGATCAAGTGCTGAATGACGACCGACAAACGTATGTTGAACGAGTCGAAGCATTGCGTACCCAAATGCTCGTTAATGATTTTGAAGAAGAGATTTATGTAAGATGTGGTATTTTCAAACGTGAAATACCTAAGATATACAACTATACCTGTGCTATTTCTGGATTGCGAATTGAAGCAACCATTAATGCGCAACTGATAGACGCTTGTCACATCGTGCCATTCTCCTTTTCAAAAGATGACACCATCGGAAATGGATTCAGCTTAACTCCTACCCTTCATCGAGCATTTGACCGTGGTTTGATTACCATCAATGACAATTATTTGGTGCGTATTTCTCCAGGTGTAGTTGAAGTTGATTCAGCCTATTCTTTAAAGCAGTTTGAAGGGAAGCAAATGATGTTGCCAGCGGATAAGCGGCATTTTCCGCTACAGGAAAACTTTGAATGGCATCGGAAGGAGTGTTTTGTGTTGTAGTTTATTCTTAATTATTTTGATTAATTATTTTGATTAAATATTGCACCATATATACTCCTATACTTCTCCACCACCCTTACTTACGCAAACTAAACAAAAACTCCAACCCGCCTTCTTTTCGATTCTTTACGCTAATTTTTCCTTTGTGAAAGGCAACGGCATTTCGTACAATTGATAGACCTAATCCCGAACCGCCACTTTCTCTTGTTCTGCCTTCGTTGACTCTGTAAAAGCGTTCAAAAAGGCGGTTCAAATGTTGTTCTTCTTGGATACCGATTCCGTTGTCTTGAAATGTGAAATAGTAAAAGTCTGCATCCTGATTATACAAATTGATGTTAATCGATACGCCTTCGCCAGCATAGCGCAAAGCGTTATCAGTCAAGTTTCTAAAAAGTGAATACAAAAGACTTGCATTTCCTTGGATGATTAAATCAGCCGGAATTTGCCAGTTTAAAACTGATTTTTTCAGTTCCAACGTTTCAGAAACTTCTTCTTTTAGCTTCAAAAACAATTGGGTAAGATTGACATCTTCCAACACGAATGAATTGGGTCCTTCTTCAATTTTGGCAATCAAACTCATGTCGCGGATAATCTCTGACAATACGATGGACTGATTGTAAGCTTGCTGAATGAAATGGGTCTTTTTATCTTCTGGAATGGTCGCTTGCTCTAAAATGGTTTCTAAATAACCGCGGATGCTGGTGATTGGTGTGCGAAGTTCGTGGGCAATGTTGCCGGTCATTTCCTGCTTCAACTGCTTGGTTTTCTCTTGTTTGGTGATGTCGCTTAAGATCACTTCAAAGCTGGTATCGTCAAAGATATTGGCTTTTAAAGAGAATGTTTTTCCGTGTTTATGAATATGTGTTTCAAAATAATTCTGCTCTCTGGAAGCGATAAATTGTTGTAGATCAACAAATAATGGATCCGTTAAAATGACAGCAGCTTCGCTTGTTGGTTCATCCGTCAAACCATTGATAAACTGAATGAAAAGTCCATTGTAAAACTCTACTTCATTGGTGGCCGAAAGGAAGCAAATTCCTTCCTCTGAAATTTGAATGTGTTGCAAAAGTTTTTGTTTTTCAACCAAAACTGCAGATCTGCTTTTCTTTAGATGAAAATAGTTATCGGTTATCTTCGCGCCTATTTCTCCCAATTCATCGTTTGGGAAAAGTGGTTTATTGTTTTCGTATTGATCAGGTTGTAACACAAAATCGCGCAATTGTTTGATTGTTTTTCCGAAACGAAAAGTCACCAAGTGAATGATGAGAATAAACGTTGCAAAGAATGCCAACATGAAATAAAGAAAGGCATTGTCTGGTTTTAGAAAAGCCTGTAGTTGAATGTCGTATGGCAATGCAACGCGAATGTAGTTGTCACCAAACCGTTTCGCATAATATAAATATTCTTGGTGCTTTGTTTCCGAAGCTCTAATCTCCGAACCTTTTCCTTTTGACAAGGCTTGTTTAATCTCTACTCTTTCCGCGTGATTTTCCATCAACAAAAAGCTATCTACAGAATTATCGTAAAGTACTTTTCCTTGAGAATTGATTAACGTTACCCGTAAATCAGCAGGTAAAACTTGCTGAAAATCTTTCAATTGCGCTACAAAAGGTTGGCCTTTTTGAACCAATTTTGCATGGATAATATCTGTATAAGCCTCGAGTTTCTCTTCGAGTGCTTCCGTCTTATAGGTTTTTTCACGCGCTTGTTCTACGACAACAATACCAATGGAAAATGCTGTAAAAACAACACTAAAATAAAGGAAAAGTCGCTGACGATACCGTAAACTCATAATTCTGATGCATTAAAACGATATCCGTAACCCGAACGATTGGCAATCACAGCGGAAGATGAGCCCAGTTTTTTTCGCAACCTGGTCACGTGAACATCAACCGTTCTTTCTGTAATGTAAGGCGTTTCTTTCCAAACTACGTTGATGATATCTTCTCGAGAAAACACCCTTTCTGGTTTTTGAGCCAACAAAGCTAAAATTTCAAATTCGGTTTTTGTTAATGAACAAGCGACGTCATTGATCAGTACTTCCTTGAGGTTAAAGTCAATCACAAAATTTTCAAAAATGATTTTATCTGCCGATTGCTCTTCCGCTGGAGCAGCTTCTCTTCGCTTTAAAACCGCTTTCACACGGGCAATCAATTCTTTGATAGAGAAGGGTTTGGATAAATAATCATCACCACCAACGGAGAATCCAGTCAGCATGTCATTTTCTGTGTCTTTTGCGGTTAAGAAAATAATCGGAACGTGTATGTTTTGCTTTCTGAGAATTTCTGCCAATTTAAATCCAGACATTCCGCCCATCATCACATCCAATAAAATCAACTGAAAATCAATCAAGTTTTTGTCGAGCGCATCTTCAGCCGAAGAAACTGATTCAACGTCAAATCCTTCATTTCTCAGGTTAAATTCTAACACTTCTGAAATGTTTACATCGTCATCGACTATCAATATCTTTTGTGACATCATTGCTTTTTCTTTATTCAAAGGTAAGTATTCTCTTAGATTATAAATTATTTATCCATCAATCTGTTTTTCCTTTGTGTTTCAAAACTTTTGCGTCGAGATAAAATACAATTTCTTCAACGATGTTTTTGCAGTGATCTCCAATTCGTTCCATGTTGCGAATGAGCAATAAAATCATCATCACACAATGGGTGTCTTCCTGATTTTGTTTCGCATATTCCGTTAATTTCTTAATCGACTGACGATAAATCTCGTTCACCTCTTTGTCTTTTGCAAGAATCTTCTGCGTATTTGCAGAGCTTTCACTGTTAAATGCAACATAGCTATCGGTCATCATACTCAAAAGTGCATCAAACATCGGTTCAACATCAAGCATTTCCACAACCGTATCGTTGAAATGACTGCATTCTCCGTGCTTTACGTGTCTGGCAATTCCGTTTGCGTAATCTCCAATTCGCTCCAAGGTAACACTAATTTTCATAATCGATAAAATCAGTCTTAAATCAATCGCAACTGGCGTGTACAAGGCGATATAACCTTCACAACTTTTATCCATTTTGAGTTCAAAAGCATTTACACTTTTTTCCACTGCAATGACTTCAGCTGCCAGATTTACATCATTTTTCAAAAAAGATTGTTTTACTTTCTCCAATTGAGAAATAACCATCTTCCACATTTGGTAGAGTTCCTCTTTCAAAAACTCCATTTCTTGTTCGTTGTGCTTCATCGTTTTATTTTTTTAATCAACCGAATCTTCCGGTAATGTAATTTTGCGTTTCTTCTTTCTCCGGATTTAAGAACATTTTCTTGGTATCACTATATTCTACCAATTCTCCCAGCATAAAAAATCCTGTTTTGTCACTGACTCTTGCCGCTTGCTGCATGTTGTGCGTTACGATGACAATGGTATAATCCTTTTTCAAATCGTGAATCAATTCCTCAATTTTCAAGGTTGAAATGGGATCCAAAGCCGATGCTGGTTCGTCCATTAAAATCACCGATGGAGAAACTGCCAAAGCACGAGCGATGCACAATCTTTGTTGCTGTCCGCCCGATAATTCAAAAGCTGACTTGTTTAATTTGTCTTTCACCTCATCCCACAAAGCAGCTGAAATCAATGATTCTTCCACACGTTCTTGGATGAATTGCTTATTTCCCAAGTCGTTTACCCGCAAGCCATACGCCACGTTTTCAAAAATGGTTTTAGGGAAAGGATTTGGCTTTTGAAAAACCATTCCAACTTGTTTCCTCAAGGTGTCGACATTCATTTTTTTATCATAAATGTTTTGATTATCAACAATGCATTCGCCTTCCATTCTGGTATTGTCTATCAAGTCATTCATGCGATTAAACAACCTCAAAAAAGTCGATTTACCACATCCAGATGGACCGATGAAAGCTGTTACTGAATTCGGCTCCATCTTCATGCTGATGTTTTTCAAAGCCTGAAATTCGTCGTAGTAAAAGTTTATGTTTTTTGCTTCTATCATTTTCTTCTAAAATTTAATTTCGTTTCCATTTTCTCTCCAATCGACGTCGAATAAAAGAGGCGATTAGATTCATAATCAGCACAATTCCGATCAGCACCAAAGCAGTTCCGTATGCCATTGGTCGAGATGCTTCGATGTCGGTTCCACTGGTTGCTAATGCGTATAAATGATACGGCAAAGCCATCACTTGATCGTACAAACTGGTTGGTAAATGCGGTAAAAAATAAGCCGCAACAGTGAATAAAATAGGTGCTGTTTCTCCTGATATTCTTCCAACAGAAAGAATCAATCCGGTGATGATGTTTGGAAGTGCTGTTGGCAACACCACTTTTCGGATGGTTTGTAATTTCGTTGCTCCTAACGCCAAACTTCCCGTTCGGAAAGAATCTGGAACTGCTTTCAATGCTTCTTCTGTAGTTCGAATGATCAAGGGCAAAACCAATACACTCAAGGTTAAAGAACCTGCTAAGATCGAGTCGCCGAAGCCTAATTTATTGACAAACAATGCCATTCCAAATAATCCAAATACGATCGATGGAATTCCTGCCAAGTTGTTGGTCATCATGCGAATGATCTTAACGATCCAACCTCTTCCTGCGTATTCGTTGGTGTAAACTGCCGACATCACGCCAAGCGGAAAAGCGATTAGCAAACTTCCGACAATCAAGTAAAAAGTTCCCACAATTGCAGGGAAAATTCCGCCAGTTGTCATGCCGTCTTTTGGCGCGGTTGTTAAGAACTCCCAGTTGATGACTTGAATTCCGTTGACCACAATGAATCCCAAGATACTAAACAAAATGACCACGACTAAGAGTCCAAAAATCCTGAAAAGCGTAAATGCAATTTGCTGACTGATTTTTCTATTCATCTTTTTTAATGTTTATAGTTTTGTTTTTTAGAAATCACTTCCGATGCAACCGAAATCACCATGGTGATCACAAACAACACACAACCGAGTAAAAACAAGGATTGATAATGTGGTCCGCTAAAGGGTGCTTCTCCTAATTCCGCAGCAATTGTTGCTGGAATGGTTCGCACGGAATCGAATACCGAACCTGGAATCATTGCTCCGTTTCCGGTTACCATCAAAACCGCCATGGTTTCGCCAATTGCTCTTCCAATTCCCAACACAACTGCAGCTGAAATACCTGATTTAGAATACGGAATAATGACTTTGTAAATCGTTTGCCATTTGGTTGCTCCCAAGGCCAAACTTGCTTCTCGCATTTCTCGCGGTGTGTTTCGCATCGCATCTTCAGCGATTGATATAATGGTTGGCAAGGCCATAATCGCAAGGATTACTCCGCCAGTCAAAGCTGTTTCTCCCACTGGTAAATTGAATGTTTTCTGAATGATGGGTGCAAGCACAACCAATCCGAAGAAACCGTAAACAACGGAAGGAATTCCTGCCAAGAGTTCAATAACCGGTTTCATGAATCGGCGCGTTCTTTCGTCAGCCAGTTCAGAAAGGTAAATGGCAACTCCTAAACCTAAGGGCAATGCAATGGAAATTGCCAACAAACTCACCAATAAAGTTCCCAACAACAAAGGCATTAATCCAAATAAAGGAGACGGAGTGGCGGTTGGCAACCATTCTTCACCCAGAAAGAAATCTGAAAATGAAATCTGATCTGCTGGAATCATTTTGATGCCGTTGTTAGCTTCTGGAGCAAAATCAGTAGGTAAAAATGCAACAATTCCTTCATTTTCCCGAACTACATCGCCTAAAACGATTGGTAAAATGGAAAAGTCTTCTCCCATTTCTTCCTCTGGATACGTTTTAAAAATCTCATCAAAACGATACACTCGAATCGCTTGATCTTTTCCTCCAAACTCCTTCCAATTGGTTACCTCTGAATCAAAAATTTGTTTCAATTCTTGCGGACTCAATTCACTAACTGGATTTTCAGAATTTACGTAAATGGAATATCCTTCTTCCACGGTTGAAGATTTAAAAAGTCCAAAACCTTCTACAAATAGGAAAATGCACATAAACAAAATGATGATGCTCGTAACAGCGCCACTCAAGGTCAACATTGCCTCTACTCCTTTCTCAATCAGTCGCTTGAAAAACTTATTCTTTATCATTTTATCTTTCTTATATTTTTTAATCAAAGCAGAATCTTAGTTCGCTTTCACATATCCCATTTCAGCAACCAACTTCTGTCCAGCAGGCGAAAGAACGAAATCGATGTATTTTTTAATTTTTGCGTCTGATTTGGTGTAGTAATAATAAAGTGGTCGCACCACAGGATAGGTTTTATTTCGTGCGTTTTCAATCGTCGGTGCGATGAATGTTTTTCCAGCATCGTAAGAAACTGAAACTGGTTTGACACTCGGATTTAAATAGGCCACACCAACATATCCAATGGCGCCTTTCGTTTGTCCGATAGACTGAATGATGGCGCCCGTTGCAGGCAAACTCATGATGCCGGTTACATAATTTTTATCTTTGAGAACACTTTTTTTGAAAAACTCATACGTTCCAGAAGATGTTTCGCGCGAATAAGCCACAATTTTCAAATCAGAACCTCCAACTTGTTTCCAATTGGTGATTTTACCTGTAAAAATATCCTCCAATTGCTCTCGCGTCATGTTAGAAATCGGATTGCTTGGATGGATCACAATTGCCAGTGCGTCATACGCTACAATCACTTCACGCAATGTTTTTCCTGACTCTTTGATTTTATGCTTCTCCATGAATTTGATTCTACGAGAAGACTGAGCAATATCAGCAGTTCCATCTACCAAAGCGGAAATTCCAACACCACTTCCTCCGCCAGTTACAGTAACTCGTCCAGACGGATTCGCTTTCATGTAACTTTCTGCTTCTTTTTGAGATAAAGGCAAAACTGTGTCTGAACCTTTGATTTTTTGAGCGTTCAGTGCGAGTGTTAAACTCAGCATCGAAATGATTACTAGCATTGTTTTTTTCATTCTTGTTTTATGATCTTTTACGATACAAAACTAAGAAGGAGATGTTACGAGCATGTTGAGCTATTGCTACGTTTTTGTTACAATATCAAAACCTGTATTGCAACCTGATTGTCAATACATTGTCATTTAAATCTTGCTTGTAAAGTACTAAGTTTTCAGATTTCTCGTTTTGAACGAAATCATAATACGCTTGCATTTTCAAGTTTTCATTGATTTCCCATAAAACACCAAGTCCTAAAGTTTGATGCATTAGATCTCCATAATCCGAACCTCCTAAACCGATTTCATTTCTGGAAATTTGCGTATTCGGATCATACCAATCCAATTTGGCAACCAATGATATTGGTAAATCGGTGATGCTTTGGACGAATGTGAAATAACCTCCGCGCATCGATCGAATGTAAGTATCAGAAGTAGGAACAGCAGATGAATTTGGACTTTTCGTATTGAATTGGATACCAGGTTGCGTTCCTTGAATATATTCGCCGTATAACTTTGTTTTACCGATCCTCGTTGTAAAATTCAGCTGCGCATCTATTCCAACATATTCTCGTTTGGCAAATTCGCCCAAATTGGAAACTTTGGAATTCAAAATAAACGCTTTATCCGAAACGGTGTACACATTTTCAGTTCCCTGATATACTCCGCCATAATAATAAGAAATTCCTCCGCTGAGTTTTACATCTGACAAAAACAGCTTATTAAATGACAAGCGCGACATCAAATCTTTGCGATTATCGGTTTCTAAATGAACAGAATTTCCAGCAAACAATCCGATATCCAGTTTTAAAAGATACCAAGGAGAAGATTTCTTCGTTTGAAATGTAGCCATCAACCCTAAATCACGTTCGTCTGGAAAAAGCGTGGTGTTGATCATCGCTCGTTCAGGAGTTTCGCGTCTGGAGGATGAAAAAGCAACTTCGTAACCAAACGGTCGGTTAAAAACTCCTGCTTGAAAAGAACTTGTTCCAAATCGAGGCACGTTGACTTTTAAATAAGCATCTCGCACGCCAACACCTTTTTCTGTTGCATCAAGTTGAAATACTCCTAGTACATTTCCTTTTTCAAATTGCATCTTGATTCTTCCACGTCTAATGCCAATTCGATTGAAATTTTTATTGGGATTGGTATTCGGTCCACCAACTTTTAAAGTAGCAGCTGGTTCCCCAATTTGAAATTGTGTTTGGATGTATCCAGAGACCTTGAAATGAGAAGCAGATTTTTCTTCAATTTTACTCGTGTCTTTTTTTACTTCTTCTTGTGAAAAACCAAAATTACAAAGTAATAAATAACTAAAAAAAACCGGGATTCTCATCATTTTTAAATCTTTTAACGTGCAAAATTAATACGGATTTGCTACAGCTTCATATCTTTTATATTACGATTATGTTACGGTAAGATTCTATACATGTTACTCAAAATTATCAAATCATTAAATATATACTAAAAAAAACACAATAATTAATTGCTACTAAAATAACTTCCTTATTTTTACACCTTCAATTTTATATAAAAAAACGATGGATTTTTTCTCAATTTTATTCACAGGTGAAGGACTTTTTTACCTTGTTATGCTAACACTTCTCGAGATTGTTTTGGGAATTGACAACATCATCTTTATTTCCATTGTTACAGACAAGCTGGAAGAAAAACAAAAGAGGTTAGCTAGAAACATCGGTTTGACCTTGGCTTTGGTTATTCGCTTAATTTTATTGAGTGTCGTTGGTTACATCATGGGAATGACCAATTCATTCTTTCCAGACTCACAATACGAATTCTTGCAATCTTTCAGCGGTCAAAGTGTGGTCTTGTTATTAGGAGGATTATTCTTGATTTACAAAAGTACATCCGAAATGTCGGCGACGATGAAAGGCGAAGAACACCACGAAACGAAAGCAAAAAAAGGACTAAAGGCAATCATTTTACAAATTATTTTGATTGACATCGTATTTAGTTTTGACTCCATCATTACTGCCATTGGAATGACCAACGAAATCGGTCACGGCGATCCAAAAAATCATCCGATGGTGATTATTTTTGGAGCGGTTATCATTTCCATGGTGATTATGTTGATTTTCGCGAAAGCAATTTCAAATTTCATCAATGCTCGTCCGACGATCAAGATGTTGGCATTGGCGTTCTTAGTAACGATTGGTGTCATTTTAGTTGCGGAAGCATTTGGTCAGCACGTTCCAAAAGGATATATTTACTTCGCCATGGTTTATGCGTTGGTTGTTGAATTCATCAACATTCGAATGCGCAAAAATAAAGGCGTTCAAGAATAGACTTCAAGAAAAAACAACTCCATTTTGGAAACAGCAGCAAGGAACTATTTTAAAACTTCTGATCTGGAAGAAATAGCGGAAACCTACGAGCAAGAAATTTTTGAATTCAAGCAATTTTTCTTGTCCAAAGCACCCATTTACAAGCTTTTTAAAAGCAGATTGAATAAGTTACAAATTCTTCAATCTGCTTTTGATTCGCTTCATCCGATTCAAAAATCAGTTGAAATTGATGTTTCGTTTCCTGCTGAAGAAAATAACATCTTAGATTCTTACAAAGCATTTCAAGCTGCTAAAAGCAAAACTAGACTCTTGATTTCAAATGAATTAAACGGAACAAATTTACTTCAATTGGTTCAAATCTTGATCGAATTAGAAAAGCACAACGCTCAGTTTTGGTTAATTTCCATCGAATTGGAAGAAATGGATTCAATCGTTGTTTCCAAAGAACCCAATCCGATTGATGTTCTAAATGGAATCAAGGAATACCAGCAAAATGGAGGAAAAACCTTTCAGCAATTGAAGAGAAATGAAAACAATCCGCCCATTGTGCTCGTTCAAGAAATGAAACGACTATCTTTGCTCTTTAAAAAATTCTAATGGAAGAAACACTCAGTAAATTAAAAATTCAGTTGGATTTATTGGAATGGCCAAATGTGTATTTGTTCAAATTTATCATCCCAAATCAACCGGAACAAATCGCACAAGTAAGCGCCTTATTTGATGAGACTTCTGAAATCACCTTTCAACCATCCAGCAATTTAAAATACACCAGCATCAGTGTCAGAGAATTGATGCTAGACGTAGATTCAATCATTGAAAAATATAGAAAAGCAGCTGCCATTAAAGGCATCATCTCCTTATAATTAAATCATTATGTTCATTCTTAACATTGTTTTAGCCAAAACAACTTTTTTTCAAGTAGCATCCGGAACCCTTTATGTTTCGTTGGTGATCATCATTTTGTTCTTAATTTACAAACGCATCTTGATGAACATCAACCGCAAAGAACCAAGTCAAAAACTTTATTGTGAATTGATTTTCCTCGAAAATGACTTGGCCAAAGGAATGGTTGAATTCTACTTTACAAACCTAGAAAAGAAGGAAATCCGTTTTGAAATTCTGAATAAAGAATATGAAACTGTTCAGCTTTTATCAGAAGAAGAATTTGAAGCCGGACAGCACATTGTGCGCTTTGACTCCACTTCGGTAGCAAACGGAAATTACTTTTATCAGTTAAAAACCGACAATCAGCAAACAATGCGCAAGATGGTTGTGAACAATTGATACGAAGAAGTAAAATTGACCTTTTCATTCCGACAATTTGTCAGTGAAAAATCAATGGCAAACAATTTGACAATATAAAATCGATTCATTAACTTTATCCTCGAATAAATAAGGATATAAATAAATATAACACGTATGGCATTAGAAATTACAGACGCAAACTTTGAGGAGCTTGTATTAAAATCAGACAAACCAGTAGTAGTAGATTTTTGGGCAGAATGGTGTGGACCTTGCCGCATGGTAGGACCAATCATTGAAGAAATGGCTACAGAATACGAAGGAAAAGCAATCATCGGTAAAGTAGATGTAGATAGCAATCCTGGAATTTCTAGCCAATTTGGTGTTCGTAACATTCCAACGATTCTTTTCATCAAAGACGGTCAAGTAGTTGACAAATCAGTTGGAGCAGTTCCTAAAGCACAATTGACAAGTAAATTGGACGCATTGATTTAATCAATAAGCAAAAATTTTAAAGGCGATTAGACAACATGTTTAATCGCCTTTTTTGATTTAGATAATTTGCAAAAAACGTGTCGCGGATAAAAAACGATCAAAAAACCATACCTGCCTTTTTGCCGATGCATTTGTTTTAATTTATAATTGAAAAAAGATTGTTCAAATTTCTATCGAAATTTTTCGGAAAGACAGGTTCAGTGGTAAGGAATTGTTTTTTCGATGCTGCTTTTGCATCGAGAAATCTTTGATCTTAATTTAAAATCTTTTTATCGGCCAATCCCGATTTACAAAACGAACGACTAGAAAGAACCTAGATTCTATCTTCTCCTCTATTTTGTACCAAACAAAGCATTTTTAGCCTTATATTTGCACGCAACAACACGAAAAATATGACATCATTTTGGAAGCGATTACGCTATTATGGAATTGGATTGGGAATCGGATGTATATTCGTCTTTTTCTTTTTTCAAAACAGAGCTTGTTCTTGGTTACCAGACAACCGCATTAAAAACTCCGTACTCGATAGAACGCTTGTCATTCAGGAAGATGAGTCGATTCGCTTGAAGGAAAAAGGAATTAAAGATTCTGAAATTATTGAAATTCTGAATTCTGGTAAAATTAATTTCAAAATGAGCGACAAAAGTAGAGAGTCAAAAGTCTACCTGCTTTATAAAGATGATTTAAAATTATTTTTCACCTTACCCGAAGAAAGTTATATTTCTGAAATTTTCATTGCGGATAAGGACGTGAATCAAATCAAAAGCAGTACAACGGGAACCGGTCGATTCATTCATTTTCCAAACGAAGAAAACTTAGTTTTTGTAGATTCTCTAGCGAGATTAACATGTCAGCAGGAAGAAATCGGAATGGCAAAAAACACACAAATTCTAAAAAGTTTAAAGAAAAATGGTTCCATCGATTTTACCAAAACGGATTTTACCATTCAACCTAAACCTGAACATTATATCAATTTCAACGATGCAAAAGGAAGAAGAATTGGTGCGAAAACAATTTGGTACAAGAATAGAATCACCATTTTTGAATTCGATTTGCCTTTTGAATCAACATGTAAGTAGTAATTAGTAATTTATTGTTGATAATTCATCTGTGAATCAACTATTACTTCCCTTTCTTTTTTTAATTTTGAACAATGGAATTTTCTGCAAAGCAAATAGCTGACATATTATCGGGAGATGTTGTCGGTGATTCGAACGTTACGGTAAACGGCCTCTCTAAAATTGAGGAAGGAACATCGGGTACTTTATCGTTTTTATCCAATCCTAAATACGAGGAATACATCTACAAAACCGGTTCTTCTATCTGTATTGTAAATAAATCATTTCAACCATCCAAAGCGCTTCCTGATACATTGACACTTGTGAAAGTTGACAATGCTTATTCTAGTTTTGCCAAATTATTAGATTTTTACAATCAGCTTCAGATAAAACCAGCAAAAATTGAACAACCGTCATTTTTCTCTGAATCTGCAAAAGCAGGAGAAGGCCTTTATTTGGGCGCTTTCGCGTACATTGGCGATAACGTGACTCTTGGCGAAAATGTAAAAGTTTACCCGAATGCGTATGTTGGTGACAATGTAACCATCGGAAATAACACCATTCTTTTCCCAGGTGTAAAAGTATATGCCAATTGTGTAATTGGACAAAATTGCATCCTACATTCTGGTGTAATCATTGGTTCTGATGGATTTGGTTTTGCACCAAACGAAGAAGGAGAATACCAAAAAATTCCACAAATTGGAAATGTAATTTTGGAAGATAACGTAGAAGTTGGTTCCAATTCGACCATCGACAGAGCAACCATGGGTTCCACCATCTTGAGACGAGGTGTTAAAATTGACAACTTGGTTCAGATTGCACACAACGTGGAGATTGGAAAAAACACAGCGGTTGCAGCCCAAGCAGGAATTGCAGGATCAGCAAAAATTGGTGCGCAAGTACAAATCGGCGGTCAAGCAGGAATTGCTGGACACCTTCACATTGCAGAAGGTACGCAGATTGTCGCACAATCAGGAATTCCAAATACAGTGAAAAGAAAATCTGTGTTGATGGGTTCACCAGCAATCGATATTGAAGATTATAAAAAATCATATTTCGGATTTAGAAAATTACCGTTTATCTTGAAAAAGATTCAGGAATTTGACAACCACATTAAAGCAACAAAAAAAGATTAAGCACATCATGGCAGATAAGCAACTTACGCTGAAAGCAGCGATCAAAATGAACGGTATTGGACTTCACACAGGTGAAAAAGTAACCTTGGAGATTTGTCCTGCACCAGAAAATCATGGTTATGTTTTTCAACGCGTAGACTTAGAAGGAGAACCAACTGTAAAAGCAGATGCAGATTTAGTTGTTTCAACAGATCGTGGAACTACTTTGGAGCAAAACGGAGCACGTATTTATACTTCTGAACACGTTCTTGCAGCACTTTACGGAATGCAAATCGACAACGCATTGATCAAAGTAAACGGTCCTGAAATGCCAATCATGGACGGAAGTTCTTGGCCATTTGTGAAAGCTATTGAAGAAGTTGGAACGGTAGAGCAAAAAGCAGATAAAAACTACTTCATTCTGAATGAAAACATTCCTTGGGAAGATACCGAAAAAGGAATTGAGTTTTTGGCGATTCCAGATACCAACTTTAGAATCACGGTTATGGTTGACTATAATTCTCCAGTTTTGGGCACGCAACACGCGAGTATGTACAACATCGGAGAATTCAAAAATGAAATTTCTAAATGTAGAACTTTTGTTTTCTTACGTGAATTAGAGTTTTTAGCTAAAAACAACCTCATTAAAGGTGGAGATTTAGACAACGCAATCGTTTTGGTTGAAAGAAATGACATTCAACAAGATGAGTTAGACCGTTTGGCTAAATTACTTGGAAAAGAAGAATTAAAAATTCAGGTGGAAGGAATTGGTGTTTTGAACAGTACCAAACTGCAATACGAAAACGAACCTGCAAGACATAAATTATTAGACATCGTTGGCGATTTAGCATTAGTTGGACGTCCAATCAAAGCGCATATCTTAGGTGCTCGAACGGGTCACTCTGGAAATGTACGTTTTGCGAAAGTGTTGAAAGAGCAGATTAAAAAACAAGAAGGTGGTGGAAAAAAACACTTCAACTTGGAAGGAACTCCGTTATACAACATCAACGACATTGAGAAAATTTTACCGCACCGTTACCCATTTTTATTAGTGGATAAAGTGATGGAGATCACTGAAAATGGAATCATTGGGGTGAAAAATGTGACGATGAACGAACCGATGTTTCAAGGACATTTCCCCGGAAATCCAGTTTTCCCAGGTGTTTTGCAAATTGAAGCAACAGCGCAAGTTGGTGGAATTTTCGCCTTGAGCAAAGTAGATGAACCAGAATTGTACTCTACGTATTTCATGAAAATTGACAATGTAAAGTTCAAACAAAAAGTAATTCCAGGTGATACCTTGGTTTTTGAGTTGAATTTGATCTCTCCGATTCGTCGTGGATTGGTTCACATGGCTGGTAAAGCGTATGTAGACGGAAAATTAGTTATGGAAGCAGAAATGCTTGCTCAAATAATCAAAGACAAAGTATAAATGATCAGTCCTTTAGCAAATATCTCTGCAGACGCAAAACTAGGTCAAGATGTGGTTGTTGATTCATTCTCGACCATTTTTGAAGACGTTGTAATCGGAGACGGAACACGCGTTCATCCGAACGTAACCATTTATCCTGGTACCAGAATTGGAAAGAATTGTGAAATTTTTCCCGGTGCCGTAATTGGTGTTGTTCCTCAGGACTTGAAATTTAACGGAGAATATACAACGGTTGAAATTGGTGACAATACCATCATCCGCGAATGCGTAACCATTCACAGAGGCACCAACGACATGTTTAAAACTACGATTGGTTCTAACTGTTTACTAATGACTTACGTTCACATTGCACACGATTGTCAAATAGGTGATCATGTTATTTTAGCGAGTTATGTTGGACTTTCAGGACATGTAACCATTGACGATTACGCCATCTTAGAAGGAAAAGTAGCTGCTCAACAATTTGTAAGAATTGGAGCACACAGTTTCATCGGTGGCGCATCCTTGATTCGCAAAAACGTTCCGCCTTACATCAAAGCAGCAAGAGAACCGATGACCTTTGCAGGTGTTAATTCTGTAGGATTGAGGCGTAGAGGCATTTCTGATGAAGACATTCGCGAAATCGAAGACATTTATAGAACCATTTACGTTCAAAACAACAACGTATCAAAAGGACTAGAAGTTATCAAAGAAACGATGAAAGACAGTCCAATTCGCAAAGAAATAATTGATTTCATAGAAGGTTCTGACAAAGGAATCATCAGAGGAATGATCTAAAAAACATCGCATCGCGATTATTCATTATCACATTTAAAAAAAAGCATGAACAGAGGAGACATCGTTGAACTGGATATTACCGGTTTTGCATTCGGAGGAAAAGGAATCGCTAAAATTCCAACGGATGATGGAGATTACGTTGTATTTGTAGAAAATGCATTCCCTGGTCAAAGAGTACTTGCTAAAGTTGATAAGAAAAAAAAGAAATACGCGGAGTGCAAATTGATTGACGTAATCGTTCGCTCTCCTCTAGAAGTAGTTTCAGATTTTCAAGAAATTTCTGGCGCTCCTTATATCTTCGTTCCACTTCCCATACAAGAAGAATGGAAAAAGAAAACAACCTTGGAATTGTATTCGAAAATTGCGCACGTTGAAAACATCGATGCTGTTTTTGATGAATTCATTTCCTCTCCGTTGGATTACAATTACCGAAATAAAATGGAATACAGTTTCTCTTCCATTGAGCACGACGTGCTTACGGGCGAAGAAAAAGATGAAGTTTTTGCGCTCGGATTCAAACGCCGAGGAACTTGGTGGAAAGTTGAAAACCTGAACAAACAAAGCGGTTTATTTGATGAACAACTTGAAAATGAACTCATCAACATTCGTGATTTCTTAAAAAAAACGGGATTACCAGCTTGGCATCCGCCGAAAAAAGAAGGCTTTTTCCGTCACATTGTCGTGCGTAAATCATTTCACCAAGATCAGTTGTTGATTAACTTGGTCACTTCTTCTCAAGACATCGAATCTTTTGATGCACAAGCATTTTCTGACTTTTTGTTAACGATCCTTGGTTCACGACTTGCTGGATTTCAGCACACAGTAAATGATAATGTTGCTGACCGTGCGAAAATCGAAAACGGTCAAAACACGTTGGTTTACGGAGATGAAAAAGTAATTGAGAAATTATTGGGACTTGAATTTGAAATCAGCATGGAAAGTTTTTTCCAAACCAATCCAAAAAGTGCTGAATTTCTATATAACAAAGCATTAGACTATGTTTTCGAAAATAATCCCTTGGACGGAAAAGTCGTGATGGATTTATTCTGCGGTACAGGAACAATTGGTCAAATACTTTCACAACGTGCTAAAAACGTATCTATTATTGGCGTTGATATCGTTGCGGAAGCCATTGAAGATGCGAAGAAGAATGCTAAAAGAAATAACATCAAAGGAATTCAGTTTTACGCTGCCGATGTTGGGAAATTCTTAATACAATATCCACAATATGAAGGAAAAATTGGAACCATTGTTTTAGATCCGCC
The DNA here is from genome assembly GCA_028689775.1 of Crocinitomicaceae bacterium. Taxonomy (GTDB): domain Bacteria; phylum Bacteroidota; class Bacteroidia; order Flavobacteriales_D; family Crocinitomicaceae; genus JAQVCM01. The sequence goes on from JAQVCM010000009.1 coordinate 147,762, forward strand.
ACGCGCTGGAATTGCTCCAAAAACGCTTCGCAAAGTAATGCGATTAGGCGCTGATAGAATCGTTTACATCTCTTGTAATCCATCTACACAAGCGAGAGATACAGAACAATTGGAATTCGCTGGTTACAAACTTGAAAAATTAACCTTGGTGGATCAATTTCCACACACAAGCCACATCGAGGCGATTGCCATGTTTGTAAAAACGGACAGATACGACGCTGAAGCGATTTAAGGTCAAAAGATTTCTCGATGCAAAAGCATCATCGAAATGACAGGTTTGACAATCAAAGCTCTCAAAAGAGTATTTTTCCAAAACCTATTGAATCTAAATAAGTTTCATTTATTGTACACATTTTTAGCAGGAAAAAGTGCTCACAATTCTCTTTTCAAATAATTTAAGGTAAATTCTTCTCTCGAACCGGCTTCAGCTTTGAAATTATATTCCCATTCAGCGCGAGCTGGCAAACTCATTAAGATTGATTCTGTTCTTCCGCCTGAATGAAGTCCAAACTTGGTTCCGCGATCGTTGACCAAGTTGAATTCAACATAGCGACCTCTGCGCAAATTTCTCCACCTGATGTGTTCTTCTGTAAACGGGAGATTTCTACCCAATTCAGCTTGTTTAGCATAAATCGCTGGGAAACTTCTTCCCAAATCAATCGCTAAATCAAACAAATTTTGCTTGGTCATTTTGGTATTTGCTTCAGATTGATGATCGTAGAAAATACCACCAACTCCCCTATTTTCGTTGCGATGCGGAATGTAGAAATATTCATCCGCCCACACTTTAAAAGGTTCGTAAATGGATTCATCGTATCGGTCACAAATGTCTTTTAGTTCAGAATGAAATAGTTCAGCTTGCTCAGCGATCACATAATGCGGTGTTAAATCAATTCCACCACCAAACCAATATTTACCATCGTCGATTTGAAAATAACGAACATTCATGTGAATAATCGGAACGTGTGGATTGTGTGGATGCAAAACAATAGAAACTCCAGTTGCAAAAAATGTTTCACCTTCGTGTCCCAATTGCTTTTTCATTTCAGCAGTTACTTCGCCGTGCACTGCAGAAAATGCAACGCCACCTTTTTCTAATAAATCACCTTCGGTAATTGTTCTAGTACGTCCGCCACCACCGCCTTCACGATCCCATAAATCCTCAGAAAAAGCAGCTTTTCCATCCAGCTTTTCTAATTCTTTACAAATAAAATCTTGTAAATCCTGAAACTGACTTGCGATAAACTCTTTATTCATTGATTAAATCCATTTTAATAATCTCGTAATCTTCTTGTTTCAAGATGAATGAAGCTTTGTTTTCTTGTCCGTTTCCATCTTTTAAGTTTTGAAGGCGAATAGAATTCATCACACCATCTTTCGGATCTTGTCCCATCAACATTTTATTGATGAAGTAGAACGTAACATCAAAACCTTGCGTAGAATATTTTGATAAATCTGCATTGTACTTGCTTCTATAAAGCGAAGTCAAATTCTTTGTTTCTGGATACGAATAGTTGAAATCATTCGCAGAAGCAAAATGCAAACTGTATTTGTTTTTCATGTAACTCTTGATGTCATCAAAATTACCCCATTCCTTTGTACCGAAAACAGTAATCGAACCAGCGCCTGCTTTACTAGCTACTTTGTTCATTTCCGTCATGAATTTCATGGAAGTAGCTTTGTCTCTGGAAGGCACAACGAAGGTTGTATTAACACCTTTTCGAATGTATGTTCCTAAATCAGCGATGTTTACTTCAATCAATTTTTGTTTTGAACCTTCGTTCGTCAACTTCATGAATTGTTGTCTGAAAGCTTGATACAACTCTTCGTCTTTCGCACCAACTTTCACTAAAATCACCTGATCTTTGTCGTGTTTTTTAACGATATATTTTGCAGCACTTTTGATCAAGGTAATGTCCGATGTCACCGCATTGTAAACGTACGGATTTCCTTTCAAGATATCCGTTTGCGCAATCACAGGTGAAATCATTCTAATTTGATTGACTTTACACCAAGCCGACATGAATTCGATGCTGTTTCCTAAAAACGGTCCGATTACCAAATCTGCTTTGTAAAATTCCTTTTTATTTAAAATTGATTTCAATTTCGTCGTATCAACTGAACCGTCGATAACCTCGATACGTGCTGTCAAACCTAATTTCTGTAATGAATCCAAAGCAATTTCAGCACCCATGTAAAATTCCAAAGCAATGTTGGACAATCCATCTTTTGCTTTATCCAAATTAAAAGGAAGAACCATCAATACCAAATACTCATTTTTGCTTTTAAATATCAGTTCTTCATCTACTTTTCGAATCGGTTCTTTTTTGATTTCACGAACTTCAACTTGTGTATATTTCTCTTTCTTCAACGGAATTTTCAAAACATCTCCTTTTCGAATCTTTTGATTCTTCATGCCGTTAAATTGCTGTAAATCTTCCACAGAAACCATAAATCTTTTCGAAATACTATACATCGTCTCAAATTCCAAAACGGTATGCACAACCACGGTATCGTGAAACGTAATCTCCTTTTGCTGCGATAAAACTGGCTTTAAAGCTTTAGCAGCTTCATTTGGAGCAGGAATAACCAAGGTTTGTCCTACATTAATCCCAGCTTCAATTCCGGGGTTCGCTTGAACCATTTGCTCCATCGTCACGTTATACTTTCTCGATATTCCGTAAAGCGTTTCCGATTTCTCAACCAAATGCGTTTTTTGATTCTCACCTGTTTTCGTTGAACCTTTTTCTTCTTTCGTTGCCGGAATCAAGATTTTTTGTCCTTCTTTCAAGCCATTTAAAACCTCAGGATTGGTTTCAGCAATTTGATCAGCCGTCACGTTGTACAATTTGGTTAAACCGTAAAGCGTATTTCCTGTTTGAACAAAGTGAATGTAATATTTCTTTCCATCCTTCCATTCTACCTCTGCTACTTCAGGCTGAGCGAAGGTATAACTTGCTACAAGCAAGAAGAATAAACCTATAATGTTTTTCATAATGATTTCAATTAAAGATGCAAGTATGTGTTATACACAAATCATTCCCATTCAATCGTTGCAGGTGGTTTTGAACTAATGTCGTAGGTTACGCGATTAATTCCTTTCACTTGGTTGATGATTTTATTGGATATTTTCGCTAAAAACTCATACGGTAAGTGACACCAATCTGCTGTCATTCCATCGGTTGAAGAAACTGCACGCAATGCAACTGCATTTTCATACGTTCTTTCATCTCCCATTACGCCAACTGTTTGTACCGGCAAGAAAATTGCTCCCGCTTGCCAAACATCGTTGTATAAACCATCCGCTTTCAATTCACTGATAAAAATGTGATCTACTTCTTGTAAGATTTGAACTTTCTCAGCGGTAACTTCTCCTAAAATACGAATTCCTAATCCTGGTCCAGGAAATGGGTGACGTTCTAAAATAGCTGGAGAAATTTCCAAGGCTGTTCCAACACGTCTCACTTCGTCTTTGAACAATAATTTCAAAGGTTCAACCACTTTCAATTGCATGTAATCTGGCAAACCTCCAACGTTGTGATGCGATTTTATGGTTTGTGATGGACCACCATTAAACGAAATGGATTCAATGATGTCTGGGTAAATGGTTCCTTGACCCAACCATTTTGCATCCTCAACTAATTTTGATTCTTCATCAAAAACGTCTACAAATACTTTTCCAATTGCTTTTCTTTTCAATTCTGGATCTGTCAATCCTCTCAAAGCAGCGTAAAACTTTTCAGAAGCATTCACTCCTTTCACGTTCAAGCCCATTCCTTGATAGGATTCTAGTACAGAATTGAACTCATTTTTACGCAACAAACCGTTATCAACAAAAATACAGTGAAGATTTGCGCCAATTGCTTTGTGCAACAATACCGCTGCAACAGAAGAATCAACACCTCCAGACAATCCTAAAATCACTTTGTCGGTTCCAATTTGAGCTTTCAAATCAGCAACTGTTGTTTCTACAAATGAATCTGGTGTCCAATCTTGTTTGCTTCCACAAATCGAAACGATGAAGTTTTTCAACAACAAAGCACCTTCTGTAGAATGATAAACTTCTGGATGAAATTGAATTCCGTAAGTTTCTTCGCCTTGAATGTGATATCCTGCAACTTTTACATCAGCGGTACTCGCAATGATTTCAAAATTTGCTGGAACTGACTCAATGGTATCACCGTGTGACATCCATACTTGCGAACCAACAGTCATGTCTTTTGTCAAGGCATGCGCTGTATTTACGGACGATAAATTCGCTCTTCCATACTCGCGAATGGTGGAAGACATTACTTTACCTCCATAATTTTGAGCAAGATACTGCGCACCAAAGCAAACTGCCAACAACGGAAGTTTTCCTTTAATTTCTGACAAATCAGGTTTCGGGGCGTTCGGGTCTAAAGACGAGAATGGAGAACCAGATAAGATTACTCCTTTAATGTTATTATTTAATGTTGGAATCTTGTTCCATGGGTGAATCTCACAGTACACGTTCAATTCCCTTACTCTTCTCGCAATCAGCTGTGTGTATTGCGACCCAAAATCAAGTATCAGTATCATTTCTTGCATGCTGCAAAGATAATGTGATTCTCGGAAAATGAGTGCAAAAAGAAGAGTTTTTAATAACAACTGAATGTTAGTTGTTGCTATTTAGTTGAGAAAGAAACGAAGAAATAGAACACCTCTATTTCTTCGTTTTATATTTTATTTTGGGCTTTGTTTTATTCTTCTCCCAAACGATTCATGATTTTATCACTCACACCTGTGGATGAGTAACCACCATCGTGGAAAAGGTTTTGCATGGTCACCATTCTCGTTAAATCTGAGAATAAAGTCACGCAGTAATTTGCACAATCTTCTGCTGAAGCATTTCCTAAAGGAGCAATTTCGTCTGCAAAATCGTAGAAATCTCCAAAACCTTTGATTCCTGTACCTGCAGTTGTTTTTGTTGGAGATTGAGAAACCGTATTGATACGCACTTTTTTGTCCATACCATAATGGTAACCAAAACTTCTCGCAATGGATTCCAACATCGCTTTAATATCCGCCATGTCTGTGTAGAAAGGATACGTTCTTTGAGCAGCCATGTATGTTAAGGCAACGACACTTCCCCACTCGCTAATTGCATCCATTTTCTTGGCTACCGCCAACATTTTATGCAAAGACATCGCAGAAACATCAATTCCTTTCGCGAAGTAATCGTAATTCGATTCTTCGTAAGCGATGTTTTTACGAATGTTCACACTCATACCAATGGCGTGTAAAACGAAATCAATTTTACCTCCTAAAATCTCTTGAGCTTCGGTAAATAAGTTGGTTAAATCCTCGATACTTGTTGCATCAGCAGGTATAATTTTTGAATTGGTTTCTTCAGCCAATGCGTTGATTTCGCCCATTCTCATTGCAATCGGTGCATTTGTCAACACAAACGTTGCTCCTTGCTCATGCGCTTTCTGTGCTACTTTCCAAGCAATTGAATTTTTATCCAATGCGCCGGAGATAATTCCTCTTTTTCCTTTTAATAAATCGTTTGCCATAATATTTTAGCTTTGGGACAAAGTTATAAAAATTTGAATGTGAAGGTTCGTTTTTTAATTGATTTTAAACTTCTAGCTTCAATCCATCGAATGCTAAGTACACATTTTCGGGTAAATCTTTCTCAATATCAGCGTGTTTACCAAATAAGTGTGAAATGTGTGTCAAATAAGCTTTTTCGGGTTTTACGGCTTCAATAAATGCCAGCGCTTCTTCTAAATTGAAATGAGAAATGTGTTGCGATCGATGTAAACAATTCACAATCAACACCTTTGATCCTTTTACTTTTTCCATTTCTTCAATTGAAACCGTTTTCGCATCTGTAATGTAGGTAAAATCGCCAATTCTGAATCCAAAAACAGGCATTCTATAATGCATCACTTGAATTGGCTTGACCTCTACGCCATCGATCAATTGAAATTTTTCATTCACAATGCGATTGAGGTGCAAGGTCGGAATTCCAGGATAAGGAACTCCAGAAAAAACATAGTGAAATTCTCTCCGCAAAGCAAATTCAACTGCTTCAGAACAATAGACTTCCATGTCTCGCCCTTCGCCATAATTGAAAGCTCGAACGTCATCCAGTCCTGCAACATGATCTTTGTGTTCGTGCGTAAACAGAACTCCACGAAGTGATTTTACTTTTTCACGAAGCATTTGCTGTCTGAAGTCTGGCCCTGTATCAATTACAAAATTCTCTCCTCCAACTCGTATTAACATAGAGCTACGAAGTCGATTGTCCTTTGAGTCTGTCGATAAACAAACGTCACATTCACAGGTAATAACAGGAACACCTTGAGAAGTTCCAGAACCCAAAACTGTAATTTCAACTTTCTGTTGCATAAGTCTATTCTGTTTTTTGTCTCAGTACCTGCACGAGAATTAAAAACCAACCAACGATCATGGACAAGCCACCCAAAGGTGTTATTGGTCCTAAAATTTTAGAAACTGGTACGTGCATTAACTCTTGAACAGTCATTCCATAAATCGATCCTGAAAAAAGCAAAACACCCAACAAAATGAACCAAAACGATGGTTTGATAGAAAAGCGAAAAAGTGAACTTGCGCCAGCTAAAGCCAACATTCCAACACCATTAAACAACTGATAACGAACTCCTGTTTCGTAAGCAGTTAATTTTTCGATTGACACTTTTCCCTTTAAACCATGCGCACCAAAAGCGCCCAAGATGATTCCGGTAATTATCAAAATCAAACCCGTTAAAATAAATTTCTTCTGCTGCTTGTTCACAATGGGATTTTTTAAATATTCTAAGGGTAAAGATAACAATTAGAAATAAAAAAGACAGTTAATTTTTTAAAACTAACTGTCTTTCTTATATCACTTTCGCTTATCACTTACCTCGTGAAATATTTTCTCACTTCGTTTCTACTGCTAGTGAATTTAAATAAATCCAACAATTTGTTGGCATAAATTGGATCTGACATGCGATCGTAGCAGTACTTTGCCATTTTCACACGGTCGTCATCGAAAGTAAATGCCTCAACTACTTGATAAGCTTGATCAGAAGTAATGCATTTATTTCTCAACGCGTCTTTTGCGTACTCCATTTTGCTATCGGCAAAAGGAATATTTTTGATTTCCTTCAAAATCGGATCAATTGTCGGCAATGGATATTGGCAATTTGGATTATTGGATTGATTATTTCCATTTGGAGGATAATTACCGTTTGGAGGATAATAACCACTATGATTCCCTTGATTATTTCCATGATTATTTCCGTTCGGAGGATAATAACCGCCTTGGTTTCCGTGATTATTTCCACCGTTCATCCCATAATTGTTGTGAACGCTACCATCGGGATGATAATGAAATCCTGGAGAACGTGGATTGGTACACAAATAACATGTCTCAACATACGCTGGCGTAAATAAAATCACCTCCAGATTTCTTCCGTATTGAGATTGATTAACTCCTGTGATCTCTATCCAATCCAAGCGTTTTTGTCCTTTTTTCCAAGTTACAAAAGCAGTATATTGTTTATATGGATCTACCGTAAGATTGTGCTGTAAATTGACATTGATACCATTTGTATACAACAATTTAAATTCGTGATAAGCTGCAGGAACGCCAACAATTTTTAGCTGTGTTTTTGGAACAGCGTTTTGAGCAACACCATCGATAATTAAATAAAAAGCTTGACCAGATTGATCCATAATCACCAAGTCAGATTTAGCTGCATAGTTTTGTGCACTTACTCCGAAGGCAAAAACGATAAATAAAAAGGTAATGTAATTTTTCATGGCTTTAAATTTAATGGTGAAACAAAGATTGTGTCTGATTTTGGGACAATTCAAATATGATACCAAAAGCAAAAATCATCATCTAATTCCACGCTTGATTATAAAAGCCTCTCTATTTAATTCTAAAATCGTCCAAATTTGAGGATATGTGCTATTGGCATAAAACAATTTTAAATGTCTTGTTTTAGGTACGATCATCCATGTTCCTGTGTACTTAGCATCCTTTGTCTTTATAGCTATTTCAAACGAACCATCTGGATTAAATGTAATATAACCCTTAAAACTTGTACTGTCTCTTATATGCTTCGGTTGCTTGTAATGGATTTTTATAAAATTCACTTGCTCTACGTAGAAATCGGTAGAAAAATCATACCACTTACCAATTAAAAGTTTTGTATGAATGCTATCGATGCAGATTTTATTTTGATTGTCTTCAACCCGATTCGATTGTCCAAAAGTAAAAAAAGCAACACTAAAAAAAAGGAAAATTAAACTCGTTTTTATCATCTTCAGTACGAAAATTAAGCATTAATTAATTCATCAAGGCTCTCGCATTTGCCAAGGCAGCTTCATTGATGTTTTCACCACTCATTAAACGAGCAATTTCTTGAACGCGTTCCGCTTCAGTTAAAACCGTCACCTGCGTCAATGTTTTATCAGAACTTTGGGTCTTTTCAACCTTCCAATGATGCGTTCCTTTGCCCGCAACTTGCGGCAAGTGCGTGATCGCCAAAACTTGCATTTGTTGCCCCATTCGTTTCAATACATTTCCAATTTTTTGAGCGACTTCGCCAGAAACTCCGGTATCAATTTCGTCAAATAAAAGTGTAGGTAGTTGTTTTTTAGCGGATAACAACAATTGCAAAGCGAGCATAAAACGAGATAATTCACCCCCACTCGCTGCTTTTTCTATGGGCTTGGGAGTCATTCCCATGTTTGGAGAAAATAAGAGTGTTAGTTTTGAAAAACCAGTTTCATCGATTTTATCAAGCTGTTCCAAATCAAATTTCAGAACACTGTTTTCCAATTTCAATTCGGTCAAAATCTCTTCCAACTGCTTCGCTACTTTCGGACCGTTGCTTATTCTGCGGTCGTGTAAGTCTTTTGCTCCTTGCTGAACTTTCGTTTCCAAAACCTCAACTTCCTTTTCGAGTTGGATGATATCCGCTTCTATGTTTTCTGCATTGGATTGTCCGTTTGATAATTCCTTGAAAATCAAAATCAAATCTTCTTGCGTTTTTACTTGGTGTTTTAGAATGACCCGATTGTATTGATCCATTTTTTCCAAAAGCTCCATTTGCTTTTTAGGATCTACTTCCAAGGTTTCAATTTGACCTTCCGCTTCCTCCGAAATGTCTTTCAATTCAATCAAAGTGGCGATAATTCGCTCTGATAAACTTTGTAAATTCGGATGCAGTTGTTTCACTTTGTCCAAATTTGATTTCAACAAAGAAAGTAAATCCGTAATTCCTCTTTCTTCGCCGATGTATTGAACAATTGAAGCAAAACCAGCTTTGATTTCCTCCATATTTTCCACAGCATTCAGCTCTGTTTCCATGTTAGAATAAGAAATTTGATCCAAATTCAATTGATTCAATTCTTCCCACTGAAATTGATTGTAATCTGCTTCTTGAACTATTTTCGCATAACTCGCTTTTAAATCCGCTAGTTTCTTCGTCAATTTTTTCCAATCTGAAAACGTTTTCTTGAATGAAGCGCGAAGTGTTGTGTTATCAGCCAAAACGTCCAACAATTCCATCTGAAATTGATTGTTCTTTAACGCCAAGGTATCATGTTGCGAGTGAATGTGAACCAATTTCTCAGACAATTCTTTTAAAATCGTCAATTGAACCGGTGTATCATTCACAAAAGCACGAGATTTTCCTTGCGATGAAATTTCTCTTCGTATAATGGTTTCTTCCGAATAATCTAAATCGTGTGTTTCAAAAAATGATTCTAATCCAAATCCTTGAATGTGAAAAGTAGCTTCAACAGCTGTTTTTTCTGCTTGATTACGAATCACTCCGTAATCTGCTCTTTCACCTAAAATCAGGTTCAAAGCGCCAAGTAAGATTGATTTTCCGGAACCTGTTTCACCTGTAATAACCGTAAATTCAGGTTGAAAATTCAACTCTGCAGCTGCGATCAATGCAAAATTTTGAATGTTGATTTGAACTAACATTAATTTAGAATCTCTTGGTATTTGGATGAATTAGCTGGATCAATTTTTTTCAACAAATTGGTTACATCTGTTTTTTCTTTCTGATCAGCATCTGAATATAAATTCTTGATTTCAATCAATTTAGCTGCTGTAAAATTCAGCACATTCAATGCGCTTGGTCGAACTGTAATCACAGTATTCAACTTTTCTAAAGCTGCGAACATTGCTTTTCGTCCTTCTGCTTTGTTATCGTATAATTTATCCAAACCTAGACGGTGATATTCATAAAAACACACTCTTAACGGTTCGAAAAGTTGGTGTAAAACATTATCAACCAACCAATAACGGTTTCTTCTTCCCGACTCATTTGATTTCCAACCACTGTATCCTGCAGCTTGTGCGATGGATACAATCTCTTGTGCTTCATTGAAATACGTCGTTCCTCCTTTCAAACTATAGGTATCATAATCCATTCCTAAAATGAAGTAGGCATAGAAAGCCAAAGTAGACGTCATGTTGTCTCGAAATTGATTTGGAGCATACGCCAATGCAGCATTTCGAGAGAAAGGGAAAGAAATATTATCGTCCTTAAAGTTAAAAACGGTTGTATTGTATGCGGAATTGAAAGCCGTTCTACTCGATTGAACTTGCAACGATCCTTCATAAACTCCAGGAGATGGAATTTTAGAAATTTGCAATTGAATGTTGCAATTGATTCGTTCTTCAACTTTAAAATTATCTTTCGTCCATTGCGTGTTGTTCATAAAGTCAAAAATCACATCTTTCATTTGATCCAAAACTTCTTTGTCAACGGTAGAAACCTCCAACTTTGAATCCGTTACAACGGTTACGATACAATTCAATTCTTGTGCTTTCAAACCTCCTGTCCAAAGTCCGAAAGTGATTAAAATAATTCCTTTTATAATTCCTTTCATTTTCAAATGCTTTCGTTCAAGTATTGCACAATATCTTGGGCAACTTCTCGCTTTGATTTTAACTCAAAACTAGTCAAATTATTGTTTTTATCGATGATTTTGATGCGATTTGTATCTACACCAAATCCAGCACCTTGATCTTCCAAGGTATTGACAACTATAAAATCTAAATTCTTCTTTTTCAACTTGCCTTTTGCATGTTCTTCTGCTCGGTTAGTTTCCAAGGCAAAACCCATCAATACTTGATCTTTGGATTTATTTTCTCCGGCCCAAGCCAAGATATCTGGATTTTTAATCAGACGCAAAATCAATTCATCGTCTGACTTTTTAATTTTCTGATCTGCTTTCTCTGCTGGTCTGTAATCGGAAACAGCTGCTGAAAAAACGCCAATTTGACATTGTTTCCAATATTTTTGAACAAGTTCTAACATTTCTTGCGCTGACTCAACGTCGAATCGTTTCAAGTTTGGATGATGCAATGTTTCTTTTGTTGGACCAGTAACGAGAATCACTTGTGCTCCTTGTTTTAGAAACTGATCCGCGATGTTGAATCCCATTTTACCAGAAGAGTGATTCCCAATGAATCGAACAGGATCTAATTTTTCATAGGTTGGCCCAGCGGTAATCAACACCGTTGTGCCCTCAAAAAGTGAATCTTGTTTGAAAAAGTGAATTAAATGGTCGACAATGTGTTCTGGCTCTGCCATTCTGCCTTTGCCTACTAATCCGCTCGCTAATTCACCAAATTCAGCAGGAATGACATGCACATGATCTGATTCCAATTGAGCAATGTTTCGCAAAGTTGCGGGATGTGCGTACATGTCCAAATCCATTGCAGGTGCAATCATAACGGGACAAGTCGCTGAAAGATAGGTAGCAGTTAATAAGTTGTCGCTTTGACCGTGAACCAATTTCGCCATCGTATTGGCTGTTAAAGGCGCGATGAGAAAAACATCTGCCCAAGCGCCAAGTTCTACGTGATTACTCCACGTGCCATCTTTTTGATTCCAAAAATCAATTAAAACTGGGTTTTCAGAAAGCGTTGCGATGGTTAGCGGACTTATAAAATCACAAGAGGCAGGAGTCATAATACATCTGACTTCTGCCTCTTTTTTCTTTATCAAACGAATGAGAAATGCAATTTTATATGCTGCAATACCTCCTGTAATTCCAAGAAGAATGCGTTTTCCTTTCATTTTACTTAAATTTCTTTGTCTTCATCAAATCTTCTGATGTGCAATTTTTCGTCTAACATTTCTTCCATCGCGATCGCAACCGGTTTCGGTAATCTTTCGTAGAATTTAGAAATTTCGATTTGCTCACGGTTTTCGAAAATCTCCTCTAAATTATCAGTAGTAGAAGCAAATTCTTGCAATTTACCGATCAACTCCTCTTTCAATTCAACAGAAATTTGATTAGAACGCTTAGACATTGCTACGATTGACTCATAGATATTCTCCGTTTTCGCTTCAAAATCAACAGTATTACGAGTTACAGTTGTGCGCTCAGCATTATTGTTTTTAAAATTTACACCCATCAGATTTATTTTTGGCTACTTGTTATATTAACTAATTCTTTATTCAATTTTTCGGAGAAACCTTCTACTTCCTTTTTATAGGAAGTACTTGGAAACTCGGCTACAAAGTTACGATATCTTTCGATAGTTTGCTCATAACGTTCCATTTTTTTAGATTCAATGCTATTGATTGCTAAAAAGTATGAATTTTTCACTAAAATATAGTGAGCTTCTTCCTTGAATTTGGATTGTGGAAAGTCTGCTAAAAAGGTTTGAGCACTTACTGCTGCCGATTTATAATTTTCCATTTTGGAGTATAATTTCACGCCTTCAAACTGTTTTTTCTCTAATTTGAAACGAAGATTATCCATGATGACATTACACGTATCAATCTTATCAGAATATGGATACATGTTGATAAAAATCTGTAAATCATTCAATGCCAATTCCGTTTCATTTTGATCTAGGGAATAGTTTGGTGAATTCTTTACGGAACAAAGCGTTGCCAAGAAGGCAGTTTCTTCTTTTTTAGGACTTGCTGGAAATTTATCGCTAAAAGTCGACAAATAATAGGAAGCCATGATGTAGTTTTCTTCTAGAAAATAACCTTTCCCAATTCGGTAGTAAGAAACTTCTCCTTCACCCGTTTTTGGCATGCGTTGATAAACTTGCTCGTACAACGAAATACTACGTGCATAATATTTTTGCTCGTACAAGCTATTCGCCATTTCAAATTTGCGTGTAAAATCATCCGAACGGACAACTTTATTGTAGCCAGAGCAAGATTGTAAAACCGCTGCTAGCAATAAAAAAGATACCAAAAAGTGCTTCATTGAGGCAAAGTTAATATAAAATAAATTAAGACGTTCGTATATGCCAGAAGTTTAACCCATAAATTGATGGTTTATTGTGCGAATGATGAGATTTGGATCGAAACCTTGCTTTTTATTGATCGCGCCATCACACTAAAAGATCAACACGTAAATTCTCATCAATAAATCAATTTTTCAAATCTTTCACATGTAGATAAGTTGTTTTTTATGGTCATGTGGTATCGCCATTGATAGTCATTTTCATTTAACTGCGTTGCTTACTTCGCAGGTGTGTCAAACTATTGTTATGGCTTATTTCATATTATTTGTACCTTCGCAAAAATCAAAAAAAACAAGTAGAGCATGTTAAAAATAGATCTTCACTCGCACATCATTCCTCGAAATCTTCCTGATTGGACAAAAAAATTCGGATATGGAGATTTTATCAACCTCAATCACAACGAAGATCGAACGGCGGACATGATGCACGGTGGAAGATTTTTTAGAAGAATTGAAGAAAATTGTTGGGATGAAAAAGTGAGAATGGATGAATACACGAATTTCAACACGCAAGTTCAAGTAGTTTGTACCATTCCTGTTTTGTTCTCCTACTGGGCAAAGCCGAAAGAAGGTTTGGAAGTTGCTGAATACTTGAATGATCACATTGCTGAATTGGTTGCAAATTACCCAAAAAACTACATCGGTTTAGGCACATTGCCGATGCAAGATACAGCATTGGCAATTCAAGAATTGGAACGTTGTAAGAAAATTGGTTTGGTTGGAATTCAAATTGGAAGTAACATCAACGATAAAAACTTAAACGAACCTGAATTTTTCCCAATCTTTGAAGCTTGCGAGCGTTTGGGAATGGCGGTTTTGGTTCATCCATGGAACATGATGGGAAAATCAAGTATGGAAAAATACTGGTTGCCTTGGTTGGTTGGAATGCCTGCTGAAACCTCCAGAGCTGCTTGTTCGATGATTTTTGGTGGTGTATTTGAGAGACTTCCAAAACTTCGTGTTGCATTTTGTCATGCTGGTGGATCGTTTCTTCCAACTTTAGGTCGAATTGAACACGGATTCAATTGCCGTCCGGATCTCGTTGCGGTTGACAATAATCGAAATCCACGAACCTATTTGAATAAATTTTGGATTGATGGAATCACCCACGACATCAACTTGTTGAAATATTTATTGACATTAAAAGACAGTAAAAAAGTATGTTTTGGAACAGATTACCCGTTCCCATTAGGAGATTTGGAAATTGGAAAATTCATCGAAGAAAGTGATTTGTCTACCAGCGTAAAAGAAGATTTATTTTCGAATGCGACGCTTGAATTTTTAAACTTAGACAAGAAATTATTTATTTAGTTGATTGAAATGAATACATTTGCAATCATTAAAACAAATAAAAATGAAAAACACCATCCTATTACTCACATTTGCATTGTTCTCCATCACAAGCACTTTTGCGCAGAAAGACAAAATTAGCATTGATAAAAACATCGTCACCGTCAATGGTGTTGCGGTTTTTGAACTGGATGTAACTGATAACGGAAATTCGATTAAATTAAGTAATCTGGATGGAAAAGAATTGGCTTTTTTCAAAGGTTTAGACTTTTACGATTCACAAGAAATCACCAGCGGAAATCCAAAAGGTCGTGTCATTTATTACGAAACGACTTTCATGAATGACCAGCGTCAGTGCGAACTTAGCATTCCTGGAATGCGCAAGGCATTTGTTAAATTCATTCTTGAAAACAAATTAGTAGTTGATGGAGAAATCAATGTGGCAGCTGAAGATCGTTTGATTTTAATTAACGGAAAGAAATTTTCTGAAAGAAGGAAAAATTCTACGACTATTATTATTGTGCGTTAGGAATTGGATTGTGTTTCTCAAACCGCTTCTTCTCTCTCGCGATGTACGAATTGAATTTCTCTGGCATCGGTATCTCAACTTTGATGTGTTCATTGCTTGCTGGATGAACAAAATTCAATTCTACCGCAACTAAAAACAATCCTTTGTCGGTTTTCATGGAAACATCACCTTGGTATAATTGATCTCCAACGATTGGCAAACCAAGTGAACTGCAATGAATTCTCAATTGATGTTTTCTACCGGTAATTGGAAATAAATCAATCAAGGTCAAGGAAGTACCTTTTAGCGTTTGAACATTTTCAACCACTTGATAATGCGTCACTGCTTCTTTTCCATCAATGTCACTGTCGACAATTCCTTCACCTTCCATGGTTCCTTGTAAAATGGCACGGTATCTTTTGGAAACTTTTCGATCTTCAAACATTTTACCCAAAGCTACTCTTACACTGTGCGTTTTAGCTACAATGACCAAACCAGAAGTCGCAGTATCCAAGCGGTGAACAGGCAAAGGCCAACGCAAAGCGTCTACTTGTTTGGAATGTTGTAAATTGTGTCCCAACGCATTGAACAAGGTTTTGTATAAATTGCCGCTGACTGGTATTCCTGCTGGTTTGATGACAACTGCCAGATAATCATCTTCATAAGGAATTTCTAAATCTAATTCAAACTGTTTTGGAGGTAAAGCTTGAGATTCTTGTAGACTGATCACATCGTGCGATTGAACCCAATAAGCCGTTGAAGCGATTTCATCGTTCACCAAAACCTGTCGTTTCTCAATGGCTTTTTTGATGCCTTTTCGTGTTTGGATTTCCTCAAATTTTCCGATTAAGTAATCAGATAAACGCTGTGGAGTTTCCAAAATTTCAACTTGATGTTTGGCGATAATCATGGTACTAAGTTACGAGAAAGGATTTGAAATCTTGCCATACTTTTATCCAAAAAATCGAATGTTTTCTTTTTCCTCAATCGCTTTACATCCCTGAAGTCCGCCGGTGTGAATGAAAATTACTTTCTTTCCGCGGTACTTCGCTTTCTTCAATTCTTCCGTCATCGCGTAAAATGCTTTGGCGGTATAAATCGGATCCAAGGGTAATTTGTACGTCTTAAAGATATCTTGAATAAATTGCAACAATTCAGGCGTGTATTTAGCATAACCTCCAAAATGATGTTCTGAATGAACGGTCACTTTCTGAAACAATTCTTCCAAAGCTTCATCGTCCATGAAAAAACCATAAAACAGCGATTTCATCGAATCGAGGGAATGGAAACCTTTCAAAACAGGAACAGCGTGTAATCGACAGTTTTCAGGCATTCCGAGAAGTACACCACAACTGGTTGCAGCTGTTCCTTGCGCTAAAAAAACGTGATCTACATCTTTTGGAATTTCCTTCCAAATTTCTTGACAACCGACAATTCCGTAGTAATTTCCTCCACCTTCTGGTACGGCGTAGAAGCGTGGGTTTTCTAATTTCAATTCATCCACAAACAGTTTATCGGCGTGCAGCGCATACATCTCGCGAGATAAAAACTGCAATTCCATTCCCAATTCAACACATCTTTTCAAGGTGTCGTTTGAAGCTGAATTCAATTCTTCACCGCGCACAAATCCGATGCTTTTCAATCCGAATTCTTTGCAAGCTGCAGCAGTTGCCACCAAATGATTTGAATAAGCGCCACCAAAAGTGAAAATTCCTTCTGAATGTAAATGAAGTGCTTGCTCGACATTGTATTTTAATTTCCGCCATTTATTTCCTGAAATATCAGCATGCAATAAATCATCTCGTTTTACAAAAACCTGGATATCATTTTCTGTCCATGCTGTATTTTCCAAGCGTTGCAATTCTGATTTTTGAGAATCGATGAAATTAGAAGTTGATTTTACCACAAATGAGCTGTTTTTACAAAGATAAAAAGTATTTTTGTCTACATGAGCGATGACATGTCTGGATTTTCCAAGAGATCAAAATTGGATGCCGAAGATTTTTATTTAAGTCCTGAAGGATATTTAGTTTTTACAGAGAAATACCTATTGAAGCGAGGATACTGCTGCAAAAATGGCTGTAAACATTGTCCGTATGGATTCGATAAAAAAACAGGAAAAACCAAAAAGGATCTTTAATCGATTAAAATATCTTCCTTCAAAATTCCTTGTTCTGGAAATTTTCCTTCAAACTGACATAGAATTTCTTTGATTTTTCGGATATCAGCTCTAGAATCTCCTGTTGGTTCAAACAAAGAGTGGAAACCACCAATTTTTCTTTTGTAATCAATATATCCTATATAAATCGGAACATTTGCTTTGATAGCAATGTGATAAAATCCTTTTTTCCAATGTGCATTGTGTTTCCGTGTTCCCTCTGGCGTAAAAACCATGTACATCGTTTCATTTTCATTAAAATACTTTACCGCTTGATCCGTAAAATTATTATTTGCTTTTCGATTAACCGGAACCGCGCCTATACCGCGAAGAAACCAACCTAAAGGCGGAAAAAACAATTCGCTTTTAACTAAAAATCGACCTTT
Source organism: Crocinitomicaceae bacterium (assembly GCA_028689775.1). Lineage (GTDB taxonomy): Bacteria > Bacteroidota > Bacteroidia > Flavobacteriales_D > Crocinitomicaceae > JAQVCM01. The sequence continues at coordinate 165,385 of JAQVCM010000009.1, forward strand.
TACTCCATATTGCGCAAAAGCGATTCTTCCAATAATGAAATCCCAATTGGTTGTGTGTGGTCCCATTGCAACCACAGCTTTCTTCACACCTTCTGGCGCATGTGAGTCGATTTTCCATCCAAAAAGTTTGATGATAAAGAACATAAATTTTCCCATGGCACAAAGATACTATTTCGGAATCTAATTGAGAAAGCAAAATTACTTTTCACGAATAAAAGGGAATCTAATTCGATAAAAAGATTCTTTCAATTGCAAAGTGCTCGATGCAAAAGTAGCATCGGAAAGAAAAGATGCGATTTGGGATTGGTACTTTTTTTCGGACAACAGTAAAAAAAAGTAAGCGATTAATATATACCTTTAAGCCATGATAACGAATTCAAAAACAAAATCTTTTCTTCTGGCAGTATTTGCCTTGATTTTCTTGGCTGTGTTTATCGGAGTTTCTCGCTTTATTTTAGTCAAAGAAATATCAACAAATGAGATTTACATTCCAATACAAAGCCAGTTTGCAATTAGAATTCAAGGAAAAGAACTTTTCAAAACTTCCATTCACGATCTTTTCTTAGAACAACCAGATGCGGAAATTTTTAGCTTAATCCGAAAACTGACGCAAAAAGGTTCTGGAAATCAAAAGGTGAAAGATTCTGGAATTAATTTCTTATCCGATGTATTGATTTTCAGCTATCCGAACAACGACGGAGAATACTACGGATTTGTACTCCAACTCAACGACGCAAGCGCATTTCAGAAAAACATATTGGATAAAGCAGCAAAAAATACAGCTGGAGTTTGTGATGCAGAAACAGGAATCCTATTATTTTTCAATCCGAAAAAGAAGAACACGATCCTTTCTAAAGAATCCATTCGAAAAGAAGCAGTGCAAATTTTAAAGAACCCAAGAAAAGAATCGTTTTTCACAAAGATGAACTTTACAAATAACGCATTCATCTACGTGGAAAAACGAAAAGAAACGAAAAATTATTCCGCTTTTGGTCAAGGAAATTTATCAGTGGCTATTCAAGATTCTACCTTGCAGCTAAGTGGTAAATTCAGCGCTGTTCATCCAATTTCTAAATCCAACTGGAATCTAAAACCGCAAGGTTTTCACATTTCTAGTTCGTTGTTGAATGCTGAAATACAAGATACGCTTCAATATTTGTTTACAAAACAAGGTTTCAATCTTCCTAAAACGAGCAAAATATCACTCAATTATTCGGGTATTCAAATGGGAAATGGTGGAATTGTTCCAAAAATGGATTTACTTCTTGAATTTGATTCGACGATTTCTAAAGCTGAATTTTTGGAGCCAAAACACTGGAGAAAATTAGGATTTAGCATTTCCAGAAATACAGATAACGAATACGATTTAAACAATGGTTCAAATGATTTTCTGTTGACTTTTTTAGATGATAAAACAATTTTTATCGGTCTGAGCAAAGAAAATTTAATCCAAAAATCCAACGATCGGATTTTCTACATGACAGGAGATGCAAGGTATTTGACGAGAATAGATGGTAGTGGATTGGTTGCGATGGGAATTAATTTATATCCGCCATTTAAAACTGGTAAAGACTTTTTAGAATCCTTGAAGAAAACCGACCTTGAAATTACATCGAAAGGAAATAACACAGTTGTTAAAGGAGAAATCTCGTTCAAGGAAGGTCGATCGGTAACCGTTGAAACCTTGCGTTTATTGTTGAGAATGAATGATTTTTAAGAAATCCTTGAAGGTAATTCGGCTTTAAGTTTCTTGAAATAATCAAACGACCACTGCAAACGCGAACCGTACCAAGAAAACATTTCGCCATCTACCAGATGAATGCTCGAATTGGGTAAAATGGATTGGATTTCAAGCGCATGTTTCTCTTGAAACGGATAAGGTTCAGAACTTAAGAAAATGACATCGGGAACGTTGTTCGCATCAGGTTTCCATTCCGGATATCGTTCTTGATTTTCAAAGAAATTATCTAATTCCAAATACTTCAGAAGCTCATCAATGAAGGTGTTTTTTGCAGCAACCAAATACGGATCTTTCCAAATCAAATAAGCAACTTTTAATTTCTTTTTCTCTGGATTTGAATCCGACAACAAGTCGAAAGAAGCTTTTTTAATTCGCTGAATGATCACATCGGTTTCTTTCTGTTTATCGCAAATTATGCCCAAAAAAACCATCATTTCTAGCGCATCTTCCAAGTTGAAAATATCACTCATCCAAACCGGTGCAATTTTCTGCAATGCTTCAATATCTTCTTTGGTGTTTTCTTCTTTGTTGCCAATGATTAAATCTGGTTTCAAAGCTTTCACTTTTTCCAAATCCACATTTTTAGTTCCGCCTACTCTCTTTTTGTTTCGAAACCAAACATCAGGATAAATACAAAACTTAGTGATGCCAACAACTTCGTCTGTTAATCCAATGTCGTAGAGAAACTCCGTTTGGGATGGCACTAACGAAATAATCCGCTTTGGAGTAGACTCCAAGCGGATTATTTGATTCATTTGATCTGTGTAAATCATATTTTATGACATGCAAGAAATAATATCTTGACGAGAAACGATGTGGAATTTTTCATTTCCTAAATCAACCAAAACAGCTGGCGTTTCTTTGTTTATCAATTTGGAAACTTCTTCAAGTGAAGTTGCCAATTGAACGATTGGGAATGGTTTTTCCATAATTCCTGCAATCGGCGTGTCTACCAACGATGGATTATCAACTAACGACTGGTATGTATGAACATCATCCAAAGAACCAACAAATTGACCGTCTTTCATCACTGGAATTTGAGAAATATTAAATCCTCTCATTTTCGCAATTGCATGCGAAACTAATTCTTCCGCATAAACGAATAACAATGGATTATTTCCGTGTTTTGCAACAATATCACCAGCAGTTTTATGACCTTCATCTAAGAAACCGCGTTCTCTCATCCAATCATCGTTGTACATTTTTCCAACATAACGACTTCCGTGGTCGTGGAAAAGAACTACAACTACATCATCTTCTGTCAATTGATCTCCCATTTGTAGTAAACCTTTGATTGCAGAACCCGCAGAGTTTCCAACAAAAATCCCTTCTTCTCTGGTAATTTTACGGGTGTAAACCGCTGCATCTTTATCCGTTACTTTTTCGAAGTGATCGATTACAGAGAAATCTACGTTTGCTGGCAAAATGTCTTCACCAATTCCTTCTGTGATGTAGGGATAAATCTCGTTCTCATCAAAAATTCCTGTTTCGTGGAATTTTTTGAATACGGATCCGTAGGTATCAATTCCCCAAATTTTAATGTTTGGATTTTTTTCCTTCAAATATTTTCCAATTCCTGAAATCGTTCCGCCAGTACCAACACCAACCACTAAATGCGTGATTTTCCCATCTGTTTGTTCCCATATTTCAGGAGCAGTTTGTTCGTAATGCGCTTGACGATTCGACAAGTTATCGTATTGATTTACATACCAAGAATTTGGAATCTCAGCAGCCAATCTTTTAGAAACAGAGTAATAAGATCTTGGATCAGAAGGTTCAACAGCCGTTGGACAAACAATCACTTCCGCTCCTACTGCGCGCAAAATATCCATTTTTTCTTTGGATTGTTTGTCGCTCAAAACACAAATCAATTTGTATCCTTTAATAATTGCAACCAAAGCCAATCCCATTCCAGTGTTACCAGAAGTTCCTTCAATGATCGTTCCACCTGGTTTCAAAAGTCCTGCTTTTTCAGCATCTTCTATCATTTTGACAGCCATGCGGTCTTTCACAGAATTCCCAGGATTCGTTGTCTCCACTTTCGCCAAGACCGTCGCTTTAATTCCTTTGGTAACTTTATTTAATCGAACCATTGGTGTATTTCCAATCGTCTCAAGAATATTGTTGTAAATCTTCATATTATTTATAAATCTAGCACAAAGATACTCAGAACTGCTGAAAAAGTGAAGTACATGGATCAGAAAGTTTCTTTTTTGACTTAATCTTGCAGATTGTATTTTTCCTTATAATTTTCTTTCACCTTGAAATGTCCAGATTGTTGATCATACAGGAAAATATACTCCACTGGAATTTTCTTAAATGGATTTTGAGCTGAATAATCTACTTGTTTCCCGTTGATAATTTCACTGTCAAACCAATGACCATTTTTAGTCATTCCTTGCGTAAAAACAACATTACCCCGGAAGAAAAGGTCATTAAAACCATCTGTATTATCATCTTGAATGTGGATTGACAATTCACTCGGTTCATTGATTCTATCGTCTTCGTGGGCATCATACGTTTGCAAATGAGCTTCTAAATTTTCATCCAATACATTGACCAATTCGTTATTCCTCATTTTATAAAGCTGATGCTTTCCATTCCCTTTTCCTGTTGCTGTAACCGTTAAAAGAAATGGATTCTGATTTGGAAAAACAGATAGAAATTCAAAACGCAAGGCATTAAACGTGTGAACTAATTTTCCAGCTGAATTCAGAAGTAATTGATATTTCCACGGAAACGCAGCTGTAGATCCATTTTTGTAATCGTACTCAATCAGTAAATAATCCGCTGTTGATCCATGGATTTTCACTTTCTTATAAACCGTTATCGCATCTGAGTTTATCCGATTTGGATCGAGCTCTACTTCAAGATTATAAACGCTTATCAGGTTAGCAATGAATTGTGTAGTATCAACAATCACAGGAAAACCAGCAATTTGAAAGCGTACTGTATCTGCAATCGTTTCGATTTCTAGTGCCTTCGAATTTTCAACTTTCGAAGATTGATTGCTACATCCAAATAGGATGCTTGTCAACAAAAGAAACCAAACAATTGACTTCATGCGCGTTTAAAATTGATTTTAAAAACCTGAGTTCGATTGTAAAATTGAGATTTATATTTCAATGAATGCGTATAATACGAGAAATTTTAAATAATAAATAGTGTGCTATTTTTATTTAAAAGGACGAAGTAGAATGCCATTTATTGGAAAGCTGAAAAAAGAGAATTTTTAATAGTCTATTATGGACTTATAATCAGCGATATAAATTCGCTGGGATAATCGAAATCAGGTTAATACGTTACAATGACCAAGTATTTTGTAAACTTCCAAAATTGTGCAGGGTCTTTAATTTTTAGTTTAGCAACGTCACCTACTCTTTCAATCACATAAGCTGATTCAGGATGATTACTAACGACATGTCCTTTTTTAGAATTAAAAGACAATTCGGCAAAATCATTTTTATTCACTTTAGTAAAATATTGATCGTTCAGCTTTTCATTTAATTTGATTTTATTAGATGAAAATATTTTCTTCTTAGAATCAATTACTTGATTGTTTTCCAATTCTTTTTCAGACCCGATTGCGTAAAAAACTGAATTCATAGCTGAAATAATTTCTCTATTTTCAACCTGTTTCTCATTCAAAACTTGTTGCTGCTTTTGAAATTCACTAAACAAATTGGAATATTTACCATCAATTGTTTTTAGTTTTTCTTCTAAAAGTGCAATCGTTTGATCTTTTGCATGAATCTTTTGCTGCAAACGAATGATTAATTCTTTAAATTCTTTTTGAGCGACCCCCATGTTATCCAATCGACTTTGAAGTGACTTCATTTTCTTTGTATTTTCAATCCTCAATTCATTGATTAACTTGATTTTTTCAAAGAGGACTTTTTTATCACTTGATTTAGATCCCTCCTTATTACTTGAAAGTCTGTTGATTTCACTTTCATTGAATTCAATAGAAGATAAATTTCGCTCAATTTCATTGAAATAAATGATCGATTCAGTCAGCAAGGTATCTTTGCGATTATTTTCCGCTTCTAATTGTTCAAATCGAATTTTATAATCCATTTGATTATCATTTGAAATCTCCTTATTTGAGTTACAAGACACAACTAAAAGAAGCAAATACACGAACAAAAGTTTTTTCATATTTAGATTTATTATTCTTAAACAATTATCCAAAGCGGATGAATACCTTCGAGTTTTTAAATTATTATTCAATAGGATCGTTTCTCTTGAATAATAATTCACCAATCTTTCACAAAGCTACACTTCAATTTCTATCTTTGAAGAAAAATATTAAAATTATGCAAAAAGTTTTTTTCTTTCTAACCTCTATCTTGCTTTCAGTAACCGCTTTCGCGCAAATTAATTACACCTTGCGCATGCCAAAACCTCAAAATCATTACTTTGAAGTTGAAATGGAAATTCAAGGAATTGCAGATAAAACAGTTGAAATCAAAATGCCTGTTTGGGCTCCAGGATCTTACTTGGTTCGTGATTTTTCTAAAAATGTCAATCTAGTTAAAGCTTTCAACGAAAAAGGTGAAAGTTTAGTGGTCGAAAAGACAACGAAAAACACGTGGAAAATTAACAAAGGATCAGCACAGAAAATAAAGGTGAATTATGAGGTTTATGCTTTCGAATTAACCGTAAGAACAAGTTTCTTGGACTTAACTCACGGATTTGTCAGCGGTACAGGAATCTTTATGTACGTTGAGAAACTGAAAAACAAAGCGGGGAAATTAAACGTCGTACCGCACGCAAATTTCAAAACAATCACCACTGCTTTACCTAAAAGTTCCGATGGAACTATTGGTGATGGCGGAACAACTTTCAGTTATTCAGATTACGACCAACTAGCTGATTGTCCGATTGAAATTGGGAATCAAGAAGTATTTACTTTTCAATCAAAAGGCGTCAATCACACCGTTGCCATGTATGGCGAAGGAAATTATGACATCAATCAATTGAAAGTTGATATGGCGAAGATTACTGCTGCATCGACAGAAGTTTTTGGTCAGAATCCGAATAAAGAATATGTTTTCATCGTTCACAACGTAACCGACTCGCAAGGCGGATTGGAACACGTCAACTCAACAACTTTAAGCGTTAATCGTTGGGGATACAGTCCTGATAAATACAATCGTTTTTTAACTTTGGTTGCCCACGAGTATTTCCATTTATGGAATGTCAAACGCATGCGCGCAATCGAATTAGGCCCTTTTAATTACGACAGCGAAACCTACACATCTTTGTTGTGGGTGATGGAAGGTTTTACTTCTTATTACGAAGATTTGATCATGTACAGAGCGGGATTCTTGACCAAAGAAGAATACTTAGCAACTTTATCTAAAACTTTAAATTACGTTGAAGGATCAGAAGGTTCGCGCGTACAACCAGTTGCGCATGCAAGTTTCGACGCTTGGATTAAAGCATACAAACCAAATGAAAACTCAGCAAACACAACGATGTCATACTATTCTAGAGGTGGATTAGTTGCTGCAGTAATGGATGCGAAAATTGTTGCAAAGTTTAAGGGGAAAAAATCTTTAGACGGATTTCTTCAACTTTTATATCAAGAGTTTTTTGTAAAATTAGACCGTGGATTCTCCGCACAAGAATTTGAAAAAATGTTCTCTAAGTACATGGAAGAAGACATGGCAGACTTCTTCAAGAAATATGTTCACGACACACAAATTCCAAACTACGAAGCGTTATTTGCGCCTTTAGGAATCACCGTTGAGAACAACAACAAAGAACTAATTTCTTTCGGAGCAGCTTTTGGAATGGCGGACGGTTTGGTTACCGTAAAAGCAATTCGCAGTAAATCAGCAGCTGAAGAGGCAGGTTTAAGTGTTGGAGACGAAGTAATTGGATTCAATGGATACAGAATGAATGTTACCTTACTGAACGAAATGATCGCAGCATTGGATGTTAATCAAGAATTCAATTTATTGGTTTCAAGAGATTTACAACTATTAGAACTAAAACCAAAAATGGGAACTTATTCAAAACGTGGGTACACGATGAAGTTTAGCTCTGATTTTGAAAAATCAAAAGAAGGAAAATTCTTTTTAAGAAGATAGGAATTTCAATACATAAAAAAAGCCATCAAACTGAATAGTTTGATGGCTTTTTAGTGTATAAAACTTTTGAACCTAATCAATTTTTTCGCGTTTCAAATCTGTTTTTTCTAGGTCGATAACTAACGCGCCATAGTCAACCGTAAACCAATTTAAAAATAACTCTAAGGTTAATTTTTCTGGCCAAACGGACTCATCTTCTGTAACCATCTCGAGTTCGTGCGTAAACATCTTTTTAAAGTGCTTTTCAACAATTGGTTCGATGTCAAAGAAATCCTCTTCGATCAAGAAGTTCGTCCCTTCCAAATCATCTTCTTCGGTGTATTGAATGTCTTCGTTATACTGGTTTGACCAATCTAAAAAATCTTTTTTTGGACGGATTACAAGAAATCCTCTATTTACAATGTTCATATTTTTGTATTTATGTTGTCTAAAATAAACTGCTAAATTACATCTGCAATCAGTGGAGCAAAGATACTGCTAATTTGAAAGCTAGTCAAAGAATTAGCTTTTAATCCTGTTTCTGATTGAAATCCTTCCATTCTCCATCAACATTGATTGTTTTCCATTCAATTTTCTGCCTTGGCTGTTGAAAAAAGAAAAACTTCCAATCTTTCTTTTTTGAATTTCCATTGATTAATTCAAACCAGTGTTCCGGATTAATTTTCTTGGATGTTTCAATAAAAAACAATTCTTTTTGATTGCATAGAAGCATCGTTCCACGTTTTGAGAATTTTGTTGCGGTTCCTAGCGGAATTGAGCGACACTTTGTACCAAAACAATCTAACCAATTAAATAAGGCATTCTCCGCTTTTACATCTGATTGAAAAATCCAACGCATACATACCAAAGAATCACCGTTGGACTTGGTATACCATTTTTCAGAAAATGAAGCGCCAAAACGATCCGGGAAAATAATTGTATCTAAGATTAAAATGGAGCCTTGACTATATTTTAAGGAATCAATTAGCATTTGAGAGAATGGAGATATAGAATCATAATAATTGATTACGATCTCTTTTTGAACCGGAAGCGAATCCTTTTCTAAGTACGTTTCAGAAGCTTCGGAAATATCATCCAAACTCAATACTTTATCAACTTTTTTTGACTGACAAGCTGAAAAAATCATTGTTAAAAAAATGAATAATACCCAAGGAGCTTCTCTCATCTTCATACTATCTTTTTTAAAATGTCACAGGTTTGAGCAACTTCACTTTCAGTGATATCCAAATGTGTCACAAACCGAATCATTTGAGGTCCGAATGCACTCACCAATACGCCTTGCTCTTTTAATTTTGAAATGATTTCATCACGAGCAACAGAATCTGATAAAGATAAAATCAAAATATTTGACTCTACAGACATAATTTCAGCAACCCAATCCAAGGCTTGCAATTGTTCTTCAAGAATTTTAGCGTGCTTGTGATCTATAGAAAGTCTATTTAAGTTATTGTCTAGTGCGTAAATACCAGCAGCAGCAATAAATCCAGCTTGGCGCATACCTCCACCAAAAACTTTTCGAACACGTGTTGCTTTCCTTATGAAATCATTTGTCCCTAATAACAATGAACCAACTGGCGCACCTAATCCTTTTGATAAACAAATAGAAATGGAATCAAATTGAGCTCCGTATTCTTGAAAAGGAATCTTCGTTTCTTCAAAAGCGTTAAACACACGTGCACCGTCCAAATGAAGCGGTAATTTTTTCTCCAAACAAATCTTTCTAATTTGCTTGATTACCTCAAAATCATAAATTGCTCCACCACCACGATTCGAAGTATCTTCTATACTCACTAATTGCGTTAAAGGTAAATGGATATCATCTGGATTATTGATAGAATCTAAAACTTGTTGAGGACTAATTCTCCCGCGATTACCATTCAACAAGCGAACAGAAGCCAAAGAATTCCGAGCTATACCTCCACCTTCATATTTATAAACGTGACTTTCCTGATGGCAAATTACTTCTCCACCAGGATTTACATGTACATTGATCGCAATTTGATTCGTTTGCGTACCTGAAGAGCAAAACAAAGCTGCCTCCATACCAAACATCGCAGCAGCTTTTTGCTGCAACAAGTTTACTGTTGGATCTTCTCCATAAACATCATCACCAACTTGCGCATCAAACATTGCTTGTCGCATTCCTTCGCTTGGTTTTGTAACTGTATCGCTACGAAAATCAATTATTCTCTTTTTCATCATTCGAATTTAGTCTTTTTTTCGAGTCAGCATCAATCCATCACGTAGTGGTAATAAAATCGTTTCCACACGTGGATCCCCAGATACTTTAAGATTATAATCCATCAAAATACGCGTATCCTTATCTAATAGATCATAATCACCAACTACTTTTCCTGACCATAAAACGTTATCTGCCAAAATATAACCGCCAGGTCTTACTAAATCGAAAACAAGATCGTAGTAAGTACAGTAATTTTCTTTGTCTGCGTCGATGAAAACCAAATCGAATTGGGCTTTCAATGTAGGTATAACTTCAACGGCATTTCCAAGAATATATTCTATCTGATTATCCGCATCAAATTTCGTGATGAAATTTCGAACCATTTCCTCCAATTCAATATTTACGTCGATGGTTGTAATTTTTCCGCCAGCTTGCAAGCCTTCTAAAAAACAAAATGCCGAATACCCCGTATACGTTCCCAGTTCAAGAATCCGCTTCGGCTGAATCATTTTCGCAACCATGCTGAGAAATCTTCCTTGAAAAGCACCACTCAACATTCTAGGATTTAAAACTTTGAGATGTGTTTCTCTATTTAATTGGTAGAGTAAATCCGATTCTTTGGATGTATGCTTTTCAGCGTAGTCGTCTAATTCTTTTGAAATGAATTCCATTGCAATATAATTTTGAACAAAGATAGGAAAGATTGTAGATTACAGAGTTACAGTTTACAGATTTCAGATTGTAGCTCACAAATTATAAATTTAACACTTCCCTAATTTGCAATCTGCCACTACTTATCCCTTCAGAAAAGTATAGACACAAAAAAACCCGACACAAATAAATGTATCGGGTTTATAAAAGCGGCGTCGACTTACTCTCCCACCCTCAAAAGAGCAGTACC
>JAQVCM010000032.1 GCA_028689775.1 Crocinitomicaceae bacterium
TGCATTTTCCCGAATCAGTTTTTTGTTTCTAACTAATTCAAAATTAATGATTTATAATGGAAAGTGCAACGTTTTTATGAATTTATATTGCTGATTACTAGCATTTTAATAACTCCGAAACTTTAGTCACTTATTATCTGGAGCAGCGCCAAACACGGATGGTACAAATGGAATTACTATTTTTAGCGCTGTCAAAAAAACAGGTACTGGAGCAGACGGAAGAGCTATCATTTCTAAAAGAACAAGCACTACGGCAGATAACTCATTCATGTTTTTCTTTTATTTAGGAAACCGTCTTTATGTTGATTACGAAGGGAACTCTAATAGACTTGAGACAGTTGAAACATTTACCAATACTGATAGACTCCTACTAAGCACCATGTTTGACGGAAGTTTAGCTTCGACTATTCGCGCGACAATTTACCAAGGAAACACGCTTCTCGCTACTGGTACAAAAACCAATACAACTATTGCAAGTAAACCTTCTCCAGTAATAATTGGAGCAACGCACACTACAGATAACAGAGCATTTGATGGTCAAATTGCAGAAGTGATTACCTATCGGGTTGCGTTAAATGAAACCCAACGAATCATTGTAAACAATTATCTTTCTGCAAAATACGATATTCCTTTAACAGATAAAGATTTGTATACAATGGATAATACTGCAAATGGGGATTTTGACCATGAAGTTGCAGGAATTGGATCTATTAGCGGCACGGATAATCATTTAATTGCTCAAGGTTCGGGAATTGTTCAAATTTCAAATGCATCCGATTTAGATGGAAAGTTTTTATTGTGGGGACATAACAATCAAGTTCAACAAGCACTTAATAGCGTCGATGTACCACCAACGGTTGAAGCTCGTTTGGAGAGAGTTTGGAGAGTGAGTTCAGTAACATCAGCTGGAGCAGCAGCAAGCGTTGGAACCGTTTCCATACAATTTGATTTAACAAATTTAGGTTATGTCTCCGCATCAGATTTGCGTCTATTGATTTCAACTTCCGGAATGTTTACATCTTCAACACCTATTGCTGGTGCGACACATGTATCTGGGAACTTATTCCGTTTTGATGGTGTAGCTGTTGGGGACGCGAATTATTTTACATTGGGTACGATTAATCCAGTGGTAACACCGCTACCAATTACACTTCTTGATTTTACTGCGGAAAAGAAAGTCAGAAATGTTGTTTTAAATTGGTCTACTGCTTCAGAACAAAACAACGATCGCTTTGAAATTGAAAGAACGACCGACGGCATCAATTGGATCACCATTCAAACACTTTCAGGAAATGGAAATTCAAATACGGTAATTAATTATACTGGCACCGACAGGAATCCAATAAATGGAACAAACTATTACCGTTTAAAACAGATCGACTTCAACGGTGAGCATACCTTTTCAAATGTTCGTTCGGTTGTATTCACAGCTCCAACAGAATTAAACGTTTTCCCGAATCCTGCAAAAAACATCGTTACGATCAATAGAGGTGCAGATGCTGTCATTCAAATTATCAATGAACTAGGTCAAATCATGCATGCAGATCAAGAAATTTCAGGGAATAGCACTACATTCAATTTAAGTGGTTTGAATTCAGGAGTTTATTTTGTGAAAGTTCAAGATGAAGATTCTATTTACAATCGAAAAATCATTATCCTCCAGGATTAAAGAAAAAAACAAGAAAAATTTGATGCTGTAATAAAAGATTTAATTATCTTTGCACACCATTAGAAAATGGATGAACCCAATTCATACCAAGCAAACGAGCAAAAGGAATGAATTAGATGCAGATGTGGTGGAATTGGTAGACACGCTAGACTTAGGATCTAGTGCCGCGAGGTGTGAGAGTTCGAGTCTCTCTATCTGTACAAAAAAAGAAAAATGGTATAAGTAATCTTATACCATTTTTTGTTTCTTTAAATTTAAACTGATTATTGAAATGAATGTTACTCGTGAAGATGTAAATGCGATGAGTGCAATTTTGAAAGTTCAAGTTGCTCCAGCTGATTATGAAGCTAAAGTAAATAACGCTTTAGAAAAACAAAGAAAACAAGCTAAAATCCCTGGATTTAGACCTGGAAAAGTTCCAATGGGAATGATCCAAAAACAATACGGTAAAGCAATCCTTGCGGATGAAATGAATAAAGTGGTCAACGAAGCACTTTACAGTTTCATCAACGAAAATAAAATTTCAATCTTAGGAAACCCAATTCCAAAAGAAGGTGCTGACGTAAAAGGCGATTTCAACAATCCAAGTGATTTTGAATTTTTCTTTGAAATTGGTTTATCTCCTGAAATCAATGTAAACATTTCGGACAAAAGTAAATTTGATTACATCAAAGTGAAAATTGATGCGGATTTAGTTGACAAACAAATGGATGATTTACGTCGTCGTTACGGGAAATTAATTGCATCTGAAACCGTTGGTGAAAAAGATTTAATCTTGGCTCAATTTGTAGAATTGAAAGAAGATGGTTCGATCATGGAAGGCGGTGTGATGCACTCTTCTACCATTTCAATGGAATTTACGGAAAATAAAATCTCCAAAAAAGCACTTTTAGGAGCTAAAGTTGGTGACAAAATTGTCGTTAATCCTGCGGATGTTTCTAAAGGTCCAAAAGATACAGCCGCCATGTTGGGTGTATCTGAAGAACAATTGGCGACACTTTCTGATAAATTCCAAATGACCATTAACGAGATTCGTCAAATGGAATTGGCGGATGTGAATCAAGAATTGTTTGATAAATTATTTGGTCCAGAGGTCGTTACTTCAGAAGAAGAATTAAGAAGACGCATCGAAGTTGATTTAGAGCAAATGTTTGCTGGAGATTCTGATAAATTACTAGCTAGAGCAATCTACGACCATTTACTTGCAGAAACGAAAGTAGATTTACCTTCTGAGTTTTTGAAAAAATGGATTCAATTATCCAACGAGAAACCAATTACAATGGAAGAAATTGAATCTCAGTTTGAAGGCTATGAAAAAAGCATGAAATGGCAATTGATCCAAGGTCATATTTTCAAAACAAATGAATTGAAGGTAGATCAGGCTGAAGCATTGGAATTCACAAAAGGCTTGTTGGTAAACCAATACGCTCAATACGGAATGCCAGCTCCAGAAGATAAAGAGTTAACACAATCCGCTATTCAAGTTCTTTCTGATAAAGAAGAATCTGCTCGTGTATACGACATGTTGGCTGAGACGAAATTAACGGAATATTTCAAAAATACAGTGAAACTGAATGAGAAGATGGTTTCTTACGATGAATTCGTAGAAATCGCTTCAAAATAAAGTTTACTTAGATTAATAAATTGCTTAAAAAGACTGTTTTTCGAAACGGTCTTTTTTTTGCTAAAAATTTAAGTTAGTACATTCTATTTCAAATTAATTGCCTGCTAAAAAAAATAAAAGATTACTCTTGATTTTAATTGTTACTTTTAAATCAAAATCGAACAAAATGAAAAACAATTTTACGCTCCTACTTCTCTCTTTTTCTTTGGCATCAAGTATTTTTTCTCAACAAGAAAATCATTCGTGTTCTCAACTGAAATCGGGAAAAATTACACCTAAAAATGGATCCTTGACCGTTAGTCAAATTGCAGAATCAGAAAAATACGATGTTACTTTTTATGATTTAAATTTGACGATGACCAATTTAAACACTACGCTTTCAGGAACTGGAGGAATATACGGCAAAGCGAGAGTTGCGGTAGATAGCGTTTTGTTTGAACTCTTTTCAAGCTTTACCATTTCAGAAATTCGCCTCAACAACGTGGCAACTCCGTACGGTAGAAACAATTCAGCAATCAAAGTTCCAGCAAATCTGACCGCTGGACAAACGTTTAAAATTGAAGTTGATTATAATGGAACTCCGCCAAATGGTGTAACAAACCCTTTAGGTGGCGCAGGGATGACCAATGCATCTTCTCCATCGTGGGGAAATCGGGTTACTTGGTCCTTGAGTGAACCATTTTCAGCGTATGAATGGTGGCCGTGCAAGCAATCATTGCGCGATAAAGCGGATAGCGTTTCCGTAAAAATTACGGTTCCAAGTACTTGTAAAGCGGGTTCAAACGGTGTGTTGGAAAATGTTGTTGATTTGGGAAATGGAACAACACGTTATGAATGGAAACACAAACATGCGATCGATTATTATTTAATTTCTGTCGCTGTTGCGGAATACGTAGATTATACCATTTATGCAAATCCAGTTGGAGCGCCGAATCCAGTAAAAATTCAAAATTACATCTATAACAATCCTCAAACTTTGCCTTATTTTAAAAATGACATCGATGAAACCGTCAACTTTTTAGAATATTTCTCTGAACTTTTTGGACTTTACCCATACCATGCTGAAAAATACGGACATTCGATGGCGCCTCTTGGCGGTGGAATGGAGCACCAAACAATGACCACACAAGGTTCATTTAGTAAAACACTTACTGCGCATGAATTAGCGCACCAATGGTGGGGAAATCAAGTAACTTGTGCTTCTTGGTCAGACATTTGGGTGAACGAAGGTTTTGCATCTTATGCTGAATATTTGATGTTGGAAGAAATGTATCCTGGACAAGAAATCACTGACATGAATGACCGCCATCAAAACATCATGTCTCAGCCGGGTGGAAGTATTTGGGTCGCAGACAGTTTGTCTGATGGTGCTATTTTCTCTTCCAGATTAACGTATGATAAAGGCGCTGCATTTGTGCATACTTTAAGATTTATGCTCAACGATGACGCTCAATTCTTTCAAGCTTTGAGAGATTATCAAATTGCTTTTAAAGACAGTGTTGCAGTTGGAATTGACATCAAAAACACCTTAGAAGCAGCTTCAGGTTTAGACCTCAATGCCGCTTTTGAAGAATGGTACTTTGGACAAGGATACCCAACCTATTCTGCTATTTGGAATGCTGTTGGAACTGATTTACATCTAAAAATCAACCACACCACTTCTCGCTCCAATGTGACTCCAACCTTTACAAATCCGCTAGAAATTCGTTTTTCTCGAACGGGTCAGTCGGACACCATTGTTCGTTTTGATATTTATGGTAACCAAAGTAATTTCATTGTCCCAGAGATTGGAATCGTTTCGAACATCACCGGAATTGACCCAAACAATTGGATTATCAATAAAGTTGGTACGATTCAGAAAAACTCAAATCTGAACATGTTAAATACGAATGTAATCGAAAGCGACCTCGCATTTGAAGTTTACCCAAATCCAGTAACAGATGCGATTACTATTTCTTCTAAAACTGCAGATAAATGTGAAGTAAAACTTCTTGACTCTAAAGGGAAAGTATTGAAAGCACTAGCTTTCTCTGAAAAAGTAAAAATTGATTTATCATCGTATCCAGCAGGATCATACATTTTGAAAATTGAAAATTCAACTGCTGAGAGAACGCATGTTATCATCAAGAAATAAACTTGTTTCCTTCTGAATTTGAATGAAATATAGTGTTTTTTATTGTAGAGATGCATTGTGTCTCTACAATATAAAAAACATCAATCTAAAAAGATCTCTTTTACCAAAATAAAAATCCCCATCAGCAAAACGAAATAGCCAAATATTTTTCTTAATTTTTCGTTTTCAATTTTAGAATTCACGTACAAGCCAACGAACACGCCTGCAAGGGCTATCAAAGAAAATAATCCTAGAAACGACCAATCAATTTTCACGGTTCCAATATCTCCTGAAAAGCCGATTAGAGAATTGATTGAAATGATCACTAAGGAAGTTGCAATGGCACTTTTCATCGGAATTCGAGCTAAAATCACCAAAGCTGGTATAATTAAAAATCCGCCACCAGCGCCCACTAACCCAGTAATCAAGCCAACAAAAACTCCTTGAAGAAGTAGTAAGAAATAATTAAGCTGATGTTCGTTTTCTTCGGAAGCGCCAAGAGAATCAGGTTCGACCTTTTTCCTTCCTTTGATCATTGAAATACTAGCGACTAACATCACTATCGCAAAGAGCAGCATCAAAGCTTCTCCTTGCTTGAGCGAAAATAAACTACCTTGATAAATGACATCTGGAATGATCGGCAATAGGAATTTTCGAACACAAAAAATCACCACAAACACGGGAAGCGCAAACGCAATTCCAATTTTATATTGAATAATTCCTTTGTTTAAATTTTGTAAAGTTGCCAAGATAGAGCTGACTCCAACCACAAAAAGCGAATAAGAAGTAGCGGTATGCGGTTCGATGTGGAATAAATAAACAAAAACCGGAACCGCTAAAATAGACCCACCTCCGCCAAGAAGTCCAATTGTGAAACCAATAAGAATTGCGGTAGATATTAAAAGAATAAATAGAATGTCCGTCATTTGTTGCTTGCAAAATTGAGGTTTTTATTTGATTTTCCAGCTATTAATCTCATAAATTATACTGTTACACGCATCAAAAACCGTATCTTTGCACAGATTTTTAAGAACATACCATGACTTTCGAAGATTTTAATCTCAACAAACCTTTAATGAATGCGCTAAAGGATTTAGGCTATGAAAAGCCTACAACCATTCAGCAAAAAGGATTTTCTGTGATGATGTCTGGAAAAGATGTCATTGGTATCGCACAAACCGGTACTGGTAAAACATTGGCTTACCTCCTACCTTGTTTGCGACTTTGGAGTTTTTCTAAATTGCGTTTTCCTCAAATTTTAATCATCGTTCCTACCCGAGAATTGGTGGTTCAGGTGGTTGAAGAAGTCGAAAAATTGACCAAATACATGAATGTCGTTACCGTTGGCGTTTATGGTGGTGCTAATATTAATACACAAGCTGCACAAGTTGCGCTAGGTTTGGATGTTTTAGTTGCAACACCAGGAAGATTACTCGATTTGGCCTTGAAAGGCGATTTGAGCTTGAAGAAAATCAAACGTTTGGTCATTGACGAAGTAGATGAAACCTTGAACTTAGGTTTTAGAAAACAATTGACCGGTATTTTGGAATTGCTTCCTGAGAAAAAACAAAGTTTGCTTTTCTCTGCAACGATGACCGAAGATGTTGAAATTTTGATTGATGAATATTTCATTGTTCCAGTTAAAATTGAAGCTGCTCCAACGGGAACGCCTTTGGACAACATTGCACAACAAGTTTATCACGTACCGAATTTCAACACAAAATTAAACTTGTTGAAATACATCATCGCAAATAACAAAGACCTTTCGAAGACCTTAATCTTTACAGGAAGCAAGAAAATGGCCGATCGCTTATTTGAAGAAATCGACCCCTTATTACCAGAAAAGATCGGAGTTATTCACTCGAATAAAGCTCAAAATACACGTTTCAATACGGTAAATTCATTCCAAGATGGTACTTTCAAAATCTTGATTGCCACGGATATTATTTCTCGTGGTTTAGACATTTCAGAAGTAAGTCACGTGATTAACTTTGATACGCCTGACATTCCTGAAAACTACATTCATCGTATTGGTAGAACAGGTCGTTACGATCAAGAAGGAATTTCTATCACCTTGGTGAGTTTGTTTGAAAAAGACTTCCTGTCTCAAATTGAGGACTTGATGAAAATGAAAGTTCCAGTTAGTCAATTGCCTGAAGATTTAGAAATTTCCGATATCTTAACTGACGATGAAATGCCGAAAATCACAATGCCAAATGTTGAAATCAAAACAACAAAACGGGAAGGTGTTGGCGCTTCTTTCCACGAAAAATCTGCTAAAAATAGAAAGGTTAACGTTCGTGTGAATATGAAGGATAAAATGCAAGCCAAATACGGTAAAGCAATCACCAGAGGTCAAAAACCAAAGAAGAAGAAAAAGTAATAACATTGCCTATATAGACCCCATGTCTATGTGCGAACGCAAATCCAAGCTCATCATCATAACGACGTAAAAACGCATATGTCAGTTAGTCCATAACTACGGGATTTATCCCGTGGGTATGATGTAAGCAAGCGCTTCCCACACAAGCTCATACTTATCATGCAAGCTCATACTTATGACGTAAGTTCATGCTTACCACGCAAGATCGTACTTATTATTCAAGATTATGCTTATCCAAGCAGCTAGACATGTACGCTAAGTTCTAAAGCTAAATCGTAAAAAACATCTCCTTACCTCAACTTCACGCCAATCACATTTGGCAATGGCCAAAACTCCATGTTGTCGTCGTTTGGAAACGTTTGTGAAACATAACTTCCGACTTTCGCGATCGTTCGATCTCCGACTTGAATAAACAAACTCGTTTGTGGACCGCCTTCCATGTAGATTGCGTTGGTTAATTTGAAGGGAAAACCACGCATAAACGTGATCATTTGGTTATGTGTATACGGTGATCGCGTAAAAATGTAGTAAATATTTCCCAAAGCATCTGTTGAAACGACCAACATGCTGCACGATTGCGGTTTGTTCCAACTCAGAGCAGCACCGTTGCAATCAATCATTCTCAAACCTTGTGCGTAGCACTGAAAATCACTTTTTACCTTGTGCCAATCGTCACATTTTAAATCCAAGACTTTGAAATTATTTTTCAAGGTATCGTTGGGATTGAACGCAATCATCGCATTGTAACCAGGATAAAGTTCGGGATTGTTACAATAATCTCCATTCTGTAAAAAACCTTTGCTCGATAATTTCCTTCTGAGGTCGTACATTCCAGCGTTGATTACTACATTTAAATCGTAGGTTTCTGCCCAGCAATCTGCGGTTAAAGGCATGCTGTCGTTTTGTGAAGCTGAAAGCATTTGAAAATCAACTTTATTCGGATTAACCTTTAAAATGCTGATTTTAGAATCGTTGAGAATTGATTTTCGAGGTGCATCCATTTCGATGTAATCCAAGCCATCGGCAAGATTGAACCATTTGTTGTGGTAATCTGCATACGAAACGGGGTCAACTCCGAGTGAATCGACGTGTGAATACATTTTCTCTTGCGTGCAACCAAACCAAGGAAGACAAACAATAAACAACCAATACAATAACGCTTTACGCATCCTATTTCTTTAAAGTTCAAGTAAAATTACTCATACAAATTCAATCGCGTTCGCAGCGTTCGGGATTCTTTTTGTAAATGGTCTATTTTATCTAATAAATCGGCTACGATGTCCAGCGATTCCATTCCAATTTCGAGGTCGTAATGCAAGCGCATCCATTTTTCCAAAACCGTTAATTCATCGATGGGAATATACCATTCAGTTTCGATGATTTGAATTTTCAACAAACCTTTTTCGGTCAAAGATTCAATGAACCTCCACTCTACTTCGTGAATTTCACAAACTTGACGAACGAGAATTAAGTTACTAATTTCCATGATTTCTGAGTTTAGATAATTCGACAAACAATTCTTTTTCTTTTTCGCTTAATTTCGTTGGAATGGCAATGGAATACGTGATGTACAAATCGCCAAATTCACCTTCTTTTTTATAAACTGGAAATCCTTTTCCTTTCAATTTCACTTTGGAATCATTCGGCGTTTCGGGTTTGATTTTGAGTTTTGCTTTTCCATCAAACGTATCCACTGTGATTTCCCCGCCTAAAATGGCCGTGTAGAAATCCAAATCTACGCTTGCATACAAGTTTTTACCGTCGCGCTTGAACTTGGTGTTGTTCTCAACCACAAACGTAATGTACAAGTCGCCTTTCGGTCCGCCATTCATTCCTGGTCCTCCGTGATTGGCGATTTTGATGGTTTGTCCATCTTCAATTCCTGCGGGAATCGTCAAGCGAATGCCTTTGCCGTTGACCGTAATCGTTCTTTTGTGGGTTTCGTAAACGTCTTTTAAAGTCAAACGCAACTCGGCGTTGAAATCTTGTCCACGGAAACGACTTTGCTGTTGCTGACTACCGCCAAAACCACCACTGCGGCCAAACATCGACTCAAAGAAATCCGAATAACCGCTGTTTGAATAATCTTCAAAACCGCCACCCGAACTTCCGCGTTGATATTGTTGTTGCTGCTGATATTGCTGCTGTTGTTGACGTTGTTGCTCAAATTGTTCGCCGTGCTCCCAATCTTTTCCGTATTTATCGTATTTCTTCCTTTTCTCAGGATCGCTCAATACTTCGTTGGCTTCGTTGACTTGCTGAAATTTTTGTTTAGCTGACTCGTCGTTCGGATTCAAATCCGGATGCAACTTGCGCGCTTGCTTGCGGTATGCTTTCTTAATTTCCGCTTCACTAGCAGTCTTGCTGATTCCCAGTAATTCGTAATAATCTATAAATCCCATGCATTCAAAATTTAACCGTTGATGGATGAAATAACGTTTGTTATTCTCTCAAATTTACGGAATTATTTCGGGAATCGTAAGCGTAAAACGAGGTTTTTACATATATTTTTTTTGGATAACTTCAAGTAGTTTAAATGATGGAATATCGCTTTTGATTTGCCGCAAGCGCTCGTCATCCGCAGTATGTCGGAAATCCCGACATACTGAAACTTCGCCACCTAAATCGCAATTTTGCTGACCTCCAACACCTAGTAATAATCTGCACATTATATGCATTAAAAATTAAATCATTGATGGATGAAATATCACTTACAATTAACTCAAATATTAGGTCTTAATAAAATAAGGTGATACATCTCTATTTTTAATAAAAATACAATCATTTAAAAGCAGGATTCAAGTCATAAATACAACTTACTTGCGACAATTGTATTTTAAGATAATACACTTATATTATATTTGTCTATGAAGATTTTTACAAGAAAAAATAAGGATAAAAAAGAACCTCAATTATTTGAAATTGATGGAGTTAAATTATTGAAGGTCAATTTCAATAATATTGAAAGGTATCTTTCTATTTTTGACAATATAAAAACTTTGAACAAGGTTTACACAAAAGAAGAAATAGAAAGAATTACTAATCTCTTTTCACAGTCGAAAGATGCAAACGCGAACGGCACAATTGATTTCTGGCAAAGCTTTAGTTGGTCTAAAGCGGATGAATCAAAAACCTACCATCCACTAACGAGCACTTTATACGTTATAAAAATTAGAGAAAATAGTATAATTGACGCAGACATCCATAATGGTCTCACAGAAGAAAAACTGCAGATGGCCTATAATTATGTTAGAGGATTAGGATTTATTTTTGGAAATCAGATTGAGAATATGTCGAATGAAATAATATTTGAAAATATTGTTGAATATCTTAGAAGTGAGTTTTCCGTAATTTTCATAAGACATTTTGAATACTATGACTTTTTATCTACTATTCAAGAGTATTCAGTTAGCGGAGAATGTATTGCTTTTCTGAAAGAATTATAACTTAATCGTTATTGCCAATATTTTTTGAAAAAACTTTTACTCTCAATAAGATTATTCATTTTCATTTCAATATCACAGTAAAGCTTATAATATACTTTTTTACTAGAAACTTTATCGAAATTAATTCCGTTTTCTGTCATTTTGTTAAGGTTCATAAAGCTTGATATTTTTTCATCGTTAATCAATGTAGGATTATTAAAATATAAAACTCCCTTTTCACAGTAAATATGATTCATTAATATATCTAAATCTGAATCTACAGGTAAATTGAATTCTTTGCATAAAAAAATTATATTTTCACAATAACCATAAAGATTCGTTAATTCTTGCTCCAATTTAGAGCTGAAAGAATCTTCAGTTAAAGCTTTGGAATACTTGCCACGGATACGTCTGAATTCGTTAACTACATACTGAGTTTTTAACTCCTTTTGTATTAAGGCTTCACTAATAGTTTCATTTTTCCTCGTTCTTTTATAAAAAAACAAGCCCAAGAAAATAATAATAATTCCAGATACAAGATTTGAAATTATGGTTACAAAAACATGTATAAACATAAAAAGCAATAAATATAATAGTCTGACTATTTCATAGAGATTTAGATTTACAAATAAATCGTTTTGTAAAATCTTCTGATTTTATACTTAACTCAAACCATCGTAATCTCCATCCCCTGAACCAAAATCACATCCCCAACAATCAACTTCGCACGTTTCCTGGTCTCCAATTCCCCATTCCGCGTAACCATTTCTTCGTCCACGATCATCTTTGCATGACCGCCGGTGGAAGCCATTCCGATTGCTTTTAGTAATTGAATCAATTCGATGTATTCTCCTTCAATTTTGAAATCCGTTTTTTCCATGGTTTTATTTCAGTTTTTGTTTGTAATCGCTATATAATTTTTCTGCTGCGTCGAAAGAAGTCATTTCGCCACGGGTTACTTTTTGTTCGAGTTCTTGAATGGCTTTTTGTTGTGTTTTATTTTCGAAGAAATCGCTTAAAATGAGTTCTTTCAAGGTTTCGTGCATCCAGAATTTGTCTTGTTCTTGTCGCCGTTGGTGGAAAGATTGGTTTTCTTTGGTGTGCAACTCGTATTTTTCAATCAGCTTGAAAATCAAATCCATGCTGTTGTTGAGATATGCGCTGCAAGTCAATACTTTCGGAATCCAACCGTTTTTATTTGGTGGAAATAAATGCAATGCGTTTTGATATTCTTGTCGCGCTTGATTCGCTTTTCGAACATTTTCGCCGTCGGCTTTGGTAATTACCAAGGCGTCCGCCATTTCCATGATTCCGCGTTTGATTCCTTGCAATTCATCGCCAGCGCCAGAAAGCATCAACAACAAAAAGAAATCCACCATCGAGTGCACCGCCGTTTCGGATTGCCCTACGCCAACAGTTTCAATCACGATGAAATCGTAACCCGCCGCTTCACAAAGTAGAATCGCTTCCCGTGTTTTTCGAGCCACACCGCCGAGCGAATCTCCAGCTGGCGAAGGTCGGATGAATACATTTTCAGCAATCGAAAGTTCATTCATGCGAGTTTTATCGCCCAAAATACTACCGCCACTTTTGGCAGAACTGGGATCAATGGCCAACACCGCTAACTTTTTCCCTTGCGAAAGCAGATACAATCCAAACGATTCAATGAAAGTACTTTTCCCAACGCCAGGAACGCCCGTAATTCCCAATCGAACCGATTTTCCTGCGTGCGGCAAACACAAATCAACCAATTTTCTGGCGATCACTTTGTCCGACAAAGTCGTACTTTCCAACAAGGTAATTCCGGTTGCCAAAGCTGCGATGTCGCCAGTCAAAATCTGGGTCGTCAAATCCTCCGCATTGATGTTTTTGCGGCGGTTATTTCGCTTTTGGATCCAGTTATCGATTTGACTTTCTTTCATGAAAAATGTTTCAAAACAAATATAGCTATTATGTTGATTTTTTATGAAGATATCGCTGATAATTATATATCGAATTCTATTCTTCCATAACGTTTGAACTTTGAAGTTGACTAAAAGTTTGGTTTGAAGAAAAGGATTGTCATAGTTATTGGACGGTTTTTGAGATGCGCTGAAATAAGCCACAGCAATAATTGTTCACAGCCAAAATGAATACAATATGGCGATTCTATATGACCTTTAAAAAACAAATTATAAACTAAAGTTTCGGAGTTATTAAAATGCTAGTAATCAGCAATATAAATTCATAAAAACGTTGCACTTTCCATTATAAATCATTAATTTTGAATTAGTTAGAAACAAAAAACTGATTCGGGAAAATG
>JAQVCM010000046.1 GCA_028689775.1 Crocinitomicaceae bacterium
TGAAATTATTAATTGATATCAGTAATCATCTTCAGAATTGATTCCTTCGATGAATCTCGAATATTAGCTGACTATTTAGCAAAAATCATGAAACTATCTTAACTTACTTTCAAAATAATTTTTCAGAGTACGGCTGATTATTGTAGAAGTATTGGAGATAAATTTTTTATGTATTTTTATTGAATTTATATATTTTTTATTCAAAAGATATAAAAAAGGTTGATATGTTTGAAGAGAAAGTGATATTGCCTGAGCAGTTGCCAGTCAAAGAAAAAGAAAGAAAAATAACTGACTGCTGTTGCACCGTTGTTGGAGCAGCTTTCGCTCTCACCATGTTCATCGTAGCATGTGTCCTTTGGAACAGAAGTAATCCTTCAATAATTCAGCCAATTTCTAACAAATTTACAATGCTAAAACAGGAGCTGGATACAAACCCTGTGCTGTTGATGAATATCTTAATTTAAGAAACGCCACTGATTATTAAGTAACTTTTCTATAATTTCAGTCAAGAGAATGCGTGAAAAATTGTCCTCCTTAGTTTTAAGCATTTGATGGCCAAATTTGCGTCCCAAAAGATTAATCGCTCAAAGCCACTTATTTAAGTAACAGCAAATTCACAAGAGCTTTCGATTGTTCAGGATTCAGACAAACTTTATTCTACACTTTAATAATCGCCCTTGGTATGGGTCTTTTGAGAATGACATTGACTCATTGCATGCCCAGATTGGTTCCTATTTTCACTTTTGTTCTTGCTGTATTGTTTTTATTGGTTTTTGCCGTTTTTACTTTCTCAACTCCAACAGTATATGCAATTTTAGGTCTCTGGTCGATAGTATTCGGAATTTTCTTAATTTTGTTGGCACTTATCTTAATCGTGATGCTCTGCATGTATTCAAATGAAGTAAAATTCCAAGGATATATGTTGGAATACTCAGTCAAATTCTTAAACCAAAATCCACATGCTTTCATTTACATTCCAGTATTCTTCTTGTTCCATGTCGGATTAGTCGCTTTGATTCTTTGGCAACACAGCTGCTATTCATCATATTACATGGGAAGTGGAAACTTCTGGAAATTGACAAGCAGTGGATTCCTTGATATTCTCAACATTCTTGAGTACATTTGGGGACTTCAATTTTTAAGAGATGCATGTAATTTTTTTAATTTATTCAGATAATTTCTGTGTTTCAGGAAACGCTGTTGATTGGTATTGGACAAGAAACTCTTCATGTTATCAACCTTACCAAAGACTCGTCTGTAAAAACTGGGGCAGTGTTGTCGGAGGATCATTTTTAAATGCTTTCTTTGAAGTTCCAACTTTACTGATCGAACTTTTAGCTTGTCACCCAAATACATGCTGTTCAAAGATGGGAACAGTTTGTTACAACACATGCAATATTTTCACTTGTTTCTTCGAATTGGTAAGAACAGATGCTTATTCTTACATTAACTTAACAGGAATTCCATTCTGCGACGCAGCAAGACAATGTGGACGTCTTTGCGACAGATCAAAGCAATTCGTTGGATACTTTTCAGCAATGAAACATTACAGATTAGCAACACACATTTCAATTGTTTCATTCGTATTTTTCTGGGGTTTCTGGATATTGGATTATAGAACATTAAACTTTGATTTGTGGAAGATAGCTGTTTTGATAATAACTATCTACAGTACAGTAACATGGTTTGTCGGAATTCATATCGATTCAGCTGAAGGACTTCAAACAAGTTATTTGGCAGAATTATAATTGTAAGGAGAACACCAATATATGCAAAAGATTTTACCAGTAATTTTATAATTAATTTAGTCAATGAGAAAGGTTTTGCAACCTCTTCAAAATAGAGTTCAAGGCGATGGAAACTGTTGATGATGATATGCGAAATTTTGATTTATTTTAAACTCTAGTATTCTTGGTTCATTTTTTTTCAATTATTTGACTTCATTTGATTGCTTGTTTAATAAGTTAAAAATTCTCTAATTTTATTACAAAAGTTTTAAATACTAACAAATCTAAATTTTGAATCTAAAATAAAAGATCTTTCTAATTGAAAAAAGTTTGTAAGTTTATAATTGATGAAATATGGGAAATTAAAATTGATCATTTATTTTAATATTTATTGGTTATTCAATTCCATGATTGCTCAAAGATTAGTCGCCATCTCAACTCTTACCAAACGTAAACCATTTTCCTTACTGTAGAACTCAAAAACTCTTTCGGCTTAATCAGCGAATATAATTAAAGAGCCAACAAAAAACTTAATGGCTTCCATTCCGTACCTGACAAAGCTCAATTCTTTGTCACCTCCGCTAGACCAGGAAACTTCGGTGATCACATCGATTTCAAGTCCACCATCGATAACTGGTTCGACGAAAACAGAGTATATAACGAACATTAAACTGAAATCAAAAGAACTCAACTTTACACTCTTTCAGCTGTCTATTATGCCGGTATGCTTAACTTCGCTAGACTCTACGCTATTGGAGCCATCGGTAGAATGAACGGATGGACCAGATACGACAGAAATACTTACATGTAAGTCGACATCTCAGAATTACCACCATCAGAAGTCATCCAAATCGTTTGGAATGGTACCCCAGTCTTCATTAGAAGACTTACCCATTAAGAAATTAAACAAGAAAACGAGTACCCAATTGAAACCGTTCTCGATAAAAGCTCAGAAGTCGTTTTGACTCCAGCTGGAA
>JAQVCM010000020.1 GCA_028689775.1 Crocinitomicaceae bacterium
AAATCTCAAATTAGGAACCTTTAGATTAAAGATTCCTAAACCTCAATGCGAAAGATTAGAAATCCCTAATCTTTATATGCTTTTCTTTGGAATTCACAAAAAAATAAAAATAATGAATGAACAAAAAAAAATTTCAGAAGTAATTGAACATTGGAAAACAAACAAAAAGCAATACGTTAAAAAGTCAAGCTTTTCAGCTTATACACTTTTGGTAGAAAATCATTTGTTACCTGCGTTCGGTAATAAATACAACATTGAAGAAACCGAAGTACAGGCTTTTGTATTTCAAAAATTGAAAGCTGGTCTTAGTCAAAAAACAATTAAGGATATTTTAATTGTTTTGAAAATGATTCTCAAATTTGGAGCGAAATATAAATGGTTGGTTTACACATCATTTGATATTCAATTTCCAACAGAACGGGAAAAGTACACCATAGAAGTGTTGACTAAAACTGATCAGAAAAAAATAATGAACTATATACAAGAACATTTTACATTTAAAAATTTAGGTGTGTATATTTGTTTGAGTACTGGTATGCGTATTGGAGAAGTCTGTGCGCTGACTTGGGAAGATGTTGACACGGATAATGGAGTTATCAGCGTTAAGAGCACTATCCAACGGATCTACGTTATAGAAGATGGAAGTAGAAAAACTGAACTTATTGTAGACACACCTAAAACTAAAAACTCCATTCGTGAAATTCCGATAAATAAAGATTTATTGCGGGTACTCAAACCATTTAAAAAAATAGTGAATCCTTCATTCTTTGTTTTAACAAATGATGCAAAACCAACCGAACCAAGAACATATCGCAGTTTTTATAAAAATCTAATGAGAGAATTAAAAATGCCCGAACTTAAATTTCACGGGTTAAGGCATAGTTTCGCCACCCGATGTATTGAAAGTAATTGCGATTACAAAACGGTGAGTGTCTTGTTGGGTCATTCCAATATCAGTACAACTTTAAATCTTTATGTTCACCCCAATATGGAGCAAAAAAAGAAAGCTATTGAGCAGATGTTTAAAGGGTTGAGGTAAATTTAGATTATGAATTAGGAGAAGTGAAATAAGAATACTTTATTTTGTTAAATTTGTGAATAGATAAAACAAAATAACCTCCTAATTCATAATTATTTTGAGTAAACAATCCGAACAAATACTAGAAGAACAATTAATCGCACAACTTCAAAAATTAGGCTATGGTTTGGTTAAAATTAAAGATGAAAAAGACCTTATTTCAAACCTGAAAACGCAATTAGAAAAGCATAATCACATACAATTTAGCGAGAGTGAATTTGAAAAGGTATTAAACATTATCAACAAAGGCTCTGTATTTGAAAAAGCGAAAATATTACGTGAAAAGAAGCATCACATCATTCGAGATAATGGAGATAATCTGTATTTTGAATTTCTGAATGTAGAACATTGGTGTCAGAATCAATATCAGGTAACCAATCAAATTACACAGGAAGGAAAATATCAAAATCGCTATGATGTTACTTTGTTGATTAATGGACTGCCACTTATACAAATCGAACTAAAGCGAAGAGGTTTGGAAATGAAAGAAGCCTTTAATCAAATCAATCGCTATCAAAAACACAGTTTTGGTGCTGGAAAAGGATTGTTTCATTTTGTGCAATTATTCATTATCAGTAACGGCGTAAATACCAAATATTTTAGCAATTTTGGAACACATAAACAGGAATATCTCCAAACCTTTCATTGGACAGATGAACAAAATAATCCGCTCAATAATATTCTAAATGGTTTTACCGATACGTTCTTAGAACCTTGCCACATCAGTAAAATGATATGCAAGTATATTGTATTGAACGAAACAGAGAAAAGTTTGATGGTACTTCGTCCATACCAATATTATGCGGTTGAAAGTATTATTAAAAAGGTAAAAGAAAACGAAATTCTGAACGGTTACAACATCGATAAAAACGGATATATCTGGCATACCACTGGAAGTGGTAAAACCTTAACAAGCTTTAAAGCAAGTCAGATTTTATCTAAAATTCCAGCAATCAAAAAAGTAGTTTTTGTAGTTGACAGAAAGGATTTAGATTATCAAACCAATCAGGAGTATGACAAGTTTAGCAAAGGTTCTGTCAGTTCAGCGACTAATACGGACGACCTTATACGGAAGTTCAACGATCCAAATGTTAACATTGTTGTTACGACCATTCAAAAGCTAAACAACGCTATTTTGGGTAGGAATTTAGTTAAAATGAAATCCGTTCAAAACGAACGAATGGTCTTTATTTTTGATGAATGTCATCGTTCTCAGTTTGGCGATACGCATAAAAACATTGTGAATTATTTCTCTAATATTCAATTGTTTGGCTTTACGGGAACTCCGATTTTGGCTGAGAATGCAAATGGAGAAAAAACCACAGCAAGTTTGTTTGGCAAATGCTTACACAAATATGTGATAACCGATGCGATACGAGATGAAAATGTTTTAAAATTCTCAATAGAATATATTCAAACCTTCAAGAAAAAAGATACCATTATTGATCTGAAAGTCGAACAAATCAATGAAGCAGAAGTCTTTGAAGCTCCTGAACGCAAAGAAGCGATTGTAGATTACATCATTCAACACCACGATCAGAAAACACAATCCAAAAAATTCTGTGCGATGATGTGTGTGCAAGATATTGATGCAGTTATTCAATACTATGAAATTTTTAAATGTAAAAAATTAAATGGTGAGCATAATCTTAAAATATCAACAATCTTCAGTTTCGCTCAAAACGAGGAGGAAATGGAAGAGTCGGTTGTTTCTCAAATCAATATGGCTGCTGAACCTCAAGCAGAATACGGATATAGACCTCATCGTAGAGAATTATTAGAAAATTATGTGCAAGATTTCAATGATTTGTTTGGAGAGAAGCAAAATATTAAAGACACCGAAGGTTTTTACAACTATTACAATGCTGTAGCGAAAAAATCCAAGCAGAATGAAACGGATATTCTGTTGGTTGCCAATATGTTTTTAACAGGGTTCGACAGTAAATTTCTGAACACGCTATATGTTGATAAGAATCTTCAATATCACGGACTGATACAAGCTTTTAGCCGTACTAATCGTATTTTGGATAAAAACAAAACACAGGGAAATATTGTATGCTTTCGAAACCTTAAGGACAAAACAGACGAAGCGATTACATTGTTCAGTAATAAGGATGCCATTGATGAAATTATCGTTGAACCTTATGAAATCTATGTCGACGAATTTAATAAAGCTGTAGAAAATTTATTAGAAATTGTTCCTCAGGTAAACGCTGTAGATGGTTTATATACGGAAGAAGATAAGTTGCAATTTATCTTAGCTTTTCGTGCTTTGATCCGTCTACACAAAAAGATGAGCCATTATTCGGAGTTTACGTGGGATGATTTAGAGATAGAAGAACAGCTTTTTGCAGATTATACAAGTAAATATTTAGATTTAAAAGATAGACTTGGATCTGATCCTTCATCCGAAAAAACATCGATTCTGAATGATATAGACTTTGAATTAGAATTGATAAGACGTGATACGATCAACGTTACGTATATTATTCAGTTGTTGATTAAATTCAAGTCAAAACACAGTGCGAAAGACAAAGAAAGCATTGAAAAAGAGATTTTTAACTTGTTGAATACCGATGTATCGCTAAGAAGTAAAAGAGAACTGATTGAGAAATTTATTCAGGAAAGTCTGCCAAACATTGAAGATACAGATACTATTCCCGAAGAGTTTGAAAAATTCTGGAATGAAGAACAAGAAAATGCACTCCAAGAATTAGTTAAAACTGAAAACCTATCTGAAGAAAAAACAGAAAGATTGATAGAAAACTATCTTTTTACTGAACGTGAACCTTTACGAAAAGAAATTTTGGCACTTCGAGTAGAAGGAAGACCGAGTGTATTAAAATCTAAAGAAATCGGTGACCGAATCTTAAACAAAATCTTAGGTTTTGTCGAGACTTTTGTTAATGGGATATCAGGTAACTAATGCTTAAATACTATTAATTAATAACCATTTTACAAAAATCTTAAGTAACTAAAAGCCTTACTAAATTAAGATTAGGAAATCTAAATGTCAAGCTTCTTTTCTCTAAATTTGTTATGCATCAAGAAAGATTTTCTAAAAA
Source organism: Crocinitomicaceae bacterium (assembly GCA_028689775.1). Taxonomy (GTDB): domain Bacteria; phylum Bacteroidota; class Bacteroidia; order Flavobacteriales_D; family Crocinitomicaceae; genus JAQVCM01. The sequence goes on from JAQVCM010000020.1 coordinate 4,144, forward strand.
TTGAAACAATAGTGATATTTCAAAATCTTTATCTCGCTTTTTTTAGAATCTCTATTAAGGCTTTTATTCAACCGATACAGTTTTTAGTAAAAAACTGCAAAGTGAAATCGCTTAAAACTTAGACAAGGTATTTTTTAAGGAATCAATGACTTTGATATCCATTGCGTCAACATCTTTCAATTCAGACAAATACCAAGAAGCCCAATCTACGACGTGAATGATGTAGAGCGATCGCTCGATCACAGAATTTCCTTTGGCCTGGGTGATCATGACATGGTCTGTTTTACTTCGAACAACCTCCAAAGAAAATTCGAGTCTTTTATTGTTTCTTGGATTCCAGTCTTGCGTGTCGATGAATAAAGCACCAAAACGATCGTCGCCACCGCCCCAACCAACTAATTCATTGTGATTCATTTCTGGAATCACATGTTGCCAGCACAATAACTTTCCGTTTTCATTAAATTGTTGTCTTGCACGAATTGCAACTGCCTCATAATTTGAGGGAGCATAAATGGTAATGACTTTGTCTTTTAAGAATTGAGCCATTTTACGTGCTTCTTTTTCAATATTTTCTTTTTCCTGAATCAATAATTCTCTACCTTTCTCGATAGAAATAAGACTTTCACCTGAAATTAAATTCAATTTGGTGAACAAAGAAATCAATTGAATCACAGAAAAAGCCAAAGCAGAACGTGGCGGATTTCCACCAGGAACAAGAACTACATCTAATTTATTTTCTTTGCAGAAAGATTCCAACAAACCTCCAGAACAAATTCCAACAACGTGAGCACCTCTTTCCAGTCCTTGTGCAACGCTTGACAAAGTTTCCTCCGTATTTCCAGAATAAGAAGAACCAATCACCAAAGAATGCTCGTTTACAAATGCAGGTAAATCATAATCTTGTACAAAAAGTATTGGGATTTTAATTTCCATTTGCAACCATTCAGAAACCAATCTTCCACCAATACCAGAGCCACCCATTCCACAAATAACAATGTTGTGGATTTCGTTTTGTGGTTTTGAATAGTTCATGTTGTCTGCAATTTTCAATGCGTCAACAATGTTTTGTGGGAATTCGGCTATTAGTTTTTTCATAAGTTGGTAATTTATTCTAATAAACATAAAAAATGGAAGACAAAACCTTCTCTTTATTCAATGAAAGAAGCGGTTTTCCGTTACATTATGCTCATAAAAGATGTCAAAGATAACGAATCCAACGACATTTTATTATGGATGGTTTAAAAAATAGAACAACTGCATCAAAACAAATTCAATTCACACCTATAATACGTAACTTTACATTTTAAAATCAAAGAAAATGACATCAAAAAAAGCCATAGAAACACTTGCGATCACTACTAAAATTGTATTACCAAACGATACCAACACGATGGGAAACCTATTTGGCGGTCAACTTTTAGCTTGGATGGATGTCATTGCAAGCGTTGCAGCTCATCGCCATTGTAGACGAACAGTAGTTACGGCGGCAGTAAATAACGTCTCTTTTGCACAAGCAATTACACAATCTTCGATCGTAACCTTGGAGGCAAAAGTTTCACGTGCATTCTATTCTTCCATGGAAATTTTCATAGATGTATTTGTTGAAGATCCAAGTTCTGGAAAAAAAAGAAAGTGCAACGAGGCAATTTACACATTTGTTGCAGTTGATCAATACGGTGGTGCCATACAAGTGCCGGAGTCAATTCCTGAATCTCCTGAGGAAATAAGCAGATATGAAGGTGCACTGAGAAGAAAACAGCTTAGTTTGATCTTGGCCGGAAAAATGAAACCGAATGATGCCACTGAATTAAAAGCACTTTTTTTCGAAGAAAAGAAGTAAAGGTCTCCAGAAAATTAGTTGTTTCCGTACTTAGGAAATAACTGTTGTCCGATAAAAATTTACAGGACAAATTAAACCCAGCTAACTGGATTAGGCCTTCGTAGACATGTAGTTTAAAAACTTAACTTGTCAAACAAAAGACTCCTCAATTTTTTTGAAAATTGCGGAAAGACAAAGATGAAGGGAAAGAATTCTTTTTATGTTTTGTAGCTACGCAATACATTCAGTAGCTACAAAACATAAAAAGAACAATTCGTCATTTTTTAAAATCCCTCCCGATAAGTACCGGGAGCGCCTGACATGACACATTCACATAATAATTTCATCCCTTCGGGATTGTTGTGCTACAGCATAAAGAACAATTCCTTAGAATTGAAATTAAATGAACTTTATCGATAAATTGTAAACATACAAATCACCTAAATCTGGTTGACAAAGCTCACTTATTGTTTTTTCATCAAAAACACGTTATTTGAAAATCAAAAAGCAGTGCTAGACCCAGCGCTATATTTTGAAATAATGAAGTTATTTAATTAATGTTAACGCATAATAGGGTTTCAATCATTCTAACCATTTAAATGATAATTTTCATGTTAAAATATTGTTAAATCAATTTAGAATAGTTAAGTTTGATTTCTGAACTAAACTCTCTCTAATTATGAACAACTTAGTCAAATTTATGCACAATTACGCGAACTTTAAAGGTCGCGCAGGTAGGAAAGAATTTTGGGGCTTTTCTATTGTCTACATGTTGTTAACGACAGCATTTATCTACATGCACACGTTGATCCCCTTTAGTCCTAATTTATACTGGTATTACCTCTTGTATACTGGTGTTGTTTTTGTTCCTTGGACGGCGGTATTCGTGAGAAGAATGCATGACATTGGAAGAAGTGGAACGTGGATCTTTTTAGGCCTTGTCCCGTTCATTGGCTGGTTTTGGCTACTCATCTTACTTGATTCAAAAGGGAAGACTGGGAAAAATCGTTACGGGTATGATCCACGAAAGAGATTATTAATTGCAGCTTACTAATTATTTCAAACTAAATACTACAAAACTAAAAAAGAGATGGCAGCTGTCATCTCTTTTTTTATTTATCCCGATTTAAGGTTTTATCTTTTTTAAAAAAACAGGCGACCATTCAGCCATTCTCCATCAAGTGTAGCATTTTTGCGCCTGTAAAACTCGATTGCATGCTCATTCCAATCCAACACCTGCCAATCCATTCGTTTCACTCCCGACTCTTTTGCGAGCGCTACAACTTGATCAAACAACAAGCTTCCAACTCTCTGTTTGCGATGATCTGGATGAACATAAAAGTCCTCTAGGTACAAACATGGACCTTTCCAGGTTGAATACGAAGTGTACCAAAGCGCAAAACCAATAATTTCACCTTCTATTTCAGCAACAAAGGCAGAACAAACTTGTTGCTCAAACAAATCGTTCGCCAAGTTCTCAGGCGTATTAATTACCTCTGATTCTGCTTTTTCAAAAACAGCCAAACCTACGATCAATTCGTGGATTGCTTTCTCATCTCCTCGTTGTGCAAATCGAATTTCAACCATTACATTCCTGCTAAATTAAGTCTGAATCGGATACCGAAACTCGTATTTCCTGTTGCGTAACTGATGGCAACTTTTGGTGTATTAATGACTTGGTCGTAATACAACTGAATCGTAAAGTTTTGTCCAATGTTGTAGTCTGCAGAAGATTTAATCGAAACGACACGTTGACCTGCAGTTGCTTGGTTGGTGTTTTCTTGTACTTTTCGAATCACCGTTGTATTGTCTCTAAAAGAGAAATCACAACGAATATTTAAAGGCTCTTCCAATTGTTTGTCCTTGTATTTGATCGGCAATTTAACTTTCGCAAATTTATACCCTAAACCAATTACCCATTCTGTACCCAAAATTTCAGTTACTTGATTGTTGGACAACGCCAAGTTAGCGCTTCTATCTTTCTTGATCTCAAATTTCGTAATCAACCCTTGTCCGTTTACATTCCATGTCGCGTCGAAACCAATCAATGGAGAAAATCTTTCAGAAACTGTCACATTCGAAACGTTTTTACCAACTAAAAAGTTGTTATTGATGTCCAAATCTGCAGGATTTCCGTTTTGATCTAAGGTTCCTTTTAAGTTGGTTTGAATCCCGCTGGCTGTTACGGTTGAATTATAACCGTGACGGATCACGAAGTTTCGAATTAACTTTTTGGTGAACGGGAATTTCGTTAATCCATTGTACGTAATGTTCCAGTTTGGAAGTGGAATATTTTGAATTGGATTGATGTTTTTATCATTCACACGCTTATCTGTGTAACTGGTTAAAAAAGCGCCAATTACTACTTCTTGCTGAACACCATCATACCCACTAGCGTACCCGTTCGTTTGACCAACTGAGTTTGTGTTTTTATCTCCTAAAAGTCTGGAGATTTCAGTTCTTCGATCTCTCATCCCTTCGAAAGTAGAGGTAGAATTGTCTTTTCTCAATTTTGAAAACGCGGATCCAAAAGAAATTGTAGAATAAGTTAATGTTCCTGTTTCCATTTTACTTTGACTTTCAAACGAACCTGAAACATCGTTCCATCTATAAAATTCTCCTGAATTCATGGAGTAATTTCGATTGGCTGTCAGTTCAATATTCAAGTCTTTGAAAGGCTCTAAAGAAGCTCTTGCAGTAATGGTTTGCGTATGTGTTTGCGTAAATTGACGATTCAATTCACTGTTTTGAACCAAATATCCATTTTGTTCTGCAACACGAGCAACGTTGTATCCATTATCTTTTCCAGCTAAATTATATGCCTGTTTTCCAAACATAAATCCAGCCATGTTTCGTTCGTTTCCATTGTTAAAACCAAGAATACTGGTAGATTGGTTATAACCTGGCAATAAAGTCCCGTCGTTCAAAGCGTAGGTTGCAGAAACTGATCGAACCGTCATGACCATTCTCGCTAAGAAACCACCAACCGGTTGAACAGGTTTCTTTTCATTTTCTTTTAATTTTTTCTCCTTAGCTTTGGCTCTATCAAACTTGCGTTTTTTGCGCTCAAACTGTCTTCTTTCTTTCGAAGTCATTTCATCCAAAGGTTTGTCTGGCTCCAAAGTTTTAGGCAAAGCAGCTTTCTCCGGTTCTTTTACAGCAGATTTTCTGCCATCCATTCCCATCGCATTTCCTCTGATTTTAGACATTTGTCCAGAAGCGATTACCTTTTTGAAATAAGGAACTTTGTTGTAAAGGTTCACAAAATTCAGTTGCGTTGTTACGTTAAATACACGGCTATTTTGAATGATGTTACCGTATTGACTTTGTCCCAAAGGAGCACGTTGCCAATTGAACGTACCGTTATATTTTACATTTCCTGTCACCCAATCAATCGCCGGAATTTTATCAAACGGAATGTTGTAAGACAAACTATAATCGTGCGTATAATCGATTGATTGACCGAGTGTATTCATTTGTTTCCAAATGGTATCTCTAAAAGTTCTGTAATTATCAGGATCTGCTTTGCGGTCGATTCTCCCTTGATTTTCATCAAAAACAGAACGGTTGTTTGCATTGAAAGATAATTTCAAATTGCGCGTAATGTCATATCCTAAATTATAGGAACGGTTCCAAGAAAACGATTTTACATATACTGGATTGAAATCATAACCAGGCGTAACGTTATTTCTAACTTTTCGCTCGTTATAACTACGTTGTAAATCATTTGAAAAACCAATTGTTTTCGGCATCAAATAAATGTTGGCATCTTTAATGAGCGACCACCATTTAGATTTCTGCATGTATTTCACTTTCTTAAATGGCTCGTAAGGCTTCGCGGTGAAAGAATAATTGTAATTCATTCCACCTCTCCAAATCTTCGTTCGATCGTATTCCAAGTTAAAATCTCTGTGCATGTTTTCACTGTATGCATAATTTAGAGAGAAGTTGGAAACGTTGTAGAAACGAGCTTTGGCTGTTGCGCTTTTCTCTTTGCGAACGTTGGTGAAATTATATGATTTTCTTTCTGTAAAATCTTGACCCGTTTTTGCGCGTTCTCTTCTTGTTTCACCTTCGTAATCACTCAAGCGAATATCTGGATTGAAGGGATCATATTCTGGATTGATGACACCAACAGAATATCCGTAGAAAAACGGCAAGGATAAATTAATTCTTTTTCCAAAAAACTGACCCAATGCAATGTTCGTATTGAAATCAAATCCCAATTGCTGGTTGCGTTGTCTTTCTTGAACTCTACTTTCAATCGAACCCCAGTTGACACCGCTATAATTTCCAGACATGGAAAGATTGGCAAAATCCGCTGCTTGAACTTGCATTCTCGCCACAGCTGCCGATCCTCCTTCATTTTGGAAATCAGACAATCTCAATTCGTTAATCCAAACATTCACACATTTGGCTAAACCATCATCCGCCCACGGATTTTCATCTGTTTTACTCGGATTACGAACACCAATCATGATGGATCTAATTCCTTGTAAGTTTGGACTTCCTTTGATTCGCAACATGCGGTTTGGATTCGCAGGATCGACAATCGAATATTCAGAGGTATTTAAAAGCGTAGAATTTGGATCGCCTGTAATGTTGTTTCGTTTCTTCTTTAAATTTAATAAATCATCAAAAATAATCTCCACATTATTCGCCTCAGGCCATACAGAATATTCATTGTTATTATACCAAGGACTCAAAGCCAAAGGCATTTCATATTCGTAATAGTTTTCAGTAAAATCGGTACCTAAACGAATGAAAACTGTCACATCATTGCTATTTAACGGCTGCGCGGTAGACACTTGTTCTGCGTGCACATACAATTTCATTTTCTTGTACGTACGAACATCAAACTGAACATTTTTATAGCCTGCTCGAGAATCTCCGTCTTTCAAATTACAAACTTCGAATGTCAACGATTGCTCGTTTAATTGTCTTTGTTGGATTTGCGTTGGATCTGTTTCACGAATAATCCCTGGAGGAATTACATAATTAATTGGGTTGCGTTGTGCGTTTTCTTCAAAGTTAATTGCTCCAATGTTAAACGTAGTTTGATTTGGATCTGTTACCACTCCATCTCCTGGCGCTGTTAAATCTTCTTTGAATTTTCTCCATTCACCACGAATGAATTCTAATTTTGCAAATCGAATGACCACTTCTTCATCAAAATCTTTCAAGAACATGCGCATGAAACGAACGGATCTAAAATCTGAAATTCCGTTGATGGCTTGTTGAGGTTCTGTAACTGGAATCTTGTACTGAATCCATTTCTCAACTTTATTACTTCCTTCGATAGTATGTGTTTGAACACTGGTTACGTAATTTTGTCCTACAATGGTATCTCCTGGACGTAAACTTACTTTGTATTGGAAATAACTTTCAGTTTCTGAAATGTTATTATCTCCATTCAAATCTTCTACATCTGGTAAATTCGTAGCTTGCGTTGGATAACCGGCGCCATTTGCAGTATCCGACATTTGCGTGGTGTAGGAGTTTCCTTCCATTCCATTGTATCGCTTATATCTTTGTAAAATATTTGCTTGCTGCGCGTCATAACGATCATCTCTGTAAAAACGGTAATCATCATTCGACGGGTCTTTGATCATTTTCGCTTTTGCGTCCGCAGATAAAGTTGGATTGTTTTGAACCCAATTTACATAATTGGTATAGGCATTTCGCTCTGCTGTATTTCCGCGTCCGTCCAATCCAACATCTTGTGCGATTCTAGATTCTGGATCCATGTCGAACGCATTCACAACCACTTGGTCTGTTGAAACTACTGCCCACGGAGTAACATCCGTATTGGCGCTACTTCCAACAACGGTTGGTAAACCATTTTCGAAACTTTTTCTAGAGTCAGGTAAAACATCTTCCGATACATTCCCCAAGTTGAAATACAAATTCCCTCCTGTATGTTGCGAATTTGGATTGACAGCTTCAGCATCTTGGTTGAAAGGATCTAAAATCCAGAACTGAATATATTCAATGTTGGCTTGTTCAAAATCATTGGTCGTTAAAGCCCGCATGATTCCTCCCCAACGATTTTCTGGATTGGTAAATTGTCCATTTGCATCAACCGTATTGGTGGTGTCGTAATTATACATTCCACGCTCTTTCGGATAATATGCTAAGTCTAGAAACTGAACTACAGGAATTTCAGTATAAGTCAATTGAGTATTTTTGAAGATATCTGTTTGGCGAACCAAGCGCACGCGACTATCAGATGTCAAGCTTGGATCTGCATTAAAGTGTTTTGGACGAAGAGAATTGTCAGAATAAAACAGTTGATCAATGTAGTACCAAGAAAGTAACGATCTTCTAAATCCTGCGGATAAATCTTTCGACCCTCCTTCTGGGAAAAGCGTTGGTTGTCCTTGCGGAACAGAAGCCATCTTCCAAGCACTCACATTTTTCAAATCAATGGCACTTTGGCTTCCTTCAAAATCATCAATGTACGAAATACCTGTTTTGGTGATGGATCTTGGAACACCTGGAATCAAATGCGCCACTTCACCTGTAAACGAAATACTTGATTTTGCTTTGGTAGAAATGACCGGCAACATGTCCACCAACTTCGTTAAAAATGGCAGTTCACTTCTGAAAGCTACATCCAATCCGAGTACGTTGTTTTTAAACGGTTCACTTCCGATATCTACTTTTTGAGTAATTGGCTTTTCAGTCATTCTCATCCACGTTGCTCCTACGTTAAAATCTTCGGAGAAGCGATAGTTCAAGTGTGTTCCGAGTAAAGTTTTGGCTTGAAAACCAAAGACAGAATTACTCTCGATGGATATTTTTAACGGCGTATTGGATTCTAAAATTCCAGAGTTTAGAATTTTTACTCTTCCTAAGTTGTAATCAACACTATAATCTTGACCTTCAATTAATTTAATTCCTCCCGCAGTAACGCTCACAGCACCTTCCGGCACGTTCATCGCGTTCAATGGAATGTCAGATGAAATGGAAGATTGATATTCTCCTTTTAATATAAATCTGTTTTTGGTTGGAATTTGTTGCGCTGCAGTTTTAGTAGAGTCATATAACTCTGTATAAGCAACTTTATCCACAATTGCTTGCGGAATATTGGCATCTATTAATTTTTTTCGAAGTGTTGCTCCAAAGGGTTCTACCGTTGAAAAATAAACGCGTCCATTTCTTGGATTTACCGTACCTCCTCTTTCCGATCGATTTCCTGCAAAGGTCATCGGTGCAAAGTCAAAAAGTCCATCTGGGAACGGTTGTTCGTTGGTATTAATTCTATCCATTTCCAACAAAGTCACTAATTGAACATCTTTTACGCCATCCGCAGGGAAATATGGAATTAACAAACTGTTGTCTGGATTGTTATACAAAACATCCAATCTAAACCCTTGTTTATCTAGTTGATATGCACCAATTGAATAAACGTTTTTCATCATCAAATCCCACAACTTGTTTTTAGGACTTGTCAACGTAGGTTTCAATAATTTCAACAACAACGCATCTTGTCCAGAAATACCATCAACCGAAAAATCTCCAACTTGGTAAGTTTGTCCTCGGTATGTATATTCATAGGCAACTGCCAAAACCTCATCGTTATTCAACGGTAAGTTTAGCGAGATAAAACCAAGTAATGCATTGTAAGAAAACTCGTTGTCTGTTAATTTTCGTGCATTTTCAATTTTCTCATAATGCTTGGATTGTAAAAACGGCCCTGGAGAAACATTTTGTGCGGATAGAGCAGAAACTGCTCCTGTAAATCCTCTAATTCCAGCTTGTGAAGCTGCCCATTGATACAAAGCATTGGCTTCGTTGTCTGGAAATTTCGCCTCTGTCGTTTGTCCCGGTGAGCCTTCTAAGTTTGTCGCTTTTGACTCTCCTAAATCCGTGAAGGCAACAATGTTTCTCGTATCTTCTGTTCGGTTAATTCGATTGGTAACCCACACTTCAATTCGCGTAATATTTACCTCTGATTTCGGAATCGGAAGTTCAGACATCGCATTGTCATATTCATCTCTAAAGTTTAAGTTGATGAAATAGTGCCGATTTGCCTCGTAATTATCCGCTGAAAACTCAAAAGGTTGAACTTGCGCTTTACCGGCAATGTTGATTTCTTGACGTTTACTTTTAGAAGAAGCCAAGATTCCATCCACGGTTAATCTTCCAAATTTCATTTGAGAACGAACCCCGAAAAGGACTTGTGAACCTTGAATTAAAGAAGTGTTCAAAGGCAAGGAAACGTTTCCAATTTCTAGTTTTTGTAGAATTTGATCTTCGTCACCCGTATATCCTAATTTCGTAATGTTATCAAAATCAAAAGCTGCTTGGGTGTTATAACTGGCATTCAATTTAATTTTCGTGCCAATTTGTCCAACCATGTTGAGTTGAATTTGTTGTTGAAAATCAAATCGCGTTACTTTTCGCTGTTTTACGGGTAAAATAGGGTTGTCGTAGCGCGAAGAGTTCACACCCAAAGAAATCTCAACAGAACCTTGCGGTCGAATGCTGATTTCATTGGAGCCAAAAATGTTTGCAAATGCTTTTCCTGGAACATTGATCGAAGGATTGAACCCTCGTTTCGCTTGATTTTCCGCATCGATTTTGTCTTTCCAATTGTCTTGCATCGACTTGTTTCGATCGTATTCCAAATATTCTTCCAAAGTCATCATGGAAGGATTTCGGAAATTCATTTCACTGTTTCCAAATGTTTCTTTAAAAACATACGTTCCTGTTTTTGGATCGTAAACAATGGTTTGATTCACAGAGCCAGGATCACCTAAGTCAAAGCGTTGTTTCCCACTTTGGGTAGGATCGTTGTTGTTTTTAATCGGGAAAGGCAAGGAGTCAGTAGGTGATTGTGCCCAAACAGCAGTCAACGAAAATAACCACGTGCCAAAAACAACGGGTATATTTAATAGATTAAATTGTACAAAAAATTTCTTCAACACTTATAAAATTTTTAGTGCTTCTTTGATTAGCTTTTCAACAGATTCTTCTCCTGTTGCAATTTTATGAAGGGCTTTATCTACCGCTTTTTTATCAAACCCAAGAGAAACTAAAGCAGTTAACGCATCAAATCGATTCGTATTGTTATTGGAGATCACATTTCCTTCTTCAAAGTTCATTTTTAACATTTTATCCTTCAAATCAATAATTGCTCTTTGAGCTGTTTTTGGGCCAATGCCTTTGATGGATTGAATGGTTTTCACGTCGTCAGAAAGAATTGCCGCAGCGATTTCATCGGAGGTCAAAGAAGACAACATGATCATCGCCGTGTTTGGACCAATTCCTGAAACAGAAATGAGGTGATTAAACATTTCACGTTCTTCTTTTTGGAAAAAACCGTACAAAATTTGCGCGTCTTCTCTAACAATAAATTGCGTATAAATGAATACCGATTCACTTGCTGAAAGCAAGGAAAAGGTATTCAAAGAAATTTTCACTTCATATCCAAGTCCGTTGCATTCCACTACGATGTTTGTAGGGTTTTTCTCAACCAACTTTCCATTCAAATGTGTAATCATGTAGTTTGTTTTTTCTTGCTGCTATTTGTTTTGAGCATCTACAACAGCAACTTTCACCATGTTAATAATTTCTCGCACGCTTGCACCCATTTGCACGATGTGAATCGATTTTTTCAAACCAACCAAAACCGGTCCGATCGTTTCAGATTCTGTCAATTCTTGCAACAATTTATACGCAATATTTCCAGAAGAAAGATTTGGGAAAATCAAGGTGTTAACTTCTTTGTTGGCCAAAGTTGAAAACGAGAATTTCTCATTCATCAACTCACTATTCAAGGCAAAGTTCGCTTGTAACTCACCATCAACCGCTAAACTTGGGTATTTCTCGTGAAGTATTCGAACTGCTTCTGACATTTTATCAGCATCTTTTCCTGGAGAAGAACCGAAATTAGAGTAGCTCAATAAAGCGATTTTAGGAACCACTTTAAATTTACGGATTGTTTTTGCTACGTTACTGGTAATCTCAGCAATTTGTTCCGCTGTTGGATCCATGTTAATCGTCGTATCTGCCAAGAACAAAGGCCCTCTTTTGGTCATCAAGATGTATAATCCAGAAACCAAACTCACGTCTTTTTGAGTTCCTACCGTTTTCAAAGCTGGACGAACCACATCGCGGTAGTTACGCGTTAAGCCAGAAATCATGGCATCTGCATCACCCATTTCTACCATCATCGCACCAAAGTGATTTCTTTCGCGCATGATCTGAACGGATTCAAATTCAGTAAACCCTTTTCTTTTCTTTTTCTCGAAGAAAGCGTGTCCAAATTTTTCTCTTCTTTTTTGCTCTTCGTCTGATTTTGGATCGATGATGACGTAATCATTAAAGTCAAGGGCGTATTCTGCAATCATCTTTTCGATTTTCGCACGTTGACCTAACAAAATAGGGAAAGCTATATTTTCATCAGCAGCAAATTGAGCCGCTTTCAATATTTTATAATTATCCGCTTCAGCAAAAACAACTTTTTTCGGGTTGCTCTGCGCTTTCAGGGTTAAATCTCTAATTAATTTGGTGTCCAGACCTAAACGCGTTTTCAATTCGTGTTCGTAAGCGTCCCAATCGGTAATTGGTTTTCTAGCAACACCAGAGTCCATTGCTGCTTTCGCAACTGCTAGCGCAACGTAATAAATCAAACGTGCATCGAGTGGTTTAGGAATGATTTGTTCTCTACCAAATGAAATGTTTTTATCTCCATACGCTTCGATTACTTCTTCTGGAATCAATTCTTTCGCTAGCGAAGCAATTGCTTTTACCGCCGCCAATTTCATTTCTTCGTTGATGGTTGTAGCTCGAACGTCTAATGCTCCTCTAAAAATGAATGGGAAACCCAATACGTTATTTACTTGGTTTGGATGATCTGATCTTCCCGTAGCCATGATGATGTCTGGACGAGCAGCCATCGCATCTTTGTACGTAATTTCAGGGTCTGGATTTGCCAACGCAAATACAATTGGATTGGCAGACATGGAGTTCACCATTGCCTTTGACACGATATTTCCTTTCGATAAACCTACAAAAACATCTGTATTGACAAATGATGCTTCTAAGCTAATATCATGTTCGTGAACCGCAAACTCTAACTTCTCCGCTCCAAGACCTGTACGACCTTTGTGCAAAAGTCCTTTGCTATCAAACATCAAAACATTTTCACGTTTCGCCCCTAAGGACATGTACAATTTAGCACATGAAATTGCAGCAGCACCAGCGCCAGAGATAACAATTTTCACATCTCCAATATTTTTATCACACAGTTCCAATGCATTTAGCAAGGCTGCGGAAGAAATAATTGCTGTTCCGTGTTGGTCATCGTGCATTACTGGAATATCCAATTCCTCTTTCAACCTTCTTTCGATTTCAAAAGCTTCCGGAGCTTTTAAATCCTCCAAGTTAATTCCACCAAAGGTTGGTGCAATTGCTTTTACAGTTTGAATAAAGAGTTCGGTATCGCTTGCATCAATTTCAATGTCAAAAACATCGATGTCTGCAAATATTTTAAATAAAATTCCTTTTCCTTCCATCACTGGCTTGGAAGCAAGTGGTCCAATGTCTCCCAAACCTAGAACTGCTGTTCCGTTTGTGATAACTGCAACTAAGTTTCCTTTTGCTGTATATTTATAAACATCGTCTGGATTTTCAGCGATTTTAAGACATGGTTCAGCAACACCAGGTGAATATGCTAAAGATAAATCTCCAGGAGTGGAATAAGGTTTAGTTGGTATAACTTCTATTTTCCCTGGTCTACCGGATGAATGATAGTCCAATGCGTCTTGTTTACGAATCTTTGCCATTTTTGGTAATTTAATAAGAGACAAATTTACATAAAAAAAGTGGACTGAATTAACAGTCCACTTTCCAAGAGCATAATCTTTTCTATTATTTCACGATCACTTGTTGTGTGAAAGATGATCCTTCAGTTGCTACAGAAATTAAATACGTACCTGCTGATAAATCAGAAACACCTAATTCAATTGTTTGTGCACCATCCAAGTTTTTGTAGTCTTGTGTTTTAACTACTTTTCCTTGTAAATCATACATCGTGATTGCGTAATCATTCCCTGTTGCTTCGAAAGAAACATTTACATTTTCTGAAGTTGGGTTTGGATATACATTCATGTTGATAGATTCAGTCAATGTACTAGCACCTAAAGAAGAAAGAGCAGTTGCATACGCATTGATGATTTCACCTGTGTTTTGGTCAATCAACATCACTACTGCAGTCATGTTTGGTCTATTGCTTGTTGCAGGAACTACGTAGTTGAACGTGTAAGCTGCTTCCGTACCGTCAACAACTGTTGCAGGAACAGAACCTGCTTGTCCGTTGTAACCTCCTAATAAAGCACGTCCTACGTGGTTGTAAACCATTTGAGCTGCAGGAACTGTAGCTGGTAAGTTTTCATATCCACCCATTGGCCCACTAGCACCACCAGCATACGCATTTTTCTGGTTGTAACCAGGACCAGTTCCAGTCACGTTATTTTCAACGATCACAACTGCTAATCTAAAGTTTGCAGCTGAGATTGGCGTTTTGAAAGTTGCTTTTGCGTTGATTGTTACATTCGCACCGCTAATTGCTACTGTTGCACCGATTGAAGCTGGAACAACTAAGTCTTTTCTATCGTTGTAATACGTTTCAAAAGCTTGTTGAGAAACCGTTCCGTCTAAAATTACTCGATCCACATTACATCCAGGGAAACCACTGAAGTTTGCTCCTGCATCGTATTCAGCCAAAGCCATTGGATCACCGTTGTGAACTGCGATTCCAATAAATTTAGAATAGTTAGAGTACATGTAATCCATTGCAACAGCACCACGTGGACACCATTGGCACCAAGTTCCTGTTCCTTCTTCAACAACAACTGCTTTCTCTGGTAGTTGACTTAACGTGTTGATTTTTGCAGTACCACTGTTGTTTGTCATGTCTCCATCAGTTCCTCCATTTACATTGGTAATGTTTACCGTCAAGTTTTTCTCAACTGCCGTTGCGTAATTCAACGTTGTTGGGTGATTCACAACTGCTGTTTGACCTGCAGCGATAGATGTTGTGATAACAGATGAGTGATCCGTACCATCATTCCAGTTGATTGTCAATGAAGTAATTGCAGTTGAACCTTCGTTCGTAACAGAAGCTTTTAAGGTATTGTTTGTGTTTACAGCAGCATATCTAACTACGTTTACAGAATTTAACTTTGCGTCTACTGGCAATACTGTTCTTACCTTCACATTGTCCAAATTCAAACGGAACTTGTCTGTTGAGTTGTTTCTAAAAGCTACGTAGATTGTTTGTCCTAAATAAGGAGTTAAATCAACCATCTTTTTCTCCCAAGCACCTGTACTAACTGCACTTATCACTGGTGTACCAGCAAAATTTGCTACCGCATTTCCTCCTGTTGAGATATATACCTCATAAGAATCTAAATACGAAGGGTCTTGACCTTGAATGTCAAAGCTCAATTGAAATGATCCTGTTGCTGGAATAACGATTGCTGGCGTAACCAACCAGTCATTCGAAGTTCCTGCTGGCGTGTACCAACTTGTAGAAGTCATCATGTTGCCTTGAGTAGGATCTGTTGAAAGATATCCAACCCATGCATTTGTTCCCATGAATGCCATGGTTGCTGCTGGTGTTAATCCATCAACGTTGTACTGAGCCCAACCAGTTGGGAGTGTTGTTCCTGCATTGAAGTCTTCTGAGAAGATCGTTTGCGAAAATGCTGACGTGCCCAAGAGCAATGCGCCACATAATAGTAAGGAGTTTTTCATGTTATATAGTTTTGTTTCACCAAAAATAACGTAATGTTTTATATTATCACCGTATTTTTTAAATTATTATTGGAAGCCTAAAAATAGATTGTTGTACTTTTTTAAGCCAAAAAAAGCGGACTGATGATTCAGTCCGCTTTCTAAAATTATTAAATTAGTTGCAAAGATTTATTTTACAACTGTCAAGAATTTTTGTGTTTTTGCATCGTTAACAAATACATTTACAATGTACTGACCTGCACTTAAATTAGATGTATTGATTGTTTCTTGAACATTTCCAACTGCATTATTGATTGCATTTGTACTCAAGATTTGACCCAACATGTTTACTACTTCGTATTTCACAGTTGAAACTGAAGACAAGTTCAATTCAATTGTAGCCTCATCTCTTGTTGGATTTGGATAGATGTTCAAACCAATTTGATTTTCCAATTCGTTCGTACCTAATACGCTCATTTTTACCAATCCAACGAAATCTTTGAAGAAACCATAATCAAAAGTTGGTGCTAAGTTTGAAACAATTACAGCTCCATTTTGTTTGATTCTGTAACCCATTCCACCATTTGTATTCGTTCCGTATGAGAAACCATCTCCGTATGAGTCAGTTAAACGTAAAGAGTAGCAACCTGTTCCAGATAAAACAATGTTATGAGATTTAGCAGCTAAAGCGTCAGCTCCACCAGCATTTTGTCCATTTCCAACGTATGGTCCAAAATTAAGAACACTGTTTGAAAAAGTTTCTTTGAAGAATCTTCCTGAAGTTTCAGACGGGTAGTTGTCTGTTAAAATTTCTAATACAATGTTTGGATCTGTCAACAAAACTGCGCTTTTTACATTTGTAGAAGCAAAATCAGTTGTACCAATGCCAGTCGTAGCATTATCTACACCGATCAATTTAATTCCTACCAATGCATTTGGAGACGTAACATACGCCAAAGTTGGAAGTGTAAGTGTTACTGTTTGTAAAGCTTGAACTGCTTGATTAACTACAAACTGTCCTTTAGCCACACCGTCAACCGTGTATTCAAATTTTAATGAATTAACAGTAGCTCCTGTATTTTGAACTTTCAATTGTGGTTGAATAGCTGTCCAATCGTCACAACCAACGTTGTATTCACCAACTACAGATACTACGTTAATTTTACCTGCCTGAACGTTGATAAAAGTTGGTTCAACTTGTGCACCTGTGATGATTTGACTCGTTGTTGTCGTGTTTTTACCTTTGTGAAGAATCGCAAAGAAAGAAAGTTTACTGATGTCAACTGTGTTTGCGTTAATTGCAGCTGGAATTGTAAATTCGTATTCTTTAGTAATAACGCCAGTTTGATCAGCAGTAATTTGATCTCCCCAAGTTCCGCCTGTGCTTACATAACCTCTAAACATGTGCATGTGCTCGTATTGTCCGTTTGGCAAAACTGCTGATGGATTAGCGCTCGCTCCAGATTGAGTTGACGTTAAACCGTCCTGAAGCATACCAACATTTAGGTAATGTTTTGTCCCTGCTGCTTGTGCTTCCGTGTAAAAAATCTCAACTTTTACAGTCAAAATTCGAGTAGCAGCATCAATTTTCGCAGACATCGCAACGTTTGCTGGTGAATCCTGACCTAGTACAGTACTTACCTGACTTGCCCAAGAACCTCTGGAAGTAGCAAGTGCTGTTCCAGTTAAAGGAGTTCTTTGTACTGAACCTGTAGGATATCCTGCAGGAGCAAAAAATGCATCAATTGCATCACCTGCAGGTGTTTTGAAGTTCGGTGTTCCGTTTGCATATCCTCCAGCGTGAATGTTTACTAAAATAACTTTTCCTGGATTCGCAGCTGATATTTCATTTGCAATTCGGTGACCGTCTGGACAAAATTGACATGCTTTCCCTGTCAATTCTTCCAATACAGCTACTTTTTTAGCTGCTGCTTGAGAAACAGGAAGACCTGCTTGACCAAATACAGTTGCTCCTAAAAACAAGAAGCTAGAGAGTGTAAATAATTTTTTTTTCATAGTTTAATAGTTTATCGTTTTATATCGTTCAAAAATAAGATAAATTTTCCACAAAAGATAATCATATAATAGACTAACTGTTGGAAGCCTAAATCGCTATTTTTAGCATTTCATTGGGAAGATTCTAAATTAACAGTTTGGATTTCCTACTTTTACTCCAGAAAATAAAAAGACATGAAATATTTAATCGTAGGGCTTGGAAACCCTGGTTTAAAGTATGAAAATACCAGACACAATATTGGCTTTAAAGTACTTGAATCTTTTGTAAAAGAACAAGAAGGTAGCTTTGGTTTACAAAAACACGCCGAGGTAGCACACGTCAAATTCAAAGGTAGGCAACTGGTTTTGATCAAACCAACAACCTTTATGAATCTGAGCGGAAAAGCCGTTAACTATTACCTGCAGCAAGAGAAAATACTCAAAGAAAACATGTTGGTGATTACCGATGATTTAGCACTTCCATTTGGAAAATTACGCATGAAATTGAAAGGGAGCGACGGTGGTCACAATGGTTTAAAAGACATTCAAGCAACCATCAACTCCGCGGAATATTCTCGCTTGCGATTTGGTGTTGGCAGTGAGTTTAAACAAGGACAACAAGTGGATTATGTTTTAGGCGAATGGTCTCCAGAAGAACAAAACACACTGGAAGAGCGTATCAAAATAGCGACAGAATTTATCAAAGGATTTACAACCATCGGACCGCAATTGACCATGACCAATTGGAATAATAAATAATTTTTATTCCATGAAATTTACTTTTTGGAAAGCGCACCTTGCATTGTTTATGGTGAATGCTCTATACGGCGCAAGTCACATTTTGGCCAAAGGAATTATGCCCGATTACCTCACTCCTAACGTATTTATTTTAATGCGTGTTCTGGGAGCAACGCTTCTTTTCTGGATTGTTCGTTCGTTTCTTCCAAAAGAAAAAATTGCAAAAAAGGATTATCCTTTATTGATTGCAAGCGGATTATTTGGCGTGGCGATCAACCAATTGTTTTTCTTTCACGGACTCAATTTGTCTTCTTCCATCAATTCAGGAATCATCATGACAATGAATCCAATTTTAGTGGTCATTTTGGCGTATTTCCTGCTGAAAGAAAAAATTACAAGTTTGAAAATTGCTGGAATTATTTTCGGAACCACGGGTGCGGTTTTACTGACCTTAACCAGTTCAAAAATAACTGGTGACTCCGCTCTCGGCGATGTATTTTTACTGATCAACGCCTTGAGTTATGCCGTTTATTTGGTCATCGTAAAACCCTTAATGAAAACCTATTCACCTTTAACGGTCATCACGTATGTATTCACATTTGGATTGGGTTTCATTCTGCTTTTTCCACCAACGGTAACAGATTTATTTGTAACCAATTTTAGTCAAATCCCGATGGATGCTTGGATTAAAATTGCTTTCGTGATTGTTGGAGTAACGTTCTTAACGTATTTGTTAACCATGTACGGACTAAAGTATTTAAGTCCATCCATTTCGAGCTCGTACATCTATTTTCAGCCAGTTTTAGTAATCTTTTTTGCGATCTATTTCAGCTATTTAGGAATTGCAGCAGACTACACCGGAACAATAACCCTCGAAAAAATGGGCTATATGTTGTTGATTTTCATCGGCGTTGGACTTACTTCCCTCCGCAAAAGCAAAAAATCAGAACAGATCTCTTGATTTCAAAATCAAACCGTTAACTTCTTCACCAAGAGCAGATGATCTTCCATTAATTTGTAATACTTATTTCTCCAATAATCAACACTTTCCTCAACGGTTCCTTTCTGATTGGTCGTACGAACAACCGGTTTTAGTTCGTCAACCTCTGAGTAGAAATCATAATGAATGATTTTTCCAATTTCTAAAATAAAATCGATGGGCGCGTTTGGGTTTTGAAACAAGTGGTAAATCCACCTTCTACTTTTACCCATTTTCTCAACAATTTTCGTAATGCTATAACCACTATCTCGAATTGCCTTTTCTACTATTTCACCTTTGTGTTGCATAGATCATGTTTTTCTAAATAATTAATACAACGAGCGTTATTCTGAACGCAATGTATAATCTGTAAAGAAACTTAGAAGTCATCCGAAAAAAAAATTATTTAAGGATTTTTAGAATTAATTAAGATTTAATGTGTTTTAAATATCCGCACGTACTCGGAAATGAGGGAGGTTTATAATTTTCAATTAACTTTGCATCAAATAAACACAACAAATATAAAATTATGAGTTTTAACGAACTTTCTAGTCAAGAAATTCAACGTCGAGAGACTTTGAGTAAGTTACGCGCGATGGGTATTGAACCTTATCCAGCGGCATTATATCCAGTAACGGATCATGCATCTAAGATTAAGGAAAGCTTCGAAGAAAATAAACAGGTAGTTATTGCTGGTCGATTGATGAGTCAGCGTGTGATGGGGAAAGCTTCTTTTGCTGAAATTCAAGACAGTACAGGAAGAATTCAAGTTTACTTCAACAGAGATGAAATTTGTCCGGGCGAAGACAAGACATTATACAACGACGTATTTAAAAAATTACTGGATTTAGGTGACTTTATCGGCATCAAAGGATACGTTTTTAAAACGCAAGTAGGGGAAATTTCGGTTCACGTACAAGAATTTACCTTGCTTTCTAAATCGTTGAAACCTTTACCGGTTGCGAAAGTAGATGAAGATGGAAAAGTGCACGATGCTTTTACAGATCCAGAATTGAGATACAGACAGCGTTATGTTGACTTAGTGGTTAATCCACATGTGAAAGAAACCTTTATCAAAAGAACAAAAGCAATGAACTCCATGCGTCAGTTTTTCAACGAGAGAGACTACATGGAAGTTGAAACACCCATATTACAACCAATTCCGGGCGGTGCTGCGGCAAGGCCATTCATCACACATCACAATGCGCTGGATATGCCTTTGTATTTGCGTGTTGCGAATGAACTGTACTTGAAAAGACTGATCGTTGGAGGATTTGAAGGGGTTTATGAGTTTGCCAAAGATTTCAGAAATGAAGGAATGGACAGAACGCATAATCCAGAGTTTACCGTGATGGAAATCTACGTTGCTTACAAAGATTATAACTGGATGATGGATTTCACCGAACAAATGATCGAAAAAGTAGCGATGGATGTTTGTGGTCAAACCAACATTAAGGTTGGCGAAAACCAAATTGAATTGAAAGCTCCGTATGCACGTGTTACGATGCGCGATGCAATTTTGAACTTTACAGGATTTGACATCAACGGAAAAAATGAAAAAGAATTAGCGGAAGCTTGTAAATCGATGGGAATTGAAGTGGATGAATCCATGGGGAAAGGAAAATTGATTGACGAACTATTTGGTGAAAAATGTGAAGCAAATTACATCCAACCAACGTTCATCACAGATTACCCAGTTGAGATGTCACCTTTGTGCAAAAAACACCGCGATAATCCTGAATTAACAGAGCGTTTTGAGTTGATGATTAACGGAAAGGAAGTTGCGAATGCGTACACCGAGTTGAACGATCCAATTGATCAACGCGAGCGTTTTGAAGAGCAAATGGCACTTTCAGCAAAAGGCGATGACGAAGCCATGTTCATTGACCAAGATTTTTTGCGTGCATTGGAATATGGAATGCCACCAACATCTGGAATGGGAATTGGAATTGACCGTTTGGTGATGTTGTTAACCAACAATTCATCCATTCAAGAAGTTCTATTCTTCCCTCAAATGAGAATTGAAAAATTCAATACCGGTCCAGATTTAAAATCCTTTGAAGCAATGGGCGTTCCTGCTGAATGGACGGAAGCTGTTTACAAAGCAGGTTATGAATCGGCTGATCAAATCAAAGAATCGAAAGCAACGGCTGTTCACCAAAAACTGAACGGATACCGCAAGAAAATGAAGTTGGAAATTCCAGCGTTATTAATTGAAGACGTTGAAAAATGGTTTGCATAAACCGATTCCCCAAGAAATAATAAGAAAGCAATCCAAACGGGTTGCTTTTTTTGTAGGAAATTATTTAGTTTGATACGCTCCTTTGATTTTCTCTAAATCCGGACTTGCATCCAACTCGAAAAAATAGTTCGTTTGCCACTTTTGCGATTGCAAAGCTTGTTTACTTTCAACCACATCCCAAATTGGGTAAACCCGAAACGCTCGTTTGCCCTCTTTCTTTTCGATGGAGATAATTCCTTTTTGAACTAAAATGGATTTTGGAAAAACAAATTGTCCAAATCGATTTTCAAATCGGACGTTGACCACAAAGAAATCTATATCATCTGCGAAATGAAATGGTTCTATTGGACCTTGCTTATTTCGTTTCCAGAAAGTCACAAATTGACCCGCTTTTTTGGGCGTAATTTTCGCAGTTCGAGAGATTACATGTAATCCATTGATTCGAAATTGGCATGCATCATATTCTCGACTTTCCTCTTCGATTTGAAAATCGGAGAATTGAAAACCGCATGCATCAAAGATTTCTGCTTTAATTTGAATTAAATTTTCATGCATGACGATTCGGAGATTTGATAGGACGCGGATTTCCAGCGAAAAGCTTCAATCAATGCGCAAAGCCAAATATAATGAAAAAGCTTTAAACGAATTACTTCCCTGATATTGCTACATTCCTGTTGGGTATGTGGTCTTGATTATATTCATAATATCATCCGAAACAATATTCAGATTCAGAATTTAAAATAGCTTAATGGTCATTTTATGCTAAAATAAGATGTTTCTGATATCCGTTAATAGAGTCTGTTTTGTCGCCCTACTTTTGACTGAAGAATAGATTAAAGACCATCAAAAAAGATAAAAGTATTTTTGTTCAACTAGCTCATCGGAATGAAATTGTTCTAAGATATCTTAAATCACTAAACTTTTGAATCCCGCTGGGCAACATTGCTAAACAGCGTTGAGAAATAAATGAGTGATTCAAAACTTTACATCGATTGCAAGTAATCAAGTACAGTCTAAAACACATAAAAAAAACAAGTTGTGATTTTCTTGACAAATTCAATGTCTATTGTTAAAATAAAGACAATTTCGTGAGAAGCGCAGAATTTTAAATTCCACTGTTTCCCTTTAAAAATAACAAGAACTATCCTACTTCAATATAAATAAATAAAAGCCTTGATTTTGAATGGTTTACAAAAAACATCTTGTAGTATACATTTTTAAAAATGTTCCGAAAATTAATTATTTTTAATATTTTCAAAAGACTGATTAACAGATTGAATAATGAATTACTTTTACAAAAAATTAATACAAACTAAAACAAATTTATGATGAAAAATCTTAATTCTGTATCTGCTTTTTTAGCGAAAAGTACTACAGAAGCCAAGCAAGATGCTTTTGTGCAAAACGGTGTTTTTAAAAGAAGTAAATCTTCTCTTTTAATGTTGTTTATAGCACTTTTCTCATTTGCTTACTCATTCGGTCAAACTACGTTAATTTCTCCTACTGGAGATGGTGGTTTTCAAAACGGCAGCACTTTTGCTGCAAACGGCTGGACTGTTTCCAACAGTGCAAACAATCCTTGGATCGTTGCACCGCTATCAAATGGAGCCATTTCAGGGAACGCAGCGTTTATTTCTAGCGACGGCACAACGCCAAGTTATACGAACAACGCTATTTCCTCCAACTACTTTTACAGAGACATTACGGTACCTGCAGGACAAGCAAAAATTAAATTAGACTTTGATTGGATTGCAAACGGTGAATCTACTTGGGATTTATGGCAAGTATTTGTCGCGCCGACAAGCATAACTCCAACGGGAACAACTGTTTACCCTTCAAGCGGTGCTAACAATGTTCCAGCTGGAATTGTAGGAGCTTCATTTGTAGCAAATGGAAACCTGCAGACAACCATTCAGTCGGCTTCTGTTTTTTTACCAGCGTCACTAGCAGGAACTACATTCAGATTGATCTTTCACTGGAAGAATGATGGTAGCGGTGGAACTACACCACCAGCTCAAATTGACAATATTTCATTGGTATCTTCTTTACCAGGTGATTATATTTCAATTACTTCAGGAAACTGGGGAACACCATCCACATGGGATGCAAATGCTGTTCCAGGTGTCGCGGATAACGTTACGATTTCTACAGGTCATACAGTAACTGTTGATGGAAATAACCAAGGTGCAAATAATGCAGTTGTTAACGGTACAATAGTATACGGAGCAACACCTACTATTCTGACTGTTGGAGGTAACTTAACAGTCAACACAGGTGGTTTAGTGAATGTATTCAGCGGAACAACTGGTAAAACCATAACCGTTTCAGGAAATATCATAAACAATGGTACGATTGATTTATCTGTTGGAGCAACAACAACTGGTAATCTGACATTAAATGGAGCTACTGTTCAAACTGTTTCTGGATCAGGAACTTTTAATACAGGAGTTATTCGCAACTTAATTTTCAGCAATACAAATACAGCGACACCAAACATCAATTGGTCTTTTAACAATGTGAAAGTTGCGTACAATTTAAGCTTGACAGGTGCACGAGTTAATTTGGGAACAAACAAATTAACATTTGGAAATAATGCCGCAGGTAATACATTGACAGCGCCAGTTGGAACTGGGTTTTTACCAGGTGGTAAATTCTCAAGATACTGGACTGCTACAGCAACTGGAACAGCACTTGTGGCTGGAACAGACCCTTCCAATGTAACAAGTAGATACCCTTTTATTGATCTTTTAGGTCAAAACAGAGCGATGTATATTACACGAACAAATGCTACTGGAGCTGTTGCAGGAGAATTAGCAGTTACATACAATGATGGTACTACCCTTACTTCTGGTTTATCAATTTTGGATGGCTCGTATACAGTTACAGATAGATACAATGGAAATTGGTCTGTATCAAACGAAGGAACAGCAGTATCTGCAAGTTCGTACTCCCTTGCTTTAATTGCACAAAATGCATACGTTGCTGGTAATGGTAATTCAAGAATCATTGCAGCTTCTGCAGCAATCAGCGGAACACACCAAAACGGAACAGTTACTCCAGGAGCTCAAAGAACTGCTGTAACTCAAGCAGACTTATTAGCTGGTCCACTTTACATTGGTATTTCAAGTTCTGACATTCCAAACACTGCACTTGCAAGTGGAAACTGGAATGACCCAACGATTTGGGATAAAGGAAACGCTCCAACTTGTTCGGATCCAGTTAGCATCCCTAGTGGAATAGACGTTACGGTAAATACGACAGGAAACGTGGCAAAAGGTATTAATATCCTTGCAGGAGGAACGTTAACAGTTACTTCTGGTGATCTTCTAGTTGGTTGTACCATGAACAACAGCAGCTTAATTGTGAATGGAACATTCACTGTTTCAGGAGGAATCGTTACCATTAACGGAAACCTATTGAGTAACATTGGTTCAACCGTAAATCAATCAGGTGGAGAAATCCTTGTAGATGGAAATGACAATGGTATTGTTGCCAATTCAGTTCCAGCAGGTACTTCACTTGTTCGCTTCATTGCAACAACAATTCCAAACCTTAACCTAACCGGTGGAAAAATCACAATTATTGATCCACACGCAGGTACTTCAACTTCAGATTACGCTTTTGTTGTAAGTCAATCAGGTGGATCAAGTTCAGCTACAACTGCACACACGGTGCAATTTGGTAATGGAGTTTCGACAACTGCTGGTGGTGCTACAAATGGTTTCTATGTTTATTTATGGCAAGGAAGTAACTATTACTCCTTTGGAAATGTAAATGTTGAAGCTTTAACAGGTACCAACCGATTTGTAAAAACAACTGGAACAATTGGTATCCTTGGTAATTTAACAATTGCTTCTGGAGAGTACTTATTAAATTCTACTACATATATAGCTGGAAATCTTGTAAATAATGGCACTTTAACAGCTACAAGCACTTTGAATTTAGCAACGTGGATTGGAACAGCAACAGCTTCCGCAAATCCTCAAACTATTTCAGGTTCAGGAGTTTTTAGAAATTCATTAACAACAACTACTGCCAATTTATTGTCTTTAACAGTTAACAACACCAATGCAACAGGAGTTACCTTAAATGTTCCATTATCCGTAAGCGGAACTTTGACAATGACTTCTGGTTTGATCAATACGACCAATACAAACTTGTTAACATTAGGAACTGCAACTGCAGCTGGAACTTTATCAGGAACACCAACTGCGTCGAATATGGTAAAAGGACCTTTCGCAAGAACTATTGGTACGAATAATACTGCATTTATCGTTTTCCCAGTAGGAAAATCAGTTTATTCTCCAATTTCATTAGCTCCAACAACTACGGCTGTTTCAGTTATGAAGGCAGAGGCATTTGATGTAAATGCTGGAACGGCAGATGCAGCAATTATGAATTTATCTACCACGAACAGATGGGAAGCTTCAGCTATCTCTGGAACGTTTACGGACATGAAAGTTCGTTTAGGCGCTGCTGGATTAGTTGCTGCTAACATTCCAGTACAAGCACCAAGTGCTGCAGGAATTTACACCAGCTCTTTTGGAAGTGTAGCTGTTTTCGCAACAGGAACACCAAATACAATTGAAGCAACCAATGCTCTTGACTACGCTGACTTCACAGGATTTATTTCTTACGCTGAGTCTAATGTATGTTCAGGAACACCAACACCAGGAACTACAATTGCATCCGCAAGTACAATTTGCTTAGGTGAAAGTGTTTCATTAAGTGTTTTGAATGCAACGGTTGGAACAGGAGTAAGTTACCAATGGAAAAGCTCTACGGATGGAATCACATATACTGCAATTGCAGGAGCAACGAACCTTTCCACTGTAGTAACTCCAACAACTACAACATATTACATACTTGATGTCACGTGTGCTACAGGTCCTGCAACAGGAAGTTCAACACCAATTCAAGTTGGCTTTGCAAGTAATGTTACTGCTACAACTGCAGCAACTCGTTGTGGAACAGGTTCAGTTACTTTAACTGCAACACCAAATGCAGGTGCGACTATTAACTGGTTTAATACGAATATTGGTGGAACTTCAATTGGTTCTGGAAATAGTTTTACGACACCATCTATTTCAGCAACGACTACTTTCTACGCTTCTGCGAATGAGTTCTCTAATGGAACAGCTACTCTTGGTGCTGGAGCAACAACTTCAACCTCAACAGGAAACACGTTCTTCCCTGGAGGATGGGGTGGCGCAAAAACGCAGTACATCATCAGAGCATCTGAATTAGTTGCTGCTGGAGTTACTGCTGGAAACATCACAAACTTAGGTTTTGAAACAACTACATCAGGTCAAACATACCAAGGTTTCACTGTTCAAATCGGTGCAACTGCTGCAACTGAAATGACAACATCTTTTATTACTTCAGGTTTAGCACAAGTTTACTTAGGAACAGAAACTGACGATGGTTACACTCCTGCGGCAAACGCATTGAACAACTTAGCATTTGGAACAGGAACAGGTTCTGCTAGTTCATTTAACTGGGATGGAACTTCAAACGTTGTTATTTCAATTTCTTGGTCAAGAGTACCATCTGCTTCAACAGCTACTGCTTCAAGTATGAAAGTTGACAACGTAGGATTTAATTCTACTGGATACAGACAAAGAGACCAATTTACTCCTGCTGCTATGTTGGCTGAAATTTCTGCAAACACACCAACTCAATTTAGACCTCAATTTACAATTAATGGTGTTGTAATTTGCTCTGGAGAAAGAATGCCAGTGGTAGCGACGGTTACAGCTCCACCAACACTTACGCTAAGTGGCGCTTCAACAGCTATTTGTAATGGTCAATCAACTGCTGCAGTTACTGTAACAGCTGGATCAACAGATTACGATTCATATGTATGGTCACCAACAACAGGTGTGAGTGGAAATGCTGCTTCAGGGTTTATTTTTAATCCAACAGTAACAACTACGTACACTTTAACAGCTAGTCAATCTGCAGGTGCATTATGTGCTACAACGGCAAACTACTTGGTAAACGTAAACCCATTGCCTTCAGCGATTGTAATTACACCAGCAACAGCTTCGGTTTGTACTGATGGAATTCAACAATTGACAGCAACAGGCGGAACAATTGGAATTGTTGGTAAAGTGGGATCTGGAACAACTTCTAGTGGTATTACCACACCTTTCAAAGGTGGTTGGGGTGGATCCAAAACACAGTCACTTTATACAGCTGCTGAATTAACAGCTCTTGGTATGGAAGCTGGTCAAAAAATCAGTTCAATTGGTTGGGTAGCTATATCAGGTACCAATACGCCTATGAGTGGTTTTACAATCAGTGCTGGTTTTGTTGCTCCAAACACACTTGGAACAGCGTTTATTGCAGGTGCAACAAACACCGTTTTAGCTCCAGTAGTTTACACACCAAACAGTCCAGGAAACATCGATTTTACACTTTCAAATCCTCTTTTATGGGACGGTGTATCTAATTTGTTAATTGAAACTTGTTTCAACAACAACAACAGTGGAACTGGAAGTAGTATTGCTGTAGAGTGCACAACAGTTACTGGTTTAGCCTTGTATAAATCTCAAGATAATGCAGCTGACGTTTGTTCAAATACAGTTGCACCATCTACATCTACTAGTAGACCAAATCTTAGAATCTCTACTTTAGAAAACACAGAAATCACTTGGTCTCCAATTGCAGGTTTATTTACAGATGCTGCTGCAACAGTTGCATACGTAGCTGGAACAGAGACAGCTACAGT
Source organism: Crocinitomicaceae bacterium (assembly GCA_028689775.1). Taxonomy (GTDB): domain Bacteria; phylum Bacteroidota; class Bacteroidia; order Flavobacteriales_D; family Crocinitomicaceae; genus JAQVCM01. The sequence goes on from JAQVCM010000020.1 coordinate 32,396, forward strand.
TTATGCTAAATCAGCAACAGCAGGTTCATTCGCATACACTGCCACTGGAACAAATTCTGCAACAAGTTGTACCGCTAGCGCGACTGCAAACGTAACTGTAAATGCAATTACTGCAAATACAACGACAGTTGCTGAATGTGATACTTACACGTGGGCTGAAAACGGAACAACCTATACGGTTTCAGGAACATACACATCTGTAACAGGTTGTAACACTGAAACATTACAATTGACAATCACTCCTAGTTCTACAAACACAACTACGGTTGCAGAATGTGACACGTACACGTGGGCTGAAAATGGAACAACGTATACGGCTTCAGGAACATACACATCTGTAACAGGTTGTAATACGGAGGTATTAGAATTGACAATCACTCCAAGTTCTACAAACACAACTACGGTTGCTGCTTGTGACACATACACATGGGCTGAGAATGGTACTGTTTACACAACTTCTGGAACATATACATCGGTTACAGGTTGTGAAACTGAAGTATTAGAATTAACAATCAATACAACACCAGTTGCTACCATTACACGTTCAGGAGATGACTTGAATGTAAACGCAACTGCAGGTGCAACTTATCAGTGGGTTAAATGTGACGGTTCTTTCACTCCTATCACTGGAGCAACGAACGCGAGCTATTTAGCTATTGAAGCAGGAAGTTATGCTGTTGAAGTAACGGTAAACGGATGTATGGTAACAAGTGCTTGTTTTGACGTAACAACTTTAGGTGTTAAAGCTATTGATGTTGCAAACATGAACTTATACCCGAATCCAGTTTCTGATGCATTGACAATTACGTACACTAAAAACATCACAGGTGTTCAATTGTTTGACTTGACAGGAAGACTGATTCAAAACATCATCACCAATACAAACGAAGTATCCGTAGACATGTCAGAAATGCCAGCTGCAATTTACATCGTTAAAGTAATCGCTGAAAACACAACAAGTGAATTCAGAGTGGTTAAAAATTAATGTTGAGATGAAATAACCAATATCGGTTAGAATTCTTAAAAAATAAAATCCCAGTAGACACTTGTTTACTGGGATTTTTTGCTTTGTCAAAGTATCTCCAAAATTGATTTATAGCTTCAACTAAAGATACCGATTGTAACAACATGAGGTAAGGTTGGAGACAAACTTGTGTTAAAATGAAGATTTATCAAAAAAAATAAATAGTCAAAAGCCTTGAATTCACGACCTCTTATACTGGTTTGAGTTTTAAAACTCAAAAAGTTTTTGCGTTATTTATCTGTTAAATATTGAATTGTTGAAAAAAAGAAATACTTTTACCCTCTAATTAACATATTAACTTAAACTAATCACTATGTTTAAAAACTACTATTCATTGAGTGGGTGGCTAAATCCACGACTCAATAGTCTAAAAGAAAAAGTAGTGGGTAAAGACCCCACTCGCTTAACCCCCACCACGAAAAGTTCGTGGCTTACGAATTTTTTAACGTGTCTCTTTTTGATAACAGGGACTTTTAGTTTTTCCCAGACCATCACCATTGGAAGTGGAACATCAACAAATCAGACTTATCCTATTTATTCTTGTTACGAGTTTAATTATACGCAACAGATTTACACGGCAGCACAAATTGGACAGGCTGGAACCATCAATAAAATTAGATTTTATTATGACAACGGTGGACCACTCCTTTCCAATTGGAATGACTGGAAAGTTTTGGTAGGTCATACTACAAAAACAGATTTCGCTTCTGAAACAGACTGGATTCCTCTCGCAAATTTAACACAAGTCTTTAACGGAATCATTACCCCGGTCGCTGGAAACTGGTTTGACATTACTTTTACCACGCCCTTTGTATACAACGGCACGAGTAATTTTGTAGTTGCAATTGATGAAAATGCAGCTGATTATTCTTGCTCCGCTAATTTTAGGTCTTTTACGAGTGGATCAAATACTGGGATTAGTTTTTTCGAAGACTATAACAATCCTGATCCGGCATCACCGCCAGTTGCTTCAGGTAGGAGTTCAGATATAGCACAAATGCAAGTCGTTTTTGCCTCCTCCATTGCACCAGGCTGTGCAGTTGCTCAAGTACCAGCAACCGCTGCTACAAATGTTGTTCGAAATCCAACGTTAACTTGGACAGAAGGTACAGGTGGACCAACGAGTTACGATGTTTATTTTGGAACAGCAGCTACACCTCCCTTCGTAGTTAATCAACAAGCACTTTCTTACGCTCCTGTTGCCCCATTGAATCCTAATACGACGTATTATTGGAAAGTAGTTCCCAAAAATTCAAATGGAGATGCAACAGGCTGTATTGTTCGTTCGTTTACAACTGGAGCTGATCTTACTTATTGTGCTCCAGTAACAGCTTTTGGTTGTTCTAACGGTGCTAAAATTGGAGGTTTTTCAACAAACTCGGCAATTACCAACATCAATAATTTAAACTCGGGTTGTGCTTCACTTACTAGTACTGCATATAGTGATTACACTTCTACCATGCAGATGTCTGCATCTGTTGGTACTACTTTTAACGTAGCCGTAAATGTTACATCTTATTCAGGAGGAGTAAAGGTTTGGATTGACTTCAACCAAAATGGAACATTTGAAGCTACCGAATTAGTTACTCAGTCTAGTACTACAGTTACTAGTGGTACCACTTATACGGGAGCAGTAAATATTCCTGCATCGACTTTATTTGGAAGTACGCGCATGCGTGTAAGGGTGGTAGAGGGATCTACAGCTTTTGCCCCATGTGATGCCTCCAATTATGGAGAGACAGAGGATTATGCAATTAACATCATAACACCTCCATCTTGTCTACCTCCGTCAGCACTGGTTTTATCTGCGTTAACCACTAGTTCTGCTACAATGAGCTGGACTGCTTCTGCAACAAACCCTACAAACGGATATGATGTTTATTATAGCACATCCAACGTTGCACCAACTGCCGCAACTGTTCCAACTGTAAACAACCACACAGCTTCTCCTTACTTAGCTTCAGGTCTAACTGCTGAAACTACTTATTACTGGTGGGTAAGGTCAGACTGTGGTACTGAAGAAAGTTTATGGGCATTAGGAGGTAGTTTTTACACAAACTACTGTATACCAACAGGTGGAACAAATTATTACTTAACCAACGTAACTACAACAGATGGTTTAGTAAATATTTCAAATGCAACTGTTTCAAATGGTGGATATGCGAACTTTAGCGCAACCAATAGTTGTTCGTCCTACATTGGTCAACCAGTAAGCATCTCTTTAGCTACAAATTCATCAACACATTTTTTCTATTGTTGGATTGACTGGAATAATGATTTAGACTTTAACGATGTTGGAGAAACTATTTTTGCAACTACATCTTATTCTGCTTCTTATTCAGGACTAATTACTATCCCAGTAGGAACTGTTCCGGGTAACTATAGAATGAGAGTTGCCAATAGTTCTTCCGGTGCTATCACTTCTTGTGGTCCAGCATCAAACGGAGAGTATGAAGACTATACTTTTACAGTTTTCCAACAATCTCCATGTGCTGGCATTCCTGATGCATCAACGGTTACATCATCTTACGCAGGTGTTTGTGTATCTGGTTCAGTTATCATGACTGCCACACATCCAGGTTCAACGGATTCAGGATTGTCTTACCAATGGTATAACGCTGCCGGATTAATTTCTGGTGCAACAGCAAAAACGTATACTACTCCGGTATTAACTGCACCTGAAACATACTATTATCAAACTACGTGTGCAAATGGAGGTTTAACAGTAAATTCAAACTCAGTTACAATTGAAATCAATGACCCTCAATTGTTAACAACTACAGCAAGTAATCGTTGTGGCCCAGGGACAGTTGATTTATTAGCAACAGGTTCAACTGGAGCCACATTAAAATGGTACACAGCTGCTACAGGTGGAACGAATATAGGTTCTGGTGCTACTTTTACAACGCCTTTTATTACAGCTACAACTACCTATTATGTAGAAGCTGCGAAAGGAGTTAATTTCCAGAGTTCTGGGAAAATTGCACCAACACTGAACTCAAGCTACGTATTTAGCAACTACGGAGTTGTTTTCAATGCAACAAGTGAAACGACGCTTGCTTCTACTGTAATTTACCCATTTGGTACTGGAACGGTAACAATTGCGTTACAAAACTCGGCAGGATTAGAATTAATGTCTACAACTGCAATTCCAGTTACAGGTTCAGGTCTTACAACTCCAGTTACGGTTCCTTTGAACTTTGCTGTGCCAGTAGGAACAGGATATCGATTGATTGTGAAAGCATATACTGGAATTACAGGTTTGATAAGAGAATCAAGTGGAAATAGCTTTCCATACACTTCATCAAAAATTTCTGTAACTGGTGGTTGGCTTGGATCTTCGGCTTCTACAACTACCTACTATTTTTTCTATAACATAAAAGCTGCTGTTGATTGTTCATCTCCAAGAACAGCAGTTACAGCTACTGTAAGTACGGCACCAGCATTGGCTATTAGTAACAATTCAGCTACAATTTGTGAAGCTGATACAAGCGCAGCTACAAATTTAACAGTAGGTGCAGCAGATTTTGATAGCTATGTTTGGTCACCAAGTACTGGTGTTATTGGTAATGCTGTTTCAGGATGGAGTTTCTATCCAACAGTAACAACTACCTATACCTTAACTGCTTCTCAAACTACTGGAAACTTATGTTCCAATAATGCGAGTACTGTAATAACTGTTAATCCATTACCAAGTGCGCTGACTATTACTCCTGCAAGTACTACGGTATGTGCTGATGTTGTTCAGGCGCTCGCTGCGTCAGGTGGAACAGTAGGTTCAAGTGGTTCAACTACTATTGGAACAGCGACTACAGTTACTGCAGAAGGAGGAATAGAACCAACTGCGTTTTGTAACAGATTTGAACATTATTGGGCACAAATGGTATTCACGCAAGCAGAATTGAATGCTGCAGGAATACAAGCAGGAAACATTAATGGAATCAAATTTGGAATTACTACGATTGGGTCTGCTCCTAATGTTACCGACTACAAAGTATACATGGGTTCTACTGCTGCAAATGTGTTAACAGGTTTTACTTCAACAGGTTTAACACAAGTATTTAGTGCGGCTACCTATACACAAACATTGGGTGTAAATTCTATTGTATTCAACACTCCGTATGTTTGGAATGGTACATCCAATATCATTGTAGATATTAGAAATACAGGAGCAGATCAATCTTACAACTCTTCTACTTATTTTACTGCTACCCCAGATAATAAAACTGTTACAGCGCGAACATCTACTACATATACTAGTTCGGATGCATTCGCAGCTACTAATCCAACTGGTACATTGAGTTTGCAAAGACTTAATACTACTTTTGACTGGACTAGCACGGTACCAACAAATATCACGTGGTCACCGATAACTAATTTGTATGCAGATGCAGCAGCAACAGTACCTTATGTAGCCAACACAAACGCTGCAACGGTTTATGTAAAATCTGCAACAACTATGTCTGAAACGTATACAGCGACAGCAAATGTTCCTTCAACAGGTTGTTCATTAACATCTACAGCACTTGTAAACGTAAACACTACACCACCAACAGCTTCAGCTCAAACTTTTTGTATTGGAGCAACGGTTGCAGATTTAGTAGCAACTGGTTCGGATATGAAATGGTTTACAACATTGACTGGCGGAACTGAAGTACTTGCAACTGAAGAACTACAAACAGGAACATACTATGTTTCTCAAACTATCAACTTCTGCGAAAGTGAGAGAACTTCCGTAGTGGTTACTGTAAACAGCACACCAGCGCCAATGGCAGCTGCTCAAACTTTCTGTATTGGAGCAACCGTAGCAGATTTAACTGCAACAGGTACTGCAATCAAATGGTACACAGCAATGACTGGTGGAACTGAAATCCTTGCAACTGAAGAGTTAGCATCAGGAACTTACTTCGCTTCTCAAACTTTACTTACATGTGAAAGTGAAAGAGCATCAGTAACAGTGACAGTGAACACTACTCCTGCACCAATGGCAGCTGCTCAAACATTCTGTATTGGATCAACCGTAGCAGATTTAACTGCAACAGGTACTGCAATCAAATGGTATTCAGCAATGAATGGTGGAACTGAAATCCTTGCAACTGAAGCATTAGCATCAGGAACATATTATGCTTCACAAACTCTACTTACGTGCGAAAGTGAAAGAACTTCTGTAGCAGTAATCGTTCATACGACCGCTGCACCGATTGCTTCTGATCAAGCATTCTGTACTGGAGCAACATTCGAAGATTTAGTCGTAACTGGTACAAATGTAAAATGGTACTTAACTGCGACTGGTGGAACTGAAATCCTTGCAACTGACGAATTACCATTAGGAGTAATCACATACTATGCTTCACAAACTTTAAACAATTGTGAAAGTGTTAGAACTTCTATCGTAGTAACTGTTAAAGCAACTGCGAATGCTCCGATTGCCGCAGATCAAAACTTCTGCAGTGGATCAACAGTAGCTGATTTAGTAGTAGTTGGTACGATCATTAAATGGTACGACGATGCAACGGCTGGAACACCTTTAGTTTCTACGACACCTTTGGTATCTGGAACGTACTATGTTTCTGAAACGTTGATTACATGCGAAAGTAGTAGAACACCAGTAGCAGTTATCGTTTATCCGACAACTCCTGCACCGATGGCTTCTGCTCAAACATTCTGTTTAGGTACTACAATTGCTGATTTAGTAGCAACTGGTACTACAATAAAATGGTACACTGCGATGACTGGCGGAACTGCTTTGGCTTCAACGACAGCGTTGGCAAGTGGAACTTACTATGCTTCACAAACTTTGAACACGTGTGAAAGTGTTAGAACTTCTGCAGTGATAACGATCAATACGGTTGCAATACCAACAGGTGCGACTACGCAGACATTCTGTGGTTCATCTAATTTATCTCAATTGGTTGCAACAGGAACGAATATCAAATGGTACTCAGTTCCTACAGGTGGTACTGAATATCCAACTGCGTTATTGGCCTCAATTGGTTTAGCAAATGGATCTTCTTATTACGCATCGCAAACAATCAATGGTTGTGAAAGTCAAACGAGACTTCAAGTAACTGTTGTAATCAATGCAACTCCAAGTGCGCCAAACGCATCTGCACAAGCATTCTGTAACTCGGCTATGGTTTCAGCTTTATTACCAAACGGAACGATGTTCACTTGGTATAACAGTGCAACAGGCGGAACTGCATTAGCTCCAACAGCTGCTTTAACTACTGGTACTTACTACGTGACACAAACAATCAATGGTTGTGAAGGTGTAAGAGGTGCTGTAGCGGTAACGATCAACACCACGACTGCTCCAACTGCAGTTGCACAAACTTTCTGTGGAAGTGGTCTTGTAAGTAACTTAACTGCAACAGGTACTGGAATTAAATGGTATGCAGCTGCAACAGGTGGAACACCGTTAGCAAATACTGCTGCTTTAGCAACAGGTACGTACTACGCTTCACAAACATTAAATGCATGTGAAAGTGCTAGAACTTCTGTAGCAGTAACTGTAAATACAACAGCTTTACCAACAGTTTCTGCAAATCAATCATTCTGTATTGGGGCAACAGTTGCAAACTTAACTGCAACAGGAACTGCAATCAAATGGTACACAGCTGCAACTGGTGGAACTGCGTTAGTTTCAACGACAGCTTTAGCAACAGGTGTATATTTTGTTTCTCAAACGGTAAGTACTTGTGAAAGTGCAAGAGTTTCAGTAGTAGTGATTGTAAATACAACATCTGCTCCTACAGCTTCTGCTCAAACATTCTGCATTGGAGCTACTGTTGCGAATTTAGTAGCAAATGGTACTGCTATCAAATGGTACACAACTGCTACTGGTGGAACTGCATTGGTTTCAACGACTGCATTAGCAACAGGAACATACTATGCTTCACAGACTTTGAACTCTTGTGAAGGTGTTAGAACGTCTGTAGTAGTTACAGTAAATACTACTTCTGCACCAACTGCATCTGCACAATCATTCTGTTCTGGAGCAACCGTTGCGAATTTAGTAGCATCTGGTACTGCAATCAAATGGTACACAACTGCGACTGGTGGATCTGCTTTAGCTGCTAATACAGCGTTGGCAACGGGAACATACTATGTTTCACAAACGTTAAACGCTTGTGAAAGTGTTCGAACTTCTGTAACAGTTACAGTGAACAACACTGCGGCTCCAGTAGCTTCAATCACGCAATCATACTGTGTTGGACAAACCGTAGCTGATTTAGTAGCAACAGGTACTGCAATCAAATGGTACACGGCTGCGACTGGTGGAACTGCATTGGTTTCAACGACTGCATTAACGTCAGGAGTATACTATGCTTCTCAAACTTTAAATGCTTGCGAAAGTGTTCGATCTGTAGTAGTAGTTACTGTTAACCCACTTGTAAACAACACAACCACAATTACGGAATGTGATTCTTACACTTGGGCTGAAAATGGAACCACGTATACCGCTTCAGGAACGTATACATCTGTTACAGGATGTACAACTGAAACATTGGTATTGACAATCACTCCAAATACTTCAAACACAACTACGGTTGCTGCTTGTGATACGTATACTTGGGCTGAGAATGGTGAAGTTTATACAGTTTCTGGAACTTATTCAGTAGTTACAGGTTGTAATACGGAAGTTTTAGAATTAACAATCAACACTTCTCCAGTTGCGACAATTACACGTTCAGGAGATGACTTGAATGTTAACGCAACTGCAGGCGCTACCTACCAATGGGTAAAATGTGACAGCTTATTTACTCCTATCACTGGAGCAACGAACGCGAGCTATTTAGCTATTGAAACAGGAAGTTATGCTGTTGAAGTAACGGTAAACGGATGTACGGTAACAAGTGATTGTTTTGATGTAGCTACCTTAGGTGTTAAATCTATCGATGTTGCAAACTTAAACTTCTACCCAAATCCAGTATTGGATGCGTTAACAGTTACATACACGAAAGCTATTACAGGCATTCAATTGTATGACATGACTGGTAGATTAATTAAAAACATCAACACGAATGCAAACGAAGTAACAGTTGACATGTCAGAAATGCCAACAGCTATCTACATCGTTAAAGTAATCGCTGAAAACACAACAAGTGAATTCAGAGTGTTTAAAGATTAATGAATTGAAGTAACTGATATTCGGTTACGAAAATCTAAAATCCCAGTAGGCAATTGTCTACTGGGATTTTTTTATTTAAAAAAAAATTGAAAATCAATAGAAGCTTGTGAAAATGTGTTTTTAAAGATTTAATTTGTCCTACAAAAGATTCCTCAAAATCGTTTTAGCGATTCATTTAAATAGCATTTAAACGTGGTTTAATCCTTCTTTAACTTCCCTTTTTTCAGGAAAGGAACGAGTCCTAAAATCAAAGAATTAGCAAAAAACAGTTGCCATGGCAGATCCATTTTACGCCAAACCATCAGATAAATGGCAAGCACATCGAGAAGAAGTATTACTCCGATACTGATGTAAATTATTGGTCTTAGCATGGAAGTTTGACGAACATAGACATCTGCATGTTCAAGCTCTTGTAAATTAGGGATCTTAGATTTCAGTGCACAAATAATCTCGTATTGAATCGCTACAAATTTTTTACCAGCTTGTCCAACGGAAGAAGCGGTAATTTGAACTGTCTTGTCAGAATCTAATCTCAAACAAAATGCGGTCGATGTCAAGGCTCCATCGTTAATGAAGTATCCAAGAATGCTTGTATAAGGAATTTCTTGGTCATTGATTTTCAAATATTCAGGATCTCCTAAGTCAATAATTGTAGTTGATTCAGCAAGTTTTTGCGCAAGCAGCCCGATTAATCCGAAGAGCGGAACGAGAACCAATAAAAGATAGCCACTCTGAAAGAGGAACAACAAACTGAAACTTATGAAAAAAAATACCGGCATACCTAAAAGAAGGGTTATCAGGAGAAATTTCGTAAATGAGATCGTTTTTAGTGCTAGTTTCATTGAAATGGTACATCATAATTTCGAGGAGTATTTAATGCCCTCGACTTGTCATTCACGTGCTGAATTTAGAAATTATAATCGCCATTTTCAGCAATTTGAAAGTTAATTTCCGTTTTATTTTTCAAGAATTCGTCGTGACCTATTTTCAAATTTTCCCAAAATGAGGTTAGCGCTTTATTGTCTTTGTACGTTCTGGCGTAGCTTACCATGTTCTGGTCCGTCATTTTGAATGGAAAAATATAAACTGGAATTTTAGCCTGTCCATTGTTCTTCGCATGAACTGCCAATACATAGATTTCCTTCATTAAATTGTCAGTCATTGGCAAACAACCAATCGTAACGCAGGAACCGTGAATAAAAATATCACCGCCTAAGTTTGGAGACTTGCTTTTCCTTCTATCGGCAAGATTTGGATAATTAATTCCAAGAGATAAATAAAAGTTACTGCTTGGGTTAAAGCGGTCGATGTGGTAAAATCCTTCGGGAACTTGTCCATCACCTTGCTTTCTTTTTGGTCCAAGTTCGCCAGATCGGGCACAGACAGCAAGGGAAAAGATTTTTTTGTAGGTCGATTCCGTTTTGTTTTTGGCATAAACATCCAATAGGTCGTTGTCTTTATAAGCAACCAAGATTAGATTTAGTTTCCCGAGTAAAATTTGATTCTCTTTCAACCTTTTTTCCAACGCAGTTTCTTTTTCCGAAATTGCCGTTCGTACTCTTGAAAACTTCTTTTGTTCTGTGAGAAAATCAGATTGAAGTGTGAAAGAATATAGAAAGAGAATGAAGATGGTGCTAAGAATGGAGGTGAATGCTGTCTTTTTCATAAGTGCGTTAAACTGGGAAGGTTTTATAACGGTTAGATGTTTAGTTTAGTATTTTGGGAATAAGGGTAATTGCAGGTGATGCGTTTTACACGGACAGCTATTTCTATGCGTTGATCTTCAACTTGGGTCCAAAACAAGACTCAAAAGCTTATTGCCAAATTTATTTAAGTAGTGAAAAATGCATTTACGATCTAAATCAGGTAATTTTTAAAGTCACCGAACTGGCCTTTTAGAAAATCAAACACAATCAATCCTATTCAAACCCCATAGATTTCAAAAGCTTCGAGCCCGCCCCCAAAGGCAGAGTTCAACACAAAGCTCAATGAAGTCACGTATGGCTTAACTTCATTGATGCTTAATTGTTGTGTGCAGTTTTAATTGTTTAATTTCGCTTTCACTAATTCGAAAAATTTTTCAGAATATCGTTTTCCAAATGAACTTTGGTATAAATAATTCTTATGATTTATATCTACATCTAACATTTTGACATATTTTTCAATCTGCTTCCAGTGATTAAATCCAAGTTCATTCGCTATTGAGGTAAGACTATAGGGATACTTGTTTGTTTTTATGATTGAAGCAAATAGTTTAGTATAGCTTCTAACATTCACTAAATTAACTGTAATTATTTTATTGTTTGGAAGTATTACACTTTTCTCTGAAATTTTATCAAATTCATCAAAATTGTTTCTCGAGTAATTAATGAACCAAATGTTGTTAATTTTTTCTTGATTTAAATCTATTTCGTATATCTTTTACCATTCAAATAATATTCAAATTCAATTCCTTTTCCCGACTTTCCAGAGTTGCAATATTCAAGAGTTGTTCCCTCAACATAGACATAATTATTAAGCAGGTTGTATTCCAGTAAAATAATGTAAACGCCTACACAACAGAAAAAAAGTCCTACCGGTATTATTAATATAGTTTTAGTTCGTTCTTGTGGTTTTGTCGGCTTAATGGCTTCAATTATCATTTTAACCGTCATCACTCCAAACAATAGAAGAAAAATACAACCGAAAATTACTCCGGCTGTCAGTCCACCATTACTTGCTGTTAAGATAATGTTCATTCAGTTATTTCTTTAAATGGCTTATAACGTTTTGTTAGCAGTTCGGCTTTCTTTACTTGTCATACTGTTCGTTCAAATATATAAAGGGTTGTCGATACCTTTTCTGCCAATTCTTTGTCCTTTTCTTCAAAGTAAAAAAAGCCATTTTCTAGTTTTCCTGAATTTAACTTTATCCATTCGATAAGTTTATCAATGGATACTTCATCTAAGTCTTTAAATTCCTTTTTCTTATTTGTTAAATCGTTGTAATAGTCGTAAATCAGCTCAACAAAATTCTTGAAACTGTTATCGTCAAAATTAATTTTCCAACGGTCGAGAAGTTGGGTAATATTTCCTATCAACTTATAAATTTCAGTGAAAGCTTCTTTGTCAAAGTATGATTTGTTCTTTACTAAATCTGTCCACCAAGCTAATAAAAACTCTGTTATTGATTTCTGTTCGTTTTCTGTCCAAGTTCTCCATTTCCCGTATTCAAGTTTACCCAACACCACAAAAGTGTCAACGATAAAATTTGTTGTCGCTAAAAGCTCGAATATTCTTGGTAAATAATGTTTAAAGTCGTCTGTGTGGCCCCAAGTTGTCATAGCTTTAAAAGCATATCTTGATAGGTCTTCTTCGTCAAGTTGTCTTAACTGTTTTGTGTGAAGTTGTTCTTTGTCTGAATTTGATACACAGCAAGGACAACCTCCCATTGACGACTTAAATGGATAAATCGCAAATGTTTTATAAAGGTCTTCGATTGCTATTTTTAATTCGTTCGTCATTTCGTGTTGTCGTATTTAAGCTGACCGCTAACGTTTGGGCTAAAACCGCAACTTCGTCCCGATGAATTATCGGGACTTCGTAGCGTTTAAGCCTTACTTGTTAGCGGTTCGTTGTTTTATTCAAGTATTAATGTTCCGTCTTCTGATAAAATTGTTTTACCGTCTTTTTCAATTTCAATTGTAATGTCTGGGGAACTTTCCTCGCCTATAATATTTCTGTAAACTTTGTATGTATACTTTCCTTGAACAAAAGTAAAAACGTGGTTTCCTCCACTTCCCTCAAACTCTAATTCTCCATCATTCAAAATTATGTCTGGTTTTGAAGTTTCTTTTTCACTTACTTTCCAGGAAGCATATCTGTATTTATTATTATTAAGCTCGTCAATTCTAATTAGATAATTTTTAGTCTTTATTTTGTAAGTCGGACTTTCAAAAGTTTTTAGTGAATTGTGTAAATTTTCCTTTTCCTTGTCTATCAAATCTTTTCTGAGTTTTTTTTCAAAATCACTTTGGTAGTTTACCGCTGTTATTATTCCATCAGAATTTGCCATCCACACAACACCATCGTCTAACATAATTCCTCTCCAGCCTACTTCTGACCATTGTTCAATTTTTGAATTAGCAATCTTGTCGATAAGAATTTTGTCAAAAACTTCACTAAATCTCTTATTGAATTCATTTTTGTTTTTAATGCTTGGAATCGGATATTGTCTGTCTAATGGAAAGCTAATAATGTTTGATATTTTGTCAACATTATTCGATTTGAACAACTCAATAGCATTGTTGATGCTTTCTACTTTATCGTCAGCAAGTTTTTCATTGTCATCAGGCTTCTCTTGTTTTAAAGCTTTGTCTTCTGTTTTAGCAGCTGATTTTTTATTTGATACTTTTGTTGTTTTTGTTTCAGTTTGGTTACAGCCTATAAGCAAAACTCCAAATATTAAAGTCGTCAGTTTTATATGTTTCATTTCTTGTCTATTCGTTTTCTAGGTGGTCGTCCTACAATGACCGCTAACGTTTTGCAGCTACAAGAAGTTGGCGATTGCGAAGCACTAAACTGTCTGCCAGCACTGAACTTGATACGAAGCACAAAACTTCATTTAACCACTGAAAAGCCAGTTTTTTTGTAGGTGCGGTTAGCACCAGTTTAATGTTTAATTTTCAAATAGAAGCGTGCAATTACAAATCCGTTATTACATACCTCCATCATAAATTTCGTCTGCTTGTCGGAGGATATTCCAACATCAGAAAGCATTTTGGTTACGTCAATATTCTTAAAGCTATCTAATGTAAAAGATTGTTTGTTTTGTTTGTGTCCGACAGCAGTAACTTCAAAATTAATTGTCAGTTTAACGTTGTCTTTGTGGCTATTTTTAAATTTTGGAGTAACAACAAGGTCCTTTACTTGCTCAACTGTCAATTCTTGCTTGTCAATTGTTTCCTCTTTTAGTGTCAGTTCTACTTCCCATATCTCAGTTAGTTTTTGTTCAGGAACTTGCTTAATGAATTTTCCGTCTTTCCAAAATTCAGAGTAAAGCGTATCTCCTTTCTCATTGAAGTAAGTCCATTGTCCATCTGGCACACTACAAAATCCTCTTGCCCAAATGTCGTCCCAGTTTTCACTTGGATACTCTTTATATCGTCCACTTAACTTTACCTTTCCATTTGGATAAAATTCTTTAAAAACTCCAACATCACAGTCTGTACAGGAAACAGCCTCACGAATAAGGACATCATTTTCATCATATGATTTTAAAATACAAGGGCAACAAGTCTCCATGTTTTTCCAAGTCGATTGATACTTGTCGTAAGTGGATTTTGAAACTTTTTTGCCGTTGACTTCATATGTTCCCTTGCCATTGGTTGTCTGTGATGAAAGTCTAACTGAATAAAATTTCTTTGTTTCAAGTGCTTTATAAATAGTTGAGCTGCCTGACTGTCCAAATACTTGTCCAAAAGCAATGGTCAGAAATATTGTTATTAATGTATGTTGTCTCATTTTAAATTGGTACCAACGTTTTGCAGCTACAAGAAGTTGGCGATTTCGGAGACGAAAACTGTCTGCCACCACTGAACTTGATACGAAGCACAAAGCTTCATTTAACCACTGAACCGCCAATTTCTTGTAGGTGTTGTTACCTGCTGGCATTCTCTTCGGTCATTATAATTTCTTTCGTTAAACCATCATTCGCTATTCTTATTCTTGTAAAATGTTTTTCAGATTTCTGTTCTGTCGGAAACCAGTTTCTGTTTGTTTTTACAACAATAAACAGTCCATTGTCGTCACCTATTGTAGCAAAACTTTCACTTTTAGAGCCTTTTGAAAAGTAGTTTAAGTTATAATTCTCAACCAATTTGTCTGCAAGTTTAATTGGTGCATCCGTTACTATTCCGATTTCACTTATAGATTGAATAGATGAAATATCGAAGGGTTTATCTGTTGAGTTGTCAAGGTCAAAACGAGCAATGAATTCTAAAATGTTTTTGTTATTGTCGTAAAAATAAATTGCTCTTGCATTCCAACTTTCAAAGTTTGCCACTATTTCATTGTCAACATTTTCTATTAAGTTAAGTTTTGTTGTTGCCCATATTATTGCTTCGTCAAGTTTGTTGTGTGGAATATTAAAGGCAAAATGGTATTTCGGATTTAATTTATTTGATTTTATAAAAGTCAAGGTTGAATGTCCAGCCAAAAATGAAATTGAGTTTTGCCCCTTGTTTGCCAACTGTAGTCCCAAAATGTCAGAATAAAAGGTTTCTGTTTCTACAAGGTCGTCTGTCTGTATTTCTATTTCAATTATTTCCATTGTATTATTGTTTGTTTTGTCTATTGGTCTATCTTTCTCTATGCTTGAAGGTAACGTTTCGCGACTTTGCGAGGTAGCGGATATTTAGCACTAACTTTGAAACGAAGCCGAACTTCAAATATAAAGCAAAAGTTTGAATCGAAGCACTTTGCCCGATATCTTGCAAAACCGATGTTATGCAAAGGCTATCATTCTTCGGTATTGTAATATTCTATTTTTCGTTCTATTAGTTTATTCAATTTGTCTTTTTGGTATATTTTAAGTGTCGTCCAATTTCCTTGAATGTCAAAAGTATATTCGTAACGTTCACGAGAACTGCTGTTGTTGGTTTCATTGAGTCCAAAAATGTTAAGTGGTTGATAATAATTTTCTCTCCATATCAAAAGATTATTGTCATTATATCCTGCCTTAAAATGACTGCTAAATGACCAATTAGCATTGCGAATAGTAAAGTCTTGCACGTTTTGCTCAATGATATTGCCTTTTGAATCAAATGAAGTTGATACCATAATATTTAAGCAAGAATTTGCAGTACCACAAATATTTTGGAGGTGATAAAAAATAGGTCTATTCAGAGAGTCATAGGTTGTAGCCGTATTTGGATATTTGTAATTTCCGTTCTTGTCAAAGTGGAATTCAACTTTGCCACCTTTCATATCATCATCGTAAAGTTTCGTAATAGGGTAGTATTTATATTGTACGGAAGTAAAGGAATTGTTATAAGTGAATTTAGTTTTGTAATGATATACTTCGTTTTCACGGGAATACTTCCCTTTGAAATAATCTTCTTTTTCAATAAGATAGCCTAAATTATTGTATTGGTAGTTTGTTCTTGAACTGTCTGAATATTGCCTATTTTCGGTTTTTCGTTCTAAAAGTTTTCCATTTTTATAGGTGTACTCTTCAATCGTCCAACAATGGTCACGAGGCGTATGTTTAAAATACACAAGTTGTAAATTGCTGTTAAATCTTTGCTCTACGGCACTTTCAACTCCATTAACGGTGTCAGCATTAATATAATAGCTTGTTGTATTGACGATTTTTACAAGTCCTTTTAAGTTGAAAAAAGTTGTATTTCTTTCATTTTTTCCATAGGTAATTTCGTCATAAAAAGGGTCTATTAAGAAAGGATATGTTTTCTCTGTTCCATTAGTTGCGTAAATGTACATAATAAGAGATTCTTGCGTATATCCTTTATTAAAATAGAGGGAAAATAAAATGAATAATATGACTTTAGTTTTCATCATTGCTCGTTGTTGCGTGTTCTTTTAGCTTGTGCATAACGGTTCTCAACTAGGAGACGCGGGCCTCTTGGATATAGTTGTTCAGCCCGTGGCTTTTAGTTGATGTTATGCATATTTATTCATCTTTAAATAGAACGGATAGCCCCTTGATTATAGAATATAGGTACATTGCATTATGATCTTTTTCGAAGGTAGCAGTCGAAACGTTTAGATTAGGATAGTCAATCAATACAGTCCCGAGAGAATCAATCATTAATAGATGATGATCTACATATTCTCTTGGTCCGTCGAAAGCAATACCTTTTGAAATGAATATGTTGCTTTTGTAGTTTGAGTCAAGCTCTTTCTGTATATGCTTTATGGCATCTCCATCATTATACCATATACTGGCATCATAAATTTGGAATGCAGAAAACGATTTTTGAATAGGAAGTATGTAGGCACAAAAATATCCTCCAATGGAATGTCCCACTAGGGTGTTGAAACCATTTGTACTATATTGCTTATTTACATAAGGGACAACTTCATCTTCAAGAAACTTTAAAAAAAATAATCCGTTTCCAGTCATAGAAGAATTAAAATATCCTATTGTATCTTCCTTACCTTTTGCGTCCACTTTTGAATCAGTGAAAGTTAAGTCGTTAATTCTGTGAAATCGGTCAATATGGGGTATGCCCACCACTATCACTTCTGGAATAGCACTTTGGTTTTCAAACAGTTCTACTGTCATAGAATAAGTTAACTCAAATCTGTGTTCTGCATCTAAAACATAAACAACAGCGTATGAACTGTCCTTATGGTAGTTCGTAGGAAGCCCCACCCAAATACTTCTTTTTTCCTTTAGAACTTTAGATTTTATCTTATGGACTTCAAAGCAATTTTGGCTATTGCCTCCTAGAGAAAAAAATAAGGAGAAAAGAATCAGTAATATTTTCATTGTGTTATGTGTTCGTCTGTTGTGCATAACGTTTTGCAGCTACAAGAAGTTGGCGATTTCGAAGCACTTCACTTTCTAGTTAAGCACAAACTTTGATAGAAGCACAAAGCTTGATTTAACCACTGAACCGCCACTTTTGGGTAGGTGCTGTTATGCACAGGGCTTCTTTTATTTCTTGTCTTTGCTTCGATTTTCATAGAAGTTGTCAGTATAAGAGTAGTGAATATTTTGTCCTGCAATTCCGTCATTCAGTTCTCTTATTTTTTGCTTTATATGTTCTTCAGTTTTTGTCTCGAAATCGAAGTCACTAAGAATTATCAATTTGTTGTATTGTTCTTTAAGCCACTTAAATTTTTCAAAAACTTCTGGTTTCTCAAAACTTGAATCTAGTCCGCTTATAATAACTTTACGGACTTTGCTTAATGATTCGGTTAATAATTCAGGTGTCATTTCAGTCCAACTCTCGATTACTTGATAGTATATTAACTGGTGAAAACCCACACATCCGTCATCATACCTATCTAAATATTGGTGATATGGATATCTGTTTCTTTTTCTTTCTAGAGGGTAATTTAACTCTTTCAGTAATTTGTCGGAAAGAACAATTCTGGGATATATTGCACTTCTTGTTTCAAGAATAAATGCGTCAATTAATCCTTGACCGAAAACTGTTCCGTTGTCTATGTGGATAATATTGCCAATTGTCAGTCCGCCCCGAAATAAAATTCCTTTTTCTAAAAGCACAGTTCCGATATAGGCTAGGTTAACAATTAAAGTTGAAGCCATTTCATTTACATTGTCGTCAATCTTAACAGAAACAACAATGCTGTCTGAAAATGAAGTTGTATTTGTTTTTCCACGTAGGTCAAAATTATTTACTCCTTTATATTGTGCACTTTCTTCAATTTCAACAAACTTCAAATCCCATTTTTCTGTCTTTTCCCAATCTTTTAAATATTCAAGAACAGAGGAAATCAACTCTATCTTAGAAGGGTCTGTCTCGGATTGTTTTACTATGTCCTTGAAACCAAGAATGTCGATAAAAGCAATCAACCTTTTTTCATATGTAAGTGATGTACTTGTCAATATTTTTCTGTTTAACTGTCTGTCGTTTTAGCCTTGTGCATAACGGTTGAGCCTTTGCGACGGCCTGTTTTTAAATGTTTTATCAAAGATACAAACATATCATTTACATGAATGTAAAAATCCAAGTTTTATAGAGGCTGGCGACAAAGGCTGTGTTATAGCCTGCTATTGTTTAATTATTTTGATTGTTTCGCTCTTAATTATTCCATTATCAACCTTCATGAAGTATAGCCCTTTTCTATATTTTGAAATGTTTATTTCTATTTTGGTCATTGGTGCAACTTCAAAAGTATTTAATAGTTTCCCAATATTGTCATAAAGTATGATTGTTATAATTTCATTATTACGATTGTTTATGGTAAACTTTCCTTCTGTTGGATTAGGAAAGTATTCAATATTATTCAGTTCTTCTTCCTTTGTACCTAGTATAGTTAAGTAATATTCGCAATCTTTATTGGTTGGATTATATAGAGAAAATGAAGTGTCCTGAAAGCATTTGAAATTATACATATTCCACTCCGCCATTATGTTTCCAGAATAATCATAAAAACTGGGAAATAAGCTTTGAAAAGGTGCTAGTGTTGAATCGATATTGCCAAATCTTTCTACAAATGTTCCCTCCATGCCATAAGTAGAACCGTAAGTAGGTTTGATTTTTATGAAACGATACATGTTTGAATTTATGGTTACTGTTCCTGTGCTTATGACTTCAATTCTAGATGTATCATTGTCATTATTAGGATCCACTACATAATTATTAGGATTGGTTGAAATTACCCAAGAATCTCCAATTTGAGCCCCGAAATCGAAGAGTGTAAAGAATTTATTTTCATTTTCATTCCAATAGAAAACCGTATCTCCTGAAACAAATGTATAGTGGTTTCCTAATTCAGATTGTCCTAGAAGAACTAATTCATTATTTTGGTTATATGTAAACATATAATTAGTGCCTGCTATTATTTGACAATTTTGATTTTCAATTACTGTATCTTTCGTATATTCATATTTATAGAATCCTCCATATCCAATATTAGAATAATCGTAATGCCAAACAGCACCCGAATCAATCCAAACTTGGCCATAAATATTCAAGGATATTAAACTGAGGATGGATATAAATAATATGTTTTTCATCTTACTGTTTATTTTAATTGGCTATAACGTTCCGTGTATGGTGTCGTAGCATCCCGCAGGGTGCTATGCACTATACATATTGTTGTAAGCAGTTTTAATTCACGATTATTTTTTTAACAAATCGATCATTGCCATATTCGAACATTATGAGATTAATCCCTTTAGGCATTTCTTCTATTGTTAGTTGTGAATTATCAAATTCTTTGATTGTCATTCGCTCTCTTCCCAATACATCATATACGATTATACTTGATGGGTGTTCACTAAAATTAATGGTAATTTTTCCAATGGATGGGTTCGGAAAAATACTTATTCCTAAATCGTTAATTAGGTTGTCTGCAACTGACAAAGGGTTGGAAACAACAAATTGTCCCATCATTCCACCATCTTCGTGAGTCAGCATATGACAATGGTACATATAGGGTACAGAATCATTTGAAAATGTTTCAAATTTCGCTATGAAACGTACAGTTTCCATTGGTTTAACCAAAACCACGTCTTTTCTTCCTTGCTCATTAATTGCGGGAGCAACTCCATTCCTTGTTAAAATATAGAACTGTACATCGTGAATGTGAAACGGGTGTGAAATTCCTGATTGGTTAGTCAGTTCCCAAATTTCAGTATTATCAAGTGGTATTGTGTAGTTAATGACATTTAAATCCATTGTAGCTCCATTTATCAAGAATTCACCATTAAGCTGATTTGGTCCCATTGTAACTGGTGAAAAAGTCAGTGTTCTTGTAATATTTGAATTAATTTCAGGAATAGGAGTAACAGTTACCAAACCAGATGGGATTGATGATATGGGATTAACTGTCTGTACTCCTACGTTAAATTGAAGAACATCAAAGTCAGCACCATTCAATGGGTTCGGATTATAACCAGTCATTGTCATTCCAGCTCCCATACCTGGATTTGTCGCACCGTATATTCCATTTGGCAATTCAGAAGCATAACTTTTTAAAAATGCCGTTTGTCCGTTCATACTTGAAAAATCTATAAGTAATTCTGCTCTTTCTCCTGGTGCTAACAATAGTCTTGTTAATTGAACAGGTGCTGACAACAATCCACCATCAGAAGCTATTTGATGAAAAGTTTGATTATTACTCAATCCAAGATTAAAAGCTCTTTGTGATGAACCATTTAAAACTCTACATCGTACTACCTGAGACGGCACATCTAAGAAAGGGTCTATTGTTGCGTTGACCATTACAATATCATCTGAATTTGAGTGTACTACGATTTGGTTACTACTGTCAAAATCTTTTGTTTGAATTACTAATGGGAAATCATCAACACCATAAGTTCTTGGTAGAGCAAGAGCCGCTTCTGCGTTATCTTTTACTATTATCATTCCAGCAATCCCTTTTGAAACGTGTTTATCTGTAAAGTGATGCAAATGTGGATGATACCAATAAGTTGCAGCTTTATCTAAAATTGTGAAACTTGGCGACCAAGTTGTATTTTGTGGTATTGTAGTATGAGGTCCCCCATCATTTTCTGCTGATACGTGCATACCGTGCCAATGAATCGTAGTTGTATCTGCCAATTGGTTTGTAACATTAAAATTCACAAAATCACCTTGATTAAGTATTAATGTTGGCCCCAGAATATTGCCGTTTGCACCCATTGTGTTGGTTGACGATCCACTTAAAAATTGTTTTGTCCCATTTTGTAGGGTTAAATTGATGTTTACCCCAGATAAAGTGTCTGGAATAATCAATGCGTTTTGGGCATTTCCTAAATGAAAAAATAGAATCCCAATTAGAGTAATAGTTGTTTTTTTTATCATTTTATTTTTTATTTAATTGCTTACAACGTTTCGGGGCTTTGCGTTCGGGCGGGATTTCGAAGCCGAAACGTTCAGCTAATATACAAATTTCAATAGAAGTACAAAACTTGAATTTTGCACTTTAGCCCGCTTGACGCAAAACCCTTGTTAG
>JAQVCM010000047.1 GCA_028689775.1 Crocinitomicaceae bacterium
TGGTAATAAATGCAGATTTAAACCAGTTCTTTTCGAATTCGGCTTAAGCTTTCCGTGGTAATTCCAAGATAAGATGCCACGTGGTAATTTTTGATATTTTGTTCAATCGTTGGATAACTTGTTACGAAAAGATGATACCGTTCTTTGGCAGATAAAGAAAGGTTTGCTAAAATTCGTTTTTGGTAGCTGGCGAAGGCTTTTTCCATTTTTTTTCGGTGAAATCGTTCGACTTTCGGAATTCGGTCGCAGAGTAAATCAAAGGAGTTTGGTTCGACGTTTAGCTTGTATAATTGCGCCGATTGAATACACTCAATGTTTAAAACAGCTGTTGAGTTTCCACCATACAATGCAATGTAATCGCTGATCCACCAGTCGTTAACTGCAAATTGTATGGTGTGTTCTTTCCCCGATTCATCTAAGTAATAAGTTCGTAAACAGCCAGTTGAAATGTAATAAACGGAATCAATTTCTTCTCCAACGCGCAACAAATGCTCACCTTTTGCAATGTTCACACGGGTAAAAAAACTGGCGATTTCGTGTGTTTCTTCGGGTGTAAAATCGACTCCTTTAAATACTTCTTGCACGAAATTGAATGCGTTTTCCATCGTTGAAATTTTCCTGTGTTCCCAAAGATAAAAGGATTCCGCTAATTTTTACTGAAAACAACCTTTAGTCTCTGAAATCGTTTTTGACAAAATGGAAATGAATTTTAGGAAGAAAGGGCAGAAATTCTTGTATAAAAACACTTAAAGTAAAGAAACTACGTTGTAACTTCGTATCCTATGCGTAATTACTTTTATTTATGTATGCTAATTTTCGGGCTTTCTTTCTTGTCGTTTGCACAGGAAAGTAATTTTCGGGAATATACATTAAAAGCAACAAAAGAACGCGTTTCACTCGATACTTTGAGTATTTACCCGAATTCATTCTCTGTTTTTTGTGGAGATCAAAAACTCGATCGTTCGGCTTACGAACTTCATTTTTCTTCTGCAGAATTTCAACTTTTAGAAGCATGTAGTGATTCCATTCGAATTCAATACCGGGTTTTACCGATGAAATTGAATCAAGTATATAAATCGCGCGACACTTCTTTGCTTTATGTGGAAAACAAAGGAGATCGTGACCGTTTTTTATTACCTGCCAATGAAACATATACAGATATTTTTGGCTCTTCTACCTTGAAAAAAAACGGAAGTATTTCTCGGGGAGTTTCTTTTGGGAACAACCAAGATTTATCGGTAAATTCTACTTTAAACTTAGAACTTTCAGGAGATATTTCGCCCAATTTAAAATTATTAGCTTCTGTCTCGGACGACAATTTGCCGATTCAACCGGATGGAAACACCAACAAATTGCAAGAATTTGATCAAGTTTTTATTCAATTGTACAACGAAAAGTTCAAACTTATTGCGGGTGATTTTTGGCTCAAAAAGCCTACGGGTTATTTCATGACCTACAACAAAAGAGCTCAAGGTCTCTACGGCGATTATTCGTGGAAAACAGGTGAAAAATCTGAGTGGAAAGTACAAGGAAGTGGTGCCATGTCGAAGGGTAAATTTGCCCGCCAAATTATCCAAGGAGTTGAAGGAAACCAAGGTCCATACCGCTTGAAAGGCGTCGAAAGCGAACCTTTTATCATCGTGCTTTCAGGAACAGAAAGTGTTTTTATTGATGGACGTTTGTTGCAGCGCGGACAAGAATTTGACTATGTGATCAATTACAATACGGCGGAAGTGATTTTCACCAGTAGAAATCTCATCACGAAAGATGTGCGTATTGTGATAGAATTTCAATATACAGATCAAAATTATGCGCGCTTTTTGATGCAAGGTAACGCCACTTATTCTTCTGAAAAATTGAATTTTTGGATCAATGCCTACTCCGAACAAGATGCGAAAAATCAAACGATCCAACAAGATTTAACCTTGAGTCAGAAAAAATTATTGGCTGAAATTGGCGATAGTTTAGAATTAGCTCGCACAAATAGCATCGATTCCATTGGCTTTTTAGATAACCAAAACTTGTATAAATTAGTTACCATTTCTGGTTTCGACAGTGTGTTGGTTTACAGCGTTGATCCCGATTCGGCGTATTATCGAGCTGTTTTTACGGAGGTTGGACCTAACCAAGGAGATTATGTGTTGAGTTCGTACAATGCTTTGGGAAAAGTGTATCAATGGGTTCAACCTATTTTGGGCGTTCCTCAAGGCAATTTTATTCCTGCGCGGATCATCATTACACCCAAATTGAAGCAAATGGTAAGCGCTGGAATTTCTTACCAAATTCGCAAAAATTTGGTGCTGGAGAGTGAGCTCGCTTATACCAAACAAGATTTAAACACATTTTCCAGGTTAGATGCACAAGACGACAACGGATACAGCAACCGAACGCGTTTGTTGGGTACAATTCCGCTTGGTAAAGACAGTTTATCGCCTTGGATTTTAAAAACCCGCACCGAATTTGAAGTTTTGCATCGCAATTTTAGTCCCATTCAACAATACCGTGCGGTAGAGTTTGACCGCGACTGGAATACGCGCAACAAAGGCTATGTAGGGAATCAACTTGCGACCACATTAGAAGGTAATTTTGTACACAAAAAATACGGAAATTTGGCGCTTGAGGCCGCTCAGTTTAGCGTTGGAACTGATTA
>JAQVCM010000048.1 GCA_028689775.1 Crocinitomicaceae bacterium
ATGAAAACAATTTTTCTAATTGAATCAAAAGGAACGACTCCTGTTCATGATTTTGGATTTACAATGATGGAAGCCGTTAAATATCATCAGTGGTATTATGGAAAAGATTCTCCGTATTCGCTTCACTTCATTGAAAATGATATGCACACAGACAGCGAAGCGTTTGCTATAGCGCAAGTTTATCTGCAACCAAAGACAAACAAGGTTATTCCAGTTGGGAGCATTGATTTTACTGAAAAGTTCATGAAGTTAATTTATGATGTAAAATTAAAGCCAATCAATATTCCTCAACAATTATGTGTTCATGAGTTTTTAAAGCGCAACACGTCAAAGGTTACGATGAATGAACCGTGGTCGTTTGCCGGGAAAGGTTTCTTCATTAAAGATATTGGAATGTTCAAAGGATACACTGATTTTTCACACCCAGATTCAATTATTCCCAAAGGCACATATATGATTTCAGATCCAATTGATATTATTTCTGAATACCGTTGTTTTGTTTATTCTGGCGAATTGGTTGGAATCCATTACTATAGTGGCGATTTTAAGGTGTTCCCCCAAGTAGAAACAATTCAAGATATGATTGAAGTTTATACAGATTGTCCAAAAGCGTATAATCTTGATGTTGCGGTTGCAAAAACAGAAGATGGAATCAATACGGTTCTCATTGAAGTTCACGATATTTTTTCTTGTGGACTTTATGGCTTTTCTGAATTTAATCTGTTGACAAAAATGTATGTTTCGTGGTATAATGAATGTGTGGAAAAGAAAATTGTCGGATGAAGTGTTGGTTTTAATAGGAGGATGAAAAAATGTACGATTACGACGATTACAATGAGTGTTTTGAACTGGCAGAAGCGGATGCGGTAGTTCGTGAATATCAGGAAAAGATGAAGGAACTTTTGGTAAAGCCTATTATTGATAATTTGAACATCCTACAGGAAGAAAACGCAAGACTTAAAAAAGAAAACGCTGTAGTTGGCGAAAAGATACGTGAACTTGCACAACTTAAGCGAGACTTTGAACGAAGCAAGGAAGAAATAGTTCGTGTTGAAAATGAAAAATATAGACGGACGCTTTTTGCCGTTCAAGGCGGAGATGTTATTTATGTTGTTGGAAGTTCAAATACAGAAGAGAAATGCCCACACTGTAACGGAACCCATAAAATCGTTGTTGATATTTTAGGGGAATCTAAAAAACTTGATTGTCCTAAGTGCAGTTATAGCGGGAAGATAGTAAGTGATAGGCAATTTTTCCCCAAGAAAATGATTGTTACGTCTGCAACATTGCATATTTATGATCAAAACCAAAAATCAGAACTAACCGTATATGCTCGCCAACAGGGCAAAAACGGAGAAGATTCATCGGAATTTGTGCATTATCTTCATAGTAGTTACAAAACAAAATTTTATCCGACACCCGAAGAGTGTCAAGTGGAATGTGACAAACGCAGAAAAGAATGGGAAGAAAAGAAATGAAAGCGCAATTTATTTGCTAATATGTGCGTGAGTGATGGACATTTATGGCATATTTGTCCATCAGTGATGGATTTTGATACAATAAAATTAGAGTTTTATTGAGGGGGAAGTATGAAATTATGTGATAATGATTGCAAGCCAGTATGTGACTTTTGTGTCTTTTACAGAGATAATGGAAGACATGATTGGGGAGAATTTAGTGGGGATGGAAACTGCATCCTTTATGGAAAAGAAACGATGGCGGGTTGGGGCGAAAAGTGTGATGGTTTTAGATGCTTTGATTATTCAACAGTAGAAAGACTATGAGGAGGCACAATGAATAAAAAATCCGCAGAACTGGGTCTTACAATACTTCACGAAATCGCACAACAGGAAATGAGGCTTCATTCCTATCTTGAGGATACACAAGGAAGAAAAGACCGGCGAGATGAAAGGCTTGTCGCACAGGCGAAACTTCAACTCTGCTACCATCTTTCGGAATTTATTGAGGACGCGATTGCTGGGAGGAAAGCATGACATTCATTTTTGAGAACTGCGATTCTCTTTCTGTCCCAGATGAAGACATTCAATATTTTAGATTTGATGGGATAAGCAAAAGTATTTTCGGCGGAGAATTTTATGATAATGGAACCATTGTAAGTGAAACATGCGATAGCTTTGAGATTATCCTTAATAATAAAGTTCTTGAATCGAAAACGACTTATGAAAAGGATAATAATTTAAAAGCAAACCCCGACCTAAAAAGGCACTTGAATTCCAATGGAGATATTACATCAATCCTTCATGAAAACAGACACATCCACCCACCTTGGAACGAATCTGACGATCAATGGAATTCTTACCAAAATTGTGAATTTGATTTTGGAGAAGATGAATTTAGAATTGTAATCAAGAACAGCAAATGAAAAGGTGGTTTTATGGAGTGTCCTGAATGTGGCAAGGGAATGATCCTGCACGATTCTACATATTCTAATATTAATACTGATAGAGCAAAGGTTGGACAGCACACTGGCTATATCTATAGATG
>JAQVCM010000033.1 GCA_028689775.1 Crocinitomicaceae bacterium
GCTAACAAGGGTTTTGCAATAGTGGGGCGAAACTGCAAAGTTCAACTGTTGTTCTTCGGTTCAACTTTTGTGCAAAATTGAAGATTTGTGCTTCGATTGCCCCACCATCGCAAAGCCCCAAAACGTTGGCAGAAACCTTGGAAAAACAGAACGCAAAAAAACGGAAATTTGAAAACAAAAAAATACTTTTTATTAGTTTTAAGCATAGTGTTATTTTCTTGTAGTGAAAATGACGACATTCCAAATCAACAATCAAATTTACAATCTGGTGTTGTAATTTCTTTTGATGATGATTATGTAGACGAGTGGTTTGAAGTAAATAATGTTTTAGAACCTTACGATTGGAAAGCAACATTTTTTGTAACTAAATTTAATCAGTTATCGACAGCTAAAATACAAAAGCTAAAAGATTTGAAAATTGACGGTCACGAAATTGGTGGACACGGATTAAATCATTTAAACGCACCTAATTTTATTTCAGCAAACGGAACCGCCGAATATTTAAATCAGGAAATTATTCCAATGGAAACTTTAATGAATAATAATGATTTATCAACAACATCATTTGCATATCCTTATGGTGCAAGAAATACAACAACTGACAATTTGCTACTCAATCGATTTGAAATAGTTCGCGGAACAACATATGGAAACGCAAATCCAGCTTCTCAAAATTGTTATTACAATAACAACAATCTTGTATTTGGTTTAGGAATTGACAAAAATTATTCACATTTCAGCATTTCATATTTTTTATCACTTTTAGAATATGCAAAAAACAATAATAAAATCGTAATATTTTATGCTCATAAACCAGTTCCGACTTTTCAAAACAATTATGAAACGGAATACCAAACTCTAATTCAAATTTGTAACTATGTAAAAAATAATAATATGAAATTCTACAAAATATCCGAATTATTCAATCTACAAAATAGTATATAAAACGACAACAGAAAAAAGAAAGGCATCTGCCAACACACGTTTGGCGCAATTGCGAATTTTGTGGTAAATTCACGTTCACGTTTCGCAAGAAATTTTATCTTTAACAGAAAATAAGCAGTTCCGAAGTTCGCAACTGACGCCAAGCGTGGGAACGTTGTAAGCAAGCCTAAAGAACGACCGTACTCCGAAAAAAAAGACATCTAAAAATCGAACTTTGACATCTTGACAAAAACTTACGGACTGACTTTGGCAACACACAATCCGACCCGAAAGTTTTAAAAATTTTTCCCACCGCACATTTAAAAAAATAATTTTAGCCAGCCGCACATTGGCACATTTGCAAAACCGCAAAAGCCGACACACGACCCAAGTTTTGCAAAAGAGCCAATTTCCCTACGCTCGACAAGGATGTTGAAAATAAATTGAAATAAATGGACACAAATCAAAAATCTTTTCCTAATTTTGACACATTATGTCAATAGAAGTTATGTCAACAGAAACAATAGGCGAAAAGTTAAGACACATACGAGAAGAAAAGGAACTTCCCTTACGGAAAGTTGCTGCATTGCTCGACATTGATGTTGCTATTTTGAGCAAAATGGAACGTGGAGAACGCAGAATTACAAAAGAGGTAGTTCTGAAACTTGCGGACATATACAACTGTAACGCAGACGACCTTTTGGTTTTGTTCCTAAGTGACAAGATTTTGTATGAAATTCAGGACGAAGATTTGGGAATAGAAGCACTGAAAGTAGCGGAGGAAAGAGCCAAATATATTAAAGCGAATAAGAAGAAATGACAATAAAGCAACTCATAGAAAAATATACAGCCGACAGGGATTATTACTTGACAAGCAAGTATAATGAAACACTGCTTCGCAGTGATTTCTTAGACCCGTTTTTCGAGTTGCTTGGTTGGGACATTAAAAACAATGCAGGTAAACCGACCAACGAAAGAGAAGTGATTTTGGAAGAAGCTTTAAAAGCAAATGCTTCTGAACACTCCAAAAAACCTGATTATACTTTCCGACTTTTTTCTGAAAGAAAATACTTTTTGGAAGCAAAGAAACCTTGCGTTTCTATTGAATCAAACAACGACACTGCAAAACAAGTCAGACGATACGGATTTACGGCAAAGTTGAAAATTTCAGTTCTTTCAAACTTTGAATACTTAATCATTTATGACACTTCTGTAAAAGTTGAGAAAGATGACAACTTTCAAAGAGCACTCGTAAAAAAATACCATTACACCGAATACGAAAGTAAGTTTGAAGAAATCAAACAGCTTTTAGGAAAGAAATCAGTTTATTCAGGAGCATTTGAAACGGAATGGAAAGAAATTGAAAGCAAGATCAATCAATATTCTATTGACAATTTATTTCTAAATCAAATCAACGAATGGAGAAAAGCTCTTGGTTCTGAAATATACAAACACGACCCGAAAATTGACGAGCAACTACTGAATGACATTGTTCAAAGCTATTTGAACAGGGTTTTGTTTCTGCGTGTTTGTGAGGACAGGAATTTAGAAGATTATCAAACACTTTTGAAATTTGCCAACACAAACGACTTCAAAGCACTCATAAAGAAATTTGAAGAAGCAGACAAACGTTATAATTCAGGACTTTTTGACCAGCTTCTAAAAGACAAGATTGTAGAAAATATCAGTTCTGTTTTTTGGACTATCATCAAGCAACTTTATTACCCTGAAAGTCCTTATTCTTTCAGTGTTTTTTCCTCTGATGTGTTAGGAAGCATTTATGAAATTTTCCTTTCTGAAAAATTGACCGTTCAAAGCGGTTCAGTTGTTTTGGTAAAGAAACCTGAAAATGTTGACCGTGACATTATCACCACACCAACTTTCATTATAAGCGATATTTTAAGAAATACCGTTTTAAAAAAATGTGAAGGAAAAACAGATAAAGAAATTCTCAAACTCAAATTTGCTGATATTTCTTGCGGTTCAGGTGCATTTTTATTGGAGCTTTTCCAGTTGCTCAATGATATTTTGATTGACTTTTATCTGAAAAATGACAAATCAAAACTCATTCAAACCAATATCAACACCTACAAACTACCATTTGAAATTAAACGACAACTTTTATTGAATTGCATTTACGGAGTTGATAAAGATTATAATGCCGTTGAAGCAGCTAAATTTGGTTTGCTTCTCAAATTACTTGAAGGTGAAGATGTAAATTCAACCAATAAAACAAAACCTGTTCTCCCCGACCTTTCTCAAAATATTTTCTTTGGAAACAGTTTATTGAATCCGAAGCAAGTAACGAACAAAAAAGACCAAGTAATTATCAATCCATTTGATTTTTCAAAGCTTCGTTTTGATGTCATAGTAGGCAATCCGCCTTATATGAAATCGGAGGATATGAAAAACATTACTCCGCTTGAATTGCCACTTTATAAAACCAACTATGATTCAGCATATAAGCAGTTTGATAAATACTTCCTTTTCCTTGAGCAAGGAATTAATTTGTTGGCTAATGATGGAATTCTAGGCTATATCGTTCCGAGCAAGTTTACAAAAGTTGGAGCAGGTAAAAAACTACGTGAATTACTCACAGATAAGGAGTATTTACACTCCATCGTTTCATTTGGAGCAAATCAGGTTTTTGCAGACAAAACAACCTACACTTGTTTGTTAATTCTGAATAAGAAGCCACAAAAGACTTTCCAATATGCGGAAGTAAGAAGCCTGAAAAGTTGGAAAGTTAGAGAGCCGGAGGCTGCAAAATATGGCACAAAGAAAACAGATGAATTGGATAGTGAAGTTTGGGTTTTAGTTCCACCCCAATTGACTAACACTTACAATAAAATCGTTTCTCAAAGTGTAAAACTTAACGATTTGGTTGGAAGCGACAATATTTTCAATGGTATTCAGACCAGCGCAAATGATGTTTACATTTTCACGCCAACTAAAGAGGATAAGAAGCATTTCTATTTCACGAAAAAAGGTGTTGATTACAAGATTGAGAAGGAAATAACAAAACCCTACTTTCAAACTTCATCAGGCGAAGATAATTTATACACTTACCGAACATTCAAACCGAATGCAAGGGTAATTTATCCTTACATAACAACAAAAACAGGAGTTGACATTATTCCTCTAACAACAATTCAAAAGAAATTTCCTTTGGCTTATGACTATTTGCAAAAACATAAAGCCATTTTGAATAACCCAAAACGAGACATAAAACCTGAGCCAAAAACAAAAAATGAATGGCACAGATACGGCAGACATCAAAGTTTGGATAGTTGTGGACTTCCTTCAAAAATTATTGTTGGCGTTCTCTCTGTTGGCGATAAATACGCAATAGATGTTCACGGAACTTTGATTTCATCAGGTGGAACAGCAGGATATTGTGTTGTGGCAATTCCAACAACTTCCGATTATTCCATTTACTACATTCAAGCCATTCTCAACTCAAAATATTTGGAATGGTTTAGTGCGTTGTATGGCGAAGTTTTCAGAGGTGGTTACATAGCAAGAGGTACAAAGGTTTTGAAAAACCTACCCATCAGAAAAATTGATTTTTCTGATTCAAAACAAAAAGCACTTCACGACAAAATCGTAGAAACTCAAAAAGAATTAATCAGCATTTATGACCAAATAGATGCAAACGCAGGAAATAAAAGGACTTTAACTCCATTGCAAGGACAATTTGTAAGAGAAAAAGCCAACCTAGAAAAGCTATTAGCTAAACTATACGATTTAGGTACTGAAGATTCATTAATCCCATTAATCAAAGAATTGTATGAAGCTAATTAAAAACGCAACAGCCGAGAAATTGAGAGGTGGATTTTATACACCTGAGCCAATTGCTGCATTCATTTTGAAATGGGGCATCAATGGAAGTTCTGATTATGAAATTTTGGAGCCAAGTTGTGGTGATGGTGTTTTCCTTGAACAATTGAAAGAGAACAACCATAAATTCAAATCGGTAACAGCTATTGAGTTTGATGAAGTGGAAGCAGAAAAAGCGGACAAAATCAAACTCAATAACAAGAATGTAATCAATACCGATTTTCATTTGTATTGCAACGAAACCACACAGAAGTTTGATTTAGTGGTTGGCAATCCGCCTTACATTCGCTATCAATATTTTCAGGAAGAACAGCAAAATGAAGCCATTAAAGTTTTCAATCGTGCTAAGCTGAAATATTCAAAACTGACCAATGCTTGGGTTTCTTTTGTGGTTGGTTCAAGTTTACTACTCAAAGAAAAAGGTAAAATTGGATTTGTAATTCCTGCGGAATTGTTGCAAGTATCGTATGCTCAACAACTCCGTGAGTTTTTAGCTCATTTTTATAATAAAATCAATATCATATCCTTTGAGAAGTTAGTTTTCCCCGATATTCAACAAGAGGTTGTTTTGTTGCTTTGTGAGAAAATCGAAAGCGATTCGCATTTGATTGAACATCTTGAA
This sequence comes from Crocinitomicaceae bacterium, assembly GCA_028689775.1. Lineage (GTDB taxonomy): Bacteria > Bacteroidota > Bacteroidia > Flavobacteriales_D > Crocinitomicaceae > JAQVCM01. The sequence goes on from JAQVCM010000033.1 coordinate 5,387, forward strand.
TTGAGAGACGCATCAGACCTTGAAAAATTAGATGTAAACAAGTTAAAAAGCCCAACTAAGAAAATAGATTTCAAATCCAATAAATGGACCTACTATTTTTTAGAACAAGAAGAAATTGACTTTCTAGAAAACATCGCATCAAAAAGAAAAATTCCTACAATCGGAGATTATGCCAATGTGGAAGTTGGGATAACAACAGGAGCAAATAATTATTTCACTGTACCCTATTCAACTGTAGCATTTTATCAGTTAGAAGAATTTGCCAAACCTATGGTTGGTAGAAGTGTACAAGTAAATAGTATAGTCTTTACCAAAGAGGATTGGTTAAAAAACCAGCAAACTGAAGCAAAAGCAAATTTATTAGTTTTTCCACCTAAAGAGCAATTGAATGGATATAACAGCGCAAAAGATTACATTGAATATGGCGAATCAATCGGAATAAACAAAGGGTATAAAACAAGCATTCGTGATGATTGGTTTGTGATTCCTTCAATAAAGCTTTCCGATGCTTTGTTTATCCGTAGAAACAACCTTTATCCTCGTTTAATTCTAAATGAAGCAAACGCATATACAACCGACACAATGCATCGTGTGTTTATGAAAAAAGACACGAACAAAAACGCATTCATTACCAGTTTTTACAATTCATTGTCTTTGGCTTTTTCTGAAATTGTTGGTCGTAGTTACGGTGGTGGTGTTTTGGAACTGATGCCAAGTGAAGCAGGAAAAATACTGCTCCCTTATCAAATTGACAATGCCGATTTACTTGACACCATTGACAAAATGATGCGGGAGAAGAAAAGCATTGATGACATTTTGAAAATCACCAATAAGCAAATTCTGAAAGACGGGTACGGCTTTACAGATAAAGAAATAAAACTTGCGGATAGCATTTGGAAGAAACTTTCGGCAAGGAGATTAAATAGGAATAAATAGTTTGAAAATATGATTAAGCACGACCCTTCGGAATACATAAGAGGAATTCAACAAATACTTATCTCTGATAAAAAGAGAATTGGGTTTCTATTTGGTGCTGGAAGTTCACTTTCGAGAAAAAGCGAAAAGTCGCTTACGGTACCCGCAATCGGTCAAATGACGACTAAAATTGTAAAAACAGTAGGAGAAGTAGAAGGAAAGTATAAAACCGCACTTGAAGAGATAAAGAAAGAACTAGGTGAGCAAAACTTCAATATAGAAACAATTTTATCTAACCTTGAACAAAAAGCAAGTTTTATAGGTGGTGGGACATTAAACACTTTGAAAAAGGAAGATTTCGAAAATCTCATAGTCGAGATTAAAAAGAATGTTAGAAAAATGGTTAGCGTCCACAAAATTGAAGAAACAAAAATCGCAACTAAAGATATTGTAAGTGAGTTAGTTCATACTGATTTTGCTAACTGGATAGGTCAAGCGGAAAGAAAATATCCGATTGAAATATTTACTACAAATTATGACTTCCTTTTTGAACTTGGTTTAGAACACAAAGAAATTCCATACTATGATGGATTTTGTGGCAGTCTTAGACCTTTTTTCAATCCTGAATCTGTCGAAGATTTTGAGTTTTTGGCAAAGCAAACAAAGCTTTGGAAGATACACGGTTCTTTAGGTTGGCATTTTGACAAAGACACAGAGAAGATATTAAGAGTAAACCCTGATGATGATGATATTTTAATCTATCCATCCTCTTTAAAATACAAAGATTCCAAAAAACAGCCGTATGAAAGTTTGCTTGATAGGTTATCAAATTTTTTAAAGAAGGACGATTCAATCCTGATTACCTGCGGTTATTCTTGGGGAGACGAACATATTAATTCAAGAATTATTTCAGCTTTAAAAACCAATACAACATCTCACGTCATTGGATTGATTTACGACAAATACAAAAATAATGATGGGAAATTCGAGTATTCACTAACCCCTGAGAGCAAACTTTCTGAACTGGCAAAAAGCAATTCAAAAATTTCAATTTATGGAGTGCGAAACGCCATTATAGGATGCAGTTATGGTGAATGGTGTTTAAGAACTGAACCGAGTAAAGAAGATACTGTAAATGTGGTCTTATATTTTGATGAAGATGGTCCAACAGATTCAGAGGAATTGAATAAAGAATTTAAAGGAACAGAAAAATGGACTGGAAATGGAGAGTTTATTTTGCCAGATTTTAGCAAACTCGTTAAGTTTTTGAATGCTATGATTAGCGACAATGAAATCAAAAAAATTGGAGCAAATGTCAAAAAATAAAATTACAGAAATAGGGGAAATTGATAGTATTAGCGGGAACAGTATTTCCGTCAAGCTTTTTGATAATATTAAGTCAAATATGCCTGTTATTGACGGTGTTGTCTATCGAGTTGGGCAGATTGGTTCTTTCGTGAGAATTCCCCTTGGATACGCTAATTTGTATGGCATTGTCACACAAATTGGTTCGGGGGCAATACCTGATAGTTTAAAGGAAATCTATTACAAAGACTACGATTCTTTTAAAAACACAAGTTGGATAAATATTGTTCTTGCGGGAGAGCAAGTCGGGAAAAGATTTGAAAGAGGTGTAACTCAATATCCAACAACTGGCGACAAGGTTCATTTAGTTACAATAAACGATTTAGACATTATTTACGGTGGTTATGAAGATTCCAATTCAATTACCGTTGGAAATATAAGCGTCTCTGAAAGTCTTGATGCAAAAATTGATCTAGATAAACTCATCTCAAGACATTGTGCTATCGTAGGTTCCACAGGTAGTGGTAAATCCAATTCAGTTTCAGTCTTACTTGAGTCAATCGCAAAAAGAAATTTTCCGAGTTCAAGAATATTAGTTATTGACCCACACGGTGAGTACAATGATGCTCTTTCAAAATATTCCCGAGTTATTGAAACCAATCCAAAAGAAGTTGAAAATAAACTATACATACCTTTTTGGGCATTACCTTTCAATGAATTAATGAAAATATTTTCGGGGACTATTTCAGATGCCAATAGAGAATATATAAGAGAAAAAGTTGTAGAAGCTAAAATTGCTAGTGCAAATGAAAACAAATTAGATGTTCCGAAAGAAAGCATTACGGCTGATTCTCCAATTCCTTTTAGTATCAAACAGCTTTGGTTTGAGCTAGATGATTTCGAAAGACAAACATATCTTGAAAGAGCTAAACCTGAAACTATTACTGAAAAAATACAAAATGGCGATGCCGATAAATTGAAATCAAATTTGTATCAACCTGCAAGTGCTGGTGGTGGTAGTCCTTTTTTAAATAATCAAGCAAAAGGTATTTTGGGTTTTTTAGATAGTGTAAGAAACCGCCTTAATGATTCGAGTTATAATTTTCTATTCAATCCAGGAGATTTTACACCAAATCTAAAAGGGAAAATAAAATCAGATATTGATAGTTTGTTTATGGATTGGCTAGGAAATCCATTACCCATTACCATTTTAGATTTATCAGGAATTCCGAGTGAGATAATGTCTTCCATTTCAGGAACACTTTTAAAAATAATCTATGATGGTTTATTTTGGGGAGTTAATACTAAAGTTGGAGGGAAAAACCAACCCTTGTTAATTGTTCTTGAAGAAGCACATAGTTACTTAAAGGCAGGAGAACACTCAATATCTTCAAGAACTGTTCAAATGATTGCAAAAGAAGGAAGAAAATACGGTGTTGGATTGTTACTTGTAACTCAAAGACCTTCTGAATTAGATGAGACCGTTCTTAGTCAATGCGGAACAATGATAGCTTTAAGGATGAACAATTCTAAAGACAGAGGACATATAAGGTCTGCTGTACAAGACGAATTGCAAAGTATGGTTGATTTGCTTCCAAGTTTGAGAACAGGGGAAGCATTAATTTCAGGAGAAGCAGTAAAAATTCCTTCAAGAGTGAAATTCTTTAAAATATCTAACGCTCCAAAAAGTTCTGATCCAAAAGCATCAGAAAAATGGCTTCAAACAATTGAAAATACTGAAACCGAATACAAAAGTCTTTTAAAATCTTGGCGAAATAAAAATTATAAATTATGAGTGTACCAGAAATGATTCCTGTTAGTTCATCCAATATTGAAAGCATTGGTTATGACGAACAAAACGAACAAGTTTATGTAAGATTCCTTAATGGAAGTCTTTATGTTTATAAAGGTGTTCCTTTACACGAATTTGAAAATTTACGAGATGCTCCTTCATTAGGTTCATATCTACATAGAAACTACAAAAATATTTATCCCTATGAAAGAATCGGGTAAAGACATAATAAAAATAAACCAACAACTCAAACGAATTGAAATCAAACAATTTGAAATCGAAAATCAAATCGTTTTCAATTACTTTGACAATCTTCCTGCAACTGAAAGAGATGATAAATTGCTTAGAGCAATTTACATTGGAGTGTTGGCTCTAATGGAAGACCGTATTTCATCTTTTCTTTCAAAAACATCCAATGAGTTAGGAACAGAACTCGAAAGTTTGAAAATGATTTTTGAAATGAAGAAAGAGCTTTTCTATAAATCAACCATCAAAGGAACTTTGGCAGAAGATGAAATTGCAGAATTTTTAAATCAATATTTTTCAGACAAAAAACTAAAGGACAGGGCATTTTTAACTGGTAATACAGCAGGAAATTTACCGAAAAACAAAACAGGTGATATAATTTGTGAAGTAAACGGAACGCCTGATTTGAAAATAGCTATTGAATGTAAGTTTGATAAAAGCGTTCGTTTAGGAGACATTGAAAGCAAAGACATTTTTACTCGAAAATCTGATACGGCTTGGAGTCAGTTAATAGAAGCACAAGCCAACAGAGACAGCAAAGTAAGTTTGATTGTTTTTGATATTTCCTTAGTAGAAAACTCCATTCTTAAGAATTTTGAAAATGTAGGTTACATTCCCGGAGTTGGTTTTATAGCAATCATCAATTCACAAAAAGGAGATTACAGCAATTTGGCTATTGCGTATATGTTAGCGAGAGACATTGCTTTAAACGCAAAAGAAATTGAACTAGACAAAGACATATTAGCAATGATGGTAAACCGAATCATCAAAGACATTAACGAAGTATTGACGATAAAATCACTAGTTCAAAATAACATTGACAACAACAAGCAAATTTTAAAGCAGTTGGAAAAATCAATCCTTTTAATGGAATTCAACCAAGAATATTTGAAACGCTTTTTAAATCAAGGAACATTGACAAAAAAAGACTTGCTAGACTTTTATTCAGGAGAAGACGTAAAAGACAAATATCGTTTAATTGAAAAGGAAATAAATGAACTATAAAGAGGAAACCCAACCCACAGGTGTAAGCACATTTGCAATTCGCACAAGCCAACGCACAGACCAAAAATTGCAAAAGAGCTTCCACCTTTGCCACCCGAAGGAAAAATTATTTTTTAAAATCCCTTCCCTCTAAAATTTTTAAAACAGCCAACACACAAACCAACAAGACAGAAAACGGAACAAATAAAATGACAGCAAAAGGACAGAAATATAGCGACTTGACAATGACGGTGGACAGAAGGCCAGCTTACAACATCACCTATACGCAAGCAGGGGGTTCGTGCTTCGTAGGACAGGAAAGTGGTATATTTGAAGTTCAGTTCTTCGTAGGAAGTTCAGTGGTAAAAATCCCTGCCTGCGTATAGCTGAAAAACGTTGGCAGAAACCGTATGAGAACCGTATAAAAAAAGAAAATATGAAAAAAATTATTGTTTTAGTTATTGGAGTACTAATTTCAAGCTGTTCAAATGACAACTTAATTGACGAGAATAGTGAAGT
>JAQVCM010000021.1 GCA_028689775.1 Crocinitomicaceae bacterium
AATACAGAATGCTCATACAAAATGGGATGGACAAATATTTGCTTGGGCTGCTATTAGAAATGATTTAAATCACTACTTTGGTGATAGAATTAAATAGCTGGTTGACACAGTTCATTGAACACTCCCCAGAACATAAAATGAAATATCCTTTGAACCATTAGATTTCTGACATTATTAAAATTACCAAGATCAAAGATTTGCCCATAAACCTTTGAAAAACAAACAAGAATTTATGAAAAGTCCAATTACAGGTAAAGAGATGTTATTGATGAAAGAAAAAAGATCAATAAATTTCAGGAAAGAATCATTCGACGTGGTTTTTCATTTTTACAAATGTGAAGAAAGTGGTGAACAATTTACATCAACCATGTTGGATGAGGTGAATATGAATCAAGTATACAATCAATACCGTGATTTATTTAACATTCCATTTCCGGATGAAATTATACGAATCCGTCAGAAATACAATTTATCAGCATCCAAAATGTCCTTAATTTTAGGATTCGGAACCAATAGTTATAGGCAATATGAAGCAGGTGAAATGCCAAGTGTATCGAATGCGCGACTAATTCAAATGATTGATGACCCAAATAAATTCATTGAATTGGTTGGTTTATGCGATTTATTGAATTCAGAAACGAAAGAAAAATACTTTTTAACAGCTCAAAAAATAGTTCAAGAAATAACGAATAATGCCTTCAAATTTAATTTAAAAAACTATTTACTTGGAGACCATTTAGCAGATGTGTTTTCGGGTTATCGCAACCCAGATTTTGAAAAGTTTTCGGAGATGGTTGTTTATTTTTCAACTCAGTTGGAGCCGTTCAAAACCAAATTGAATAAACTGTTGTTCTATGCCGATTTTTTGATGTTCAAACAAACCTGTTTTTCAATCAGCGGAGTTCGATACAAGGCCATTGAAATGGGACCAGTTCCTTCTAATTTTCAAAGTATTTTTGAATATTTGTCGAATAACAATTACATTGAAATTTCATATACCCAGTTTCCTCAAGGATATACAGGAGAGCAATTCAAAGCCAATAAAGACAGACCATTTAATGACAAACTATTCTCCGAAGTAGAGTTGCAGGTGCTAAATAAAGTAGTTGAAGCATTTAAAGATTCAAGCACCAACGAAATAATTGAATGGAGTGATTTGGAAGAAGGATGGAAGAGAAATGAAAAAGAGAAAAATGTAATTAGTTATAATTATGCATTTGAATTGAATGAGATGTAAGTTTGTTGTGCGTGGTAATTAAAAGCTGATTGTTAGTTCAAACGAATCCATTCTAAAACTTTTGTATTGTCGGCTTTTCTTTTAGTTTATTGCGCAATATGCAACGGAGAGTATTCTTTTATAAGTTTTTCAAATAAAGCTTTTCTTACAGATTCAATTTTTTCCGGCTCTTGTAAAGCGATGTAAAGTTTCATATCTGTTGGTTCTCTTAATTTTCCCCAAAGACCAAGAGGAGGAACTACACTTGATAATTCCTCAGATTCTCCCATATATAATATCGAGTGAACATCTATGTGACCGTTAATTACAGGGCAGTAGAAAAATATTCCAGAATATCCTTTTAAATCAAATAAAGTTACATTTTCGATATTGTAAAATTGATATGGCTTGTCATTAACGAATAAGTCTACTAATTTAATTTCTGCTCTTTCTGGTCCTGAATTTAATTTCTTGAGGAGTTTTGTAATTTCTTCATTCATAGTTGGTTATTTTAAGGATTAATTATTTAAAATGTCAATTGATGGTGAAGTCAATTTTAGAAAAAATAATTGCTATTTTTTGTTGAGCTGCAACATCTCCAGCGTTTGTTAGTTTTTTTTGGATATTCAAAAATCCCTCATAATCTATATTGTCTAACTTGATCTTTCCTTCTTTTGGTAAAGCTTTGTAAGCGTAATCTATCAATTTTGTTATCGCTGTTTTCAAATTGTTTTTCACTGATTCACTTTTAGCGATAATGAAGTACTCAGAGTAACCACCAATAGCGGAAATTGAAAGCTCTATAATTCTCTTTTCTGTTATGCTTGTATTTTGTTTGTCTCGCAACAGTTCAAGTAAATTACTATAAACTGAGTCAGCCATATTATAAGCTAGTACAGCCTTCAAATCTTTTAACTCTTCTACATGTTTTTTTATTTTCGCCCGTGCTTTCATTGCAACGAAAGAAAATCAAAGAATAAGAAATAAAATCAGTTTCATACCAGAATGATTCTTAGGCTGTCCATGTTTTTCGTGGAGATGTGATAAAATTTATATTGTTTTATCCTGCAATGGTTACACTGCTATTTAAAATTTCAACATTAAAATTGACTTTAGCTTTCAGTGCACTAAAAACTCTTAGGATTGTTTCGACAGTTACGTTCGTTGTGTTGTTTTCTAACTTTGAAATTTGTGCTCTTTGGACGCCAATTAATTTCCCAAGTTCTTCCTGTGTCATATTTCTTTCGAGACGAACTTTTTTTATCAAGTCACCAATCATTTCCATTTGAAGCTCTTGTTCGTAAAGAGTTCTTTTTACAGTTCCGGTTTCTCCAATAAATTCATCTTTTATTTGATCAAAAGAAAACATTTCTAAATCTTTTTCTTTATTTTCCATTTCTTTTATTTTTAAGTTCAAAATATCTTAGTCTTATATTATCTGCTTTTTCAATTTCTTTTTCTGGAGTTTTTCCAGTTTTCTTTATGATGCCGTGAGTTGCTAGAACTAAGGTTTTAATTTTTTCTGTTTTGTCCCAAAATGCAAAAATTCGATAGTACGTTTTGTTGTAGATTGTCCTAAATTCCCAAATCTCTCCTTTTAGTTTTTTAAAAAGCTCACTATTGTTTTTGATTTTTGCTTTGTCAATGTTGAAAATGATTTTATCTCGAGTTTTTTCATCTATCGTGACTAGGAATTCCCTAGCTTCAGTTAAAAAAATTACATTGAAGTTATTCATTAGCAATTTATTTTGTTTCCTTACAAAGATACAAGTTTATTTCTAGATAAAATAAAAATATTTTAAACTGAAATTTCGTAGTATGAAAAATATTTCTTAGCAGTAGAGTATTTGAGAATTAGTGTACTGACATTATGAGTTGTTGATATGTCTCGAAGATCGAAAGACTTACGTTTATTTTTACCTAATCAGAAATTTCCAGTCTCAAAATCTTATCCGCCATCACATCACTCAACTTAAAATAACTCTCAACCGTCCAGCCAGCAACATGCGGTGATAAAATCACTTTATCGGAAGCCAATAATTTTTTAAACGCATCCGGAATTTCTCCTTGGAAGAAATTTTCAAAACTGGCTTTTTCAAATTCCAAAACATCCAATCCAGCGCCCAACACTTTGCCGTTTTCGATTGCTTTGATCAACGCTTCGATGCGAACGATTTTTCCGCGGGCAACGTTCAATAAATAGAACGATTTTTTCATGGATTTGGTAAAGAACGTTTCATCTGCCCAGTACATGGTTTCTTCCGTTTGCGGAATGTGAAAACTCAATACGTCGGCGCGAGAATAGATTTCTTCGAGTGTGGCTTCTTTGACATCCGCCGTTCCGTAGTTGGTTTTGTATTTGTCGTAAGCTAAAATTTCGACGTCAAAACCGCTCAACACTTTGGCGAAAGCAGAACCGTTATTTCCAAGTCCGATGATGCCAACTGTTTTTCTAGTCAACTCAATTCCGCGGTTTCCTTCGCGTTCCCATTTTCCTTGTCGAATTTCTTGATCCGCTGTATTCAACTTGTTGAAAAGCGATAACAGCATTCCCAATGCATGTTCGCCAACAGCAGTGCAATTGCCTTCTGGCGCATTTATTAATTGAATGTTGCGGTTTTCACAATAATCTACATCAATATTTTCCATTCCTGCACCTGAACGTGCGATGAATTTTAAGTTTTTTGCATCTTTCAAAAGTGCTTCATCAACTTTAAATCGGGAGCGAATAACCATACCAACCGCATCTTGAAGTAGAAATTGACATTCAGCGAATGAACAATTAGTCGCATCGATACATTCATAAGACGCTTTCGTCAAACGTTCTTCCAAGATTGGATGTACTACATCGATGAAGACAACTTTCATAGAATTTGAATTTAATCTCTGATGCGAACTGCAGTTCCAGAAATAGCAACCATCAGCATGCTGCCATTTGAACCTACATTTGAAAAATTATAAGCGATTCCAATTACGCCATTTCCACCCAAATCTTCTGCTTTTTGGATGATTTCTCTCAACGCTTCGGTTTTTGCTTTTTCAAAAACTTGTTCGTACGAACCAGAGCGACCTCCGAAGAAATCACGAATTCCAGCAGAGAAATCTCTGAATACGTTGGCTCCTAAAATCACTTCTGCGGAAATAACACCTAAGTATTGTTCTACGATTTTATCTTGTAATACGGCTGTTGTTGAAGTTAACATATGTGATTATTTAGTAGTTTATAAATCAAAAAGAAGCATTCCAACGGAGAAATAAATGAATAACCCCAGTACGTCGTTGAGCGTGGTGACGAATGGTCCGGTAGCCAAGGCTGGATCAATTTTGTATTTGTTCATGATCAATGGAATCATCGAACCCATTACCGCTGCGAAGACGATCACCACAAATAATGCGACACTGACTGTAATTCCAAGACGTAAATCAGAGAATGCTGAAGCGATTCCGAGAATGCATAAAGAACAAATGATCCCGTTCAATAAGCCAATCAGTGTTTCTTTGAGTAGCTTGGAGGTGATGGTGTTGAATTGATTTCCTTTTGCCAATGATTGAACGACAATCGCAGAAGATTGAACACCCACATTTCCGCCCATCGCTGTAATTAAGGGAATAAAAAATGCCAATGCAGGAATTTTTCCGATGCTTAATTCAAAGGTAGAAATCACTTGTGCACTGAACGTCCCGCCAATCATTCCAATCAAAAGCCATGGCAATCGAGCACGCGACATTCTAAAAACACTCGCATTGGAATCCACTTTTTCAGAAAGTCCGGAAGCCAATTGAAAATCTTTATCGGCTTCTTCCTTGATTAAATCAACGACGTCATCAATCGTAATTCGACCAACTAATTTATTCTGAAAATCCACAACTGGAATTGCAACCAAGTTATATTTCTCCATAACTCTTGCAACCGATTCATCGCTGTCAGTGGTTTTGACTGAGATTACATTTTTGGATTTATATAAATCACTCACCAAGGTTTTGGGAGTAGAAAAAAGTAAACTTTTCAAGGAAAGTACACCAACCAATTTGTTTAATTCATCCACAACATAAATGGTGTACACTTTTTCAACTTCCTCAGCTTGACGTCTTAATTCAACCAAACAACGATCTACAGGCCAATCAAGTCGTGCTTGAATGAACTCTTTCTGCATCATACCACCGGCAGAATCCTCGTGGTAGTTTAACAAATCAACGATGTCTTCGGCAGCTTCCTCATCCGTCATGAAAGAGATAACTTCTTGGATTTCTTTGTTGGAAAGATCTCCCAAAATATCCGCCGCGTCATCGGAATCTAAGTTTTCTAACTGAACAGCAATTTCTTCAGATGATAACGATTTTAAAAATCGATCTCGAACGTCTTCCTCCAATTCCATCAAAACATCCGCTTGAATGTCTTCATCGAGGTGGAAATAAACAAACTTTGCTTGTTCATTGGTCAACTCATCCAAGAGTTCGGCGATATCGGCAAAGTGAAGAACAACAATGTGTTCATCAATCCAGGCTTTATCTTCTGCTTGAGCCGCAATTCGCAACTCTTCTAGGAACTCTTTTGTTAATTGAAAATGCATGGTGCAAAGTTAATAATAAAAAAACAGGATGAAGATGGCATCATTTCATTATTTGTTGCTGTATGGAAGCATTTCAGTTAAAAGATCCCAATTCGGTTTTTTTGAAAGTTGAGCGATAAAATGCAATTAATCCACTTTTCGAATATTCCCAAAAATGAAATTCAATTTTAAAGTAGCATAAGTCACTTTAGGGTTTAGATTCGCATCTAAAGCAACTCCGAAACCAAAACCTTTGGGCGCAAATGCAGTTTTAATTGTTAGAGGAATTCCAACTGAAAAAAATCGGTCTTTCATATAGCCTTTTGGCGCACCACTCCAATAACTTCCAGATCCGTAACCTTCACCTCTTGCAATACCAAAAACGGTAGAAACGCCAAACAAGAGACTTGTGCGCATGTATTTTCCAACATACGTTTTTCCCGTTTGAAATCCGAGTTCTCCAATCTGTTGTCTAAATGATGAATTTCCCATAAAGTCATCCATGAGTCCTTTGTCTAGATGATAACCACCACGAATAGAAAACATCCGATGTTGCGCGTCAATCCAATTTCCTGATAGGGTAGAGCCGATAGAAAGCCGAAAAAAATCTTGCATTCGAATACTTGAAATACCTGTTCCAACGGCCCATTCCATCCAAAATGATTTTGCTCTAATGTTTTCAGGATTTTGCTTGACACCAAAGCCAGATTTTGTTTCTGTAGAATCAGCTTGCCCTTGAGCAAAGATGCAGGAGCTTAAGAACAAGATGAGAATTAAAGTTGATTTAGCCATAAGTAGGTTGGATTTCTTACGCTAATGTATGGAATTATATGAAATAAACTAAATTGTTATTTAGCTATGGCGTAATAAGTTACCCAAAGAGCGCTCTCAAAACTTCATCTATCCTTCCGCACTGAACCAACTCAATTTTAAAATTCTTTTGATCGATTCCTTTGTTGAATTTCGAAATGATAATTTTTTCAAAGCCTAATTTTTCCGCTTCGTAAATGCGTTGGTCAATTCGGTTTACCGGTCTAATTTCTCCTGAAAGTCCAACTTCTGCGGACATACATACATTCTTAGGAATTGGTAAATCGGCATTGGAAGATAAAACGGCTGCTACAACCGCTAAGTCAATCGCTGGATCGTCGACCCGAATTCCGCCAGCGATGTTTAAGAATACATCTTTCGCCCCGAGTTTAAACCCGCATCTTTTTTCCAAAACGGCCAACAACATGTTCAACCTGCGTCCGTCAAAACCTGTGGAAGAGCGTTGCGGAGTTCCATAAGCTGCCGAACTAACCAAAGCTTGAACTTCAATTAATATCGGTCGCATTCCTTCTAAAGTCGAAGCGATGGAAATTCCGCTCAAGGTTGCATCGGTATTGGTAATCAGGATTTCAGAAGGATTTTCCACTTGACGTAAACCGGTTCCTAACATTTCGTAAATCCCCAATTCGTTGGTGCTTCCAAAACGATTTTTGATGGTTCGCAACAAACGATACACGTGATTTCGATCGCCTTCAAATTGTAAAACGACATCCACCATGTGCTCCAACACTTTGGGTCCAGCCAAAACGCCTTCTTTGGTGATGTGTCCGATTAAAAACACGGGAACATCGGTTTGTTTGGCGTATCTCAATAATTCGGCGGTACATTCTCGCACTTGCGAAATGCTTCCCGGCGAACTTTCAATTTGATTGCTATATAAAGTTTGAATGGAATCGATGACCAATAATTTCGGCTGAATTTCTTCCGCTTGCATGAAGATGTTTTGCAAATTGGTTTCTGTGAGAATGAAACATTCTTGGTTGACCAAGCCAATTCTTTCTGCACGCATTTTAATTTGCTGGTCACTTTCCTCGCCAGAAACGTATAAAATTCGCAACCCTTTTTCTTTGACCGCCAATTGTAGCATCAAAGTTGATTTTCCAATTCCCGGTTCGCCGCCAAATAAAATCAATGATCCAGGAACCATTCCGTTTCCTAAAACGCGATTCAATTCCGAATCTTGCAACATGACACGCTCTTGACCGCGATTTTCAATGTCTTGAATCGGTTGCGGTTTGGCCGTTCTTCCCGTATTGGTTGAAAACGCAACTACTTGCGAAAGATTTTTCTCTACGATTTCTTCCACGAATGTGTTCCACTCCGAACAAGAAGGACATTTACCAAGCCATTTTGGAGTTTGATACCCACAACTTTGACAGAAGAAAGCAGATTTTATTTTAGCCATGAAACAAAAGTAAGGATTTTTGATGGAAAAATTAGGACTAAATCTCGATGTTACTTCATCAAATCATCAACGCTTAAATGGACATCGATTACATCTAAAAAATGTTCATTTCTAGCAGCTCCATAATTTGTGATCAAGGTATTGAATACTGTTTTTTTTGTTTTGGTACTTTCAATGAATTCTTGTTTTCTTGTTCTTAATTTGGATGCATATTCTTTCGTCATTTTAAATTCAGCGTTGTAAAACTTGCATTCACACAGGTTTATACTGTCGTCTTTTCTGTCAATTATCAAATCAATTTGAAATCCTTTTTCAGTAGTTTCATCCGCTTTACTGCTGAATGAATAATGTTCGGTGTAAATACCAGAAATACCAAGTGCATTTTTAATTTCAGCCATGTGCCGTTGACATATATTTTCAAACGCATAACCTGTCCATATTTTATACTGCTGCGATTGATGTAAGGAAGTCCAAATCGTTTTTCCTTTCTTCTTATTCTTGGCGATGAATTTGTGATAAAATATCGAGTATTCATCTAGTAATCTGTATAGCGAACCTCTTTTGCTCTTGCCATACGGCACAACTTCTTCCACAAAGCCGGAAGTGATTAAATCGTCGATCGCTCTCGTGTAAGGACCGCCTTCTTTCACCTTTGATATACTTATTATTTGTTTTCTTGTTAAACCATTATGTGCCGCAGCCAAGGTTGCAACGATGGCTTCATGGTTTTCTGGATGATCAAATAATGCCTTGTAAAGATTATCGTATTCATTTTTTAAAAGTCCATTGTCATCAAAACAGAGTCGTGCGATTGTTTGATTTACAGACTCTCCTTTTTTCACTTGTTCCAAATAATAAGGTATTCCGCCCGTAACCATGTATAATTCAGCAATGGCTTGATTTGTCAATCGGATATTTTTGCTTTCGAGAAACTCCTTTGTTTCTTTTAGTGTAAAGGGTTTTAGTTGGATGACTAAATCTAATCTGTTGTGAAATCCGCCTCGGTCATTCACGATTTTTTTCGCAATCCAAGAGGTTGATGATCCACAAACGACTAAGACAAAATGTTTTTCCTTTGATAAATAGTCATTCCACAAGTGAGCTAATAATTGAACAAATCCAGATCTTTTGGTTGCTATCCAAGGTAATTCATCTATAAAAATGACGTGTTTCCGATTTTTTGGCAATGATTTTAAATACACTTTCAGAAGTTCAAATACTTCTTGCCAATTATTGAGTGCTGTAATGATTGGAAAATCTAGGTTTTCAGCAATTTTTTGTGTAAAATTATTGATTTGTATCTGGGTTTCCGCATCTTGGATACCTGTTATCCTTAAACAAAATTGCTTTTTATATACTTCGTCTATGATGTAAGTTTTTCCAACCCTTCTTCTACCTGTTACCGCAATGAAACTAGATTTTTTAGTTGCTATGAGTGCTTTCATTAAGTCTTCTTGTGATTTTCTACCTGTCATATACTTGTATTTATCTATACGAATATACAACTTAAATACATAAAAGAAACATCATAATTGTTTTTATCTTTAATATTACACTACTTAAGTACAAATTTAAGTATCTTTAATTGTATTTATCTATGTAATTTGATTAGATAAGTACAAATAGTAAATTTAAGAGTTTTAATTTAATTGCTAGAATCCAGGTGATTGGCATTAAAGATTCAGAGCAGTTTTAAGGTGCTGAAGATTTTCTAAATATATTTATTCTCGAATTTTAGGATATCGAAGAATAAATAGTAAACTTGTATTGTCTTAAAAAACGATTTTATGAATCCTACAAAAACGAATTACGCTGCACTTTCAACCATCATCACAGTTTTCTTTTTTTGGGGATTCATCGCCGCAGGAAACAGTGTTTTCATTCCTTTTTGCAAGCATTATTTCCATTTGGATCAATTCCAAAGTCAGCTGATTGATTTTGCGTTTTACTTCGCCTATTACATCGGAGCACTTGCTCTGTATGCGATTGGAGTTCGCCGCGGACAAGATCCAGTTTTAAAATGGGGATATAAAAAAAGTATCGTTTACGGATTACTTTTTTCCGCTTTGGGAGCTGCCGCGATGATTGTTTCGCTTTACATGAACGTTTTTACAGGCATGTTATTCGGTTTATTCATTGTAGCCTTGGGATTTTCTCTGCAACAAACTTCCGCCAATCCATTCATGATTGCTTTGGGAGATGAGAAAACAGGTTCGAATCGGGTAAGTTTGGGCGGCGGCGTTAATAGTTTGGGAACAACGATTGGACCGTTGGTTGTAGCATTTGCTCTGTTTGGATCTACCACGATGACTGACGAGATGATTCATTCCTTGAGCATGAACAAAGTCATTATTCTATATGTTTTTGTAGGATTACTTTTTCTTGGAATTGCAGCACTTTTTCACTTCTCTAAGAAATTACCAGATGGAAAAGAAATAACGGACGCTGATTCCACAGTTAGCCACGGAATGGAAAATTCCAACAAAGCCTTGGCAACTTTACTGATTATTACGGGTTTATTAATCGGATGTTTCGCACCGGTTTTCAGTAGTTACCGCAGTGAAGAAGCGAAGCAAATAGTGGTATTAGAAAACCAGTTGTTAAAGACTAAAAAATTACTTGGCACCAGCGATGCAAAATTCGTGTTGGAACAAGATATCCGCAACTTGAAAACACCTTTAGAAAACAAACGAATCATTTGGTTTTCAATGGGACTTGTGGTGGTGATTGGTGGATTGGTATCCGCATTAAGACTTTCAAAAAGAAACAGCAATGGTTGGGGAGCAATGAAATATCCGCAATTGATTCTCGGCATGTTGGCCATTTTTATCTACGTTGGAGTTGAAGTCGCCATCGGAAGTAACTTGGGCGAATTGCTCCGACAACCTAATTTTGGAGGTTATGCTTCTTCCGAAATAGCACCGTTTGTAGCCTTGTATTGGGGAAGTTTGATGATGGGAAGATGGGCAAGTGCGATTTATGTTTTTGACTTGACGGATATGTGGAAGAAAATTCTGACCGCCGCATTACCAATCATAGGCTTTGCTGTCGTATTAGGTTTCTCTGCCTTGGCAAACCACGAAATTAAATCTTTATATGGCTACATTATTTTTGTGATTATCCAAATTCTAGGATTCTTTTGGGGACAAAACAAACCAGCCAAAACTTTGTTAATCTTCGGCATCTTGGGAGTTATTGTGACCGCAATCGGATTAATTCCAACAGCTCAAATGAATCCAATCTACGAAATGTTGGGAATGGAAAACACGGGAATCATTTCCGTTTACGCCTTCTTAAGTGCCGGATTATTCTGCTCCATCATGTGGCCATGTATTTTTTCACTTTCCCTGGCCGGATTAGGAAAATACCAAGCCCAAGGATCCGCTTTCTTAATCATGATGATTTTGGGTGGTGCTATTATTCCGCCTTTACAAGGAAAATTGAGTGATATCACTGGAATTCAATCCTCTTTTATTGTAGCTACTTTGTGTTTTGTTTACTTAGCAATCTTTGCCATTTGGGTGAAGCGTGTATTGAAAAAACAAGGAGTAGTAATGGATTGATTATTGATTTAAAGTGTTGGAATTTATGGCTTTACAAGAAGTTGTCAACATAAATCTTACAAGCGATTCAAATTGAGCACATGAGTCACTGCCATTCCCCGTGTCCTATGTGCCTTCCTCCGCGACCTCAGTGGTTAATTAACACGAATGTACTTCCCTCTAAAATCTCCATGGTTACCTAGCACGTACTCACTTCTCAAAGCTCACCTTCCACATCCCTCTAAAATCCGCCATTTTGTAATTAGTCGCCAAATCATTCGGATATTTCTCTTTAATCTTCTCCAAGGTAGAAATGTCAATATCTTGATCAGGCGCGCCGTGACATTTCAAACAAGTCGGCATACCAATCGCAATGGGCTTGTAATAAACCAAGCTCTGATTTTCTTCCACAACAAAAGGAACCGGTTTTTCTGATTTAAAGAACGCACTTTTGAATTTTACCCAAGCAGATTTATCATTTTCTGTTTTCAGATAATTATCAGGATTACGCTGTTGGTCGGTAACGCGTTCAACTTTTACTTTATTTGCTTTTGAAATAGAATCCATCAACGGAACAGCCTGAATGTTGCAGAATTCCACTGCGTGAACAGGTCCACCAGCTTTCATTTCTTTGGAAACATTTTGAAGTAAAGACGTTTGAGCCATGTTGGAAATAAGATCTCCAAGTGCCAATTTTTCTTCTCTTTCACTTTCAGTGATTACCTGAACTTCCGCAGTCTCTTTAACAGGGTTTTGACTACAACTTGCTACGAGCAAAGTCATCAATAATGCGGATATCTGTATCGTGCGTTTCATAAGTAGATCTGTTATAATGAATTTCGTTGTATCAAATGTACAACTATTTTATCTCTTCGAATTCTACGTCTTTTTGGGCAACAACTACATCTGTTTTCCGAATCGGAGTTTCACAAGCTCCATTTGCACAACATCCTACATTGAATAAAGGCATCGCTGCAAATCCAGCACCCAAAAGAATAAACATCCAATCGTTCGCTTTAACTCCTTGAATTACAATAACAACTCCTAAAACCAAACGAAATATGCGCGTCATATTCCACCCTTGAAGATATTCTTTTACGTTCATCATTATACAATTTAAATACAAGTACAAATCTCATCTATTTTAAGGAAAGATCAAGTAACATTAGTTACACAAGAATAATTCCTTATTTTACAAGGTAAATCCTAAACTATCCACATCACATCAAAAAAACACCGCTCCAATTCCTCCGAGCCTAAAAAATAACACGCCCTCCAAAACTCCGTGTTCTCTGCGTCTTCTTCCGTGCCCACCGTGGTTAAAAAAAAATTAACACGCCCCTACAAAATCACAATCCTATTCCTCCCCAATTCCACAACCCCGCTTTCTTCCAATTGTTTCAACAACCTAGAAACCACGACACGCGCCGTTCCCAACTCATTCGCCAACTGTTCGTGCGTAATCTGAATAACTTTACTATCCATCAGTTCTTCCTTCTTCTTCAAAAGCGTCAGCAAGCGATCATCCACTTTTTTAAAAGCAATGGCATTGATAATTTCCAATAATTCCTCAAAACGTTTGTGGTATAGCTTGAAGATGTAGTCCAGCCATTTTGGATAATCTTTGATTAACAGCGTCACTTTTTCCATCGGAAGAAATAAGATTTCAGCGTCTTCTTCTACTATTGCTTTTACTTTGCTGGTTTCATTGTGTAATCCGCCTAAAAATGACATGATACAACTTTCACCACTTTTGATGTAATATAATAAGATTTCTCTTCCGTCTTCTTCCAAACGAATCACTTTAATGCTTCCTTTAGTAACGATCGGAATGGCGTTGATGTATGCGTTTTCGTTCAAAACTACGCTACCTGCTTTGTAACTTTTAGCAATGCTATATTCTTTGAGTTTCTGCACCAATTCTGGCGAAGATTTCAAGTCCATCATTTCATCTAATTCTTCCATGGGGTAAAGATAATAATATAATGACGAATGATGATTTCGGGATTTTAGTTCTGATAATTTTAGGAGTGAGGCCAATTCACACTTTCATCAAAGGATTGACCGATAATTTACTTCAACAAAACCACGTGACCAATCAGCGTATCTTCTTCGCCATCATTGGTAACATACTTTATTTTGTATACATAGACATCGTCTTTTACAATTACACCATTATACGTACCATCCCAAATGAATCGAACTTCATTGGATTCATACAAGATTTCTCCCCATCTGTTGAATATTTTCACGTTCAGTTCCTTGATATTTACCGTAGTTGCATAAAAAACATTGTTGAATTTATTTCCGTCTGGAGTAAATGCATTTGGAACGTAAATATAATGTTCTTGAGCAATTTTGATTGGGCGAGAAAGTGTATCCTTACATCCAATTTCATTGGTTGCAATTAAAGTTACAATGTAAACGTCAGGATGAGCGTACGTGTTATTTGGATGAATCACGGTAGAAGAATTTCCATCACCAAAACTCCATTGATAGGAGATAGCTCCCGTAGATAAGTTTTCGAAGGTAATTGGCAATCCATTAAAAATTGGACTACTCACGATTTGAAAATTAGCGACTGGTTTGATTACCGTAATTAGAATTTCATCACGGACGTCAAAAGTTTGACATTCATCAGAGACTGCAACCGTATAGGTAGTTGTTGTCATTGGATTAACCCAAACACTACTGCTTGTTCCTCCTGTTCCGATCCAATCGTAATAATATTGACCATATCCACCCGTGGCAGAAACACTCAAGAGCACGGAGTCTCCTGGACAAACAATCTGATCGGATGAAACTTGGATTAGTAATGGTGGACTTGTGACCGTGTAAACGACTTGTGCTGTAGTTTTTATGCCACATTTATCAGTAACCTCAACGATGTAAGTTGTTGTTGCAGATGGAGACACGAGTTGCGTAGCTTGCGTACCCAAGGTGTCTAAACCAGCAAACCATTGATACGTATAGGTTCCACTTCCTCCGGATGGTATAACAGAAATTGTCTTCGGGACATACGGACATATTTCAGTAATATTTGGCGAAGGTGTTGCTACTAAAGGTGGATTGACTGGAACCGTAACTACTACGGTTTCTGTTACGGTTGTTAACAAACAGAAATCAATAACATTTACAGTGTACGTTGTTGTTACAGTTGGGTTTACCGTGATGGTGCTGTCTGTACTTCCTGTATTCCATAAATAGGTATATGGACCAGAACCTCCTGCAATAATTGGAATTAAATCAACCGCATCACCTGCACATTCTACCGTAATTGGATCGATATTAACCGTTAAGGGTTGCACGTCGTTGATGGTCATGTTCACTACTTTTTGAGTCACATTTCCGCATGGATCAATCAATGTAAAACTCAAATCAAGTGTTTCAATTCCTTCTAAAATACCGTCTTCTATGGCAGAAAAAGTAAACTGAACCGTCGTTTGTCCAGCGGGGAATGTGACAGAAGAAGGAATGTTTGTATAATCTACGCCAGCAGTAGCTGTTCCTGAAACCGAAATTGGAACTGTCAAAGGAACGTTTATATTGTTACCTGATCTCGTTAAAGTAAAGGTAGATGACACGCATCCTTCTGCCATCATAGCTGGGTCTCCAAAAGCATCGTAAGATAATTGTTGACTGATGACTACGGGTTCTTTGGAGGTTAAACTATTTGCCTCTAAAAAAATACCAGAATCAAAAATCCCATCGTTTACATCCGCAATGGCAATAACCAGTTTATAGGTTTTTCCACATTCCACTTTCGCAACTGCTTCTAAAGGCTTGGTGAAACCATCGTATTGAATGTGCTGTCCTCCTCCATTATAATTGAAAAATGCACAATTATTACATGCAGGTTGGTAGGAAGAAACGAGGTATTCAGTTCCATCGTTGATGTTGTTGATAGTTACTGCTGTGCCATTTGGTAGTTTGGCTATATTCAAAGGACCACTCGGATTGTTTGGAATACCTGGACCTGTGATGAAAAACGCGAAAATGTCATTGAATTTTGAACCCACCCATTCTCTGTATTCCTCAGATCCAAAAACGTATTTGAAGCGAACGGTATCTGCATACGGAATAAACGTAAATTCTAAAATCGCTGCATTGGTGGTTAAGTTTGCGCCAAGTATATTGTTCAGTGGCGAATATCCTGGTCGATTGTTGTTTACGCCCGCACTCGGCGAATTATTCGGTCCGTGTGGTCCGCTACCGTTGTTGAGAACGGTTCCTGTTGTCATCACAATACCTTCGTTGATTCCCAGGTTTGTTCCAAAAGCTGTAAATCTACCAATTGCCTGTGGATCGCCGTTGTATGTCACACTCAACAACTGAACTCCCGGACCAAGTAAGGTGTTTTGTACTAAAGAAAATGGTGTAGCAGTCGTGTTCGTTAGCAGTTGACTGAACGATAAAAAAGGGAAAACAAATATGATAAGGATAAATAACTTCATCTGAGTTTGTAACGTTCTTTTAATGTTTTAGTTGTCTCACTAAATCCAAAATTTCCTTTCAATTGATTAAAGTGCAAAAGTTAGGGATTTAATGGGTAATAATGAAATTATTATGGTTTATTTAACATGTGTTTCTTCTTCAATTATTGAGGTACTATGCAAGAACTATGCAAGAGTTATTCCAAACCTTGTAAATTGCATAGGTTGTAATACGCTCCTCGTTTATTTAATAATTCCTCGTGACTTCCTTGTTCCACAATTTCACCTTTGTTTAAAACCACAATGATGTCAGCGTTGCGAATGGTACTTAGACGATGTGCGATGATCAAGGATGTTCTATCTTTCATTAGTTTTTCCAAAGCATCTTGCACTAATTTTTCACTTTCGGTATCCAAAGCGGATGTTGCTTCGTCCAAGATTAAAATTGGTGAATTTTTCAACACCGCACGAGCAATACTCAAACGTTGTTTTTGTCCGCCTGATAATTTATTTCCGCGTTCACCGATGTTGGTTTCATAACCTTCATCCATTCTAACGATGAACTCGTGTGCATTCGCAACTTTTGCTGCGTTCATGATTTCTTCATCCGTCTTATCGGTCATTCCAAAAGCGATGTTGTTGCGAATGGAGTCGTTGAACAAAATCGATTCTTGCGTTACCATTCCAATCTGATTTCTCAAATCTGTGATGGTGATGTTTTTAATTGGCGTTTCATCAAATAGAATTTCACCTTCCTGCACGTCGTAAAAACGAGGCATTAAATCTGCAATCGTTGATTTTCCGCTTCCTGATTCTCCAACCAAAGCAACCGTTTTTCCATAAGGAATAAACAAGTTGATGTTTTTCAAAACCAAGGCATCTTTGTATTTAAAACTGATGTTTTTATAGGTGATTCCTTTTGAAAGTGGAGGTAAAGCTACTGGATTTTCAGCTTCGTAAATGTGTTCATCTGCGTTGATGATTTCACTGATTCGATCTTGTGAAGCTTTTGCTTTGTTTAAGTTTGCAATGCTGGATGCGATTCCTTGAATAGGTCTCAACAATTGAGAGAAAACCAAGATAAATCCGATGAATTTTTCACCTGTCATTCCTGAATCTGCTTTCGCTTCTAAAATCATTGAACCACCAAACCAAACAATTCCAAGCATAACTGCTGCTCCTAGAAATTCGTTCAACGGTCCCGATAAATCTTTCTTTCTGAACGTTGAAGTAATCAACTGTTGATGTCTCAAATTGATTTTCTTGAATGAATTTGAAACGTATGGAATGGCATTAAATGCTTTGATGATGCGAATTCCACCCAAATTCTCTTCCATGGAAGAAAATAAAACACCCATTTGTTTCTGTCCTTCGGAAGCTGTTTTTTTCAAACTTTTTCCAATTCTGGAAATAACAAATGCTGAAATTGGGAGCAATACAAATGAAATGATGGTCAATTGTGGACTCCAGTAAATCAAAGCTGCCAAATTGATGATGATGGCAATTGGTTCTCTGAAAATCAATTCCAACATGCTGACAACCGCGATTTCAATTTCGCCCACGTCGCTGTTCATTCTCGCCATTAGGTCGCCTTTCTTTTCTTCCGAATAAAAAGCCAAAGGCAAGCGCATCGCTTTGTCAAACATTTGATCACGCAAGTCACGAACAACTGCCATGCGCAATTGCGACTGATGATAAATTGCGAAATAGCGGAATAAGTTTTTGAAGAAGAAAGCCAATAGAACGGAAATGCAAACCAATAACAAAGCTTGTTTTGCATCGTGTGCCACCATGGTTTGCATCGTGTATTGATACAATTCTGCACAATAGTTAAAGAAGTTGGCAATTCCTTCTTTCATTTCTGGTTTAATCAATTCAGAAGCAACAACATTCTCTTCCTTCGGGAAAATCAATTGCAAAAACGGAATGAATAACACCAAGGAAATCAGGTTAAAAATAACGTATAACAAGTTGAAGATAATAACCAGTATCGCTTTGACCTTATAAGAAAAGGTGAGTTTGTAAATTTCTAAAATTGACTTCATAGATGGTGCAAAGTTACATCATTTCTGTGAATAATTTCCCTTGTAGAAAGGTTGATTTACCACAGAGTTTTTTTGATGTGGATGCTTGTTATTTTTGCCACGTATTCACGGATTAAAGATTTGATAAATGTATTCGTGCAATTTTAACACGTGTACATTTCAAAATTAAAAATCCGTGAATCCATGGCTTTTAAAAAAATATTTTCCGTGTTTTTAAATCGTTGTCTTCGCGAAGCTGAAGACATAAAAAAACACCCGCCAACTTAATGACGGGTGTTCTATGTGATATAGAGTATATTTCTTGTTTACTTTTTCACGGCTTTAACTACAGCTGCAAAAGCGTCTGGGTGATTCATTGCTAAATCAGCTAAAACCTTACGGTTTAATTCCATTCCACTTTTGTTTAATTCGCCCATGAACTGAGAATAGCTCATTCCGTGTTGACGTGCACCAGCGTTAATACGCGTGATCCACAACGAGCGGAAGTTTCTTTTCTTTTGTTTACGACCTGTGTAGGCGTATAGCAATCCTTTTTCAACAGCGTTTTTAGCAACTGTCCATACATTTTTTCTTCTTCCAAAGTAACCTTTGGCAAGCTTCATAAAGTTCTTTCTTCGAGCTCTAGAAGCAACGTGATTTACCGATCTTGGCATATTTTTGTGTTTTTTAATAAAGAGTGCTTCTCTATTTCAGAAGGCTTGATTTACTCGTTTACTGGGTTAAACTATTGAACCTGGCTTGAAATTCTTAAGACAATACGTCTTATTTCATGCACAATTGTAATTTGATACTTGCTTCATCTGATTTGTGAACCAATCCAGCGTGAGTCAAGTTTCTTTTTTGTTTTTTCGTTTTCTTCGTAAGAATGTGGCTTTTGAAAGCGTGTTTTCTCTTGATTTTACCGCTTCCAGTGATTGTGAATCTCTTCTTTGCACTGGATTTAGTTTTCATTTTTGGCATTTCTCTTAGTTTTTAAGGGTTAACTCTATATCAACTTCTTTGCAAAAGTACAGTTTTTTTTCTGTACGCTTGTTTTATTTCTTTTTCGGATTGATCATGATGATCATTCGCTTACCTTCTAATTTCGGCATGGACTCAAGCGTACCAATTTCGCTCAATTCTTGTGCAAATTTCAAAAGAAGAATTTCTCCACGGTCTTTAAAAACAATGGTTCTTCCTCTAAAGAATACGTAAGCTTTCACTTTACTTCCTTCTTCAAGGAATTTTTTAGCGTGTGCCAATTTAAAATCGAAATCGTGGTCGTCGGTATTTGGTCCGAAACGAATTTCCTTGATGACAATCTTACTTTGCTTCGCTTTAAGTTCCTTTTGTTTTCTCTTTTGATTGTAAAGAAACTTCTTGTAATCCAAAATCTTACAAACAGGAGGTACAGCATTCGGTGAAATTTCCACCAAATCCATTTCTTGTTCTTCAGCCAATTTAATCGCATCCGCAGTTGATAGAACTTGTGGCTCTTCTCCTTCAATGACTAAACGTACTTCTCTCGAAGTAATCTTGTTGTTAATTCTGTGCAGCTCAGCTTCCTGACGCGGTGCAAATCTTCTTCTAGGTTCTTTTCTCATTCAATTACTTAAGCATTTGTTGCTAGTTCTTTTTCTATGGCGGATTCAATAATCTTGGTAAATGATTCAATGCTCATAGAGCCTAAATCACCGTGACCTCTTTGACGAACAGATACTTCGTCGTTTTCCGCCTCTTTTTCCCCAACTATCAACATAAAAGGGATTTTTTGCAACTCAGCGTCTCGGATTTTCTTACCAATTTTTTCATTTCGATCGTCAACGAATCCGCGAATATCGGAATTATTTAGCATATCTGAAACTTTTTCTGCATACTCGTTGTATTTATCGCTAATTGGAAGGATGATCATTTGGTCTGTAGCCAACCACAGCGGGAAGTCTCCAGCACAATGCTCTAGCAAAACAGCCACAAATCGTTCCATCGAACCAAACGGTGCGCGGTGAATCATCACCGGTCTGTGTTTTTGGTTATCACTTCCAGTATATTCCAGTTCGAATCTTTCTGGTAAATTGTAGTCTACTTGAATCGTTCCCAATTGCCATTCTCGTCCCAAAGCGTCTTCAACCATGAAGTCTAATTTTGGTCCGTAAAATGCTGCTTCTCCATATTCTACAATCGTCGGTAATCCTTTTTCAGCTGCTGCTTCGATGATTGCGTTTTCAGCTTTCTCCCAGTTTTCATCGCTTCCGATGTATTTTTCTGGTGTGTTTTTATCTCTCAAAGAAATCTGTGCCTTGAAATTATCAAAGTGCAACGTTTTGAAAATATACAATACCAAGTCGATTACTTTTTTGAACTCATCTTTTACTTGCTCTTGCATGCAGAAAATGTGTGCATCATCTTGCGTAAATCCACGTACACGTGTTAAACCGTGCAACTCACCACTTTGTTCGTAGCGATATACCGTTCCGAATTCAGCAAAACGAGCTGGTAAATCTTTGTAAGATCTTGGTTTTGATTTATAAATCTCGCAGTGATGCGGACAATTCATTGGTTTCAACAAAAACTCTTCGTTCACATCCGGCGTACGGATTGGCTGAAAAGAATCTGCTCCGTATTTTTCGTAGTGACCAGATGTTACGTACAATTCCTTACTTCCAATGTGTGGCGTAATAACTTGTTCGTATCCAGCTTTACGTTGTGCTTTTTTCAAGAAATTCTCCAAACGTTCACGTAACGCAGCGCCTTTTGGCAACCACAATGGCAAACCTTGCCCAACGCGTTGTGAGAACGTAAACAATTCCAATTCTTTCCCTAATTTACGGTGGTCTCTTCGTTTCGCTTCTTCTAATTTTTCTAAATGTTCAGTCAAATCAGACGCTTTCGGGAAGGTAATTCCGTAAATACGAGTTAATTGTTTGTTCTTTTCATCACCTCTCCAATAGGCACCAGCAATCGACAACAATTTAATTGCTTTGATCGGCGATGTGTTTGGAATATGCGGTCCGCGACAAAGGTCTGTGAAATTTCCTTGGGTGTAGAATGTGATGTTTCCATCTTCTAAACCTTCGATTAATTCCAATTTATAAGGATCTTGTTTTTCTGTAAAGTATGCTAGAGCATCAGCTTTGGAAACTTCTTTTCGTTCGAAAGTCAATTTCTGTTTTGCCAATTCTTTCATTTTTTGCTCCACTTTCTCCAAATCTTTTTCCACGATGTTGTAGTCCATAAAGTCTACATCATAGTAAAAACCGTTGGTGATCGGAGGTCCAATTGCCAATTTGACACCCGGATAAATGGACTCCAATGCTTCAGCCAAAAGGTGAGCAGAAGAGTGCCACATCGTAGATTTCCCTTCAGCATCGTTCCAGGTCAGTAAGCTCAAGGTGCAATCGCCAGGAAGCGTTCGGGTAGCATCTACTACCTCGTTATTTACTTTCGCTGCAAGAACATTTCTCGCTAATCCTTCAGAAATACTCAAAGCCACATCCATTGCTGAACTGCCCTTTGGGAATTCCTTCACCGATCCATCCGGAAGAGTTACTTTTATCATTGTTGTCAAATTTGAGTGCAAAGGTAGTTGTTAATTCATTAAATCTAAAGAGTTGAGGTGATTTTCTTTGGGTGTTGACGCATTAAGATCGTTGAGCTTTGATTTACTGAAAGAATTCTCAATGAATTTTCTCTTTTTAAACAACTGTGACTACAAAATACACTAAAAATAAAAAAGGCTGTCTCAATTGAATGAAGACAGCCTTTTTCTAAATTATTTTAAAGCCTAGTATCTGTAGTGCTCTGCTTTGTATGGTCCTTTTACATCAACACCGATGTAAGCAGCTTGCTCTTCTGTAAGAACTTCAAGTTCTACACCGATTTTAGCTAAGTGTAAATATGCAACTTTTTCATCCAAGTGTTTAGGAAGCATGTATACGTCATTTTCGTATGCATCAGAATTATTCCATAACTCTAATTGAGCCAATACTTGGTTTGTGAAAGAGTTTGACATCACGAAAGATGGGTGACCTGTTGCACAACCTAAGTTTACCAAACGACCTTCAGCCAATAAGATGATGTCTTTACCATTGATGGTATACATGTCAACTTGTGGTTTGATTTCGTTTTTCGTAGCACCGTGGTTTGTGTTCAACCAAGCAACGTCGATTTCATTGTCGAAGTGACCAATGTTACAAACGATTGCTTTGTCTTTCATTGCTTCGAAGTGACGACCAACGATGATGTCTTTGTTTCCTGTTGTTGTAACGATGATATCGCCTAAACCAATTACTGTGTCTAATTTCTTCACTTCAAAACCGTCCATTGCAGCTTGTAAAGCACAAATTGGATCAATTTCCGTCACGATAACACGAGCACCAGCACCTTTCAGTGAAGCTGCAGAACCTTTACCAACATCTCCGTAACCACAAACAATCGCTACTTTTCCAGCCATCATGATGTCCGTTGCACGACGAATTGAATCTACTAAAGATTCTTTACATCCGTATTTGTTGTCAAATTTAGATTTAGTAACTGAATCATTTACGTTGATTGCTGGCATTACTAAAGTTCCGTTTTTGATACGCTCATACAAACGGTGAACACCTGTTGTCGTTTCTTCAGACAAACCTTTAATTCCTGCAGTTAATTCTGGATAATGGTCAAAAACCAAGTTGGTTAAATCACCACCATCATCTAAGATTAAATTCAACGGTTTTCCTTCTGGGAACGCGTGAATTGTTTGCTCAATACACCAATTGAATTCTTCTTCACTCAAACCTTTCCATGCAAAAACAGGAATTCCAGCAGCAGCTATTGCAGCAGCAGCGTGATCTTGTGTTGAGAAAATGTTGCAAGAGGACCAAGATACGTCTGCACCTAATTCAACCAATGTTTCAATTAAAACAGCTGTTTGAATTGTCATGTGAAGACAACCTGCGATACGAGAACCAGCCAAAGGCTTCGTTTTTCCGTACTCTTGTCTCAATGCCATCAATCCTGGCATTTCAGCTTCCGCCAATGTAATTTCTTTTCTTCCGTACTCAGCAAGTGTAATGTCTTTTACCTTGTAAGCTAGTTTTTCTTGTGTGTTATTCATATCCTTATTTATATTCGATTTTTCTGAGTGCAAAGTTACTACAATGCTTTCTAAATAAAAAATTTGTTTGTTATAACAATTTGTTAAAGTATTTCAATTAAAAGTTAAACAGCCTAGTTTGCTTTGCTAACAGGTTTTGCTGTTTGATTATTGTTCGAACTTGGTTTTTTGCGAAAGTTTTTTTTCTTCGGTGAACCAGAACCTTTTGATTTTGGATTGTATGCTGGACCTGAACCCAACGCTTCAGGAATTGTGTTTTTAGGAATTTCAGCTTCAATCAATTGCTCAATACGAGATAGCTTCGGCATGTCTTTTTCATTCACCAAGGTGTACGCTTCCCCTTTCGTATTGGCTCTCGCCGTACGACCAATGCGGTGAACATAGTCTTCCGCATCTCTTGGACAATCGTAGTTAATTACCATGTTGATCTCCTTAATGTCAATTCCACGACTCATTACATCGGTCGCAACCAAAATTCGAGTGCGTTTCGAACGGAAACCGCGTAATGCTTCTTCGCGTTGTTCTTGGTCTAAATTAGAGGAAACGCCTTGAGATTTGAATCCGAATTTTCGTAAATCTCTGACGATCTCACTTACTTTTATTTTCGAGGATGTAAAGATGATGATGCTGGTATATTCCGGTCGAGAATCTAAAATATGTTTCAACAAAGCATTTTTCTGATTGTCGTAACACAAAAATACATTTTGCGAAACTCCAGCAGCTGGCTTAGAAATGGAAAGCGTGATTTGCTCTGGTGCAACTAAGATTTTTTCAGCTAAAGTTCTGATTTTAGTTGGCATGGTTGCACTAAATAAAAGTGTCTGACGTTTTTTTGGCAAATATGAAATGATTTTTTCTAAATCGTCGGTAAAACCCATGTCCAACATCTTATCTGCTTCATCTAAAATCAGGTGTTCGAATTTTGAAAAATCAGCGTATCCCATTTGCAAAAGTGAAAGCAGTTTTCCGGGAGTTGCAACCAAAATATCCGTTCCTTCTTTCAGCGCTTTCTTCTGAATTTCCCAATCTTGTCCACTTCCACCACCATAAATTGCAATGGATCCAACAGAAACAAAATAGGATAAGCCCTGAATTTCTTGTTCAATCTGAATTGCCAATTCACGCGTCGGGACAACAATCAATGTATTGATGGAAGTATCTTTTTTTCCGGTTAGTTTATGTAAAATAGGCAACACAAATGCAGCCGTTTTCCCAGTACCTGTTTGAGCGCAGGCAATTAAATCTTTCCCGTTCAGGATAAATGGAATTGCGCCCTCTTGAATTGGAGTTGCTTTTTCAAACCCCATGTAATCTAATGCCTCCAACACTTGTTCGTTGAGACCTAATTCTTTAAATGTCATAATTGGGCATAAAGGTACAACTATTTGAGAAGTTATTTTTTATTTATTTTTCATTTCAGTTTGACTTCAGCATAATTAAAGTCTACCCGAGTCTACCCGCATTCCGAAAGTTCTTGAATATCAACCGTCATAAATTAAATAGCTTTTGTCAATTTAAGCCGCAAGGATCATCAAGATATTTACTGGCTTTGATGAAAAACAGCTAGAAGTTGAAACGAATCTTCCTGAATTTTAGAGATGTATACAAATTATGAAAATTTGTTTTTTTACTATTTCAAAACGTTGTAATTTTAAATCAACCTAAAAATAGAACTTATGAAAACAATAAAAACCCTTGTACTAATTGCAATTTTTCAATTTTCATCGGGTGCGTTTGCACAAACAAATCATGTCTTTCATTTTAATACTGCCAATCAGGAGGAAAGTTTGTATGTCTTAGAATACGATACCATTACGGTTATCAATGACTACCAAGTTGGGGATTTCCATTACGGTTATCTTGGAGTTTCGCAAAATTCATTCAACGTTCAGTTGGGTGAAGTAATTTGTAAATACCCAGTCATTTTTGTGGACACCGCGTATGCTTTTTATGTCTCATACGGAAGTAATCCTGGTGTGTTTTTCTCGGTTGTGCTCTTGAAACAATATTTGGATGTGGCGACCAATTCACCGGATGCTAAATTTTCTATTCACCCGAATCCGACCAAAGATTTCGTTCACATCGACAGCGACAACTTTGAATCTGTGCGTATTTTCAACATCAGCGGAAAACTCGTATTGGAAGATGATTCGAAAAGCAAAAAAATTGATATTTCTCAATTGAGCTCAGGTTCCTATCTCATTCAAATTGATTCAGAAACGCAGAGATTTGTAATCGAGTAATATTGAAAAACAATAAAAGGTGTGCTTGTCGTCTGATTAGCGCACCCTTTCCATCGTAGAAATCGCTGTGCAAGTCAAAATGTAAATGAATCTAAAACGATTTCATATTGTTCATTTAATCTAAGATTTAGATTAAATTTGCAATACGGCGAAAAAGCGAGAGTTCCAATTTTAGGATCAAGTGGAACTCAAGCATTAGAGGTAGTTGAAGATTAGTCTTATTTGTTTCATTTACAGGTAATTACTACGAATAAAAATGCAGAATTATTAATTGCTCAAGCTTTGAAGTATAAGCCAAATACCGTGGTTATTGTAGACGAAAGTCTCTACAGTCGCGTGAAGGAAGCGCTTCAAAATGAAGATATTCACGTTTTTACTGGCGAACAATCGCTTTAAATTAAAACCTACTTTATATAATACTGAAAGTAGTAGTGTTGAAATTTATTTAACTTACTTATTTCCTAAATCCATGAATTGGATTATCAGGTCGTAACCTAAAAATCAAGCTATTGCTTATATAATTTCAGCAATGTCGGATAATATGAGCCAGTGTAATGTATAGATTCAAGTTCATGTGAATAGTATAAAATATCATCTTCAAAATAACCAGCGTAAGTATTTCGATATGAGTTACTTCCGCCTCCCGACGTACTACTTTCATTAATAAAGAATTTATTGGGTTTTATGATAAATTCTTTATTAAAATAGCCGATGTGAAAAATACAGACTTTATCTGTTCTTCGATCTTCAACGATCACAGTTACTGTATCAACGGGTTGAAACGTTGCTGGATTTCCACCCCAGTATAGTGGGTGCTTTGTACGCACTCCAACATACGTTCCTGCAATATCATCCGCATAGGAAAAGTCAATCGGTTTGTGTTCAAATTTCTCCTTTTTACATCCAGTTGCAAGCAGAGTTAAAATCAAAACCGAGCTAAATAATATCGCTTTATTCATAATCTAAAAAATAATTTGAAATGTCATTTGTTTCATTTGGAAAGTATGAGATAACTATTTCTTTCTGACCATTTTCGAATTTCTCAATTCTTCCTTTTATTGAGATCTCATTTTTCGTGTAGGTTATGAACGTGTTTAAATCCTTATACTTTTCTATTTTATACTTATCTAGTTTTTTCCCATCCTTAAACGTATATAAATATCCCGTTTTATCAATTCTGATTCCGTAACTGGATTTAGAACTATTTGCATTTTTTATGTCTCCAGTTGTACTGTATGACCATTCATATTCTCCCACTAAAAAGCTAAAATAGTTAGGAACCGGTTGTGCTTTTTTGCAACCCAAGAAAAGTATGAGAAAGAGCGTTGTTGAAATAAACTTGACAATTCGCATAAAGTTAAAATTAAGTAGCTTCTTATTTAATTAGTCTCAAAGAGAACTCATTGTATCAAATTTATGCTATTTAGTTGATTTTCCAAAATTTAAAGCTCTTTTTTTAAATAAAAATTAGACTTCTAATTTTTACCGATAATAAACGGTCTCACCTATTCTCTATTTAATCTAAGATTTAGATTAAATTTGCAACATGGCGAAAAAAACGAGAGTTGCAATTTTAGGATCAACAGGATCAATTGGTACACAAGCATTAGAGGTAATTGAAAATTATTCTGATTTATTTGATTTACAGGTGATTACTGCGAATAAAAACGCAGAATTATTAATTGCTCAAGCACTTAAGTTTAAGCCAAATACTGTGGTTATTGTAGACGAAAGTCTCTACAGTCGCGTGAAGGAAGCGCTTCAAAATGAAGACATTCACGTTTATACCGGCGAGCAATCACTTTCTCAAGTTGTGACTTCAACCGAAGTCGATATCGTATTGACAGCAATGGTCGGTTACGCTGGATTAAAACCAACATTAGCCGCTATTGGCGCGAAGAAAAACATCGCTTTAGCCAACAAAGAAACCTTGGTTGTTGCTGGTGAATTGGTCACTAAATTAGCAAAAGAAAATGGAGTAAACATTTACCCGGTTGATTCTGAGCACTCCGCAATTTTTCAATGTTTGGCTGGTGAATTCCATAATCCGATTGAAAAAATTTACCTGACAGCTTCTGGCGGACCTTTCCGTGGTTGGAAGAAGGATCAGTTGGAGAAGGTTACCGTTGAACAAGCTTTAAACCATCCAAATTGGGTAATGGGAGCAAAAATCACCATCGATTCTGCCAGTTTGATGAACAAAGGTTTGGAAGTGATTGAAGCCAAATGGTTGTTTAATTTAAAGCCAGATCAAATCGACACCATTGTACACCCGCAATCGATCGTTCATTCTTTGGTGCAATTTGAAGATGGAAGCATGAAAGCCCAAATGGGATTACCGGATATGAAATTGCCAATTCAATATGCATTGACTTATCCAGATCGTTTTCCAACCAATTTTCCACGATTTAATTTCATGGATTTCCCGCAGTTGACCTTCGAAAAACCGGATAGAGAAACGTTCTTAAACCTTGGTTTGGCCTATGACGCAATGGAAA
The DNA here is from genome assembly GCA_028689775.1 of Crocinitomicaceae bacterium. Classification (GTDB taxonomy): domain Bacteria; phylum Bacteroidota; class Bacteroidia; order Flavobacteriales_D; family Crocinitomicaceae; genus JAQVCM01. The sequence goes on from JAQVCM010000021.1 coordinate 27,838, forward strand.
TGGGCGGAACAGCTGCGTGCGCTTTGAATGCAGCAAATGAAATTACGGTACAAGCATTCTTGGATAAAAAAATCTCTTTCTTACAAATTGCAGAAATCAATCAGGCAGTTTTAAAAAGTTCGGAGATTATTCAAAATCCTTCGTACGAAGATTATGTTGCCGTGGATGAATTGACGCGTTTGACCGCCTTGAAATTGGTGAAATAGCAGTGAAAACACGATGCTGGAGATTTTTCTAAGATCGCACGGCTTCGCCTCTTGAAACGCAAAGGAATGTATGTAGATACGTCGTCCTGCGTTCGTACAAGAAATATCTAAATTGATGCATCCTGGACACATTCGTGGTGTTTTCTGTGGATGTTATAAAAATTAGAGTGTCAACCATTAACCGTAAGCATAGTTATAGATAGTACAGCTCCGTCTTTTAGAAACACATAGAAACAAAAAAGTCCACCATCGGCGGACTTTTTTAATCTTAATAATCTCTTTTTAAAGAATCGAAAGGCTTTTAATCGTTCAACTTCAATACCGCCATGAATGCTTCTTGCGGAACTTCTACACGACCAACTTGTCTCATTCGTTTTTTACCTTCTTTTTGTTTCTCCAACAATTTACGTTTACGCGAGATATCTCCACCGTAACATTTGGCAGTTACGTCTTTTCGCAAGGCTTTGATGGTTTCACGTGCAATAATCTTCGCACCAATCGCAGCTTGAATTGGAATCTCGAATTGTTGTCTTGGAATCAATTCTTTCAGCTTCAAACAAATCTTTTTACCTAAGTCGTATGCGTTGCTTCGGTGAACCAGTGCAGAAAGGGCATCCAATTGTTCGCCATTCAACATCAAATCCATTCTTACCAAATCGGAAGGTCTATAACCAATTGGATGGTAATCAAACGACGCATAACCACGAGAAACTGACTTCAAACGGTCATAGAAATCGAATACAATCTCCGCCAAGGGCATTTCAAACGTAATTTCTACGCGATCTTGTGTCAAGTAAACTTGATTTTTCATTTCACCACGTTTCTCGATACATAAGTTGATCACTGAACCGATGTATTCTGATTTGGTAATGATTTGAGCTTTGATATACGGTTCTTCAATGCGTTCCATTCCGGATGGATCTGGCAATTCTGAAGGGTTGTTTACAATGATTGCTTTTTCTGGTTCACGTCTCAAATACGTGTAGTACGAAACGTTCGGCACCGTTGTAATCACGGTCATGTTGAACTCACGCTCCAAACGCTCCTGGATAATCTCCATGTGCAACATTCCTAAGAATCCACAACGGAAACCAAAACCAAGTGCTGCAGAAGATTCTGGCTCAAAAACCAACGATGAATCATTCAATTGCAGTTTTTCCATCGAGTATCTCAACTCTTCGTATTCGTCTGTTTCAACAGGATAAATTCCGGCGAAAACCATTGGTTTTACATCCTCAAATCCTTTAATTGGCGTATCGCAAGGATTAGCTAATAAAGTAATCGTGTCACCCACTTTTACTTCGTTTGCTTGTTTAATTCCTGAAATAATATACCCAACATCACCTGTTCTTACCTCATTCTTAGGAACTAAATCCATTTTCAAGATACCAACTTCGTCTGCTGTATACGTACGACCAGTATTGAAAAACTTAATTTTATCTCCTTTGCGAAGGATTCCATCTTTCACTCGGTAATATGCAATGATACCGCGGAACGGATTAAAAACAGAGTCAAAAATCATTGCCTGAAGCGGTGCATCTTCTTTTCCTGACGGAGCTTGAATGCGTTCAATTACGGCTGATAAAATTTCCATTACTCCCAATCCCGTTTTTCCACTTGCAGGAATGATATCTTCCATTTTACAACCGATCAATTCAATGATTTGGTCCGAAACTTCTTCCGGATTTGCTCCTGGAAGGTCCATTTTATTTAAAATTGGAATAATCTCTAAATCGTGCTCTAACGCCAAATACAAGTTTGAAATGGTTTGAGCTTGGATACCTTGTGAAGCATCCACAATCAACAAAGCACCTTCGCACGCTGCGATTGAACGAGAAACTTCGTACGAAAAATCTACGTGTCCTGGTGTGTCAATTAAATTTAAAATATAGTCTTCGCCTTTGTATTTATAATTCATTTGAATTGCATGAGACTTGATGGTAATACCACGTTCACGCTCCAAGTCCATACTATCCAACGCTTGACTTTGCATGTCGCGATCAGAAATCGTTCCAGTAGTTTGCAATAAGCGATCGGCCAAAGTACTTTTACCATGGTCAATGTGAGCGATAATACAGAAATTTCGAATGTTTTTCATATATACTTAAGAACTTATATTTTTTTGTCAAATAGATTGCAAAAATACGGTAAAAGATTGGGAATTCAACATATTGAAAGCACTTAGGGGAAATTTAATTTTGAGGTGCTGAGAAGAATTCTATTTCAATGTAAAATCTATTTCAGAGATTAATGTTTTTAGTTAAAAATTGAATTCAGAATTTAAAAAGTCAATAAAACTCTTAATTTGGCAAGAGGATTGTCATAGTTAGTGGACGGTTTTTGAGATGAACTGAAAAGTGTTAACGATTGAGATAGCGATAACTCATCGATATGAGTCACTTTTTAGAAGTCGAAAACCGCGCAGCAGCCACGCAGTGAAATGCTGTAGTTTTTACGAAAGCAAGTTCAATGACGCAGACTTGATTTTTTTTGTTTCTTCTTTTTGATCAAGCAAAAAAAGAAAGTAAGACAATCTTAGTTCCTAAAAAGCGATTTCGATCGAAGCGTAGGACCTCAAAATAATTTTAAACCAATACTTAACACCAACTTTAAACAAAAAAGCCAGACTGAATAACAATCTGGCTTTTATTAAAAATTATTTTGATGTATTATTTTTTTGCTTTTGCAATTAAATCTTTCGCAATTTTCGTGTAAGCACCGTCAACATCTTTCATTTTAAGAACTTGTTCAGCGGTAGCGATAGCACCTTTTTTATCTTTCAAATCGTATTGAATGTTTGCTTTCAACATCAAAGACCAGTATGCTGTTGGGTTCATTTCTACTGCTTTATTAGCCCACTCTAACGCTTTGTTCAAGTCTTTCTTATTCTCATAATAATAACCTGCAGCTTGGTGATACGGACGAGCATCTCTTGCCATTGCTGACTCGATGTTTTTTGTCAATGCAGCATCGTAATCAGCTACAATGTCAAAAGAAACTGAGGTGTTGTCCCAAGATAATTGAACTGTTGCTTGGTCTAACTTGATGTTTGTAAAATCAATTGTAAAAGTTTCTGTTTTTTCAGTTTTTTGAACTGCTTTTACTTTGAAACGCATCAAATCTTCTGATTCCGCGTAGCCAGATGTACCGCTTAAGTTAGCAACTTTGTTCAAAATGATCGTCCATTCCGTTTTTCCAGGAATTGTAAACAAGGAGTAGCTTCCTGCAGGAACAGCTTTGCCATCGATTTTCATTTCTGAACCAAAGGTAATTTTCGTTGCGCTATTCGCACCAGTTCTCCACATCACATCAAAAGGAACTACCTCACCAAAAACGACACGTCCGCTTGCACTTGGACGGTTATATTCTACTGAAACATCAGAAATACCAACACTTTGTTTTACCATTGCTGCTGGACTTTTTGCTGGAAATTTGATTTGTTGCGCGTTCAACTGCGTTGAAAATCCAAGGATTAAAGCGAGAGAGCCTAGAAATATTTTTTTCATCATTCTAAATTTTTTATGATTATTTTCCGTGAAAATAGTGATTTTAAACAAGACTTGAAGTCGACACAGAAGATTTAGGAAGGAATTAACCTTCAATAAACATTCGAACGGTTTCAATTCTTCGGTCGCTCACTTCTTCTACTACAAGACGAAAACCTTCAATTTTCAACTCATCTCCTTTGAGTGGAATCATCTCTAGATAAAAAATGATTAGGCCGCCCAGCGTATCGTAATCTTCGGATTCTTCTAAGCCAAAGTGATACTCTTCATTCAATTGATCTATTTCAAATCGCGCTGCGAAAAGGTATTCGTTATCACTGATTTTTTCTTCAATCCAATCGTCGGTGTCATGTTCGTCTTCGATGTCTCCAAAAATCTCTTCTATCACATCTTCAATCGTAACCAAGCCTGCTGTACCTCCGTATTCATCAACTACTACAGCAATGTTTGCAGATTTTTTTGTAAACAATTCCAACAATTCTTTGCCTGGAATTGCGGAGGGAACAAATTCAATTGGTCGCATAATTTCCACAATTTTTTGCGGAGATTTAAACAATTCAAAGGAGTGAACATATCCAATGATGTTGTCGATGTTTTCTCTAAAAATTAGAATTTTTGAAATTCCAGTTTCAATGAACAGGGTTTTCAAACTGTCGATGCTCTCTTCCACATCAATGCAAATGATTTCCGGTCTTGGAACCATGCAATCACGACCTCTGATCTTTGAAAAATCTAATGCATTTTGAAGGATCTGCATTTCATTTTCAAAATCCTCAATATCACTTGAATTTTCGTTCAAGTCTTGAAGATAATGTTCTAAGTCGATGGAAGAAAATATACGTTCAGAATTGTCATTTCCAACTTTCAATACTTTGAAAAATAAAATCGTGAAAAATAAAATAAAGGATGTCGGAATGAAAAGAATCCAATAAATGATAAACGAAGGAACTGCCAAGACCTTCATGAATCGATTCGGGTTCAATTGAAAAATAGCTTTTGGCGAAAACTCGACAACAATCAAAACGATGATGGTTGCGATGAACATTTGAATCAGTAAAATCAAGAAATCACTTTCGATAGACCAACCCAAAATCAAGGGTTTGAGTATGCGCGCGATGGAAAGTCCAAATAAAACGAGCGCAAGATTATTCCCAAGTGATAGTGAAGCGATGAAATTTTGTTCTTTTTTATAGAAATAACCAACAATTCGACCATTTAATGAACCAGAAGCTCTGTCAAGCTCAATTTTTAATCGGTTGGAGGATATGAATGCAATTTCAACGCCTGAAAAGAAGGCTGAAAAAAGCAAAGAAATACAGATAATAATAAGTTCAGATGAATCCATTAACAATACTTGCAACTCAAAGTTAAGAATAAAATTGAGATAGTTGAAAGAAGTCATTAAAATGAACCAAAGTAACTTCTAAGCTTTTAAGAATGAGATTAAAGAAAAATATCTTTTCTAAGAATGTGCGATACATTAAAAATGCGCTTAAACTCTAGTGAACTCGTAAGTTGTTAGATAAAAGCAAGATAGACGAGTTTCAAGAAAAAGAAGACGAGTTGAAACTAAGATTTTTTCAATTCGTTTAAAAATCTTTCCATGTTTACATTCTTAACCAACTCTTCAGAACCAATTGCAAGAACAGACTTACATCTGTTTCTATCCAACCAAAGAGAAAAATTAGAAGCGGCTACAGATAGCGTACCGTTCAAGTCAATTTTACTGATACCTCTTTGTTTTCCTTCGAAAATAGAAAGCCACTCACTTTGAGATTTTCCAATTGCATGGTTCTCGTGAAAAAGAAGTAAACCCTCGATTTGCTCAAGTTCTACGTCATTTTTTGAATCATATTTGATTGCTTCAATACCCATACTTTCAGCCCAAGAAGACATTTCTTTTCCAAAAGCGGTATCTTCAAAGTATAATTGTGTTATTTTCATTTGTTTGTTGTGAATTCTATATTATCCTCAAAAATGGTTCACAAAAGTAAGATTAAGATTTCAATTAATCACTTAAAAGTTTTAAATCTTTCCTTTTACTTCAATTTATTTATATCCTAAGATTTTCAAATAGTCATTTGCAGTTTGTTCTTCCGAGAAAACACTGGTTTCAATTCTCCCATTTTCGTCTCGTTGAATAAGTACATGTTTTGGTTCTGGAATCAAGCAGTGCTTCAAACCACCAAAGCCACCAATGGTTTCTTGGTACGCTCCTGTGTTGAAGAAACCAATGTACAAGGTTTTATTCTTGTTGAATTTTGGTAAATAAATGGCATTCGAATGTTGCTCTGAATTGTAATAATCATCACTGTCACAGGTCAATCCTCCTAATAAAATTCGTTCGTAGTCATCGTTCCAACGGTTGATTGGCAACATGATGAAACGTTGATTGATTGCCCACGTATCTGGTAGATTCGTCATGAAAGAAGAGTCAATCATGTTCCATTTTTCTCGGTCGTTTTGTTGTTTCTGGTGAATGACGCTAAAAATTGCTCCTCCACTTTCTCCAACGGTGAATGATCCAAACTCCGTAAAGATATGTGGTTCTGGAATTTCATTATCCATGCACATTCTTTTTACTTGTGTCAAGATTTCTTTGACCATGTAGGCATAGTCAAAATCAAATGCCAGTGATTTTTTAATTGGAAATCCTCCACCGATATTCAAAGAATCTAGTGTTGGACATACTTTTTTCAAATCGCAGTAAATACGTAATAATTTGGTCAACTCGTTCCAATAATATGCGGTGTCGTTGATTCCTGTATTGATGAAGAAATGCAACATCTTCACGTTGATACGTGGATTATCGTGTAAAATTGCTTTGTAAAATGGCAAGATTTCACGGTAACGAATTCCTAAACGAGACGTGTAAAACTCAAATTTTGGTTCTTCCTCAGATGCAATGCGAATACCAATGTTTAATTCGCCTTCCGTAGCATCCAGTAAATCCTGAACTTCTTGAATGTTATCAATGATGGTGATTACTTTCAAATCTGTTTCGCGCAACATTTTTGCGATGTTGTCGATGTACTGCTTCGGCTTATATCCGTTGCAAGTGATGAAGCGAGTATTCGGTAACTTTCCATCGTTGTATAGATTCAAAATGATATCGATATCAAACGCCGATGAAGTTTCGATGTGAATGTCATTCTTTAAAGCTTCATCCAAGACGAATGAAAAATGCGAACTTTTAGTACAATAAGAATAGAAATAATTCCCGTTGTACCCGATGTTATTCATCGCTTCTCTAAACCAGCCTTTTGCACGCTGAATGTTGTGAGATATTTGCGGTAAATAATTGAATTTCATCGGTGTACCATATTTTTCAATAAGCTCCATTAAGTCAATTCCGTGAAAAATAAGGTTGTCATTTTTTAAGTTAAACTCATCTTGCGGGAAATCAAAAGTTTGATCTATTAAGTCGATGTATTTCGTTCTCATTTATATCTTTAAATTGTTTGCAAAGTTCTTTCAAATTATCGAGTTTTGAAAGAAAGAATCTCAGAATGTTCTAATTTACCAATATATTAACGTATCGCTTTCTGATTTATTTCGAAAATATCAACAGGTTTTTTACTGATAATCAAAGTGAAGGAGGTGAAAATAGTCTTGTTTAGAACGCTTAAATATAACAAAAACATAACAATTATCCAAGCGTTTATGATTACCTTTGTTCTGTGAAAAATGGAATTACCATCTTATTTCTATCTGTTTATCTTTTCTCTTCCACTGAATTGAATCAGTTGTTGAAATTGCCTATTTTGTATGAGCACTATCAAGAACATCATTTAGAAGATAATTCCTTATCAATGCTTGATTTTATCAGCATGCATTATTCCAACAACGACACGGACAAAACAGATCAAGAGGATATGAAATTGCCTTTTAAATCTCCAGATGGTTGTTTCAGTGCATCGATGTTTGCCTTTATTACGCAACCGCTTGAGTTTACTGAAAAATTTATTTTTTTCGAGAAAGAACCGCTCAATAATTATTCCTACAAAGAATTTTCATCTTCTTATTTATCAAGCATTTGGCAACCGCCAAGGCTCGCTTTATCTTAATGTAAAATCCAGTTCATTGGTTGAACTGTTGGTATTTATTATTTAGATAAACATTTTCCTATGTTAACAAAGATTATTGCTTTTTCTATCAAGAATAAGTTCATTATTGGTTTGTTTGTGCTCGGTCTTATTGGATTGGGAGCTTATGAAACCACTAAATTACCGATTGATGCCGTACCAGATATTACGGGCAATCAGGTTCAGATTATTACCGTTGCTCCGTCTTTTGGCGCTACGGATATTGAACGTTTGATCACCTTTCCGATTGAACAAGCGAATAGCAACATCAGTGGATTGAAGCAAATTCGAAGCTTCTCTCGCTTTGGATTGTCGCTGGTAACTGTTGTTTTTGATGACAATACCGATATTTATTGGGCAAGACAGCAAATCGCTGAGCGCTTGCAAACGGTTCAAAATGAAATTCCGGCAGGAATTGGAAATCCAGAACTCGGACCAATTACAACTGGTTTGGGAGAGATTTATCAATACGTTGTTCGCGCAAAAGAAGGTTACGAAGAAAAATACGACGAAACGGAACTGCGTACCATTCAAGATTGGATCATTCGACGACAATTACTTGGCGTAAAAGGTGTTGCGGAAGTCAGCAGTTTTGGTGGAAAATTGAAACAATTTGAAGTAGAAGTAAAGCCTGAGCAATTGGCTGCGCATAACATTACGATTAACGAAGTGTTTGAAGCTTTGGAAAGTAACAACCAAAATACGGGTGGTGCGTACATTGAGAAAAATGAATCCGTTTTATTTATCCGAAGTGAAGGACTGATTGGGTCCATCAAAGACATTGAAAATATTGCGATTAAGAAAACTCAAAATGGAACTCCACTTTTTATAGGCGATGTTGCAAAAGTGAGAATCGGTCACGCAACTCGATATGGAGCGATGACTTACAACGACCGAGGCGAAGTTGCCGGAGCGGTTGTGATGATGTTGAAAGGTGCAAGCAGCAGTGAAGTAATTCAGGATGTGAAAGATAAAGTCGAAAGCATTCAAGAAATGTTGCCAGAAGGTGTGCTGATTGAAGCATTTCTAGATCGCAGTAAAATGGTGGATAATGCAATCGGAACGGTTGAAAAGAACCTATTAGAAGGTGCATTAATTGTTGTGTTTATCTTGGTGATTTTCTTAGGAAATCTTCGAGCAGGATTATTGGTTGCATCGGTTATTCCACTTTCCTTATTGTTTGCCATAATCATGATGAATTTATTTGGCGTTAGTGGAAACTTAATGAGTTTAGGCGCCTTGGATTTTGGACTGATTGTCGACGGCTCGGTCATTATCGTGGAAGCAGTTATGTTTCAAGTTGCGTTCAAAATGCACAACCATACTTCAGGACTCATTTCTCAAAATGAAATGGATTTGGAAGTTAAAAGTTCTGCCAGCAAGATGATGAACAGTGCCGTTTTTGGTCAAATTATTATCTTGATTGTTTACTTGCCCATCTTCACCTTGCAAGGAATTGAAGGTAAAATGTTCAAACCAATGGCTCAAACGGTTGCATTTGCTTTGTTAGGTGCTTTTATCTTGTCGCTTACGTACATTCCAATGATGAGTTCCTTAGTATTAAGCAAAAAAGGACATAAACGAAATTTTTCAGATAAGTTGATGGATCGCTTGGGTGCATTTTACCAGAAGAATCTTTTTAAAGCGATGCGTCATCCGAAGAAAATCATTGGTACAATTGTGCTACTATTTTCTTTTGCAATGTTTTTGGCCAGTCGTTTGGGTGGAGAATTTATTCCAGCTCTAGAAGAAGGTGATTTTGCGGTTGAAGCAAGAATTATGACTGGAAGTAATTTAACAACAACCATCGAAACGACACAAAAAGCGACGAAAATCTTGTTGGATAAATTTCCAGAAATCATTAAAATCGTGACCAAAATTGGAAGTGGTGAAGTTCCAACAGACCCAATGCCGATGGAAGCAAGTGATTTGATGGTGATTTTGAAAGATAAAAGCGAATGGACTTCTGCCTCATCTTTCCCTGAATTAGCGGAGAAAATGCAAGCAGAATTGAATCAAATTCCAGGACTTTTTATTGGATTTCAGTTTCCTGTTCAAATGCGTTTCAACGAGTTGATGACAGGTGCTCGACAAGATGTTGTTTGTAAAATCTATGGTGAAAATCTGGATACTTTGAGCCATTACGCTCATCTTTTAGGAAATATAGCGCAAAAGGTAGAAGGTACAAAAGATATGTTTGTTGAACCAATTGAAGGCGCACCGCAACTTGTCATCGATTACAATCGCGCTGCTTTGGCACAACATGGTTTAACAATTTCAGAAGTCAATAAAATCGTTAACACCGCTTTTGCAGGACAAAGTGCTGGGATGGTTTTTGAGCAAGAAAGACGCTTTAATTTAGTGGTGAAGCTTGAACAAGATTCAAAAAAGAACCTACAGGATGTTCAAAACATGCTAATTCCAATCAAAGACGATTTGGAAATTCCATTGAACCAATTGGCAAAAGTAGAAATAGTTGACGGTCCAAATCAAATACAACGTGAAGATGCAAAACGAAGAATCATCGTTGGATTCAATGTTCAAGGGCGAGATGTAAAATCCATTGTGGATGAATTGCAAACCAAAATTAATCAAGAAATCAAATTGCCACCAGGCTACAACATAACGTATGGCGGAGCATTTGAAAACTTGCAGCAAGCAACTTCGAGATTGATGATTGCAGTTCCAATTGCACTTGCGTTGATTTTCATTCTTTTGTATTTCGCGTTTGGTTCGATCAAACAAGGTTTACTGATTTACACAGCGATTCCATTGTCAACCATTGGTGGAATTTATTTCCTTTCGATGCGTGATTTACCGTTTAGTATCAGCGCTGGAATTGGATTTATCGCGCTCTTTGGTGTTGCAGTTTTAAATGGAATTGTTTTGGTTGCAGAATTCAATCGCTTGCGAAAAAATGGCATGACAAATCTCAATCGTGTTATTCTTACTGGAACGCATTCCCGCTTAAGACCTGTATTAATGACGGCTGCCGTTGCATCTTTAGGTTTCCTTCCGATGGCGTTGAGCAATGGTGCTGGAGCGGAAGTACAGCGTCCTTTGGCAACCGTTGTGATTGGTGGTTTATTGATCGCAACCTTTTTAACCTTGTTTATGTTGCCCATTTTATACTTGATTTTTGAAAGACCAAAAAAGAAGATGAAAAAACTGAAAGCTACCTCCAGTCTGGTTCTGCTATTTGCATTGCTGAATTGCGTATCCTTGAATGCGCAGACAAAAATGAATGTTCAAGCAGCAGTGGATTCAGCCGTTAAAAATAGCTATACGATGAAAAGTGAAATGCTAATGGCTGAATATCAGAAGAAACTAATCAAAGCTGCTTGGAACATCGATCAAACGGATGTTTCTGTTGGTTTTGGTCAGATGAACAGCGCTTACAACGACAATCAGTTTGCCATTTCTCAATCATTTCAATTTCCAACGGTTTATTCCAAGCAAAGAAAGCAGCAAGAAGGCGTTTGGAAAAAAGCGAATTTAGGCGTTGAATTGAAGAAATATCAAATTAAAAAAGAAGTCAGTCAATTGTTTTATGCAATTTTAATCCTACAAGAGAAAGAGAAATTATTGCTTGAAACGAATGAAGTTTACACGCAGTTTTTGCAAAAAAGCAATGCGCGATTTGAAGAAGGTGAAAGTTCAATTTTGGAAAAAATTACGGCAGAAAATCAGCAACGAGCGATTGAGATTCAATTGAGTAATTTGCACCTCGATCTTGAAATTGCCAAATTGCTCTTCAAATTACAACTAAACATCGAAGGCGACTACGTTCCTGACGCAGAAAGCGTTAAGTATATGCCAAAGGCGCTTCTTGATAGCAATGAAATACAAAATCATCCATATTTACAGCGCTTGAAACAAGAGCAAAGCATTGCGAAATCAGGAACGGAACTAGAAAGGTCAAAACTTTTGCCGAATCTGAATTTAGGGTATTCAAATACTACGATGCGTGGCACTGGAGCAGATGATGTGTTGTATTCAAGTCAACGGTTTAATTCTGGTCAAGTTGGAATCGGAATTCCGATCTTTTTCGGATCGCAAAACGCGAAAATCAATGCGGCGAAAGTGCTGGAAAAATGGACTGAAAATCAATACGCATTGGAGGAACAGCAAATGAGTGATCTCTTCAAAAGTACATTGGCAAAATATCAAAAACAAGTCATCATCGTTGATCTGTTTGAATCTAAAGCGTTGAAAAATGCAGATTTAATACTCAAAACTGCCAACGATCAATTTCAAAATGGTTCGATCAATTATTTAGAATGGTCGATGGTCATCAATCAAGCGGTGGCAATCAAAACCAATTATTTGGATGCAATACAAAGCTTGAACGACAAGCTCATAGAATTACATTATCTCATTTCAAAATAAAAATACGCGATATGAAAAATATTCCCATCATCATCCTTCTCTTTAGTTTATTTTCTTGTCAAGGCGAGAAAGCTACAGAGTCAAAAATAGACTCGCAGGAAAAAGTATCCAACTCGGTTCAACTAAGCGATGATCAAATGAAAAATACGACGATTGAATTAGAAAATTTCGGAAACAAGGAGATTTCTACTGTTCTTCACCTGAAAGGAAAAATGACTACTTCGCCTGAAAATCAAATTTCAGTGAGCATGCCATTGGGCGGTTACTTAAAATCTACCAAATTAATTCCGGGAATGAATGTCACCAAAGGTCAAGTTTTGGCCGTGATGGAAGACCAACAATATGTTCAACTTCAGCAAGAATATCTGACGAAAGTTGCACAAATGAAATATGCACAAGCGGAATTGAATCGACAAAAGAAACTGAACGAAACGCAAGCAAGTAGCGATAAAGTTTTGCAAGAAGCGCAAATGCAACATGCTACAAATTTGGTTGCAGTCAGAGCATTATCCGAACAATTGAAATTGATTGGCATTTCGCCAGATAGACTTTCAGAAAATTCCATTTCGAACAGCGTAAGCATCCGATCTCCGATCACTGGATTTGTTTCGCAAGTAAATGTCAACGTCGGGAAATATGTGAATCCTTCAGACGTGATGTTCGAACTCATCGACGCGAGTCAATTGCTTTTAAAACTAACCGTTTTTGATGTGGATTTGAAAGAGTTAAGCGTAGGACAAAAAGTAATCGCATCCAGCAACAATTCCAGTAATAAGAAGTTTAATGGATCAATACAAGCTGTCAATTACCAATTGAATGCAGATGGTTCGACCGTGGTTTATTGTAGCTTAAACACAAGCGGAGCAACCATTGTTCCGGGACAATATATGAATGCGGATATTGAATTGAAAAATCACGCAGCGGCTGTACTTCCAGAAATTGCGATCTTGGATTTTGAAGGGAAGAAATACATTTTCTTGCAGAAAGGAAAGAACCACTATAAAATGGAAGAAGTGCAAGTTGGAAGCGCCGAGAATGGATTTATTGAAATCCTTAACGCATCAGACTTTAAGGAACAAAAAGTTGTCACGAAAGGTGCTTACCAATTATTGATGGAACTGAATAAAGATTCGGAATAAAGGATTTGGATAAAAAAACAGGGGCAAAAAATTTTTCGCCCCTGTTTTTTTATCCTACATTATTTTTAATTTCAGATTGATCTTTTGCTACAAAATTCACAGCCGATTTTACCGTACTGATAATTCCAAATTTGTCATAACCACATGCTGCATACAATTGCTCTTGCGTTCCGTGGTGAAGGTATTTATCCGGAATTCCTAGACGAATTACATCCGCTTTGTACTTGTGATCTGCCATGAATTCCAAAATAGAACTTCCCATTCCGCCCATCAAACAACCATCTTCAATGGTAATGACTTTGTCGAACTTGGTAAAGATTTCGTGCAACATCAAGTGATCTAAGGGTTTCACAAAACGTAAATCGTAATGTGCAACAGAAATACCATCTTTTGCCAATTCTGCAATTGCATCTTGCGCTGTATTTCCAATGTGACCGATGGATAAAATTGCAAGATCAGAACCAGAAGTTACTTTTCTTCCTGTTCCAACTTTAATTGCTTTCATGGTTGTTTTCCATTCCGTCATCACACCGTTTCCTCTTGGGTAACGAATGGTGAAAGGTCCCATGTTTTCTTGCTGAGCAGTGAACATCAAGTCACGCATCTCTGCTTCGTTCATTGGGGAAGAAACGATCATGTTTGGAATCGAACGCATGTAGGCAAGATCATAAGCTCCGTGGTGTGTTGCACCGTCAGCTCCAACAAATCCTGCTCGATCCAAGCAGAAAACAACGTTTAGATTTTGGATCGCAACATCGTGTAATACTTGATCGTAAGCGCGTTGCATGAACGAAGAGTAAATGTTACAGAACGGAACCAAACCTTGCGTTGCTAAACCTGCAGAGAAAGTTACTGCATGCTGTTCGGCAATTCCAACGTCGAAAGAACGTGTTGGCATCGCTTCCATCATGATGTTTAACGAGCAACCAGAAGGCATTGCAGGCGTAACACCCATAATTTTCTCGTTTTTCTCTGCTAATTCTACAATCGTATGACCAAAAACATCTTGGTATCTTGGTGGCTCAGGCGATTTTGGTACAATTTTAACAATTTCACCTGTTTCTTTGTTGAAAATCCCTGGCGCGTGCCATTTTGTAGGATTCCCTTCCTCAGAGAATTTATAACCTTTCCCTTTGGTTGTAATACAATGCAACAACTTTGGGCCAGGAATGTCTTTCAAGTCCTCCATTATTTTCGCCAATCCAATTACATCGTGTCCATCAACAGGACCGAAATATCTGAAGTTTAAGGATTCAAATAAATTGCTGTTCTTTAACAATCCACTTTTTAAAGCGGTAGAGATTTTAGATCCAATGGTTTGTGCATCAGGACCAAATTTTGAAATCTTTCCTAATAATTTCCAAACTTCATCTTTTACTTTGTTGTACGTATGTGAAGTCGTAATATCCGTTAAGTACTCTTTCAAAGCACCAACATTCGGGTCAATCGACATGCAATTGTCGTTTAAAACCACTAGTAAGTTTGCATCTTTCTCAAAACCAGCGTGGTTCATTCCTTCGAAAGCCAAACCAGCTGTCATTGCACCATCGCCAATTACGGCAATGTGCTGTCTGTTTTTCTCCTCCTTGTACTTGCTCGCAACCGCCATTCCGAGTGCTGCAGAGATTGAAGTAGAAGAGTGACCAACACCAAAGGTATCGTATTCACTTTCAGATCTTTTTGGGAAACCAGAAATTCCGCCTTTCAAACGATTTGTGTGAAAAACATCTCTTCTTCCGGTTAATATTTTGTGTCCATAAGCTTGGTGACCAACGTCCCAAACCAATTGATCATCTGGAGTATTGAAGACATAATGCAAAGCAACTGTCAATTCAACAACACCTAGGCTCGCGCCGAAGTGACTGTTTCCGATTTCAGAAATCACATCTACGATGTACTGACGTAATTCATCAGATACTTGAGGTAAATCCTCAAACGAAAATTTTTCACGAAGGTCTTTTGGAAATTCGATTTGTTCTAAAAAAGGTCCAGCTTTGTAGTCTCCCATGGTTCAAATTAATAAGCAAAGTTATTCTTTTCAATGTTAGTTAACAAAAAAAAGAATTCTTTATTTCTTTTTTAAGAATTATTTAGGTTTTGAGTTTTTTTGATAACGAATCAATCCCAAGAACCGCCGGTATATATTTGATATTCAAAATTACCTTGAATTCTACTTACCTGAAAAGTAACTCGTACTTTTTTGTTCATGAACTTCTTTGGACTTTTATAAATCTCTTTGATGAAGTGATCTTCAAATTCAATGCGCATGGCAGAAGTATAACCGTCCTCTTTTGGTTCGCCCACGATCAAATAATTCAAGGCATCTGTTTCCACCAATCCTTGAAAGGTAGTTTGAAATTCGCCTTCTTGGTTTAAGATTCTAAATATTTTATCGGTTGACAAGGTGACTAAATCAACCGCTTGGAAAGATGCATTTGGTAGCTCGTCTTCGTAAACCACACGCTTTTCTTTGGTGTAGGTTGCTTCTCCTTTCTCGTTATAATAGGAGATGCGTTCCACAAAATTCACACTTTTCAAGTTACTTTTATCTTCAAAGCGCTCAATGGTGATCATCGGTAAGGTATTATTCAAATAGTAAACAACACGACCTGAATTTTCATTTGCTTTTCCTGAATAAGATTCTTCAACTTTCAAGATCTTATTATCTTGAGATAAATAAGCAACTACTTTTTCACTTTCACCAGATTCTTTGCTGTAATACAACGAATTGGCAACTGCATCAGAAATTGCGATTTCATCGTCGATCTTTTTCATCGCATTGTCCCAAGTTGTCTCATTTAAACCTTTTTCAGGCTTTTCAGTGATTTCCTTTTCCTTTGGTTCGCTCTTGCACGATGTAAAAGCAATAGAAAGTGTGATGATGAATAGATAAAAGCTAAACTTACGCATGAATTTGAAGTTAAATTAATGTAGAAATTGATTATACAAGTTGTAAAAATAAGAGAAAATATGGGATTTTCAAAAGTTTAATGCACGACGATGATTTCACATATTCGATTTTCCCAAACGGACAACAGGGTGTGTTTTTCTAATTATAAATGATCAATCAAAAATTTAAAAGTATTGTTTCCAATCGTTTATTTAATGTTTTGACTTTCGATTTCCGCATCAACTTCTTCCAACTCTTTGTAAAAAGCTTCACCATAAGCTCGGATTAAGGGCTCTTTCAAGAATTGATATACTTTTACACTCAACGCCTCGCCTAAGGTACAAGCTGGAGAACAAATGCTCCATTCGTTGTAATTCAATGCTTCAAACTCTGGAAATTTAGCAGTACGAATTGGGTATAGATGACAAGATATTGGTTTTTTGAAATCAGTAACACCAGCTTTGTGCGCTTGTTCGATGGCACATTTGGTAATTCCTTTTTCATCAAAAAACACAAAAGCACATTCTTTCTCATTGACTAAAGTTGTCACCATCTCGTTGTCCCAATCCATGTAAAAAACGCCTGTTTCTTCAACAGCTGCAATTCCTTCAGGACGCATGAATGGTTTGATTTTCTCCAAATCTTCTTCCAAAACGGAAACTTCCTCCGCAGTAATTGGTGCGCCAGAATCACCTTCGATGCAGCAAGCACCTTTACAAGCGTTTAAGTCACACACAAATTTTTTAGAGAATATTTCAAGGGAAATGACTTTGTCATCAATTTCGATCAACATGATTTTTGTTTTTTTGCAAAGGTACGGGAAAATCATTGAAAGGATGTTTTGAATGATTCCAAATTACATGCAGCATCATCAGCAAGTTTTAGATTAGAGATTTTATCGAATGTATTTTTAGAGACGCGATTAATCGCGCCTCTAAAAATACATTTAAAAGGCCAAATTTCCGTCATCCAATCTTATTTTTGCCCTTTCATTCTTAAAATCCAATTATCTTTGCTATTCAATAAATCAAAAGTTATGAGCGAAAGAAAAAACGAACTCTTTATCTACAACAGTTTAAGTGGACAAAAAGAAAAGTTTGTTCCCATTCACAAAAATTTTGTCGGACTTTATGTTTGCGGGCCAACCGTTTACAGCAACGTTCATTTGGGAAACTGTCGCACATTCATGTCTTTTGATTTAGTTTACAGATATTTACTTCACTTGGGATACAAAGTTCGCTACGTTCGAAACATTACGGATGTTGGTCACTTGGAGAGTGATGGCGATACAGGCGAAGATAAAATTGCAAAAAGAGCACGCTTGGAGCAGTTGGAACCGATGGAAATTGTACAAGAATACACCATTGATTTTCACGATGTCTTAAATGAGTTCAACAACCTTCCGCCAAGCATTGAGCCAACGGCAACTGGACACATCATCGAGCAAATTGAAATGATCAAAGAAATCATCAGCAACGGATATGCGTATGAAGTGAACGGATCTGTTTATTTTGATGTTTTAAAGTTCAATGAGAAATTTCCTTACGGAGAATTATCTGGACGTAAAATCGAAGACCTCATCTCTGGTTCACGTGATTTGGACGGGCAAGAAGAAAAGAGAAATTCTTTGGACTTTGCCCTTTGGAAAAATGCTTCTTCGGAGCACATCATGAAATGGCCTTCACCTTGGGGAATTGGTTTTCCAGGATGGCATTTGGAATGTTCTGCAATGAGTACCAAGTATTTGGGAGATCATTTCGATATTCACGGAGGTGGAATGGATTTGAAATTTCCACACCACGAATGTGAAATCGCGCAAGGATGTGCTTCCACTGGGAAATCTCCTGTGAATTACTGGATGCACGGAAACATGTTGACCTTGAACGGACGAAAAATGTCAAAATCAACTGGAAACAGTATTTTGCCCAAAGAAATGTTTGCAGGAACCAACGACCAATTGGAGAAAGCATATTCTCCATCCGTAGTTCGTTTCTTTACCATGCAAGCACATTATAGAAGCACCTTGGATTTTACTTCCGAAGCTTTAAATGCATCTGAGAAAGGATTTGAACGTTTGATGGATGCCGTTAGTTTGCTTCCCAAATTGAATTCTTCTGAAAGTTCTTCAATCGATGTACAAGCGTTAATTGCTACTTTCTACACGGCAATGAATGACGATTTTAATGCGCCGATTTTAGTTGCTAACTTATTTGATGCAGTAAAATTCATCAATTCCGTAAACGATGGAAAAGCAACCGTTTCTGCAAGTGATTTGAGTTTATTGACCAAAGAAATACAAGCGTTTGTATTCAACGTTCTTGGTTTGAAACTAAGCGAGAAAATCGAAGAATCTAAATTAGAACCGGTGATGGATTTGGTATTAGAACTTCGTCAGCAAGCAAGAGCAAATAAAGATTGGACCACTTCTGATCAAATCCGCGATGGTTTGGCAAATGCTGGAATTACGGTGAAGGATGGGAAAGATGGAAGTGTTTGGAGGTAGTTAGTCCTAGTAAAAGAAGTAGTTCAACTATTTAAAAGTATAGGTAAACCGGCACACTTTTAAGTTTTTGTAGATGAAGACTGTATTTTATTTTTTCTAAAATTAAAATTCCCACCTCACTTAATCTTGTGGATTTGTTAATTCTTTTTCAATCTCTTCAATACTTGGCAATGTTTTTTTATCATCTGGGTGGCGTAAAACGTCATCCACAACGTTCATATACATGTTTAGTTTGCTGATGTGACCTGCGTCAAATTCAGTAGCTTTCAATTCCACTACAACGTAGTGGTTTAACCCCCTATTAATCGGACTTTCTACTTTTCACTTGTACCAATGTACACATTTTCACTTTATCTTTGCATTGCGAGGAACAAAAGATGGTGACTTTTATGCCGATGTTTGTTAATAAAGATGTTCCAGCGCTGGTCATTTTATGCTAAAATAAGATCTTGTTCATCCGCCAAAATCGGCGGAATCACAACGCAAGGCTATAGCGATACTCAAGGCTATTGAAAAGTACTTACAAACAAAACTTAAACTCACTATCAATAAAGAGAAAAGTGGCGTTCGTAAACCCGTTCAATTTGAGATTTTAGGCTTTGGCTTCGTTCCAACGTATCAGAAAGGGGTGAAAGGTAGATATCAATTGGTAGTGTCAGAGAAAGCATGGAAGCGACTTAAGCAACGACTTAAAACCATCACCCGCAAAACCACACCAATGAGTTTCGATGAGCGGATTTCCAAAATAAACGACCGCCGAAGGCAGCAGCGAAGCTAACTGCAACGAGGGTATTACGCTTTGTTGGACATTTACACTTTATTAAACCCATCTTTTTACGAACCGCCGTATATGTGACCCGTACGGACGGTGGTGTGAGAGGCGCACTCCGTCAGGTTATCTGGCGGAGCCGTCTACTCGATTACCCACTGGCTTTTTTTATTTTTTTAAGTCAGATTTTTTATTACTTTTGCAACTTCAAAAAATGACGAGTACAAATATAGCATATAATTTTCTCCTGCCTGCGGTAACTCCGCCCTGAATCGCTGTACCCAATTAATTCCTTGTTCTCTTTAGAACAGTCTCAATAGTCAATTTTAATACAAATACATAAACAAATGGGTTGCCATTTGTAACAGAATACATATGAAAAAATATTTAAACTTATTCGATTTTAAACAAAAAGTAGATTATAAAACAGAAGTCTTATCGGGTCTTACAGTTGCTCTAGCTCTTATACCTGAAGCTGTAGCTTTTGCCTTAATTGCGGGCTTGTCTCCATTGACAGGTCTTTATGCAGCATTTGTAGTAGGTTTGGTTACATCTATTTTAGGTGGTCGACCTGGAATGATATCAGGTGCTACTGGTGCAGTTGCTGTTGTCATTGTCGCTTTGGCAATTTCTCACGGTCCTGAATATATTTTTGCCACAGTTGTTTTGGCGGGTATTATTCAAATGTTAGCTGGATTCTTAAGGTTAGGAAAATTGATGCGATTAGTGCCACATCCTGTAATTTTCGGATTTGTTAATGGATTAGCAGTCATCATTTTTATGTCGCAACTCGACCAATTTAAAGATTCAACTGGAAATTGGCTCACTGGTCAGTCTTTGTACATTATTTTGGGGCTAGTCTTGTTAACAATGCTCATTATTTGGGGGTTGCCAAAACTTACTAAAGTTATTCCTGCTTCATTAGTTGCTATTTTGGCTGTTTTTGGAATTGTGGTCGGTTTTGGAATTGATACGAAAACAGTTGGCGACATTGCGTCTATTCAAGGTGGTTTTCCACCATTCCATATTCCAAGTGTTCCTTTCAATTTTGAAACTTTGGCGTTGATTTTTCCTTATGCAGCAATTATGGCTGGTGTCGGCTTAATTGAGAGTTTGTTAACGCTAAATATTATTGATGAAATTACAGAAACTCGTGGAAGAGGGAACAAAGAAGCCGTTGCTCAAGGTGCTGCAAATATTTTATCGGGTGTTTTCTCGGGAATGGGTGGTTGTGCTATGCTAGGTCAAAGTCTTATTAATATTTCTAATGGTGCTAGAGCGAGATTGTCTGGAATTGTTGCTGCTGTGGCACTTTTAGCATTTGTAATGTTTGGTGCTGGCTTGATTGAGCAATTACCAATGGCTGCTCTTACAGGTTTGATGATAATGGTCGCAATTGGAACATTTGAGTGGGCAAGTTTAAAAACCTTTAATAAAATGCCAAAGTCTGACATTTTCGTTATGGTTGTTGTTACTCTTGTTACGGTCGTTCTGCACAATTTGGCTTTAGCAGTTATTGTCGGAGTAATTATAGCAGCTTTAGTTTTTGCTTGGGATAATGCAAAACGTATTCGAGCAAGAAAGTCAGTTGATGAACAAGGAATTAAGCATTATGAAATTTACGGTCCATTATTTTTTGGTTCTGTAACTGCTTTTAATGAAAAGTTTGATATTCTAAACGACCCTGATGAAGTTATTATTGATTTTAAAGAAAGTCGGGTAGTCGATATGTCGGCAATAGAAGCTCTTAATAAAATTACAGAACGCTATTTAAAAGTCGGCAAGAAAGTCCATTTACGCCATTTGAGTGCTGACTGTCAAAAGTTACTTCAAAATGCCGATAAAATCATTGATGTCAATGTCATAGAAGACCCGAATTACAAAGTTGTAGTCGATAAGGTTTAATAGATGCTGGTCGTTTTTTCAGCTTGTGGGTAACGTTTCGAGTATATGAAATGTACCGATCTAATAAACAAAAATAAATTATGAAGATTAAACAAACTTTACAAAAAATTCACGACCACAGCAAAATAGCAAGGTATATTTTATATACTTTGTGTGTGCTCTGCATGGGCAGAAGCACACGCTTGTGAAAGCTATCATCAAAATTCAAAAATACAAATATATTTTATGATTTCCAACCAAGCGTGTGTGATTTTTCCAGAGGGTGTAAGTCCCTTAATCGCAAGGGTAACGCCTTGAAGATTTAGCAAGTTGCAAGGTTGTTGAGT
>JAQVCM010000010.1 GCA_028689775.1 Crocinitomicaceae bacterium
TTTTTGACACTGTCTACCAGGTCTTTGGAAAATTGTTCAAAATCGAATTTTTCTTTCATAATTGTCAAAATTTACTCCTTTTTCTTGAAAAAATAAAATTTTGACACAGTTTAATGAACATACTCGTTTTAAGGTTGTAAAGGCATACTATTTTTTCTTTTTCCTTTTTCTTTCCTGGAGTATTTGTGTAAAACTTCAAAACAAAAACATCCTCGGTCATGTGTAATAAATCACTGGTATTATAAACTTGAACGAATTCCCAATAATCAATAGGACGTTTAGATTCTAACTCATGCAATTTCTTACCATTAAGTGTAAAAAACGCATGTTTATAACTGTCACTTTTTCCTTCATTTTTTATTTTGTAGGACTTAAGAATTAAATTGCTTTCATAAATCTTTTGCACACGAGGTACGAAGCTAATATCATATAGGAGGTAATCGGTAATGACTTCGTATAGTATGTTTTCGGATGCATCATTGAACGCTGCTTGTGAAATAAGAGTGTCATTTTCTAAACGATAAACAGCTAACGCTCTAGGTCTTCTGTTTTTATTTTTCTCGTATTTATATGGATTTTCCTCAACTTCCAGTGAGTAGGCTCCATCTTTAATGATTTTACCGCGATTATCCAGCAAGTAATCATTATTACTCGTGCCCTTAACACGGTCAAATTTCATTACAAAGAATAGAGGAGCGCTGGAGTTCTTAACGTAAATGTCTTTGGATTTTACTATTTCCATGTTGTTCACGCATAAATACTCAAAGTCATCTTGTTGAATTATTGGTAAGTTATCAATTGTTGGTGCGAATGAAATGAATTTTTCAGTTTGTGGAAGATATTTCTCGTTCAGTTTATTTAATAACCAATAACAAAATCTAAGCACTACCTTTCGCCACGGTGGAGAAGGCGAGCGAATTTACCCCCTAAACAAAAAGAAATCACGCTTCAAATGCTCAATCTCATCATCCTTATTGGTCAAGATATACTTTAAAGTCAGATCGGTAAAATTCTCACCTTTTTCAGTTAAGGCAATCAAGTCACCTTCGAACTGAATCATGTTGTTTTTATCCGCTAAATCAACCACCGATTCTGCGTACTTTTTAGTCCAGTTGAAATGTTCTTGCAAGTGAATGAATTGTCTTGCCTCAATTTCATCGCGGTGATTGTTTAAGTGCAACAAAAAGATGATTAATGAAACTTCAATCTTTTGTTTTTTATGTCGATAGATGCTGGCGATTAAACCTTTATCGGATGCGAATAAATAAGTGATTAGAAATATTACACCAAGCATCGTCGTCATCGATCCAGAAATGGATGCATCTAAATAATGTGCTAGCCAATATCCGCTGATGGCGGAAGTTACACCAAATAGAACGGCTAATCCAATCATTTTCTTGAGATTGGTAGTCAAGAGATAAGCAGTTGCTGCGGGTGCAATCATGAGTGCTACGACTAAAATTGCGCCAACAGCATCAAATGCGCCAACGATGGTAACGGATGAAACGGACATCAAGCCGTAATGAAAAATCAGCGGTGAAATTCCGATGGAAGCAGCTAATCCGGGATCAAATGTGGTTACCTTCAATTCTTTAAAAAAGAGGAGAAGTGAAGCGACCGAGATGATCAAAATCGTTCCCATGATCCAAAGTGACTTTGGTCCCAAATCCATGCCGTCGAAAATGAATCGATCAAATGGTGCAAATGCCAATTCTCCGATCAAAACGGAATCGACGTCTAAATGAATGTCATTTGCGTTTTTGGAAATTAAAATAACACCAATACTGAATAGGAGTGGAAAGACTAATCCAATGGCAGTGTCTTCTTTCACGAGTTTTGTTCGCTGAATCATTTCAACCATTACAATTGTTAGTACACCCGTTACGGCAGCTAGTAAAATCAACCAAGGTGAGTTTAAATCGTTGGTGATAAAGAAACCAACAACAATTCCAAGTAGAATGGAGTGACTAATGGCGTCGCTAATCAATGCCATTTTTCGCAAGACTAAAAATACTCCTGGAATGGCACATGCAGCGGCTACTACAGCAGCAATTATTTGAATTTCTATTTGTGCATCACCCATTTTCTAAGGAATTAGAATGAAACATGTCTTTCGCCTCTTTGAATCCAATTGCGGTTAATTTCCATTGGTTTCCTTCAATCTGAATCCATTCTTTTTCCTCCATCTTCTTCAAAGATGACTTGCTGAAACCTCGAAAATCGTTGAGGATTCCGATGGCGTGTGGATGCGTGAAATCTTGGTGCGTTTTTGCAATGTTATACATCAATTGCAAGGTTTTCATCAGTTCTAAATTGTTTCGATTTTGATGTAAACGAAGTTGTTGAAACAGAATTCCGCGAATTGGTGAGAATATGAATGAAAATAAAACGATTGCCGATGCAACAATTACGATTACCGGACCGGTCGGAAGATTGTTTTCTGATGCACTGATTCCGGTTCCAATTAATCCTGACAATGCACCAATAATCGCAGCAATCAAAACCATTTTACCCAAACTGTTTGTCCATTGCCGTGCGGCTGCGGCTGGTGCTAATAACAAGGCGCTCATCAATACCACTCCAACAGTTTGCAAGCCGAGTACGATGGTTAAAACAATGAAAAAGGTGATGAGGATGTCGATGAATTTGACATTAAATCCTAAGGTCTTCGCATAATCTGTATCGAACAACATGATCTTAAATTCTTTCCAAAAAAGGAATAATATGACCAATGCGATAAGCGTTACAGCAATCAAAATATAAACATCCAAATCGATCAAAGTCGCTGCTTGACCAAATAAATATTTATCCAATCCAGCTTGATTGGCATCTGGTAATTTCTGAACGTAAGTCAATAAAAGGATACCAAATCCAAAAAAGATGGATAAAATAAGTCCTAATGCCGTATCTGTTTTTAAGTGTGTTTTGTGAACGATACTTCGGATCCAAACGGTTCCAATCAAACCAACAATCAAAGCTCCGAAGAGTAAAACATACGATTCTTTTGAACCTGTAATCAAGAATGCCAAGACAATTCCGGGAAGGGCAGCGTGTGAAATGGCATCGCCTAATAAACTCTCTTTTCGCAAAACGGCAAAACTCCCCAACATTCCACTCGTGGCACCCAAAACCATCGTTCCAATTGCGATTGTTCGCAAGGTGCTGTCGGTAAAAAGCGCTATGAATGTATCGAAAATTGACATTTTTTAGTTTGCGTCGTTTAGTTTTTATCCGGTAGTTATCGGATGGCTACTTTATAGTTGATTCCGTATGTTTTGGTCAAATTATCGTCGTTGAAAATATCTTTGATTGGTCCGGTAGCGATTTTCTCTACGTTTAAAAAGGTCACCCAATCAAAATATTCTGGGACGGTTTGTAAATCGTGGTGAACTACAACCAAGGTTTTGCCGTCTTTTCGTAATTCTTTCAAGATGTTGACAATCGCGATTTCTGTTGTTGCATCAACACCTTGAAACGGTTCATCCATGATGTAAATCGATGCATTCTGAACCAAAGCTCGCGCTAAAAATACACGTTGTTGTTGACCACCACTTAGTTGACTGATTTGTCTGTCTTTAAAAGAGAGCATGTCTACTTTTTCCAAAGCTTCCAAAGCCGCTTTCTTTTCTTTCAGACCAGGACGTTTGATCCAACCTAAAGTTCCATAAGTTCCCATCAAAACAACGTCAATTGCGGTCGTTGGAAAATCCCAATCAACACTTCCTTTTTGCGGAACGTAAGCAACTAATTTCCGCTGTTTGTGATACGGTTTTCCGAAAACTTGAACATTTCCAGCAATTGGTTTGACGATGTCTAACATCGCTTTGATCAAGGTCGATTTTCCAGCGCCGTTCGGACCAACAATTGCCATCATCACACCTTCTGGGATTTTTAAATCAATATCCCACAAAACAGGTTTGTAATTGTATGCAACTGTTAAGTCATCAACTTGAATGGCAATTCTTTCTTCCTTCATACCTCTTTATTTAAGCGATTCTACCATGGTATTCACGTTGTATTTGAACATGCCAATGTACGTTCCTTCATCGGTATTCGGACTTCCCAAAGCATCGCTGTACAAAGAACCACCGATTTGTACAACATGACCATCTTTTTCAACCGCATTTTGCAAGGCTTCAATGTTTCTACGTGGCACAGAACTTTCTATGAAGATCGCATTTAATTTAGTTTCAATAATGAAATCTCTCAAGCGCTGAACATCTTTTACGCCTGCTTCAGTTGCCGTAGAAATTCCTTGAAGACCCAAAACTTGAACACCGTATTCTTTACCAAAATAACTAAAAGCATCGTGTGCTGTGACTAATATTCGTTTTTCTTTTGGCAAACTCTCAATTTTTGTTCTGATATAGATTTCAAGTTCGTCTAATTCCTTTTGATATCTGATGTTATTGCTCTTATAATAAGCAGCACTTTTTGGATCTGCTTTGGTCAAAGACTTCGCAACTTGATCCGCCATTTGTTTTACCAATTTGACGTTGAACCACGTGTGTGGATCGTAGTTTCCTCCAAAGTTTTTAGATTCTATCAAGAGATTTTTATCAATCGCTTCTCCCAAAGAAACAGTGGTTTTGTTGACAGATTTCATTTTTTCGAAAATGTCCACCATTTTGCCTTCCAAGTGCAATCCTGCATAAAAGATGAGGTCACTCTGAGATAATTTTGAAACATCGCCTTCACTTGCTTTGTATAAGTGTGGATCAACTCCCGCGCCCATTAATCCTTGTAGTTGGATGGAATCACCACCAATATTGTGAACGATGTCTGTGAAGATGTTGGTGGTCGTGATCACGTTTAATTTACTGGATTTTCTAGCAGAAGGATCACAAGATGAAATGAGGAAAAGCGTTGCTGATAGAAATAGTGTGCATGTAATGCTTTTGAAGCGAATTTTACTTCTTCTCCGCATTGTTTTATGAAAATTTCCGTTCTTGATAAATAGCATGTTCTTCTTGTTTGAGTTGAAAAGTACAACTTGAATCAGGTTGATTTAGATGAGTCTAAGTTTTATTTTACAAATTTAAAACAAAATACTTAGAATGAGCTAAACTGCTTGATTTATTTTCGATACCAATGAAAGAAAATCCAGTGATAATCAATTGTTTTTCCGCTGATGCCTTTGCATCGAGAAATCTTCTTGCTCACTATAATAACCTGAGTTCGATTATCCCATCGATTTTATATCGCTGATAATGAGATTGTAATAAACTATTCAAAATTCTCTTTGTTCAGCTGTTCAATAAATGGCATCCTACTTCGTCATTTTAAATAAAAATAGTCCACTATTTTCTATTTAAAATTTCTCGTATTATACGCCTTCATTGAAATATAAATCTCAATCTTTCAATCGACCTCAGGTTAAAATCATTTATCGGATAAAATTAAAATAAAATTAGTTTTTTACTTTTGGAATCAAATTTTGTCATACTTTTGCAGTGTTAGTAAACACTTACATACGATGAAAGATAAAATAATGTATTCAGAACGTCAGGTTGAAATTATTGAAGCAGCGACAAAAAGGATTGATAATCACGGAATTCAAGAGTTGACCATCAAGAATTTAGCTTCAGATATTTTTCTTTCAGAAGCAGCGCTTTATCGTCACTTCAAAAGTAAAAGCGATATTTTGGTTGCACTTTTACGCTATTCGATTTTAGAAATGCGCCAGCGGATTGAAGTGATTAGTACCAACGATGAACTCAATCCGATTGAAAAAATAGTTGGAGTTTTTAATTCACAACTCGAGAGTTTTGTTGCCAAACCGGCAATTGTAAGCGTGATTTTTTCAGAAGGAATATTTCAATTCAACAAAGAATTATCTGGTATTTTGAAAGAAATGATGGACATGATGCACGCGTACATCAGTCAATTGGTGGAGCAAGGTCAAGAACAAAATAGAATTCGAAGATCGATTGGAAGTGGAACGCAAACGACCATCATCATGGGAAGCATGCGTTTAACTGTTTTGAAATGGAAAATCTCTGGTCATCAAGCCGATTTAGTCAAAGAGGGAAATTTGGTTCTGAATGGAATTTTAAAAATGATCGCTAAATCAGAAGTAAAATGAAACTAAACATCCTTAAAATTAGTGGTTTTTTCCTGGCTCTTTTCGGCTTGGTTTCTTTGTTTATGACCACTTCCGTCATCTTCGATCTATTCGGTATTCGTGAAAAAGAAGGGAATTATGTTTTGTTTGTAGTGATTTCAAACTTCATTGCAGCAATCTTGTATTTAACAGCTTCTTATGGAATGTTTAAAAGACAAAAATGGGCTGCGATTCCGCTCTTTTTATCCGTATTCATTTTAATCACCGCTTTCCTCTTTTTGCAAGTAGTGATTGAAAGCGGAGGAGTTTATGAAGAGAAAACAGTTAAGGCACTTGTATTTCGGATAGTTTTATCTCTTATCTTTGCTTTCATTGCATATTTAAAAATTAATAAAAAAAAATAACAGTATGAAAAATAAATTTAGACTATTAGTTGCTTTGAGTTTCTTGTTCGCAGTTTCGAGCTGTAACAACGACAAACACGATGAAAAAGGTCACGACCAAGAGCACCATGCAACAGATCCACACGCTGGTCACGATCACGGTGATGTTGAAGATGAGTTGGTTTTGAATGAAGGTAAGAAATGGAAAATGAATCCAGAAATGCTTACAATCATTCGTTCCATGGAAAAGGATGTGAACACCTTCAGCTCTGAAAAGTTAGCGGATATGCAGACTTTGGGAACGAAATTAGATGGTCAAGTAAATGAATTGACTTCTAGTTGTACGATGGAAGGGCAAGCACACGACGAACTTCACAAGTGGTTACTTCCATTTATTCACGACATCAAACATTTGAAAGAAGCTGCAAACGATGCAGAAGGAAAAGAAACCATGGATGATTTGAAAGAATCTTTGGTAGAATTTAATCAGTATTTTGAATAAACTACAATAATAAATACAATACGAAAGACAAGAATCAATTGGTTCTTGTCTTTTTTAGCCTTATAAATTATTCTTACGAATAAAAAAATTTACCCCATGAAGTTAGTAAGCGCTCACATACATACTGATCATCGAATAAAAATGATGCTTTTATTCCTGTTGTTTCTTTTCTTGTCAACTACAATTTCTGCACAAACGTGGACTTTGGAACAGTGCATTGATTCTGCAAAAGTTAATAGTAAGACATTGATAATCAGTAAAAACAATGTCTTGATCAGCGAACAGAAGAACAAAGAAATTCGTTCCAACTTGATTCCGAAAGTGAATCTAAATGCAGATTACAAGTATTTTACAGACTTACCCTATCAGTTGATGCCGATGTCTGTTTTTGGTGGACCTGAAGGGAAATTTAAAGAAGCACAATTTGGTGTTCCGCATAACTTCAACACCAATTTACAAGTGACCATGCCGCTTTATAATCCGCAGATTTATGGTGGAATTCAAGCGACAAAAATTGCGAGTGAAATGAGTAAATTGCACTACGAGAAATCAGAAGAGAACTTGTTTTTTGAGATTTCTAACGCCTATTACAATGCGCAAATATTGGATAATCAAGTGCGATTTATCGATAGTAATTTGATTAATTCAGAGCGTCTGCTTTCCAACATTCAATTGCTAAGAACACAGTTAATGGCAAGAGAAACGGATGTCGATAAAGTGGAATTGCAAATCAAACAACTGAAAACTCAAAAATCGCTGTTGCAAAGTAAATACGAGCAAATCCGCAACATGCTGCGTTTCTTAATCAATGTTCCTGAAAATCAACCATTCGCTATTGAGAAGAATATTGTAGAGAAAAAATCTACGAATTATTCAACACAATCAACGGTAGAAATAAGGATGATTCAAACACAAAATAGGCTCATTCTTAGTGAGTTGAAAACCTTGAAAACAACTCGAATCCCTTCACTTGCGTTGATTGGTTCTTATGGGTTTACAGGGTATGGATACGATCGAAAACCGAATGAGTTTTTCAACTTCTATCCCGTCGGTTTTGCAGGAATTCAAATGAATTATCCTTTGTTTAATGGCATGGTGACGCAACGAAAAATAGATCAAAAGAAATATGAGCTAGAAAACAATTCCCTTCAAAACGAAATCAATTCGGAAGGAACTTCGATTCAAATTGTCAATGCGAAAATGCAATTATCAGTTTCGAAAAATGCAATTGAAACTTCAGAACAACAAGTCGCATTGGCTCAAAAAATCTACCAACAAACCTTGTTGCAACAAGCACACGAAATGGCTTCGTTGACAGATGTGCTTTTAGCAGATACTGAAGTCCGACAAGCACAGCAAAATTACTTAACTGCACTGATCGATTACATGAAGGCAGATTTAGAATTGAAAAAGATAACAGGGAATTTTTTAAACAAATAAGAAGGAATTATGAAGAGGCTCAATTTAAAAAGTATTTTGATTTATGGCGCGCTAATCGCGGTAGTCGTTGTGATGATTGTTAAATTAAAAACAAACAAGGAGGTAGCAACGAAGCAAGTTTTTCACTTCAACAAGGAAGAAGTAATCCAGGTGAAAACGCAATTGGTGCAAGAAGAGTCCATTCCGGATGTGCGTGAATTTAGCGGAACTTTTGAACCGAACAAAGAATCGAAAATCAGTGCTGAAGTGCAAGGAAAAATTAATTCTGTTTTAGTTGATGTGGGTAGTTTGGTTCGTAAAAATCAAGCCTTGGTGCAACTCGATCAAGCTTTGTTGCAGCTGCAATTGGAAACGATCAACATTCAAATCAATGGTTTAGAAGCAGATCGAGCTCGATTTGAGGTTTTGTCCAAAGCGGAAGCCATTCAAGGAGTTCAGTTGGAGAAAGTAGTGTTGGGAATTCAAACTGCACGTTCGCAAAAAGCAAGCATCCTAAAGCAAATGGAAAAAACGGTGATCCGAGCGCCATTTGATGGAGTTGTAACTGCGAAACTCAACGAAGAGGGCGGTTTTGCTGCACCTGGAGTTCCTTTGCTGATGATTACAGATATTCACCAATTAAAGTTCACGATTCAAGTTCCTGAAAATGAATTGAGAATGTTTCAAATGAATGCGGTTTATGAGATTGAAAATACGGTATATCCTGAACTGGATTTGAAAGGGAAAACGATATTAATCGGAAGCAAAGGGAACATGGGAAGTAGTTTTCCGATTCAATTTGCGGTTCAAAATACGGCTGATTTAAAAATTAAATCTGGAATGTTTGGTCGCGTAGTCATTTCGAAAGAAGGAACCAAGCCGGGGTTTTCCATTCCTTCATCAGCGATTCAAAACAAAGGAAATCAAGCAAGCATTTACATTTTAAAAAACAACAAAGCACGCTTGATTCCAATTACAATTGCGAAACGGCATGAGAATAAAGTACTTATTTCTGGTGACCTTCAAGTGGGTGACACCCTAATTACGCAAGGTTTTATCACGCTTTATGATGGAGCGAATGTTTCCACTAAATAAATCTGAATTATGAATATTACAGAAATATCAATTCGAAGACCTTCGTTGATTATCGTTCTTTTTAGCGCTTTTACGTTGTTGGGTGTAATCGGTTACCTCAATTTGAGCTATGAATTAATGCCTGATTTTAATCAACCCGTTGTGGTCATTAAAACCGGATATCCTGGCGCAGAACCTGCCGAAGTGGAGACTTCCGTTTCTCGAAAAATCGAAGATGCGTTGTCCAATTTGGAAGGCGTTGATTACTTGGTGACCAAATCTTTGCCAAATGCATCGGTTGTAATTGCCAACATGAAATACGGAACCGATTTGGATAAAACGATGCAAGATGCGCAGCGGTACATCGACAACATTCGAAAAGATTTACCGGCTGATGTGATGAATCCAGAGATGAGTAAAGTTTCTCCGAACGATTTGCCGATTATGTCCATCAGTGCAACGAGCAACTTGGCTGCTCCGGTCTTTTTTCAGAAGATGAAAGATGATTATTTACCGCAAATTCAGAAAATCAAAGGAGTTGCGGAAATCACCGTTTTGGGTGGACAAGAAAGAGAAATACAAGTTAAAATTGATCAGGAAAAACTGAAATATTATAAAGTTTCCATGCTTCAAGTGGTAGAAGCAATCAACCGTTCTGGACTGGATCTTCCCGCAGGAAAAGTGCAAACCGATCAAGAACGAAATTCAGTTCGATTGACTGGAAAATTCAACACGATTACCGACGTAAAACAAGTTCAAATCGCCATGCCGATGATGGGAAGTCCCATTTACGTGAGCGATGTGGCTGCTGTCGTGGACGGAATTAAGGAAACCACTTCTGTCAGCAGATACAACCAAAAAGAAGGAATCGGTTTGTTGATTAAAAAACAAGGCGATGCCAATGCGGTCAACGTTTCCAAAGAGATTCGCGATTTATTTGAAATCATTCAGAAAGAAAATACTGCTGAGAATGTGGAGTTTGTAATCGCTTCGGATAGTACAGACAATACCATTGCTGCCGTGAATTCGGTTGTTTTTGACTTGATATTGGCCGTTATCTTGGTTTCGCTGGTGATGCTTTTATTCCTTCGTAGCTTTAGAAATTCATTGATTGTTTTGGTTGCCATTCCAACTTCTTTAGTTACGGCTTTGGCGATGATGTGGATTTTAGGATATACCCTAAACTTGATGACCTTACTTGCGATGTCCTTGATTATTGGAATCTTGGTGGATGACGCCACGGTGGTTTTGGAAAACATTCAGCGACACTTGGACAAAGGAAAAGACAAACGCGTTGCTGCCATAGACGGAAGGATGGAAATTGGGTTCTCAGCCTTGTCCATCACCTTGGTGGATGTCGTGGTTTTCGTTCCAATTTTATTCCTGCAGGTTTTTGTTGCCGACATGTTGAAGCAGTTTTCAGTCGTGGTAATTACTGCAACGTTAACGAGTTTGTTGGTCGGATTTACGCTTACGCCTTGGCTTGCTTCGCGAATTGGGAAGAAAGAAGATTTGCAACCGACGAATTTTTTCAACCGTTTCCTGCTTGGATTTGAAAGACAATTGGAGAATTTTATCAATTGGTACGGAAGATCTTTAAAATGGGTCTTGAGCCACAAGTTATTGTTTTCAGGAATCGTAATTCTACTTTTTGTTTTCACGTTGGGAATGATGAAACAAGGCATCATCGGTAAAGAATTGATTGCAACAGGTGATCAAGGGAAATTCCGACTTGCTTTGGAATACGACAAAACCACGACAATTGAACACAACAATGCCGTTTCCAAAGAGATCGAAAAATACATTCTAAGTAAGAAAGAAGTCAGCACCATTTTCAGCAATGTCGGCGGTCCGAGTACCGGAATTGGAAGTTTGGGAATTGGTTCTGCGCACATCACGGAATTAACGATTCAATTGAAAGATAAAAAGGAACAAGACAGAGTTTCAACAGATGATTTCATGCGGACGCTTCGTTCGGATTTAAAACAAATTCATCCAGAAATTAGTTATTCCATCGCCACTTTGGGATTGATTCCCAAAACAGCGCCGATTGAAATTACTTTGAGTGGAAGTAACCTTGAAAAAGTAATGCAAGCGGGTGAAGATTTGAAAACCTTGGTAGAGAAAATTCCGGGAGCAGATCACGTTCGACTTTCGATTGAAGAGGGAAGTCCTGAGTATAAAATCATTCCGGACAAAGATAAAATGCAACGTTTGGGCTTATCGACTGGTTACGTAGGAATGAACCTGCGAACCGCATTTTCAGGAAACGATGATGCAACGATGACCGTTCAAGGGACCGAATACCCAATTCGA
This sequence comes from Crocinitomicaceae bacterium, assembly GCA_028689775.1. Lineage (GTDB taxonomy): Bacteria > Bacteroidota > Bacteroidia > Flavobacteriales_D > Crocinitomicaceae > JAQVCM01. The sequence continues at coordinate 11,759 of JAQVCM010000010.1, forward strand.
ATTTGGCTGGATGCTTTCAACCGAAGAAATTTCAACGACGTGGAAAATCTAACCATCATCAATCCGATGGGAATGCCCGTGGAAGTTTCACAATTCGCAGTGGTGGAGCAAGATCATTCGCCTTCGCTTTTGGAACGAAAAGACCGACAACCAGCGATTACCTTAACAGCTGATGCCTTGGGAAGACCATCAGGTTCGGTTGCAGACAACGTTTTGAGTGAATTGTCCGAACGACCATTGCCCGAAGGAATTCAATTGACTTGGGGTAGTGATATCAAAAGACAAAACGACAGTTTTGGTGCTTTGGGTTCCGTTTTGATGGTTTCTTTCTTGCTGATTTACTTGATTCTCGTTGCGCTTTATGACAGTTACATTTATCCATTTGTGGTCTTGTTTTCGATTCCAGTTGCAGTAATTGGTGCATTTTTAGCATTGAATTTATCGTTCAACAACCTCAGTTTATTCGCACTTTTAGGCTTGATTATGTTGATGGGATTGGTTGCCAAAAATGCCATTTTGATTGTCGATTTCACCAATCAATTAAAAGCAGAAGGATATCACTACAAAGAAGCGTTGATTTTAGCTGGAAAGGAACGAATGCGCCCCATTTTAATGACTACACTCGCCATGGTTTTCGGAATGTTGCCGATTGCGTTGGCTTCCGGTTCAGCAAGTGAATGGAAAAACGGATTGGCTTGGGTAATTATCGGTGGATTGATTTCCTCTTTGATTCTAACAGTTTTCTTAGTGCCAACGGTTTATTATGTGGTTGATAGTATCAAAGAACGATTGGCGAAAAAGAAATAAAAGACATTATATTGGTAGAATTGATTAAATAGCACTATCTTTAACCATTATAATGGTTATTATGTTCGAAGTTATAACAATCAAAGACATCAAGTTAAAAATCGGTGAAGCGTGTAAACTCCACCGAAAATTAAACGATTTATCCCGTGAACAGCTAGCGGAAGCTTTGGCGGTTTCAAAAACAACGATTCAAAATATTGAAAACGGGAAAAATGCAACCTTGGACAATGTCTTGAAAGTGGCCTATCATTTTGATTTTTTAAAATCGATTGCGAAGGAATTGGATAAAGTCACAAATAGTGAAGATTACATTTCACTTTATTAAGACGTGGTTAGTAGACCTATAACAAATAGCTAGTGCTTTTTCGGTTCACTAAAGAAAGACCGCATTACAATCAATGAAGACTGTTCTTTAGGCAATTATAGAAATAAACTCTTTCAGCTGTTTTTATTTAGAACAAAAAAAGACTACCTTTAAGAATCTTATGACTACTAGTTATTTGAAATTTCGATTGATATTAGTTTTACTAATTCATTGATTGTGATTTAAAAACAGCAAACATGTTCTAATCTTCTTTAAAACTATAAAAATGAAAAAACTACTAATCTTATCGCTTCTTTTTGCATTCAATGGATTTGCTCAAAACAACTATACCTTGCCAAAGAATACGGTCATTTACGATATTCCAGGTGGTGAATTTTTGACTACGCGTATTACGAATGACACTACTTATATCACTCATTACGACGTTTCAGGGAATGTAATTTGGGAAAACTTTCTGCTTTTTACACCAACATTATCTCCTGTATATTTTGGAGGAATTACCAGGTTCAAAAGTACAGATGAATATGTTATCTACCTTTATAATCGTCTTACTTCATCAGGAAACGTTTTTACAAATGACACATTGGTTTATCAGTTTACAAAACTTGATTTAGCAAGTCATTCATATACAGGATATTTGATTGATACTTTTTATTCCAGAGGTGTCACTTTAGTTGAATGGAGAGATACGTCAATGTATCTATTTGTTAATGATTATTCTTTTAATGGACCAAATCTTGAACGCAGTCATGCTACTTATCTCCTTAATTCATCTTTGAATAAAACCTTTGTAGCTCCGAAGGATTCAATTTCAACTCATGATTATTTTTGTTCTTTTCATATCTTTGAAGATACGATTTATAAATATCAAGAAGCGTCAGATTTTCATATAATGGATAAGTATTCGGCTGATATAAGTTTAATAAACACTTATTACGCTTCAACTACTACAAATCAATATTTAAGTTCGAATTATTATGAAAAGATAATAAATAAAGATAGCATTTTCATTTTCACGCAAGGAGAAAACCCTTCTGTAAGATGGAGTATGAACTGGTTAAACTTAAATCTGAATACTATAAATAAACTAGAATTTACTTCTCCGCAAACAAATGACGTAATGAATGATCGCAGATACGAAATTTCATCAAGCAATGTGAATATTGATCGAATTAATAAAAGAATTTATGTATTGGCAAAACACGTAATTTCGCCATTTAGTTCGGATAATCATCCACAAAAGATATTTGTATATGATTATAGCTTTAATTTGATTTGTGAATTACCTGTAAATATCGGAAACCAGAATGTAAATTCATTAGTTTCATTAAACGATCTTGTTTACCTAAAAGTCAAAAACCCCAATTCTGATTATTTGACAATTTTAAATTGCGATATTTTATCTACTGATGATATAACTCCACAAGACGAATTTAAAATTTACCCAAATCCAAGTCAATCGACTATCTTTATTTCTAATACTAAACGTAAATTGCTTAAGATTCGAGTCACAACTATTAATGGTAAAGAGATGTTTCAAACCTCTGGAGAAGATGAAAAAATTTTTATCGATGTGAGAGAGTTGCCAAGCGGTATTTATCTCATTCGTATTTCTGATGGTGCTACAACCCAAGTTCAACGAATCATGAAAGAATAAAAACGCTTGAATCATACCTTTCTTATGAGTAACAATCAGTTCGAAAGGTATGATTTCAGATTCAATATATAAACAACTTACTTCTCAATCCGCACCCGAACATCAACCGCAGAAATGCTCTGCTCACCAACCATGATCGGATTCAAATCCAACTCCATAATTTCCGGCGCGATGTGAACCAACGCTCCAACACGAATCACGGCACCGATGAATTTTTGTTCGTCTAATTTTGGTCTGTTTCGATAACCTTCAATAATCGGATAGCCTTTCAAGGAACGAACCATTTCCTGAACTTCGTTTAATTCTAGCGGTGCGAGCGCATACGAAGTGTCGTTTAGCAGCTCCAAGAAGATGCCACCAAATCCACAAAAAACCAAATGACCGAAATCTCCTTGCTTCACCGCGCCAGCGAAAAGTTCTTCGCCAAAGGTCATTTCTTGAATTAAAACGGAAGTCGCATCTGGGATTTGAATGAGTTCTTCAAAAATTTCTTGCATTTCTTCGATTGTATTGATATTCAACCGAACGCCATTCACTTCTGTTTTATGAACGGGTCCAACGACTTTCATCACAATCGGAAATTGAATCGATTTCACCGATTTTTGAATGTCTTCTACTTTTTTAAGAATCACTTGTTTGGCAATCGGAATTCCTGCGGCAATCATTAATTCTTCCGTGTCGATGGCACTCAAATATCCATTTTTAGACGAATTGACAATCGAACGAATGGTCACCAAATCCATACTTGGTAATGCTACATCGTAAAAGTTTACTTTCGATGCCGATTGCACGTGCGCCAGTGCTTTTCCAAGTGAAACTTCATCGGCAAAGTTGACCCGTCTGTTTGCTAAAAATGATCTGATTTCCTTTTTTGCATTCATCAAAGAAGGTAGAACGGGATAAATTGGACGTTGACAGGTTTTCATTTTCTGCTCCAGAACTTCATAAACGTCTTTCACGTTAAACAAACCGGGACTTCCAAAAACGACAATCATTCCGTCGATTCCGGGATGTTTATCGCAGAAATCAATGATTAATCCCAACTGCGTGGCATTTCCAGTTGCCAAAAAATCAATCGGATTGGCAACCGATGAACCGGGATTCAAATGGGTTAGTAATTCTGCCGTGTCTCGCTCATCCAAAGCAGGAACAAACATTCCGTTGGCTGAAAGTACGTCGGTTAACATCACTGCCGAACCACCTGCGTGGGTAATAATTGCAATGTTTTTTCCTTTTAAAGCTTTGGTTTGGAAAATACTTGCAACTGAAATCAACTCGTCGCGAGAACTACAATACACAATTCCTGATTTTTTAAATAACGCGCGAATCACCGTATCTGAAGTAGCCAAAGCTCCGGTGTGAGATGAAGCAGCTCGCCCACCAGCCTCAGAATAACCCGATTTGATGGCGGCAATTTTACATCCTTTTTTAATTAAAGAAGTGGCGTGTTTTAAAAACTTAAATGGATGTTTGATTTGTTCTAAATACAACAATTTCACTTTTGGACTCGTTTCCGGATCGAAGTTTAAATCCATGTATTCCAAGATTTCTTCCACGCCAGTTTGTGATGCATTTCCGATGGAATAAACGTTTGAAAAACGCAAACCATTTAAGATTGCTGATTCCATGATGAAAACTGCTGTTGCACCCGAACTGGAAATCAATTCACAACCAAAAGGATCGTATTCTGGAATGGGAGAAGTGAAAACACCTTTGTAAGATTCGTTGATCACGCCAATGCAATTCGGACCAATTAACGTCGCACCTGCATCGTCGATGATCTTAATTAATGCTTGTTCCAATAAAATTCCTGCTTCACCCGCTTCAGAAAAACCTGCGGAGTAAATGATGAATGCTTTGGTTCCTATGGCAATCAATTCTTGAATTGTTTCAACACTTTGTTTAGCTGGAATTGCAATGATTGCCAAATCAACGACGTCATGGAGTTGCTGGACACTAGAAACGTACGTGACGCCGTTGATGACAATTTCTTTTTTATTCAATGCATAAATCGCTCCTTTGAAACCACCTTCCAGCAAATTTCGCAATACTTTTCCGCCTGGCTTTTCTTCATTTTCAGAAGCGCCAACTACGACAATGTTTCTCGGGGATATGAGTTGTGAATTGATCATTTTATTTCAGTTGTTCAAATTTTGCTTGAAAGAATCGAAGGTATTTCGGTTCATAAGTCATTTTTAATCCTTTGATTTTATTTCTTCTTTGGTACACCATCGCAACCGATTCAGCAATTACATCCATGTGCGCTTGCGTATAAACGCGACGTGGAATCGTAAAGCGCACCAATTCTAATTTTGGATAGTAATTTTCTCCGTTTGCTTTTCTTCCTGCGGAAACAATTCCTCGTTCCATGGTTCGTACTCCTGAATCAATGTAAATTTCTCCAGCCAACGTTTGTGCAGGGAATTCATCTTGTGTCAAATGGGGTAAGAATGCTTTTGCATCCACGAAAATTCCGTGACCACCAAAAGGTTTGACAACTGGAATTCCGTATTCTTCCATTTTCATTCCCAAATATTCTACTTGTCCAACACGTGCTCGCTGATGATTGTCGTCCAAACTTTCTTTGATTCCGACTGCAATTGCTTCCATGTCTCTTCCTGCTAATCCGCCGTAGGTGTGAAGTCCTTCGTAAACCACAACCAAGTTTCTAGCTTCTTCAAAAACATCCCATTCGTTGGTTGCCAAAAACCCACCAATGTTGACCAAGGCATCTTTTTTAGCACTCATCGTTGCACCATCTGTGAGCGAACAAATTTCTTTCACAATGTCTTTGATTTTTGCTTTTTCGTATCCTTTTTCTCGTTGCTGAATAAAATAGGCATTTTCAGCAACACGTGTCATGTCGTGAATGATTCGAATTCCTTGCTCAGAAGTATATTTTCGCAACTCTTTCAAGTTTTCCATGCTGATGGGTTGTCCTCCAGCCATGTTCACATTTGTGGCAATACACACGTATGGAATCTTGTCTGCACCCACTTTTTTAACCAGGTCTTTCAATTTATTCAAATCAACATTTCCTTTAAATGGAAATTCATTGCTTGCATCGTGTGCTTCGTCTACGATGATGTCGACAAAAATTCCTCCTGCGAGTTCTTGGTGCAAGCGGGTAGTGGTGAAGTACATGTTTCCAGGAACGTAATCTCCTTTTTTGATTAAAATTTGAGATAGAATATTTTCAGCTCCGCGACCTTGGTGCGTTGGGATGATGTATTTGTATCCGTAATAGGTTTGAATCGCTTTTTCCATGTTGTAGTAACTTTTACTACCAGCATACGCCTCGTCGCCCGTCATAAATGCAGACCATTGTTGATCGCTCATGGAATTGGTTCCACTATCTGTCAATAAATCAATGTAAACGTCTTCTGATCGCAATAAGAAAGTGTTGAATCCAGCTTCTTTCAATGCTTTTGTACGTTGTGCTTTGGTTGTCATTTTCAACAATTCAACCATTTTCATTTTATAGGGTTCTGCCCAGGATCTTTTTGTAATTTTTGCCATGTTATTCTTATTTAATAGGTTTAAAGTTTGCTGTAAAATGTCTTAAAAATTCAGGTTCATAGGTAATTTCATATCCTTTTTTCTGATCTTTCATTTCTAATATATCGTCGAAAATGTCCAATACATAATCAATGTGACTTTGCGTGTAAACACGTCTTGGAATTGCCAAACGAACCAACTCATTCGCGGCTGGAATTAATTTTCCTGCTGAATCATATTTCCCAAACATCACACTACCGACTTCAACAGATCTGATTCCACCTTGGATGTACAAGTCGATCACCAAAGCTTGTCCAGGATATTGGTCCACGGGAATTTGATTGTATAGTTTTTTGGCATCGATATAAACTGCATGTCCGCCAATTGGCCAAACAACAGGAATTCCTTTTTCTTTTAATTTTTGCCCTAAATAGGTCGTGCTTTTGATTCTATAATTCAAATAATCTTCATCAAACACTTCCACCAAGCCAATAGCCAATGCCTCCATGTCTCTTCCTGATAAACCGCCGTAAGTCGTAAATCCTTCGGAGATTATCAGTAAGTTTTTACATTTAACAGACAAAGCTTCGTCTTTCACGGTTAGCAATCCACCCATGTTGACCATGCCGTCTTTTTTGGCACTCATCACAAATGCATCTCCTAAATTCAGCATTTCTTGTGCAATTTCTTTACAAGATTTGTCTGAGAAATTGGCTTCCCGTTGTTGAACAAAAAAACTATTTTCAGCAATTCGGCAACCATCAATCACCATCATTACGTGGTATTTGTCACAAATCTTGCGAACTGCCTTCATGTTCTCCATGCTTACTGGTTGTCCGCCGGATGAATTGTTGGTAACGGTCATCACAACTGCTGCAATATTTTCAGCACCCTTTTCTTCGATGATTTGCACAAGCTTTTCTAAATCGATATTTCCTTTGAAAGGAGAATCTGCTTCCACATCTTCAGCTTCTCTACAAACGATGTCGATTGCTTGAGCGCCCGTATATTCGATGTTGGCGCGAGTCGTATCAAAATGCGTATTGGAAATGAATGTTTTGTCGGAACCACCCAAAATACTGTATAAAATACGTTCTGCAGCGCGACCTTGATGTGTTGGAAGTATGAATTCCATTCCAGTCAAATCTTTCACTACTTTTTCCAAATGAACCCAGCTTCTAGCGCCTGCATAACTTTCATCGCCTAACATGATGCCACTCCATTGCTTGTCGCTCATGGCTCCTGTTCCGCTATCAGTCAGTAAATCGATGAAAACGTCATCCGATCGGAGCAAGAAAGGATTGTAACCTGCTTTTTCCAGAGCCTCTTTTCTGTACGCTTCTGTTGTCATTTTTAAAGGCTCAACCATTTTGATTTTAAATGGCTCAGTCAGTGTTCTCATTTTTTCACTCATCTGATCTTTTTTAATGATTCATTCTTGCAATCAATTGTCAAATGTAATGTATTATTTTTAATCAGACAGATTTGTCCGAATTAATTTTAAAACTTTTTAAAAAGCAATAAATCACTTGAAGAAAATCAAGTCAAGAAATAAAATGAGGTGTTATTTAGATTAGATTCAAGCGTATGCAATAAAATAATAATCTGTATTCTTGTTAAACGCATTTTCAAATTCTGAAATCGTCAACGGTTTTCCTTGTTGCATATACGCACGCAAGGTTGAAGTTTTGTAATTCAAATCAGCAAGGAACTGAAAGATTTCGCTCGGTTTAGTTCCGTAAAATTCGCTGGCACCAATTCCACATTCAAAAACCAAAATAGGATGATGCGTATTTAAAAGATTCTTCGCTCCTTTTAAAACGTCAAATTCTCCACCTTCCACATCAATTTTAATGAAATCGATTTTTGTTTCAGCGGGAATCACTTCGTCCAATTGTTTTAATTCGACTTGAATTTCTTCAATCTCGGGATTTTCAACAGCGTATTTACGTTTATTGATTCCACTGTAAGCTGGCGCGTTTTTCACCAAGTTGAAAGTTGTTTGTCCATTTTTATCTGAAAGGGCATACGGAAAAACAGTTGCTTGACCTTCAAATTTAACCTTCAATTGCTCGTACAAATAAGGAATTGGTTCGAAGGCAAAATGTTTTCCTTCATGGGCAAGCTTGATGATGGATTGCAGCATTTCTCCCTTATGACAGCCAATATCAATGCAATTCGAATCTTTTTGAATTACCTTTTTCATAATCGATTTCGTCAATCGGTCATATTCTAGGTTCTTCGTAAGATCTAAATGGAGAAAATTTAAAACAAGTCTTAAGGTGTCTTTCAAAATCATTCAATGCATATATTTACCATCCGGACTCGTACAATTTGTATTTCTAAGGAGGGCAAATTTAGTAATAAAAATTAGAGTTTAAAGCGAGAACTTACTTTTTGAGAACCTTAAAGGTTTTATACGTTCCTGAAATTTCCAATCGAACCAAATAAAGTCCAGCTGGATAATCGGATAGATCAATAGAAGTCAGCTTGTTAAATTTGCTGTTTTCAACTATTGAACCATACGCATTCATCACCGTAACGTCGACATTGTCCATGGTTTCTACTTCAATTTGAAGTACTTCGTTCACTGGATTTGGATATATTTTAGCTTGAATAGCCGTTTCCAACTCATTTTTAAAAACCAAACTTCCAACATCCGGTAAACTATAAGTAGGAACAAAGTCATCGTTTTCTCCAATTTTCATCAAAGTCACATTGTTTCCTCCAGAAATGGCGTGGGTATTGTATCCAACAGCAATAGCACCGCCGTCTGAAGTTCGAATCAATTGGGTGATTTGATCATCACCAATGTTGGAAACGTTTACTCCAGGAGCAATCCAGTAAAGTCCGTAGCCTTCAACTCTGCTGATGATTGCATCTTCGCCACCTCCAATAAACTGCGGGGCAGAGCTGACAAGCGATTGTTCAGAAACATAAAACTTGTTGAGCTGATTGCTGTAACTGGTTAAATAACCATATCGGCTATTGGTTGCAGGCGACGCATCAATGGCTTCATTATAAGTTGAACCGTCCAAATCTCCGACAAATCCGTATAAACGAGAATAATCGATGTTGTTTTCTCGGTAACGAACATAGCCAACCGCTCGGATTCTTCCTTCATCAAACGAAAGATCGTTGAGGGAATGTTTGCCTCTTTGTCCAACCGTATTCAGCCATTCCACGGTTCCATCGATGTGCATTTTTAGATACAAACCTTTTTGTTTTAGTGAGTCTGCAACATAATAATCACCAACGACCACAAAGGTCGTATCGCTAATCATGGTAACGGCACGTGCAATATCAACACCAGCTGAACCCATTTGTTTGGTCCAAAGTGTATCTCCGTTGGAATTTAAACGCATGATGTACAAATTTTCAATTTCTTCGGCATTGGATTTGGTTTCTCCAACGAGAATAAAACTAGAGTCTTTGGAAACAAATGTGGCATCGTGCAGTTTCTCGAAATTAGCACCACCATGGGTTTTTTCATAGATTAAATTTCCGACCAAATCAGTTTTGAAAAAATAGAAATCAAAAGATCCATTTCCAATCGAATTGGTGTAACCTGCAACGTAAATTCCGTCATTTGGAATTTGAAATATTCTTCTACCGCGATCACTTTCGGCACCGCCGTATGATTTCGACCAAATGCGATCGCCAAATTTATCGACGTGCATCACAAAAGCTTGCGCTGGACCTTCGCCAAAGCTACTGGATGCGCCAGTAAGGAGGTACGAACTGTCCGCAAGTTGCACAACTCCTTCGCCAAAATCATAGCCAAAATCGGTGTAGTTTTTGTAAAATTTTCCCTGAGCTTGACCTTGCAAGCTGAAAAATAAAAATGTGATTCCAAATAGAACTCTTAAATACTCCATCTCATTCGAATAGTTAGTGATTCACCCAATGCGTTTTTAGAAATCAGACCGTAAACATCTTCTGTTCCGATTCCTACATGCATTTTATCGATTTTAAAACTGGCATATAAACCGCCTCTAAATTTAGTGTAGCCTCCATAAATCGCAGAAACACCAAGGTTTATCCACGGTTTTGGTTTCCAGTTTCCTCCAGCATACAACATCGGAACGTAGGATGCCGTTGGATAGATCCGCAAACCGAAAAAGGATTGTAATTTATTAGGATTGTTTTCGTCAATTATTTTTCCAAGCTGAACATAAAACGGAAGCGCGATCAATTGTTTTTTGTTTTCAGGACGAATGTTTAAAGAATCTTCCAAAGAGAAATCAGTTGAAAAAGTATTCGAACTGTTTACCAATTGATCGATGTTAAATCCAGAATAGGTATACGTTGAATCTACTTGATATCGTTTAACACCTTTGTTTAAATAGCCAAAACCGAAGTTTTTTACCTGAACTTGTAAAAAAGCATTTCGATCCTGATTGACGATAAATGGAATACGATAATCAAAATCAATGGAAGCACCCAATCCTTGTGAAAAAGTAGAACCTTGCGTTTGTCTGTAATTTCCGTTCAAAAAGAGGGAAATGTTTTCTCCTTCTGCATCTTGATTCAACTTTCCATCGTAGATATTTGCATCTGCAAAAGAAGATACGTTAATGAAATTAATGGCAAGTGAGGATTTGCTTTTTTTATCAATGATTCCAAATCCAATTTTTTGAAAAGCAGTCAAACGCATGCTGGAAGCAGAAAAATCTGCTGTTCGCCCCAAGAAAGATTCATTTCCATAAAAAGCCATCTCAAAAAGATCCTTGGTGTAATTTCCAGAAGCAGAAAGGTAATATCCGCCTTGAACTAAGAAACCGTATTTTGGATTTTTGAAGAGATTTACAGTGTAATTTCGATATTCTAATTCAGTTTGAGCTGTTACACCAATTCGATTGTTTGTTTTCTGATTTGATAATGCCTTGTCCTTCGTTTCAGAGCTAATTCCACCTCCAAAAAGAAAAGGATTGAAGATGCTTTTTGAGATGGCACTTGAACCTAAATCTCCAGTTGCTGAAAATATAAATTCGTGCTTGATAAGCGTTGTGTCGTGTTGCAATGGCAAAAGCGTTTGACCAGAAACTGTGAAAGCGCTCAGAATAAATAAAGTTGCTAAATATTTAATCATAATTAAATGCGATTTTCAGTTTGAAATGCAGCGGAAAGTTTAAAAGAAACAAATGCGCCATCCGGAATGGATATCATGGTTGAATTTTGATTTTGATCAGGCGTATTCATGACTGCTTTGACTACGATGTTTTTAACCTGATTCAACTTCAATAAACTCGCAGCTGTTAAATCAAAATAAAGGGTGGAATTGCTTTTTTGCAATTCACCAAGAGCAGGAATTGATCCGAAAATCGAAGAGGAAATTTTATCAGAAGCAGCAATTGTTTCAATAATTTGTCCATTGGCATCTATTAAAAATAACGTAACAACTCCTTCCAATGGAAAGGCATTGCTGGTCTTTAATTTAATTTTTCCTGAAACTAAATGCGATTTATCCTTGTCATTCTTAAAGTCGATCTTGAACGTATCTTGGAACGTTAAGTCCGTCAATTTTGCACTCAACGGCATGTTCGCTTTCATTTTAACTTGCAGGTTGCTGTTCGGAAAAAATTCATCCCAACCACCTGAAAGATTTCCATACGGATTCAACTTCAAGGTGTACTTAATTTTCTGAATAGAACCTAAGTTTTCAATGTATTGCTCCAAGTTGCTATTTGCGCTCGTGAAGGAAAGGATTCGCAACGAGGAAATGAAATTGTTCCATGAACCTGTTGCAGGATTGATGTCCAACGGAACACCAATTTGACTATGAGATAGTGAAACGCTATTTCCAGTGCGTGTATTTTTATTGAAAACCTGATGGATGGTCGCCATTGCCCCAACTTTTATTCCGTTAGAAATGAGAAAGGAAATGTCTGCTGACGGAATATCCAAACTTCCCGCTGTGATTTTTTGTAAAAATTCAACATTTAAATCGGAAGAATCAGCCACTTCGATCTGACCAAAATAACCACGAGCATATTCGATTTGAATGTCTCGCATGCGGAGCGTAAATGAAGTACTGTCGTATTTGGTAACGACAATTGCGTTTCCGTTTGGATCAGATTGAACCTCCATTTCAGATTGTAGCAAATTGAAACCAAGATTTCCAGTTCCTCTTAAATCCAAATCATATCCTGTCAAATCAATCGTTGCGGTGACAATCGATGGATTTTGAAGTGTTCCTGCTGGTGCCGAAAATTGTCTTGAAATCGAAACTCCGTCTTTCTTCGCTTTAGGCAACTTGATGGTGAAAATGGTTTTGGTATTGAAAGGATTACTTACACTGAGATCAATACTACCTTTTGAAATTCGAACTGCTTTTAACTCTGCATCTTTGATGTCAATAACATGATCTTTGTTGTTGGAAAGAAAATTAGCACCTGGATTTACGGGCAATGAATTGATACCCAGAGCATATTTTTGCTTTACCATGGTGTCGGGCAATTGGATGTAATCTGAAAGTTTGACATCTAAAATATTCCGATTGATTTCGAGCTGATAATTTCCAGCACTATTCACGGAAAAGATAGAATCGGTGACCAAATTTTTCAAATCCAAGGTGTCACTCACCAACGGCAAGGACCAATTTGTTTCCCAATGTGCTTTTTCCTTCCTGCAAGCGAGCAATGAAAGTCCGAGTAGTATTCCAAAGGTTATTTTCTTCATAAAGTATTCGTCTTTGTTTATAAAACGATTTAAAATGGAAAGGGTTGATTACACACGCTCAATGATCGTAGCATAACCTTGTCCAACTCCAATGCAAAGTGTTACCAATGCATATCTTTTGTTTGTACGAGCCAATTCTCGTGCAGCAGTCAATAAAATGCGAGCACCTGTCATTCCAAGCGGATGACCCAAAGCAATTGCACCGCCATTTGGATTAATTCTTGGGTCGTTATCTGCCAATCCCATTTGACGTGTACAAGCCAAAGACTGCGCAGCAAATGCTTCGTTGATTTCGATGATGTCCATTTGATCCATCGTCAAACCAGCTCTTTTCAATACTTTCTCAGCAGCGTAAACCGGACCAATTCCCATGATGCGAGGCTCAACTCCTGCAACAGCAGCGCCAACGATTCGTACCAACGGATTTAAGTTTTGACTTTTTACGGCAGCTTCTGAAGCGATTAACAAAGCGGCAGCTCCATCGTTTAGTCCAGAGGCATTTCCAGCAGTTACAGAACCATCGCGTTTGAAAGCTGCTCTCAATCCGCTCAAACCAGCAAAAGTAGTTTGTGGTTTAATAAATTCATCATTTTCAAAAATGATTGCATCTTTTCTTTTTTGAGGAATTGTAAGAGCTGTAATTTCTTCAGCAAAAATTCCCTTTGCTTGTGCGTTTGTTGCCTTTTCTTGCGACCAATTTGCAAAAAGATCTTGGTCTTCGCGTGAGATTTGATACATTTCAGCCAAGTTTTCAGCCGTATTTCCCATGCTGTCAACACCATATAGTTCTTCTAGTTTTGGATTGATAAATCTCCAGCCAAAAGAAGAATCGTGCATTTCAACATCTCTTCCAAATGGAGTAGAAGACTTGGACATTACCCAAGGACTGCGTGTCATGTTCTCAACACCACCAGAAATATAAAGATCTCCTGCGCCATCTTTGATGGCACGAGCAGCATTGATTGTCGACGCCATTCCGGAAGCACATAAACGGTTAACAGTTTCACCGCCAGCCGTAAATGGAATTCCAGCTAACAAGCCAGACATTCTCGCAACGTTTCGATTGTCTTCTCCTGCTTGGTTTGCACAACCTAAAATAACATCTTCGATGAGGTTTAAATCCAAGTTTGGGTGTTTCTCAACGAGCGCTTTAATTACGTGTGCTCCTAAATCATCTGCGCGAACGGCTGATAAAGTTCCACCAAAATTTCCAATTGCAGAGCGAATACCATCAACTATATATACTTCTTTAGACATGCGTTTTGTTTTTAAACACCAAAGATAATAAAGCCTATTGAACCGATGGAATTGAAAGTCACTTTCTTTTGATGCTGTTTTCTAAAAGGTGAATTGTATTTCAAAAATGATTCCTCAAATTTCTTTTGAAATTTGAGGAAAGACAGGTTCGGCAGAAAGGAATTGTTTCTTCGATGGTGCTTTTACACCGAGAACTCTTCAATCTCCATTTAAAATGTTTTTATCGAATCCCTGTGATCAGGAAAATAAAATGGTTTTTCGGAGTAATCCTATTTTGTAAATAGCTTTTATTCTATGTGTGCATAATTAATTTTTGTGAATTGTTGTGCGTGCATTGAATATTTTCATAACTTTATAAGCAACTTTTAATATTCAAATGGAAAACACTCATAATCCAACAATTGATTTTTACATCCGTCAAACGTGGCATAAAATCTCACGACTTTACAATCAGCAAGCGTCTGAGCACGGTTCAACAATTTCAATTGCATACATCTTGTTGATCATCGATAAAGATGGAACACCGAGCACGCAACTCGGACCACGAATGGGAATGGAACCTACAAGTTTGTCTCGCACGTTAAAAACGATGGAAGAAAATGGGTTGATTTATCGTAAAGTAGATGGTGTTGATAAACGTAAAGTTTTGATCTTGTTGACAGAACACGGAATTTCCATGCGGAAACTTTCGAAGAAGGTCGTGATGGATTTCAATGAAAAATTAGAAGCGAAAATCCCAAAGTCGAAATTGAAAACATATTTCGAGGTCATGGAAAAGATTGATCAAATCGCTGGTGAAGAACTGAACGGGATTAAATAATCGGATCAAATAATCGAGTTAAATAAAAGATAGAAATTGAGTCGTTCAACGGAAATCGAAAAAAATAAAAGTAATCATGAATAGAAACATTAGAAAAGTAGCCGTTTTAGGTTCAGGAGTGATGGGTTCTCGAATTGCATGTCATTTTGCAAACGTCGGTTGTGAAGTGATTTTGCTGGACATTCAGCCGAAAGAACTTTCTGAAAAAGAAGCAAAAGCAGGTTTAACGGTGGATTCACCACATTTTAAAAATAGAATTGTAAACGATTCGTTATTAGCAGCTGTGAAGTCAAATCCTTCGCCTATTTATAAGAAGTCCTTTGCAAGCCGAATTCAAACCGGAAATTTCACAGACGACATGTCCAAAATTGCAGATGCAGATTGGATCATCGAAGTAGTAATCGAACGTTTGGATATCAAGAAATCGGTTTTCGAACAAGTAGAGAAATATAGAAAAGCAGGAACGATTATCTCGTCCAATACTTCTGGTATTCCAATTCATTTGATGACGGAAGGTAGAAGCGAAGATTTCAAAGCGAATTTCTGTGGAACACACTTTTTCAATCCACCGAGATATTTGCAATTGTTGGAGATCATTCCGACGCCAGATACAAAACAAGAAGTGATTGACTTCTTGATGGATTTTGGAAGTAAAATCTTAGGTAAGAAAACAGTTCTTTGTAAAGATACACCTGCTTTTATCGCCAACAGAGTTGGAGTTTACGCCATGATGTCGCTTTTCCACACGGTAAACGAAATGGGTTTGACGGTTGAAGAAGTGGACAAATTAACCGGTCCAGTGTTAGGTCGTCCAAAATCAGCAACTTTCCGTACTGCGGATGTCGTTGGATTGGATACCTTGGTTTTAGTAGCCAATGGATTGTATGAAAATGCAAAACAAGACGAAGAAAATGAATTCTTCAAGTTGCCAGCTTACATCGATACAATGGTTAAAAACGGTTGGTTGGGTTCTAAATCAAACCAAGGTTTTTACAAAAAATCAAAGAATGCAGAAGGTAAATCAGAGATTTTAGTCTTGGACTTAAATACCTTAGAATACCGTTCTCAAAATAAAGTAAAATTCCCAACCTTGGAAATGGCGAAGCCAATCGAAGACTTGAAACAACGTACCAAAATGTTGTTCATGGGAATGGATAAAGCGGGTGAATTCTACCGCAAAATGTTTGGACAATTATTCGCGTACGTGAGTAATCGCATTCCAGAAATTTCAGATGAATTATATAAAATCGACGATGCAATCAAAGCTGGCTTTGGATGGGAATTAGGACCTTTCGAAACGTGGGATATTCTTGGTTTTGATCAAGGAATGAAAATGTTAGAAGCAAGTGGAAAAAAACCTGCTGCTTGGTTGGCTGACATGAAATCAAAAGGAATCACGTCTTTCTATAAAAAATCAGCAGGAGTAAAATCGTTTTACGACATCGCATCTGGAGCATACAAAGTAATTCCTGGAACGGAAGACTTGGTGATTTTAGATGCCTTGCGCGACGAGAATACGGTTTGGAAAAACGCCGACGTAACCATCGTTGATTTAGGAGATGGCATTTTGAATTTAGAATTCCATACTAAAATGAATACCATTGGTGGTGGCGTAATTCAAGGAATTAACAAAGCGATTGACTTAGCGGAAGAAAGTCAAAAAGGATTGGTGATTTACAACACCGGTCAAAACTTCTCAGCAGGAGCAAACGTGGGAATGATTTTCATGATGGCTGCTGAGCAGGATTACGATGAATTAAACTTCTCTGTAAAAGCATTTCAAGACACGATGATGCGCGTTCGATATTGCAACGTTCCAGTTGTAGTTGCGCCGCATAACATGGCTTTGGGCGGTGGATGTGAATTATCGATGCACGCTGATAAAGTAGTTGCGCATGCAGAATTGTACATGGGCTTGGTTGAATTTGGAGTTGGATTAATTCCTGGTGGAGGCGGTTCGAAAGAATTTGCGAAAAGACTTTCAGATGAATTGAAAGATGGCGACATCAAAATCAACAGAATGAGAGAACGTTTCTTGACAATCGGTCAAGCGAAAGTTTCCACTTCTGCATACGAAGCATTTGACTTAGGTTATTTGAGAGAAGGAATCGATGAGGTAATTATTAGCCGCGAACACCAATTGAAACGTGCAAAACACGCATGTTTGGAAATGGCTGACAAAGGATACATGGCTCCAAAAAGAGAGAAAAACATTACCGTGATGGGACAAGAAGGATTGGGAATCGTATACGTGGGTGCAAACTCCATGGTTTCTGGAAACTACATGTCTGAGCACGATCAAGTGATTTCTGAAAAATTAGGATTTGTTCTTTGTGGTGGTGATTTATCTGCCAATGCCGTTGTTTCTGAGCAGTATTTGCTGGATTTAGAGCGTAAGAAATTCTTGGAATTATGTCAAGAAAGAAAAACCTTGGAGCGACTAGAAAGCTTGGTGAAGTCCGGTAAAATCTTAAGAAATTAAGAAATCGATTTCAGAAAGTCTTTGAATAATTACAATAACTAAAAGAAATTATAATGAAATAAGCCATAAGAAAAGTTTGATTTAAACAAGAAAACGAGAAAATGGCGATATCACATGACATTTCAAAAAAATATAAACATGAAGCAAAATGCATATATAGTTGCTGGATTTCGTTCAGCAGTAGGAAAAGCGGGAAAAGGCGGTTTTCGTTTTTACCGACCAGATGATTTAGCAGCAGACGTAATTACCCATTTGATGGCACAATTCCCTCAATTGGATCCAAAACGCATCGACGATGTAATTGTTGGAAATGCTACACCAGAGGCAGAGCAAGGTTTAAACGTTGGACGTTTGATCTCGTTGATGTCTTTGAATACCGACAAAGTTCCAGGAATGACTGTCAACAGATATTGTTCTTCAGGCTTAGAAACGATGGCAATTGCCAAAGCGAAAATCGAAGCAGGAATGGCAGACTGCATCATCGCTGGTGGTGTTGAATCCATGTCAGTAATGGCAATGGGTGGTTGGAGAATTGTTCCAAACTCGAAAGTAGCGAAAGAACATCCAACGTGGTACTGGGGAATGGGATTGACAGCGGAAGCCGTTGCAAAACAATTCAACGTTACGCGTGAAGAGCAAGATGCTTTCGCATTGCATTCCAACGAAAAAGCAATCGCAGCGATCAAAGCTGGTAAATTTATAGATGAAATCGTTCCCGTTACGGTTGAAAATATCTTCTTAGATGCCAACGAAAAAAGACAAGTAAAATCGTATGTTGTTGATACAGACGAAGGACCAAGAGCAAGTACAATGGAAGGGTTGGCAGGATTGCGACCAGTTTTTGCAGAAGGTGGTTCAGTTACTGCTGGAAACTCTTCTCAAACTTCTGACGGTGCAGCTTTCGTATTGATGATGTCTGAGAGAATGGTCAAAGAATTAGGATTGGAACCAGTTGCAAGATTGGCGAGTTACGCAGTTGTTGGTGTAGAACCAAGAATCATGGGTATCGGTCCAGTTGACGCCATTCCAAAAGCAATTAAAATGGCTGGTTTGACAACGAACGACATTAATTTATTTGAGTTGAACGAAGCGTTTGCCTCACAATCAATCGCCGTTATTCGCGAAACTGGAATCAATCCAGAAATCGTAAACGTAAACGGTGGTGCAATCGCGATGGGTCACCCACTTGGTTGTACGGGAGCAAAATTATCGGTTCAAATCATCAACGAATTGAAAAAACGCGATCAGAAGTACGGAGTTGTAACGATGTGTGTCGGTACAGGTCAAGGTGCTGCTGGAGTGATTGAAAGATTGTAAGAAGTTTTAGCGAATTCGCTGATTTTTTAAAAAATAGGAAAGCGATAAGTTCTTGATTGAGCTTGTCGCTTTTTTTTTGATAGAAGGGATTACAGATTGCAGATTGGAAGATTGGGCAGATTCTTAGCGAATGTTGGTTTAAACCATCACAAAGCTTAATTTTGATGCGTTATGATGGATAAAAATAGCACTGAAATCTAACTATTTTAAAATTTAAACGTTATCTTTGACGGATAAAAGCATCATAAACATCAAAAAATAGTTCTAATGACGGATAAAAACATCTTGAAAATGTACAGCATGAGTGATGATGCTATTATAAAAAAGATTGGTGTCTTTGTGAGACATCATCGTTTAGAGCAAAATATCACTCAAAAAGAGCTAGCTCAAAAGTCAGGGGTAAATCGAACAACTATTTCTGAATTAGAATTAGGTAGAAGATGCCAATTGTTAACTTTGATACAAGTACTAAGAATTCTAAACAAGCTGGATGCATTTCAATCGTTTGAAATTGTGCAAAAAATAAGTCCAATTAAATTAGCTGAAATGGAGATGAGGAAAAGACAAAAAGCTAGTAGAACAAAGGAAATTATAAATTTTAAAAAATCTGATTGGTAATGTTGAATAATGCATTTGTTAATATTTGGAACAGAAGGGTTGGTGCGATATCTTGGAATCAAGAAAGTGGATTGGGATCGTTTGAATACGATACGGATTTTTTAAAATCAGGTCTTGAGCTTTCACCTATTTTGATGCCTTTAAGTCAAAGTTCAAGAATTTTTGATTTTCCAGAAAATAGAAATAGCAACACATTCAAGGGACTTCCTGGTTTAATTGCAGATGTACTTCCTGATAAATATGGGAATGCTATAATTAACACTTGGCTTGCGCGACAAGGGCGACCTACCAATAGTTTGAATCCAGTTGAAACGTTATGTTTTATTGGAGAAAGAGGTATGGGAGCTTTAGAGTTTGAACCTGTGCAGCCAAAAAATCAAAACAACTCAACCAAAATAAACATCGGTGATCTAATTGACATAGCAGAAGGTATCTTAACCGGAAAGAAGGACTTTAAAACAAATTTATCTGAAGATGAAGATAAAGCATTATTTGATATACTCAAAATAGGTTCATCAGCAGGTGGAGCGAGGGCAAAAGCGCTCATTGCTTACAATGAAAAGACGGGAGAAGTGCGAAGCGGGCAAACGACTGTACCCAAAGATTTTCAGCATTGGTTGATTAAGTTTGATGGTGTGTCAGACGATCAATTTGGAACAGCTATTGGATATGGAAGAGTTGAAATGGCCTATTATCAAATGGCTGTCGCAGCCGGAATTGAAATGATGGAAAGTCGCTTATTAGAAGAAAATGGAAGAGCACACTTTATGACCAAACGATTTGATAGAGTGCATGGAAAAGGAAAAGTTCACATTCAGACTTTCTGTGCAATGCGCCATTTTGACTTTAACGATGTTGGCATGCACAGTTATGAAGAACTATTCGAAACGATGCGTATGCTTGGACTTGATTATCCACAGGCACAAGAATTATTCAGAAGAATGGTGTTTAATGTAATGTCGCGTAATTGCGACGATCACACCAAAAATTTTGCATTTATGATGACTAAAAATGGTGTATGGAAGCTTACGCCAGGTTATGATATCTGCCATGCCTATCGACCAGAAAGCCAATGGGTAAGTCAACATGCATTAAGTTTGAATGGGAAAAGATCAGATTTTACAAGATCAGATTTATTAGCTGTTGGAAAAAGTATGAACATCAAAAATGCCTCGGATATACTCATAGAAGTTGCCAATGCCTGTTTGAGATGGGATGAATTTGCGACTGCAGTGCAGGTTGAATCTAAATTGAAAAAGGCGATCAAACAAACACATCTAATTTTGTAAAATCGTAACGTCTAAAATTTCCGAAGCTAGTGTGAGCGTCTCACTGGTTCAATGATTATTTTAAAAGTTAGCTATTTTTAGATATAGATTTGATGGGAAGCTAAAAGTTTTTATCTTGGCAGTCGAAAAGGATGTAAATGAGCGTAGGCACGAGCAAGATGCTCGCGCAAGCTTTGGACTTAAAAAAAACAGCGAAAGCGGTTATTGAACTAGCACAAGAGAACACCAGCGGTGATTGAGCGAAGCCGAAATCACCCGCCCGTCAACCTTTTAATCTCATTCAACTTCATCAAGGCCTCAACCGGTGTAAATGTATTGATATCAATCGCCACCAATTCCTCTCTGATTTGCTCCAAAACTGGATCATTCAATTGAAAGAAACTCAATTGCATGTCCTTCTCAGCCAAAGATTCTTTGATTTTTTCTTTGTCACTGCCAACGTGAGCGCTTTCCATTCGTTTCAAAATCTTGTTGGCGCTGTTGATTACTGAAGCTGGCATTCCGGCAAGTTTGGCAACGTGAATTCCGAAAGAGTGTTCGCTTCCGCCGGGAACCAATTTTCGCAAAAATAAGATGCGATTTCCGGTTTCTTTGACCGAAACGTTGAAATTTTGAATGCGTTCAAACTGTTTGGTCATGTCGTTTAACTCGTGGTAATGCGTTGCGAAAAGTGTTTTTCCTTTGAATTTTGGGTGTTCGTGAATGTATTCTGCAATCGCCCAAGCGATGGAAATTCCGTCGTAGGTACTCGTTCCGCGCCCAATTTCATCCAATAAAATCAAACTTCGTTCAGAAAGGTTGTTCAAAATGCTGGAAGTTTCGTTCATTTCCACCATGAAGGTAGATTCGCCTGATGAGATGTTATCAGATGCTCCAACGCGGGTGAAAATTTTGTCTAACAAGCCCAATTCAGCAGATTTCGCAGGAACATAGCAACCCATTTGCGCCATCAAAGAAATCAAGGCGGTTTGTCGCAACAAGGCACTTTTACCAGACATGTTTGGATCAGTAATCATGATGATTTGTTGCGTTTCGTTGTCTAAATAAACGTCGTTGGCAACATATTCTTCGCCGGCTTTCAATTGTTGCTCAATCACAGGGTGGCGACCGTCTTCGATTTTGATGGCAAAGCCTTCGTTCATCTTTGGTCGCGTATATTTATTCTCTTCTGAAATCACAGCGAAAGAAATCAAGCAATCCAAGCGGCCAATTAAAACGGCGTCGTGTTGAATTGGGTGAATGTAATCGGCCATTGAAAGAATGATTTCTTGCAACAAACGACTTTCTATGGCATAGATTTTATCTTCTGCGCCTAATATTTTTCCTTCGTATTCCTTTAATTCTTCCGTGATGTATCGCTCCGCATTCACCAAGGTTTGCTTGCGAATCCATTCTTCTGGAACCTTGTCTCGGTGCGTATTCGTAACCTCCAAATAGTAACCAAACACGTTGTTGAAAGCAACTTTTAAACTCGGAATTCCCGTTCGTTCGGATTCTCTCATTTGTAAATCATTCAAGTAATCTTTTCCAGAGAAAGAGATTTTTCTCAAATCATCCAACTCTTCGTGAATACCAGAAGCGATGATCATTCCTTTCCCCAATTGAGTTGCAGGTTCTTCCATGAAATGCGTGTCGATCAATTCGATCAATTTCAAGCACGGATTCAACTGATCTGAAATTCGTTGCAAGGAAGGAACGGAAGTGTTTTTTAACAAGGTTTGAATCGGTGCTATTTGACGAAGTGTGTTCTCCAAATGTTTAATTTCCTTCGGATTAACTCTTCCTACAGCAACTTTAGAAATCAAACGTTCTAAATCACCGATATCTTTTAAACGCTCCAACAATTCAAAGCGAATGTTTTCGTTTTTCACAAAATATTCAACCGCATCCAAACGATCTTCAATTGGTTTCAAATCTTTCAAAGGCAAGACCATCCAACGTTTCAGCATGCGACCGCCCATTGGTGTTTTGGTTTTGTCCAAAATGTCGATTAAGGTCGTTGCATTTTCATTGTGCGATTGAATCAATTCTAAATTTCGAACCGTGAAGCGATCCAACCAAACGTATTTTTCTTCCTCGATGCGAGAAATGTTGGTGATGTGTCCTAATTGATGATGATGCGTTTCGGAAAGGTAATGGAAAATCGCTCCGGCAGCAATGATTCCTTGCGAAAGATGTTCAACGCCAAAACCTTTTAAATCCTTGGTTCCAAAATGCTTGTTTAAGGTTTCGTTAGCAAAATCTGTTGTAAAAACCCAGTCTTCTAATTTAAAAGCATGCAGCTTATCGTTGAAAGTTTCCTGGTAGAGCTTGTTCATTTTCTTCTGATAAATGATTTCACTCGGCTCAAATCCTTGAATTAATTTATCGATGTAATCCAGATTTCCTTCCGCAATTAAAAATTCTCCGGTGGAAATATCTAGGAAAGAAACGCCGTGTAAATCTTTATCCAAATGAATGGCGCACAAAAAATTATTTCGGTTGTGATCCAATACTTGGTCGTTGAATGAAACTCCTGGCGTAACCAATTCCGTAACACCTCTTTTGACAATCGATTTCGTTAATTTCGGGTCTTCTAATTGGTCGCAAATGGCAACGCGTTGTCCGGCACGAATTAATTTTGGCAAATAGGTATTGATGGAATGATGCGGAAAACCTGCCAATTCAATGTGTGAATCGCCGTTTCTTCGCTTGGTCAAAACAATGCCCAAAATCTTAGAGGCTTTGATGGCATCCTCTCCAAAAGTTTCGTAAAAATCTCCAATACGGAACAAGAGTAAAGCTTGCGGATGCTTCGCCTTGATTTCGTTGTATTGCTTCATCAAAGGTGTTTCTTCAGATTTACTTTTTGCCATGGATATTTTCAAATTATGAAAAACAAAAATAAGCCCAACACCCCGATTTTCAGCCATCATTTCAAAGATGTTATCAAAATTTGTCAACAGTTTGACCGATTTTAAATGCAAACTGTACATTCTGACCTAAAATGATTCAATTTTGCATTCTTCAGAGAATAATAAGTTCTGTTTAAACTCCATTTAAACGGCAATTAATTGATTTCCCCATAATTTTAAAAGTTGAATTCAAAAGATTAAATTCCCGGGATGCTTATCGTAACTTTTAAATAAATCTCCATCAAGATAAATCTAAAAATGTTTTAATCCAGCAATCCCGAACGGATGGCATTTTCATGCGCGTGGATAATGTCACCCGCTCCTGATACTTATCGGGAGGAGTTTTTAAAAAATGAGGATTCTCTTTTTTTTAAATAATTTCAGTCCTTCGGACTTTTAAAAAAAGAAAGTAAGATGATCTCAATTTCTGAAAAAGGTTTTTCATCGAATCGTAGTCTTCAAAAAAATAGCCTAAATTCCCACCTTTTTTAAGAACTCCTTCAATCGGAACAAGTATCTTTGTAATGAAAGAAAGCATTTTCAGAAGAAACATTTTCATCGTCAAGCGAAATTAAAATCAAGAAGATTGAATAAAAAATTAAAATTATGGGAACTTGATCGAGTTTCTGAAGAAGAGTTTAAAATCCAAAAGAAATTTCCAATTTCGGTTATTTTAAATGACATCCGTAGTTTAAACAACATTGGTTCTTTTTTCCGAACTGCTGATGCTTTCAATGTGGAGAAGATTTATCTCTGCGGTATTACTGCTATTCCTCCGCACCGCGATATTCACAAAACAGCTTTGGGCGCGACTGAAAGTGTGGAATGGGAGCACAGAGAATCGATTATCGATTTGGTGCATGAATTGAAAGCGAAGAATGTGCTGGTTGCATCCATCGAACAAACTGAAAACACTACTTTTTTACAAGATATTGACAAACTTCCCAATCAACCCATCGCTTTGGTTTTTGGAAACGAAGTAGACGGCGTAGATCAAGACGTCATTGACGCAAGCGATTACATCATCGAAATTCCACAATTTGGAACCAAACACAGTTTAAACGTTTCAGTTTGCGCAGGCGTTGTGCTTTGGGAGTTTACCAAGAAGATGATGGAATAATGATCTTGTTATTTTGATCTGATTAAAATGTGTATTTGTTTCTTTTCAAGATAGAATTTCTATTTACAAATGATTATCGAGAATGTTATGAATGCATTTTCAATAGGAATGCGGCTTTAGCCCATTCAGTTTATTTTAGGAAATAGAAATTGGCTTTAGCTGAAGAAATAGCAAGGGTTTTAATTTAAGCTTTCAAAATTATAATTCAATGAATAAAAACAAGGTAAATAATTTAAATGAAGATCCTGAGTTTGGTATAGATTCAAGACACCTATCAACAGCTGAGCGCAATTCTGAAGCAACTTTATTAATGGCTGCGCGCTTAGATCGAATTAAGAGTTTGTCACAAGAAGATATTGATTGTGTAAAATTGATGCAATCGAAGTTGAAAAAGAAGATGTAAACTAGATTTAAAATGCTAATTTGAAACAATTCCAAACTAGCTATAATCAGATCTTTTCAGAATAATCTCTTCCTCGATCCACTAATAATTACCTATCTTTGCAAAAATTAAATAACACAACACATGGCAACTGATATTACCGTTTACATCATCGACAGAGAAGGGGAAAAGCACGAATTGATTGCACCAACAGACATGAACATGAACATCATGGAAGTTTGTAAATCGTATGAATTACCAGTTTTAGGCGAATGTGGTGGAATGGCGATGTGTGCTACGTGTCAGTGTTATTTAGAATCCGATACGCCTTTGGCGGAGCAATCAGATGCAGAACTAGACATGTTGGATCAAGCTTTTTTCGTGAAAGACAATTCCCGTTTAGGTTGTCAAATTCCAATTACGGATGAAATTGATGGAATTGTATTGCGATTGGCTCCAGAAGCTTAAAACGCTATAACGATCATTCTGCTTACTTTAAATTATCAGGAATTATACAAACCGGAATCGGTTCAATTTTATGTAAATTGATGCGGTGTAATCTTCGGTAAATTACCAAAACTTCTTGTTGTCTTGGAGATAAAGTGGATTCATCTCCTTCAAATTCCATTGCCCATTCCAATTCTGGATAACTCGCACCAATTTGGTCTTCGTCGCTTCTACCATCTTCCCATAAACCATCCGTAGGTTTTGCTTGTTGAATGGAATCAACTACTTTAAGTTCTTTCGCCAATTGGAAAACATCTGTTTTTGTCAAATCAGCAAGTGGACTGATATCTACACCGCCATCGCCATATTTCGTAAAAAATCCAATGCCAAAATCTTCAATTTTATTTCCAGTTCCAGCAACGAGTAATCCGTTTGCTTGACCAATTGCGTATAAAGTCAGCATGCGAAGTCTGGATCTCGAATTGGCCATCGCCAAATGATTTGCAGTAATTTCAGCAGGAAAAGTTTGTTCGATGCTTTCAAAACTTGGAGTCAAATCAATTTTCATTGACTTCACATTCGGAAAGCGTTTCTCTAAATCTTTCGTTTGTTCAATTGCACGCGCATATTCGGCATTCGTTTGACGAATCGGCATGTTTAAAACCGTAACATTCAAGCCAGTTTTTGCACAAAGAATTGCTGTTGAAGCAGAATCAATTCCGCCAGAAATTCCGACAATAAACCCATTCAGATTTGCTTGCTTGCAATAATTTGAGAGCCAATCCACAATGTGACTGGCGATTTGAGGATAATTCAAAGTCTTAGAATAAAATTGAAATCTTCAACGACAATTGAGATTGGGTTGCTGCATTCGAAATGTATTTGTCAGCACCAGTTCCGTTCGTTACTCCAGAAGTGAAAAGATTTGCGTTGTCATCTTTCGGAGAATAATAAAGCGGTGTAAATCCATAATAGTATCCAATTTCAGCGACCAAACAAGTTGCACCTGAAACGTTCCATTCCACACCACCTGTTAAGCCAACAGCTCCTTTGTAAAACAACATTTCATTTTTGCGTTTCATCCCATTATTGGTTCCCGGAGTTGAAACGCCGATACCGCTAATGTTTGAACCTTTGTCATTTGCTTTTGCGGATAAAAGAAAACTATTTCTCAATCCAAATTTACCGAAATATCTAAAGTAACCAATGTAATTCGTTCTAAAAAGAACCATCGTTGGGATCGTCACATACGTCGCTTTTTGTTTTCTTTCAGACAATTGAAAAGTATTATCTGTAGCTGATGCGTCCTTTTTTCTTAAGATTCGTGTGTCGTCATATTGGTAGTAAACAGGACCTGTAATACCAGTTGGTTTGTATTTCGTTGTGGAAAAATCGAATTCTAATCCCGTATTGAAGCCAATGTTCTCACGCAGTGTAAAATTCACATTTGCTCCGATGGTTAAATCTGCACCAGCTCCATTTGTGGTGAAGTTTTTAGTACCCATTTTTTGCATGTTTATTCCTGTTCCGAGCACTAATCCGGCTTGAACTTTTCGATCTGCAGCATCTTGTGCTTGAAGTGTAATTGCAAAGCCAAGGGCGATGGTTGAAAGTATTAATTTTTTCATATTTTTTTGCCTATAAAGTCAGAATACCATACGTTAAAGAGATCAACCTCGTTTTCATTTCAACGATTATGATTACTTTTATCCACAAATTTAAAAAATTAAATGAAACCAAACCGTTTTATCTTTTTTATCCTTGGATTGTTCATCGCAACATCGTGTACACACAATCCTTTGAATGTGAATGTGGATGAGGTAGCTATAGATTTGAAATTTGTAAATTTAGACTCTATTTTCGTTCACTCGGAAACAGATAAATTAGCAGCGGATATTTTAAAGTCTGGCATTCTAAAAAACGAAATTTTATCGTACGAACTCGGACAGTGTCTCGGTGTAGGTCCATTGTCGGATTCAGGAACTGTAGATCGAATCAAACTGTTTGTAAATGACCCTTTTGTGAAACGTGTTGAAAATCGAATTGCAGAAAAGTTTTCAGATCATTC
This sequence comes from Crocinitomicaceae bacterium, assembly GCA_028689775.1. GTDB lineage: Bacteria > Bacteroidota > Bacteroidia > Flavobacteriales_D > Crocinitomicaceae > JAQVCM01. The sequence goes on from JAQVCM010000010.1 coordinate 39,421, forward strand.
CAAACGAAAAGAAATCATTACATCGGGTTTCAAGCATTTGAAATACCATTTTCCAGAAGGAAATTTTCCAAAAAATGTGGTGTTCTTGAATTCTCATTTTGCAAGCAATGTTTTCTGTACAGAACAAGAAATTGGTGTCAGTTTAGAACGTTATTTAGGTGCTGAAACAGATGTCATTAAAGAACTTCCAGATCCGATTTTTCAATGGATTAAAGATAAAATGGATGCGAAATACCTAGAGCGAGATGTTTTGACCGCTTGGATCATGACCCATTTTATCCCAGAAACAAAAGGAAATACTGCTGAACAAATAATTTATTGGGGAAAAATCATTTACCTGACCGAAGCTGCTTTCCCTGAAATGGACAAAAATATGCTCATGCGTTATTCGGTTGAAGATTTAGAATGGGCAAACAAAAACGAATATTCCTTTTGGCAATACTTGGTGAAAGAAAAAATGCTTTTCTCTGAAAATGAAAGAGAACAAATGAACTTTTTGAGCGACGCTCCTTTTACAGCAGGTTTACCTGAAAAAGGTCCCGATCGTTTGGGACAATTTATTGGCTGGAAAATGGTACAGTCGTTTATGAAGGCGAATCCAAAAATGAGTTTGGCGGATATGATTCAAGTTCCGTACAATCAAATATTACAAGAATACGAAATAAAATAGTGAATTATGAGTGCAGATTTGAAAGAAAGAAACATTGTAAAAACTTCTGAGATTAAGATCAATGTTGGAATAAACGAAAATAATGTTCCAATGCGAATGCTTTGGAGTGCAACGGATGGTGAGGTTGAAAACAAGGAAGCAAGAGCAATGTTGTTATCTGTTTGGGATCCAACTGATAAAATCACCTTGAAAATTGACTTGTGGACGGATGAAATGTCCATCGAGGAAATGAAACAGTTTTTTCACCAAACGTTATTGACGATGTCAGATACATTTGAGAAAGCAACTGGAGAAACGAAGATTTGTGAAGACCTTCGCGACTATTGTTATCACTTTGCAACAAAAATGGACCTTCTTCCAGAAGAGTAAAAAGAACTGGAATTGATTACATTCGAAAAAGGTTTTGCTGTTTTAACGGTAAAACCTTTTTTTATGCTTTCTCCTTTTTTAAATTCGTACTGAAGTCCTAATGCCTGAACTAAATCGGAAAGAATAAATAGATCTTAAATCCTTTGGGTGCGTTGTTGTGAGCTTCTATCCATCCATCGTGGTTCAACATAATTCTCTTGCTGAAACTCAGACCTACGCCTGGTTTAGAAGCCAATTCTGTTCGGTCATCAGTTTTTTGGAACAACTCAAAAATCTTTTCGTGTAATTCTTGTGGAACTCCAATTCCATTGTCGGCGATGCAAATCACATGAAACCCATTTTGTAAATTTGGTAAACTTGCATTGGAAATGGAGGTAAATGGGATTTCACAAATTTCAATTCTTAAATCGGGTTGATCGCGATTGAAAGAAATGCAGTTTTCAATTAAATTAGAGAATAATCTTTTAACTTGAACTGCATCTACCTGTAGTTTTGGTAAATCTTCAATTTGAATCAACGCTTCGTTGTCCCAGTTTTTAAGCTGGATCAATTCCTGTATAAAAGGCTTCAGATCAATATTTGATTTATCAACGGGACGATTTAGAATGGAGTAATAGTCGATGATGAGTTTGTTTGTTTCTTGCTGCTTGGCAAAAATTCGCTTAATTTTTGCGAAATTTTCGCTAATCAAGGCAGGACTTGGGTTTTGATCATACTCCATGCGATCAATGATGATTTGCACTTTTCGGGTTGGTTCTTGCAAGTTGTGCGAGCTAGCAAATGACAAACTGATGATTTCCTTGTTTAAGCTTTCGAGTTTGTAAATGTTTTCATTCAAGTCTTTTTGATATCGTAGAATTTTATTAAAAAACTTAATGATAACGAGTGTACCAACAAAACAAAGTAAAAAAGCAAAGATGAGAATGGCATAACTACTGAAGGTGCTCGATTCGAAGGTAGATTGGCGATTTGAATCGTGGTTTTGTAACAGAGAAACTTCTCGCTCTTTCAGTTTTTCCATGGAAGTTCTTATTTTTTCCATGTAGTATCTCGATTTGCTAAACTCTTCGGCAAATTCTTTTGCTGATTTTTGATTGGAAACATTTTCCTTCAGGAGCAAAGTACTCACTTGAATCAAGGCTTTCAAGGTGTCGAGCTGAATTTGTTGTTCTTTACTCGACCTTGTTAAAGAGTCTAATTCAAGGAAATTAGAATTAATTGCTTGGTATGAATTGATATAAGGGGTTAAAAAAGCGGAATCTTGCGTGATGATAAAACCACGTTGACCTGTTTCCGCATTGAGCAAGTTTTCGGTTAGTTTTCCAATTTGAAAGATGATTCTGTTTGAGTGATCCACTTGATTTCGATACTCTTCTAGTCTGTCTAAACGAGCAAGATAAAATAAGGCAAATCCCAATAACGTGAATATTGAAATTAAAAATCCAGAATAAATGAGGTTGCGTTGCTTGTTCATATAAAGGTTCTCGGGTAAAAGCACAAATAAAGATAATCTATTTTTTTTGAGTTCTTTAAAAATTCACAATAAATGCTAAAAAGAGTTTTCAACAATACGAATTTCAGTAAATTTAAGGGTTTTAATAAACACATTTGGATTTCTTTCGCTGAAATTATAAAGAACCACATTGATTTGATTATGTTTGGTACTTGAAGCTTTTTTAAATTAGTCGCAGCGTCTGAAATGGAATGTATACAAACTAATTAGTTGATTAACAATACAAAATAGAACTAAGGGATATAAAATCAATTCATCTCAAAGTAGTAATTTTTACAGAATGGAAAATTTAAAGAAAACACAAGGTTTTAATTTAGATACATTTTTTCCGAGCATGGAAGAATCTCTAAAATGTGGTTTTTTTGTTATAGAGTTAGCGGATATGAAATGCTCTTGGAGTAAGGGTGCACATAACATTTTCGGTGCCGTTCCAGAAAAGGATGAGTTGTGCTTGGATTACATTTCAAAATTCATTGATCCCACGGAAGTTCGTGGAATTAAGCAGAAAATCACGAATGGAATTAAGAAGTACAAGAAATTTCAAGTTGAATTTTCATTTTCTAAATCAATTGCAAAACTCAAACGCATTCGGCTCGAGTTTTCTCCGTTTTCGGAAACACAAACTGATTTAAAAGGTTTTCAGGGATTGGCACTCGATATTTCGGAAAATTTTAAAATCCAACAAAAATTAGAGTCCGAAATTGAAAAATTAGATAAATCGAATAAAAACCTACAAGAATTTACCTACGTTTCTTCGCACGATTTGCAAGAGCCTTTGCGAAAAATCACTACTTTTTCTGAACGATTAGCAGCAAAGTACAAACATGTTTTAGACGAAGAAGGTGCTCGCTATATTGAAAGGATTGAAGCTTCATGTTTGAGCATGCGAACTCTTTTAGATGATTTACTGGATTATTCTAAGCTCTCTAATCAAACTACTTTTCCGGAGGAGTTGGAAATGGATAAATTGTTGAAATCTGTCATCTCAGATTTGGAATTTCCAATCAAGGAAAATCAGGTGAAAATCGACATGTGTGTCAATCAGAGTGTTTGGGGATATCAGACGCAACTGCGACAATTGTTTACCAATTTAATTCAAAATTCAATCAAATTCAGAAGGTTAGACCAACCTTCAGTCATTCGGATTTCGTGCGCTGGCGCTTCGAAAGAAGATTTTAAGAAAAATAAGTTGAAAGCTGGGAAAAGCTATTTAAAAATAGAGTTTGAAGACAATGGCATCGGCTTTGAAAAAGAGTACAACGAAAAAATATTTCAGGTTTTTCAACGCTTGAATGGGAAAGCAGAGTACAAGGGTTCAGGAATTGGATTATCCATTTGTAGGAAAATTGTTGATAATCACCAAGGAATTATTTTTGCAGAAGGAGGATTAAACGAAGGTGCAAAGTTTACCATTTTGTTGCCTGAAAAATTAAATTAGCGTATGAATAAACCTTTGAAAGTGCTCATCATTGATGACGATGAAGATGATTATTTCATCACTTCTCAGTATTTGAAAGAAGTAGATTCTTTTCCGATGGAAATTTCTTGGTGCTACAACATTCAAGAGGCAAAAAAGGAATTGAAGAGCAATCGTTTTGATTTTTATTTTTTAGACTATCGCCTTGGTGCACTTACAGGATTGGAATTGTTAGAATATGCCATTTCAAAAGGTTGTATCAAGCCAATTGTGTTGTTGACTGGAAAAGGAAATCCAGAGATTGATCGAAAAACGATTGAGGCTGGAGCCTATGATTATTTAATCAAAGGCGACATCAATGCTGAAAAACTGGAAAGATGTGTTCGTTATTCAACAGAGCGCTACAAAACGTTTAAGGAACTGCTTGATAAAGAACGGAAATACCGCTTGATTTTCGAAAATGCCATCAACATGGTATTTACATGTGATACCTCACTTCATTTTTTGGACTCCAATAAAGCTTCCGAGTTTTTCTTGGGATTTTCTCCAGAGGAACTGAAAGGATTGAATTTGTTGAATTTAATTGATCAAGAACAAGCACAAGAAATTTCAGATGCCATTGAGCAAAAGCAAAGTATGTCGAACATTCGAATTCGATTTGAATCCAAAAATAAACAAGTGATTATTGGACTTTTATCACTCAATTATTTCGAAAATGGAGATTTACCGGCCTATTGGCAAGGGATTATTTTTGATGAAACCTTGAGAATCCAAGCGGAAGAATCTAAGATTCAAACCGAGAAAATGGAAGCAACATATCGCTTGATGAATACCTTAACGCACGAAATCCGAAATCCATTAACCAACATCATGCTGGCCGTTGATGGCGTAATTGATGAAGGAGTGAATGACAATCAAAAGTCGTATTTGGAAATCGCAAAAAGAAGCTCAACCAGAATCAATGAAATTGTCACCGATTTATTAAATTCTTCGCGAAAAATTGAACTGAAATTTGAATCGATTGATTTAAAGGGAGTTTTGCAGGAAGTCATTCAGATTGCAAAAGATAGTAGTGATTTGAATCAAGTTGAGATTCGAGTAGATTTGTGCGAAAATGAAATTATAAAACCAATCGACCGAGATAAATTGAAAATTGCACTATTGAATTTGATCTTTAATGGAATTGAGGCCAACGACAAAGAAAAAGGATTGATTAACATTGTATTGACTTCTCAACAAAATAATGCTCAATTGTTGATTGAAGATCATGGTTCTGGTATTAAATCCGAGGATTTGAACAAATTGTTTGAACCTTATTTTACAACCAAAGAAAAAGGAATGGGTCTCGGATTGGTATCAACGCTAAACATTATCAAAGCGCATAAAGCAAAAATTGAAGTAAGTTCTCAAATAGGAAAAGGAACTTTATTTAAAATCAATTTTGATTAATTGATTATTTCAAAATACACATCCATAAAAAAAGTCGGTACCAAATGATACCGACTTTTTTGTTGTATTTTTTTAGTGACTTATTGTACGAAGTTTCTTACAAATGTTTCAACATCGTATTCTTTTCCATCGTACGAAACAGTTTTTATTTCATTGGAGATTAAAAAACGAACAACAACACCGCGCATTTTGTCTTGTAACATGACAATGTTTGCCATTCTTGTTTTTGGATTGTATTTCACGGTAAAGTATTCTGTGTAATAATTAGCTGTTTTGGCTATTTTTTCTTCACTTGTGCCTTCTGGCATTTGAAAATTAAATTCTCCCTTTACTTTGTTAGCAACAAAGTTGGATTCCTTTACAATGGAAGTTGTTTGAGAGCTTGTTTGTGCGTATGAGAAGCTACAAACGATTGAAAGAAGTGCGATGGATACTATTTTTTTCATTTTTATGGAGTTATTTCGTGTATTCAAGACGAACAATTTTACCAAAAGGTTGTAAGCATGTCCTCTTTTATAAAACAGATTTTAATTGTTCTATTTTCTTGTTCTAGCTCGAAAATAGCAATAATTTTGCCAAGATGAACGAAGAAGAGGTTTTAAAATCATTTTACATTGAAAATCAACTCGAAGCGGGGTGTGATGAAGCGGGTCGAGGATGTTTGGTTGGACCAGTTGTTGCTGCTGCGGTTATTCTACCTGCTGATTTTAAACACGAATGGCTGAATGATTCCAAGCAATTGACTGAAAAGCGTAGAGCGGTTTTAAGACCAATCATTGAAAAAGAAGCAATTTCGTGGTCAGTCTCGTTCGTAGATCACCACAAAGTAGATGAAATAAATATTCTCAATGCGAGTATCCTGGCGATGCATCAGGCGGTTAATCAGTTGGATGTGAAACCTGATTTTTTGCTTATTGATGGAAATCGATTTCATGCGCACACAATTCCGCACGCGTGTTTTGTAAAAGGTGATGCTCGATTCAAATCCATCGCTGCTGCTTCGATTTTAGCCAAAACACATCGGGATGAATACATGGATTTAATGCATCAAGAACATCCTGTTTATGAATGGAATAAAAACAAAGGATATGCAACAAAAAAACACCGTGAGGCAATCGGAAAATTTGGAGTTTCTCCTTTTCAGCGAACAACTTTTGCGGTTAAAATCGATTAATTCTTTTTCTCCCTCAAATACCTTTGTAAGATTTTATTCAAAGTTTCATGGTGTTTTTCCAATTCTTCCAACTGCACGTGCGGATGGTTTTGGTTGGGAATTGTTTCGGGTAATTCAGCTAAAAAATGCGCAATTTCGGGATGTTTAGTTCGAATGTCTTCTGTCAATCTTAGAATTTGATTCATCAGTTCACTTTCTTGTTTACTGAAGTGGGAAGCGCTTTCTGGGTCAGACATGGTTTCTAGTTTTAAATTGACATTATATCTTTTAAAGGTAAGTCAATTATTCTGAAACTTTCAACAGCTGAAATAAAAACGCTCGTTTTTGACATAAATTTTGAGTGTCAAAAACGAGCGAAAATATTGGTAATGTGGAATTTAATTTTTTACAAATTGAATTCGAGTCATTTCAGATTGGAAAAAATCAATGAAGTAAATACCATTGCGAAGCGTGCGAATGTCAATCAACTTACTTTCTAAGTTTAATTCACCAGTCAAGATTACTTTTCCTTGTGCATTCAAAATACGGTAAGCTGGTTGAAGCTGTTGCGTTGAAGAAATAGAGATGAAATCTTGCGCCGGATTTGGATAGACAATTAGAGCTAATTTTTCTTCTAGTTTATTTGTGCTTAAAGTAGTGATTTCAACCGATTGAATGGTTGTGTCAACTTCACCAGAACAACGTTTTGAGATCAAAGTTACATCGTAAGAACCAACAGTTGCGTAGGTATGAACTGGATTTAAATCTGTTGAAGTATTTCCGTCTCCAAAATTCCAATAACTGATGTCAGCATTGGTAGAAGTGTTGTTGAAGGTTACTGCGTTTCCATTAATTGTAAAACCGAAAGTAGAAACGGGATTGTATCGATCAAACAACCATTCAGACTGATTGTTGTATACCACTACTTTTGCAGCGTTTCGAATAGCTTCAGCATCTGTTGCGCTCAATGTTGAGTTGAACGTAATCAACGTTGGATCTTTTTTGAAAATGGTGGTGTAAAAAGCACAAGCCGCAGCGTAAGTTCCTGCTTCAGATGGATGACTTTCGTCGGAAACATACAATTCGATGTTCGGATTATTCGCTCTTAAATATTTCCAAACTGCTCCTGCTGGAGATAAAATGGCGTTGTTTTGTACTGCAACATAGCGATATCTCAAAGCAATTAAACTATCCATTCCTTGGTAAGTACACAAAGGCGGGAAAAATCCGCAATTCGCGGCATCTCCGTTTTTTCTTCCCCAAGTCATGTAAAAAATAGTTTCGGCACAGGTGTTATACGCATTGACGATGCTATCCAAGTACTTTGCATACGGATACATGGATGAAATCACTTGTCCGTCTGGAAAAGCAGGAAGTTGACTTTGTTCTTGTAATACGACATAGTCCCAACCGCCTACCTGAATTTTTGCAAGGGTCGAAGCGTTTGTACTGTGGTTTTGAAGCGTTTGTCCTCCAGGAGAATTTGCGTCAAAAATTAAATCGTCACCTGCTGAAAGGGTAACATCTTTAACCATTTGTGGAAGGTTGTTTGCACTCGTGTAGCTGTTTCCGATAAACAGTACTTTTTTTGACATTTGAGCTTGACTGTAATGAGCCAAACTGGAGAGAGAGAGAATTAGAATAAGATTACGAATCATACGATAGTTTTGTTTGTTATGTGCCTTCAAGACAACGTTCCTGGTAAAAGGTTGCCTTTTGATAGACAAGTTACTGATTTCTGTTTACAGTGAAACGAAATTGATGATCACACCTATAAACAAAGCGTATTGAACAAGTGATTCTAAACATTGTACTGTTGATTATTTTCGCATTATTAGCGTCCTTGCATACTTGATTCTTCTAACTTTACTCTTTTGTAAAGCTTTAAAGTATGTTGAACCGAATTGTGTTGACGGTAGTCGTTGTGTTTTCAATTGTTTGGATTGCCTTTGTGGCTTTCAATTTATTGGATAGAAGAGAACACATTTCACCCGAACTTATTTTCGGAAATCAAGATGGAGAAATCTTGATCATCAACAGAACTGAGGAAATTGATTTAAGAGAGATTTCCGTTGAGTTTCTTCCAAAAACACAAGCTTTTGTAGATTTGATTTTGGATAATCATGTTCAAAATGAACGAATTTATGTTTCCAAAAAGCGAAATGTTTTGTTGATTGAAACGCCGATGCTTTGGAGTCGTTCGCAATTGACCGCTTATTTTCAGACAAAAGAAATTACCGTACAATTCACTGGATCTAATACATTTAAGTTAAACAATGGTTTTTCAGGAAGGTATCAACGAAATTTCATTTTGCTGCATGCTGATAATTACAAATCCATTCAAGAAGAGTTAAAATGGCCATTCTGGGATCAGAAATCGACTGCCAGTAGAATTGTTTTTTCAAAACCAATTTTGGCAACCGACATTTATTTCAAAGCAGATGGAACAATTTCATATCAATCCAAATACAACAAAGCATCCAAAAGCGAAAAAGTAGATGATCAGGAATTATTCGCAGAAGTTTTGCCAAATCAGATTTCAGAATATCATTTCTACGAACGTGAATTTGCGGTGCAAATGGGTGTTTTAACAGCTCAAAGTCCGCTTTACAAGTGGTCTGAAAGTGGTTTTGTTAGTTTCAATTACGAAGGTAAAAAATGCATCATTTCTGATTTCGCAAACAACCGCGATCCTTTCCTAGAACTCAATGAAATAAATAGTGACACCACGGAATATAAACCAAAATCAAGAATTGCAGCTATTAAATTGACTGCTGATTTTCCGAAAAGTTTACAAAATGGATTTTACATGATGTATCTTGGGGATAAAGTGGTTATCAGTGAGAGCAAGGAATTGTGTGAAAAAATTGTTGCTGGTCATCAATTGGGTAAGACAATTGCTCTGAATGAAACTGCTCGCTTAGCGATTTTTGATCAGTTGCCACGGAAAGTTTCTGAGCGCTATAGCAATGCACAAGCTTCATACACCAATACAGTTTACAAAAACATTCTAATCAAGACACAAGCCACGAAAAGATCGACTGGTAAAGTGGAGGAAGTTCAAACAGAAGCGCACGAAAGTAGTAATTGGACACAAGGAATTGATGGTAAAATTGAATTTGTATTGGGAAGAAAATCTCAACAAATTGTTTGGACAAGCAACAACAAAGTGCTTTCAGTTCTCAATAAGAAAAAGCTGTGGGAAGTTGAATTTGATGGAAAAATGATTGGAGAGCCACAATGGATTGATTTATTAGACAACGGAAATAACCAAGTACTTTTCAATACAGAAAATAGTATTTATTTGATTCAAGCAAATGGTGAAATGCATCCAAATTTCCCAGTGAAAATTGGATCTTTGGCAACTAATCCAGTAACTTATTACCGTTGGAAAGGTGTTGGAAATTTTGTGTTGATGAACGATAAAAACCAATTGATGCATTTCGATAACAACGGAAGAGAATTGGAAGTTGTCAAAACATCCGCTGGAAATACGACTTTACCAATTAGTGTTTTTGGTCAAAAAGGAAACTTGATTGCAACCATCAATGGAACAGATCGCACGCAAACGATGAATTTGGAAAGACATCGTTTCTTGAAAGACCACAAATTGATTGAGCAAAAAAGCGTTGTCGTAAAAGCGAAAGAAGGTCCAGCATATTATTCATTTAAAAACGGTTCCTTACAGCGACAAGATTACACCGGATCAGCCATTGTTTTGGGGAATTACCAAGATGCCGAAAACTTGAAAACCATTGAAGGTTCAGACTTCTTGTACGTTGCGTTTAGCGCCTACCACAAAATTCACGTTTTAAATGAAGAGGGAATTAAAATGTTCCAAATCGACATTCCATTCAGAGAATTGGCTTCTTATGATGTGATTACTTTGCAAAATGGAAGAACGTATGTTGCGATGATTGACGGCATTGAAAACAGTCTTTATCTATTTGATTCAAAAGGAAACTCACTTCTGAATAAACCTTTGGAAGGAAAAGATGAAGTAAATCTTTCAGAGAAAGGATCTAATAATCTGGTGATTACAACTTCTGGGAATGGCTTTGTGGTTCAGTATTTTGATGTACTGCGGAAGAAGTAGTACCATGTCCTTATTTGTAGGGTACGTTTTTTAACTTGCTTGTTATGAGTTAGATATTCTGAAACAAAAGTTTCGATCAGCTTTTACAGGCGTTTGTACAGGTGATATAAAAATTGTACATTTATGGTAGATAAATAAGTGAGCGATAAATTTCGGGACACTAAACAATATCGAGTTTACGGAATAAAAAGAGGGAACTTTTACAAGTTCCCTAAATCTTTTACTTGATTACGTTTCCGCGAAAGAAAGAGGCTTTATCAAGTCTATATAGCACAAATATAGAAATTATGTACGAAATAGCCAAATATGAGAATAGAATTAAGAAATAAATATTTATCGAGACCGAGATACAATAGATACCTAACAGCAACTGGAAACAATAGAAGTAGAGCAAATAGACTTTATAATGCAAATAATCGCTTAGCACAAGCTTTTCATCCAATATTAAGTCAATTTGAAGTAGTTTTAAGAAATAGCCTTAACATAGTATTGGCATCTCATTTTAAAGATTCTGATTGGATTATTACGCAGAAAACAGGTTTTATGAGAGATAACTCACTAAGAAATTCTCATTTTTTTCTGAGAACTTGCGTGCAAAAATCTGAAACAAAACTCACACGAAGAGGTATTCCCGTAACAAATGGAAAAATTATACCCGACCAAACATTTGGGTTTTGGTTAGCTTTTTTCCTTTCTCATCATTATTCATTGGTTACTGGACAGTCGATTCATATTTTCCCGCATAAACCCGCATCGGAAAATAGAGCAAGTATTTATGATAAATTAAATGAAATAAAGAACTTTAGAAATAGAGTAAATCATTGTGAACCCCTCTGTTTTACTGCACACAATATTGATTGTTCTTGCGCTTTAGATATTAGAGACAAATTATATGATTTAGTAAAATGGATTGATCCAAATCTTGTATCATTTTTTGAGAGTGTTGACAACATTCAAAGTAAAACAAATCAAATTATGAATATATAACCAAACCTACCGCTAATAAGTATTTGACATAAAAACGGACGTTTAGTTCCGTTTTTATGTGAGTTTCAATTTTTAATTTTTTCCTAATCCATTCGCGAATACAATCAAATGTGCATTACTTATGAATGCGGAAATGTCCCAGTTGAATAGGTGTATTTTTTTCGTGTCAGAATAAATTCTTCTATTTCGTTTTGCTCCGTAATCAAGTTCTTGAGGTGTACTCTGATTTTTAGCTTTTTGTTGGAGTCTATTATTTTCTGCAAATTAGGCGAAGTGTAAAAATAATCTCTTTCTTTTCGTATTTCTTGCAATGTTAAGGTATCATCGGTTTCAAGAAAAAACAATTCAAGCGAGGTTATTTTCAATTTTCTTTCCGACTGCTTACCTTTCAAATAACCGTAGTAAAAATCTGTTCCCCATGATTCAGGAGTGTAGGTTCCAACTATTAAGTACTTTCCATCTTTCCTGCATTGGATCATAAATCCATCACCTCTAATAAATTCGTCCTTCCTGTCTGTGCGAAAAGAAATGTCCGTATAAGACGAACAGGATGACAGAATAGCAGTTAGTATAATTAGAATGTACTTCATACGCGGAGCATAAATTCCATTTATTTGTCTGACTTCAGATCTTGTTTTTCTAAAGGAAATGGTGCGTGAAGTAAACCAATGTTTTTCACATCGCTACTGGATGGGTCTTCGAAAATTTCTAAGTCAAAGTATTTAACAGCAGCGAGCAAATGATCAAAAATATCACCTACAATTGCCTCGTACTCCAACCATGCAACTGTATTGGTGAAGAAATAAAATTCAAATGGTAAACCGCTTGTTGTTGGCGCTAATTGTCTCACCATCATTGTTTTGTCTTTATGAACTCCTGGGTGATTTTCAATGTACCAAGTAGAGTATTTTCTAAACAAACCTGCATTTGTGATATTTCTTCCATTCAAAAGCAACGTTCGATTTGCATTAATGTTAGCATTGTGCAAGTCAATTTCTGCTTTCTTCTCGTCGATGTATTGAGTGATTCCTTGAATTTGTTTGAATTTTTCCAGTTCGGAATCCTCAACATAGCGAATGGAACCTTGTTTGATGATAATGGATCTTTTGCATCGACGTCCTTCAAATTCAACCATTCCACGCCAGTTTTTGAAGGAGTCTGAGATCAAGGTGTGAGTAGGAACAGTGGTGATGGTTTTATCCCAGTTTTGTACTTTTACAGTCGTTAGATTGATGTCAATCACATCGCCATCAGCACCATATTTTGGCATTTCAATCCAATCGCCAATGCGAACCATGTCGTTAACCGTTACTTGAATACTGGCCACAAATCCCATGATGGTATCCTTGAACATCAAGAGTAATACAGCTGAAGCTGCTCCCATGATACTGAAAAAGGCAACAGGATCTTTACCGGTTAATTGAGAGAATACTGCGATTGCACCAAACAAGGTAAGAATGATTCTGATGACTTGTAGATAACTCTCAATCGGGCGATATTTGAATTTTTCATTGGTTTTCATTCGATCTCCAATCGCATTACAAATGGACATCAGGATGTTGACAACCATAAATACAATATAGATGTCCAATAAAACGTGTAATGGTTTTATTAATCCTTGAAAGTTTTCAAAAACAATTGAAATTGAAAATTTGATGAGTGAAACGGGCGCAACGAGCGCTAAGTAATAGGCGAATTTATTTTCTTTTAGATAAATGCTGTAATGTTGTTTTCCCCTTGCAATCCAAGTTAAAACCTGACGGATTACTCTTCTGGTGATGAAGTGGATGACAACTACGGCAGAAGCAATAACCAAAAGTAAAATGACGAGGTTGACGTAAATGGTGATTTTATCGTTTAATCCCCAGTGAATTAAGAGGTCATAAGTATACTTGTTGATAAAGTTAGTTGTTTTTGTAACCAAATATTCTAAGTCTCCCATAAAATGAATGTTTTTGGAAAGATAAGAAATCTTCGATAATTGGGCGGCGTTTTAAAGGATAAATTTTCGATTTGGATTCGACATCATTGATTTTTTTAGCTGATTGATTTCTCATTGATTTCAAGTGATTTTGAATTAGAAACAGTTGAACGGGAATGCTCATCGGTGAGTTTATTATTCCGTTTTCAATTCGTTAAACTTTCTGTAATATGCAATGGCTACCAGCAGATTTTAGTATCTTCGCAACTCAAAAATTCAGGAAATGTCAATAGAAGTAAAGAATTTAACCAAGTTTTATGGCGAGCAAGCAGCTGTCAATGACATTACTTTTTCTGTTGCAAAGGGGGAAATTGTTGGGTTTTTAGGGCCAAACGGTGCAGGAAAATCAACGACAATGAAGATGATTACCGGATTCATCCCAGCTACAGCGGGAGAAATAAGAGTTTGCGGAATTCCTGTGGATGTTGATTCATTGGAAACGAGACGTAAAATCGGTTATCTTCCAGAAAACAATCCTTTGTACTTGGACATGTATGTGCGCGAGTATTTGCAATTTGTTGGTAAGATGTATCACGTTCCAAACCTGAAACAACGGGTGGACGAAATGATTCAAAAGGTAGGTCTGGAAGTAGAGCAAAACAAGAAAATTGGAATGCTTTCGAAAGGGTATCGTCAACGTGTAGGCTTGGCTCAAGCAATTATTCACGATCCTGAAGTATTGATTTTAGATGAACCAACTTCTGGATTGGATCCCAATCAATTGGTTGAAATTCGGGAATTGATTCGCCAAATTGGTAAATCGAAAACGGTGATGCTTTCGACGCATATCATGCAAGAAGTGGAAGCAATTTGTGACCGCGTGATTATTATCAAGTCTGGTAAAATCGTTGCGAATAGCAATACTTCTGATTTACAATACGAAGAAGATCACGCCGTCGTTTATGTGGAAATTGAAGGTCCTGTTTTCAAAGGGCAATTCTTGAAAGTTCCGGAAATTAGAAAAGTGGAGAAAGTGGGAGAAGCTGGTTGGTTGATTGAATCAAACGGACAAGTAGACTTGCGAAAAGTCGTAGCTCAATTTGCACAACAAAATAACTTGCTGATTCTAACGCTTCGCAAAGAAGAAAGGTCGTTGGAAGAAGTATTTAAATCATTAACAAAATAAAAGTCAGCGCTTTGCTGATGATATCATCAAGAACATGTCAAATAATTTTATCGAAGAATTACAGTGGAGAGGTTTGGTGCAAGACATCATGCCGGGTACGGAAGAGCAACTTTCAAAAGAAATGACTTCTGCCTATATTGGATTTGATCCAACCGCTGATTCTTTACACATTGGAAGTTTGGTTCCAATTCTTATCTTGGTTCATTTAGAGAAATTTGGACACAAACCATACGCTTTAGTTGGCGGTGCAACGGGAATGATTGGCGATCCATCTGGGAAATCCGATGAACGTAATCTGTTGGACGAAGAAGCCTTGGCCAAAAATGTTGCTGGGATAAAACGAGTACTTAGTCGTTTCTTAAACTTCGATTCCAAAGCTCAAAACGCGCCTGTAATGGTGAATAACTACGATTGGATGAAGGATTTTTCTTTCATTGAATTCGCTCGCGACGTTGGGAAAAGAATTACGGTAAATTACATGATGTCGAAAGACTCCGTAAAAAAACGATTTTCAGGCGAAGGTCCGGGAATGTCATTTACAGAATTTACGTACCAATTGATTCAAGGATACGATTTTTACCATTTATACAAAACTCACAATTGCAAATTGCAAATGGGGGGTTCTGATCAGTGGGGAAATATCACAACGGGAACGGAAATTATCCGTAAAATGGGTGGCGAAGGAGACAAAGCATTCGCGATGACTTGTCCGTTAATCACCAAAGCTGACGGAAGTAAATTCGGCAAATCAGAAGGTGGAAATATTTGGCTGGACAGCGACAAAACGTCTGTTTACAAATTCTACCAGTTTTGGTTAAATACGCCAGATGAAGATGCTGAGAAATACATCAAAATCTTCACATTCTTAGACGAAAAAACAATTCAAGCGATCCTTGCTGAACATGCGGAAGCGCCGCATTTACATGTATTGCAAAAGCGTTTAGCGGAAGAAATTACAACTTTCGTTCACTCCAAGGAAGAATTGGACATGGCGATTCAAGCGTCCGCAATTCTTTTCGGAAAATCAACTTCAGCTGATTTAAAACAATTGAGCAATCAACAGTTTTTAGATGTTTTTGAAGGCGTTCAGCAAGCTACAGTCAGCAGAGCTGATTTTGAAGCTGGTTTGTCAATTGTTGACGCACTAGCTGCAAAAACAGGATTCTTAGCTTCCAACGGTGAAGCAAAACGCGAATTGAAAGCAAATGCAATCAGCGTGAATAAAGAAAAAGTGAAGGAAGATTACCAAATAACGAAAGAAGATTTGATTAACGATCGTTTTGTATTGCTTGGGAAAGGGAAGAAGAATAATTATATTTTGATTATCGAGTAGGAAGAATCTCGTTCATATTTCAGCCTTTCAGGCCTGTTTTTAATAGTGGTTTACTTTTGGTTCGATGGGCTAATATCCGTCGTTATTGGATTACGGCCTTTCAGGCCTATTTATATTGGTGTTTTAGTTTTGGTTCGATGGGCTAACACCCATCGTTATTGGATTACGGCCTTTCAGTCCTGTTTATATTGGTGTTTTACTTTTGGTTCGATGGGCTAACATCCATCGTTATTGGATTACGACCTTTCAGGCCTTTTTATATTAGTGGTTTAACTTTTTTCGATGGGCTAATATCCGTCGTTATTGGATTACGGCCTTTCAGTCCTGTTTATATTGGTGTTTTACTTTTGGTTCGATGGGCTAACACCCATCGTTATTGGATTACGGCCTTTCAGGCCTGTTTATCATTGGTGTTTTTGTTTTGATGGGCTAACATCCATCGTTATTGGATTACGACCTTTCAGGCCTGTTTATATTAGTGTTTTAGTTTTGGTTCGATGGGCTATCACCCATCGTTATTGGATTACGACCTTTCAGGCCTTTTTATATTAGTGGTTTAACTTTTTTCGATGGGCTAACATCCATCGTTGTTGGATTACGGCCTTTCAGGCCTTTTTATATTAGTGGTTTAACTTTTTTCGATGGGCTAATATCCGTCGTTATTGGATTACGGCCTTTCAGTCCTGTTTATATAAGTGTTTTAACTTTTTTCGATGGGCTAACATCCGTCGTTATTGGATTACGGCCTTTCAGGCCTGTTTATATTGGTGTTTTACTTTTGGTTCGATGGGCTAACACCCATCGTTATTGGATTACGACCTTTCAGGCTAAATAGATTACAAATTTTAATATACTACTATCTATGAAATGATTAAGATTAATACTTCATTAATAATTCTACCACCAATCTAGCTTTGCCCTGAAAGGGTAACATCTCTTAACATAGGGTGCAGCCCTATGTTAATAAAATGCACAAGTAACCAAAGCACTGAAAGTGCGTAATCTTTAACTCCACACATACTTCTCATCATATTCTACCTTGTATTTTTTTAGAAACGCTCTATATTCATCCTGAAATGTTTTTTTACGATGATGTTCTTTTTGATTAGCGATATAGTTTATTACTATTTGTATTTCAGATGGATTTACTGAAAAAGCACCATAACCATCTTGCCAATAAAAGTTTGCATAAGCGTCGCCTTTTGTTTTTATCCATTTAGAAGAGTGGGACTTTAGCTCTTCCATTAACTTTATAAGTAAAACCTTTTTGGAAAGTAAGCATAGGATATGAATATGATCATAATGACCACCAACTTTTAAAACTTGACACTCCATCTTATTACAAATACCGCCAAGATAATTATGCAATTCATTTTCTATAGCTTGATTAATTAGTGGTTCACGATGTTTAGTACTAAACACGATGTGGATATAATTTTTAACGAGTGACTGTCCCATGTTTTTATTATTTCAGCCTTTCAGGCCTGTTTATATTAGTGGTTTTAGTTTTGGTTCGATGGGCTAACACCCATCGTTATTGGATTATGACCTTTCAGGCCTATTTTTATTAGTGTTTTAGTTTTGGTTCGATGGGCTAACACCCATCGTTATTGGATTACGACCTTTCAGGCCTATTTATATTGGTGTTTTAGTTTTGGTTCGATGGGCTAACATCCATCGTAGTTGGATTACGATCTTTCAGGCCTATTTATATTGGTGTTTTAGTTTTGGTTCGATGGGCTATCACCCATCGTTATTGGATTACGGCCTTTCAGGCCTATTTTTAATAGTGGTTTACTTTTGGTTCGATGGGCTAACATCCGTCGTTATTGGATTACGGCCTTTCAGGCCTGTTTTTATTAGTGTTTTAGTTTTGGTTTGATGGGCTAACACCCATCGTTATTGGATTACGACCTTTCAGGTCTGTTTATATTAGTGGTTTTATTTTGGTTCGATGGGCTAACATCCATCGTTATTGGATTACGGCCTTTCAGGCTAAAAAGATTACAAATTTTAATATACTACTATCTATGAAATGATTAAGATTAATACTTCATTAATAATTCTACCACCAGTCTAGCTTTACCCTGAAAGGGTAACATCTCTTAACATAGGGTGCAGCCCTATGTTGGTAAAACGCACAAGTAACCAAAGCGCTGAAAGTGCGTAATTTCCCAGAGCCAATCTCAATTTTCATATTTCGGTAACTTAAAGTTAATCACTCAATATTTATAACTTCACTCTCTATTACACTCAAAACCAATCGAATCTTTCCATAATCAATCTCACCATTCAAGGCTTCGTGAATTGGTTTTAGCGCATTAGTCAATTCCATTCCTTGAATTACTTCGCGGATGCGTTTTATTTCATCTTCGGAGACGTATTTATGAATTTCAATTGGGTAGCCTTCTGAAAATAATTTCGCCAAATGGGAATAAATGGTAGTCACCTGCATGTTGCGTTGTTGGGCGATTTCCTCTAAACTTAAATCTTGTTTTAACAGAATCAAGGTTTCTTCGTAGGTGGAAATCTTTGGACGGTTTTCTTCCAAATGCGTTTTGATGACATCCATGAATTGATAACCATAACTTTCTAATTTTTGATTTCCAACACCTGAAATGCCTAGAAAAGCTGACTCTGTTCTTGGTAGTTCAATGGTCATTTCGTGTAAAGTAGCATCGTTGAAAATGACATACGGAGGAACGTTCTTCTCAACTGCAATTTTACGACGCAGCATTTTCAAACGGTCGAATAGAATTTCTTGTTTCGTAAGTTCGGTTGTTGTAACTGGAGTTCGAGTGGACTTTTCGCCACGAGCAGCTTTTTCTTTCTTCGCTTCCCGGATTTTAGGGGCGGTCAATTGAATTTGTGTTCCTTTGAATAGGACGTCATTTCCAAAGTCAGTTACTTTCAAACTCATGTGCTGATCGTAAGCGACTTCAAAAAGCCCTAAATTTTTCATTTCTATCAAATGGTGCGACCAGTTGTTCCAACTCATATCCGCACCAATTCCGTACGTTTTTAGTTCTTGATAATTCCCGTTGTAAACCGCAGCGTTTTTCGCACCGCGAAGGATGTCAATCAAAACGTGCATCGTTACTTTTTCATCTGTTCGTTTGATGCAAGACAATGCTTTTTGTGATAAAATAGTTCCATCCAAATAGGCTGGTGGATTTTTACAAACATCGCAATTTCCGCAATTCTCTTGAAGCGATTCACCGAAATAAGCCAATAAGATTCTTCTTCTACATGTCGAGGCTTCGGCGTATTGAAGCATGCGATCAAGTTTTTCTAATAAGAGTTCACTTTGACTGCTGTCTTTCGCAAAATCAGTGAGTAGAACCACATCGCGGTAATTGTAGTACAAACGCGTCACCGAAGGCATTCCGTCTCGACCAGCGCGACCAATTTCTTGGTAATAACCTTCCATGTTTTTAGGCAAGTTGGTGTGAATTACCCAACGAACGTTGGATTTGTCGATTCCCATTCCAAAAGCAACGGTGGCGCAAATTACAGGAACCTCATCTTTCACGAAATCCTCTTGTACTTGAGAACGTTCATCCGGACTTAATCCTGCGTGATAATATTCTGAATTAATTCCTGCTGCTCGAAGTGCCAAAGACCATTCTTCGGTCTCTTTTCGACTCAAGCAATAAATAATCCCAGATTTATCTCCTTGTGATTTAATAAATTGAATGATTTCTTGTTGCTTTTCCTTTTTCGGAATGTTTCCCATCACTTCCAAACTCAAATTTGGCCTGTCAAAAGAAGAAGTGAATAAACGAGGATCTTTTAACCCCAAATTGGTAACAATGTCCTTTTTGGTGATCTTATCCGCAGTAGCCGTTAATGCGATAAACGGAATACTTGGATCGATTTTCCGTATTTCTTGAATCATTTTGTATTCCGGACGGAAATCGTGTCCCCACATCGATACACAATGTGCTTCATCAATTGCAACCAATGAAAACTTGAAATCGCGCAACCATGTTTGGACGCCAGAAGCTAACGTTTCAGGAGAAATGTAGAGAATCTTTAATTCCTTATTTCTCGCTTTCATCAAAATTTGATTTTTCTGAGCTTCCGACTGCGAACTGTTGATGAAGCCAGCTTCTACACCATTTGCCAACAAACTTTCCACTTGATCTTTCATCAAAGAGATAAGCGGTGAAATAACCAAGGTGACATCTTCTAACATCAAAGCAGGAATTTGAAAACAGATGGATTTTCCACCGCCAGTTGGCATCAATACCAAAGCGTCTTTTTTTGCCAGTACATGTTCGATGATTTCTTCCTGGTACGGACGAAATGAATCGTAACCAAAAACTTTCTTCAGCAAGTGATGAGCTTCTTTCATAATTTGTGTTTTTTCAAGTTTGCTATACTAAG
This sequence comes from Crocinitomicaceae bacterium, assembly GCA_028689775.1. GTDB lineage: Bacteria > Bacteroidota > Bacteroidia > Flavobacteriales_D > Crocinitomicaceae > JAQVCM01. Next base: position 59,904 of record JAQVCM010000010.1, read on the forward strand.
ATATAACAATAATTGACTTGCACAAACATTTTTTGATTAGAATTTCATCATTTTTTATTTTAGTAATTCGGATTTAGTGCATTTAACGATTCTTTCTTCTCTCTTTACGCTCCGCTTTTTCCTGCTTATCAGTAGTAAATACGTCTTTCAATTTATCCCAGAATGTTTGGTCAGCTTCATCTTTTCCAACAGAACCTAAACTAATTGTACCATCAATTTCAGGATCATACGCTTTGATGATTGCATTTCTTAAAATGTTTACAACTGTTTGCCAAACGTCAATATCTGGTTGGTCATACCTTCCTGAAATTGGGACTTTCGTACCTGTTCTATCTTTTGGGAAATTTTTGGTAACGTTGAAAGTAAGACCAACAACTGCTTGCCAAAGCGTATTTAATGCAGGCTTGTCGTGTTTGAAACTCAATACTTTTACATCGTTTAAAATAGGCTTCAAATAACCTTTCGTTTCACCATTCAGCATTGCAAATTCAGCGGCAACAGCAAAATCGCCTCTTTCGAAATCAAAATTCGCATAAGCGGTTGTAAATGCATTTAATTCCGTTAAATCTACGTTTTGAATATCTAGGTTCAAATCCATATCTGGAAGTTCTTTTAAAATGTTTAAATCTCCTTTTAATGTCAAATCTCCTTTATTTAAAACCTTGGAAGTAATTTTTAATTTAGATGGAAGTGCTTTTTTATCATCCTGAGAATTGGTTAAATTCTCAGCGAGTAAATATAAATCCGTCATTTTTAAATTGACAGGTGGAGCAGAAGTTAAATTCTCAAATTCAATCATTCCGCCATTAATTTCAAAGCGGTTAATTTTTAAGGGAATGAAATCGATAATGGGCTGAACCCAAGATACACCACCTTCTTGTTTTTTGTCTTCATCTTTACTATCGGAAAAATAAAGACGCAAGTCATCCAGTATTATTTCACTAACAATCGCACCGTTAAAAATCTGTTTCCACTCTACGGAGATATCTGCATTTTTACAATAAACGAACGGTTTTTCGACCTCATTTGAGGTCATTCTCAAATCAAATTCCTTCAGGATCATTGCGCCTCTAAAGAGATGCAAATCCACATCCTCTAAGGTACAGTGATAACCTTCAACTTTGTTAATAGCTTTCACCAATTGGTTTTTGATTATAAATGGAAGCGCAATTCTAACGCCAATTAATACTGCTAAAAAACTAAGTAGAATGATTCTGTTTCTGCGCTTTTTCTGGAGTCTAGCTGGGTCAAATATTTTTCCTCTTTTTTTCATAAAAGTGTAATTGAAGGTTATTCTAGCTTGTATGTCTTTTTATTCCTTCTAAGTTAACTTTTAAGAACTTACAAGCTGCGGATTGAAAGGAGTTTGAGATGTTAAAAAAGCTAAATAATCGAGTTGTTCAGAATCATTTTATTGAAAATAAAACATAGCTATTCTTGATTTAGGCTTATGACTGTCAGTTATTTGTGTTGATTTTGGTGTTTCGATGGAAAACGTCAATTAAATGAGATTTAAAGATGGTTTAAATATCACTCAATTAACACTTTTTATAATTTCTAGCGTGCTCACTTTTGATTATTGTGTGCTTTTTAGTTTCTTCTCATCACCTTACGGGTCGTTTTTAGGTAATAAAAACGAACTCTACTTAATGAAATTCCAAACAGCAAGATCAGTCCTGCGATTGCTAAGGTTTGGATTCCAATTTGAGAATAGAAGACACCACTCACAATTCCGCCGGTAAAGAAAGAACCAATGATTGAAATGTGCAATCGGATGGAAGCTTTCAGTTGTTTTCTTTGCGAAGGTTTTTTGAAAAAGAACAATTGCGATAATTCAATGCCTAGGTCGGTGAAAAGTCCTGTTAAGTGCGTGGTTCTTACGATGGAATTGGAAATCACAGTTACCAGCGAGTTTTGTAAACCCATGGCAAACAAAAGTAAGAATGCCAAAAGATTGGGGGAGAACTTTATCAAATAAGCCCCTTGAAAAGCCACCAAAAATAAAATGAAACTCTCTATTAAAATGGGGACTGTGTAACTATATCGAACATTTCTTTTCGCAAGTGATTCAACGATTACATTGGCGATAAACGCTCCGAGAAAAAAGAAGAAAATATATAGAAAATAAATGAATCCTTTTCCAAATTCCATGCTGTAAATTTCCTCAGTGAAAAAAGCAAAATGTCCGGTTACATTGGTTGTCAGTTTATGTACAGCTAAAAAACCTGCCACATTCACCATTCCAGCAACAAAAGAGAGTAGAGTTGCAATTCGGATGTTGTGTTTGGTGGTTCTTGATTTTCCGCTGTGTTTAAACATGGATTTTGGATTTAATGATGATCAATTCCATCAAAATAAATCTCAGAGATGACTGTATTTTGAAATTTCAGTCCTTTGTACACTTCTAAAATTTCAAATTTCAAAGTCCAATCTTTTGCATTTTTTAAATTCGTTCTGTCTGCAAAACCAATCGCGTCAAATTTAAAGGACTGCGTTCCTCGAATGTCTTTTAAGTTTAAAATTGCAATAACTTCATCGTTGTAAGATATTTTTAGCTTTTTGACACGAGCATTGTTTTTGTATGTTTCTTCGTTAAGTACAGCGCCATTTACCACTTTGATTTCCGTAATTCGTGGAGAAGCACCTTCAAATGTGTACAGTAAATATTCGCCAATTCCGTATCCAGCTACGCCTTCCGCCCAAGCGTATTCGTAATTCAGATCGTGTGCATTTTCTGGATAATATTCATTTTCACCCTGTGCTACAAGAAAACTAGATGCAGATACTTCTTTTGGTCCGCCAGCACAATACCAACTGCAACCGCCACCAATGATGTCCCAATAACTTTCTTCGGTTTCCACCTGATTATCTAGAAGCGCTTGTTCTTCTTTGCTTAAGTCAGCATATTTCAAACCAGTCTTTAGTTTCTCCCAGATTTTTTCTAAAACTACTTTATCAGCGTGGTATAATTTTTCATCTTCTTGATTCAAAGCTAACAACTCAATGGAATCTGGTTGACGTTCTTTTACTTGTGAAAATCCCCAAGAGATGAATGAAGCGAATAGAATGGATACGAGAAAATTCATATGTGATTTTTTAACATTAAATACACACAAACATACGATTAATTAAGCAATCGTATTGAATGCTTCATCGAATTATTTTACTACAAAAAGGGAATCTCGTCTGAAAAAAAGGTGAAAAGCTTCATGAAATTTAGAAAATAAAATCAAGTACAATAATGAATACTTAGAAGTGGGGCCAAGCTTCATTTTTACTTCCGACAAATGAGCGATAACAAGGTATTTCTTTCCAAAAATCTTGATTTTCAAACTCATCACAATAAAATAAATCCTTGTTTTTTTTTCGATTAAAATCAATATTTAAAAGTTAAATATAAAAAAGTTGTTTTTATAATTAATTAAGCCTAGTATTGCATCAGTGCACTACTCAATTATTAATAGTAACTACAAAAAAAATGAAAAAACTAATTTTAACAGGTTGCGTAACTCTGCTTGGAGTATTCGTTTCCGCACAATTTAGTTTACATCTAAAACACCACAACTTATGAAAGTTCTACTCATTTTTAGCTTCTCCCTATTCAACTTTATCAGCTTCAGCCAAACTCAAACTATATATAATCAAAAATCTTTTGGAACGACAGGGTTTATTATTAAACAGACGGTCACCAAGCTTAATGATGGAAACTTCATTCTTGCATGCGGTTCTGAATCAGGAGTTTCTGGCGATAAAGATTCTCCATCGTACGGAGGAGGTGATGTTTGGATCATGAAAATCAGCCCAAACCAGGATATTATATGGCAAAAATCTTTTGGTGGAACAGGGTATGAAACACCGTCAGCAGTTTTAGAAACACCCGAAGGAGATCTTTTAATCGGAGGAACTTCAAATTCACCCATTTCAGGCAACCTGACTTCAGGAAATCAGGGAGGAAATGATTATTGGTTGATAAAACTTAAGGCAGATGGCGAAATCATTTGGCAAAACAATTATGGAGGTGCGGACAGTGATCAATTAGAGGCTATGTCGCTTGTTTCTCCAACAAAATATGTGGTTTCTGGAACTTCACTATCAAATATCTCAGGAGATAAAACAGAAAATAATTATGGATTATCTAATTATTGGGTTGTCATGATCGATTCTTCAGGAACTTTAATTTGGGACAAAACCTTGGGAGGAGATTATATTGAAACGAATACAAACATTTCATTTATCCCCCAAAGTAACACCATCTTAGTTATTGGAAATAGCGCTTCCGATATTTCTGGCAACAAATCAACTGCATATTACGGTAATGGAGATGCTTGGTTAGTTGAGCTCGATTTGAATGGCAACATCCTGAATCAAAAAGCATTTGGAGGTACATATTCTGATTATTTGAGCGGAATTACAATCAGTCCACAAAATGAAATTTATTTAATTGGTGCTTCTGATTCACCCATTTCGGGAACTAAAACGGCAGAATTGATTGGAGGTCTTGATTTGTGGGTTTTTAAACTGGATGATAATTTGAACGTTATGTGGGAAGGAACTTATGGTGGAACTGAGAGTGAAGGCAATGCAAGAAATATCTTGTTTACAAACGACGATCAAATGATCCATTATGGTAGTTCTATATCCGGAATTTCTGGACATAAAACTGAGAGTTCTCGCGGAGCTTATGATTTTTGGATGATCTCTACCGATTTGAATGGAAACGTAAATTGGGACAAAACAATAGGCGGTTCTCAATCAGAAGGTTTAGCTTATATGTATGAAGAAAGTGATAATACCTACCATCTTTTTGGCATTTCAGAATCTGGCATTTCAGGAAACAAAACCGTTCCCATTTTGGGCATTAACAGTTTTTGGACCTTAAAACTTTCTACCACTTTGGGTGTGGATGTAGTAGATGCCGATGGGTTTAAAATTTATCCTAATCCAGCAGATCAGGTTTTAAACATGGAGATGCCTATTGCAAGCAAGGAGTCTATTCAGATTGTGGACATAACTGGAAAAGTGGTCTCAGAATTTGAAGGAGAAAGCACCGTGCTAAATCACGACATTCGCTTTTTAAACAACGGCATGTATCACTTGGTTTTTAATCAAAATGGAAGAAAGATTAGCAAAAAGTTTGTTGTTCAGCGGTAACATCGTTTTCAAATTACAGATAAATAATTTGGTGAAACGTATTTTTAATAATTCTTTTCAGTTCCCAATAAGCCAGAAGTTGCAGCACTACAAGCACTCAAAAGCAAACTGATAGCAGAAATAAATTCTACTAAAAAAGGGAGTTGTAATCAAACAACTCCCTTTTACCTAACCTAACTTACTAAAACAAACTTATTTTTGTATCACAAATTTCTCTGAATATTGTTGATTATTTGAAAGTTCACACCAAAGGAAATAAACTCCATTTTTCAAATTTTCTGTATTGATTACATGCTCAAGAGATTGGTTCAAGTGAACCTCTTTTTGATCGATGATCTTTCCCGTAATATCTAAAATTCTGTATTTTACTTGATCTGTCGGATTTGAGAATGAAACAGAAACTTTGTCAGAAGCTGGATTCGGATAAACTCCGATTTGTTTCTCAGCTTTGTTGATTTCATTTGTGTTCAATAAATAACCAACCGTAAATCTTTCTACTAATTGACAACCAAAGTCACCACTAAACGATTTGACAGACCCTAAGTTTGCCATTTTCACGAATTGAATCGTTCCTGTTCCACCTGCAGAATTTGCCCACCAAGAAATTCCATCACATCCGTCGTCATCCATTACAAATGTGTAGCAACCCATCGGTAGATTAACGGTATCCATGTACGTAGTTTCATTGGCGTTGTTCAAACGACTTGCTACCACTGTTCCAGTACCGTCTAAAATTTTCCAACCTGTTTGATTGAATGGATAGTTTAAATTGCTGGTAGATTTATTTGTTAAGAATTTGATTCTAAATTGACTTGGGTATTCCTTAACGTGTGTAAAGTTCGTTTTGTACGTGTCGTTAAAGACATTTTCATCAGCACCTTGACCGTTTACGTCAATCACTTTCACCATGAATTTATTGGATTCATTTCCAGAGAAAAGTGCGGTATTACTTCCTAAGTCAACAATTTCTTCTTGATTAAACGCTAAGTTTCCTGTCCAATTAAAAGTGTATGGAGGACCTCCAACTAACTGATATTGAATTGTAGCAGAAGTCATTGCAGTAGAACCAACATTTTTGATTTTAATCATTGGGTTATCACAAATTCCATTCGCACGGTTGTGATTTGGATCGTTGTTTGGAGAAATAACATCTTCAATTGAAGCATCTACTGCATGGTTGATTGCACCATACGTTATTAATTGAGAAGCAATGTTGTATCCGCCTGCGTTTGATGGATTTGGAGAGGTGTATGCTTGAAAATCCATGTCGGCTGAAAATTGAGTTCCTGCTGATGTAATGGTTTTCAAGTCGTGATAAAAAGGATAAACCTCTTCACCTGGACACCAGTTTGCTCGGTCATAAACCCATGTACCAGTTTGGAAATCGATGTTATTGAAACCACAATCATCTTTCCACAATTGTTTTTGTTCTACTAAATTACCATTAATTTTTTGTTGGTAATATTTGCTACAAAACTCACCACAACCAGTTGCATCAGAACCGTGACCAGAAATGATATTTTTAATTGCCGCAGAAACTGCTGGAGCATTATACGTATAGTTTTTGGCAATCAATCGGTCTTCAATTGGATCTGATGTGTTACCATACGCGTAGTAACCATCGTAAATATTTTGAACTTCCAATGCGTTTTGTGCCGGTGTTCCTTCAATGTATTCTATTTTTAAAGTCAAAGAGAAACCCCAAGAATAACCTTCATATACATAACGCATTCCAAGGTTGCCTTTTAAGATGGACGAATAATCTGTGACGTCAATAACGTAATCGTGTGTACGTGTCAAAGCCCAGTTTCCTGCGTAAGGAGTAATCACACGACCTAATTTTACTGTGTCACCATTTGCTGGCATCGCGTAAACGGATGTTCCGTAATCCCATTGACCACAATATTGAGATCCTGGTGCACATTTATACCTTCCTAGAATGTAGTGCATTCTAATTTTTCGATAATTGGTTGTTGTGGATGGAAGAACTGCAGTCGTGTCAAAATTACCGTAAGCTTCAATTTTTCGGTTTTCAAATACAGTTACCCAAGTTGTATCGCCAGGAGCAGCATAAACTGAACCTTGAACCAAGATAAAAAGTAATAAAAGTTTTAGCGTGTTTTTCATAAGTCTATTCATTGTTTTATAAAAGTCTTCGTTCAAAAGTCACTTGCTTAATCATCGGTATTTTCCTCGGACTATTCTTATGGTTTATTTGATACGATTTTAATTTGTTGAGCAAATGTAAAATTTACAAGTGTAATTTCGCGTAAAAAGACAGGACAAATGTAGGACTACTGATTTTTTGAGTCAATTTTCCGGTTTTTTTCTGAATAATGTGTTTTGTCGGAAGGTGGTCGGTAAAAGAAGGGGTGTTTTTGATTAATTGGTGTTATTTTGAGGTTTACCCTTAAAATTATAGGGGTGTATTGAAAAAAAATGAAAAATTTTAGTGTTTTTGTTTTGGAATGAATTAATTTTGCATCAAATTAAATCAATTTATGGCCACAATTCGACAAAATGCGTTTCAAGATGTTCTTAAAAGAGAACCACAGTATGTAAAGTACGACAGTAACATTTCTGATTTTTTCGGAGAACATGTTTTTCACGCGGAAGTTATGCGCGAGTATCTTCCGGATGGAGCATACAAAATGATGATGGCTGCAATTCAAAGTGGAACTTCTTTGGATCGTTCAATTGCTGATCAAGTTGCTTCTTCTATGAAAGATTGGGCAATTACAAAAGGTGCTACACATTATACACACTGGTTTCAACCTTTGAATGGAAGTACTGCTGAAAAACACGATGCTTTTTTCAAACCTGTTGGACCAGGAAGAGCGATTGAGCGTTTTGATGGTGACTTATTAGTACAACAAGAACCAGATGCTTCTTCTTTCCCAAATGGAGGAATTAGAAATACATTTGAAGCAAGAGGTTATTCCGCTTGGGATCCATCTTCGCCAGCATTTGTAATTGGACGTACTTTATGTATTCCAACGATTTTCGTTTCCTATACCGGAGAATCATTGGATTTCAAAATGCCCTTAATTAAAGCGTTGAATGCAATTGACCAAGCTGCTGTTGAGGTGTGTCAATATTTTGATAAAAACGTAACGAAAGTAATCGCAACTTTAGGTTGGGAGCAAGAATACTTTTTGATTGACAAAGCGATGTACAATGCTCGCCCAGATATCATGATGACCGGAAGAGCACTTTTTGGTCAAGCGCCAGCGAAAGGGCAACAATTGGAAGATCACTATTTCGGTTCTATTCCAGAAAGAGTGACGGAATTTATGCGTGATTTTGAAATGAAAGCAATTCGTTTGGGAATTCCAGTTACGACCAGACACAATGAAGTAGCTCCAAATCAATTTGAATGTGCGCCGATTTTTGAAGAATGTAACTTGGCAAACGATCACAACTTGTTGTTGATGGACTTGATGGAGAAAATTGCTTTGAAACACAACTTCAAAGTTTTACTTCACGAAAAGCCATTCGCAGGAATGAACGGTTCTGGTAAACACAACAACTGGTCTTTATCTACCAATACGGGTGTGAATTTATTAGCTCCAGGAAAAAATCCAAAAACAAATTTACAGTTCCTTACATTTTTCGTGAATACCATTAAAGCTGTTCACGACAATGCGGATTTATTAAGAGCGTGTATCGCATCTGCAAACAACGATCACCGTTTGGGAGCCAATGAAGCGCCACCGGCAATTATCTCTGCTTTCATCGGAAGTTACTTGTCCAATGTTTTGGATGACATCGAATTAAATGTGAAAGATGGGAAAATGAGTCCAGAAGATAAAACGGAATTTAAGATGAACATCGGTAAGATTCCACAAATCATCATGGACAATACCGATCGAAATAGAACTTCACCTTTGGCTTTTACTGGTAACAAGTTTGAATTTAGAGCGGTTGGTTCTACAGCAAACTGCGCAAAACCAATGATCATCATGAATACCATCATGGCGAAACAATTGAAAGATTTCAAAGTAAACGTTGACAAGCGCATCGCGAAAAGTGATTCGAAAGACGAAGCGATTTTGAAAGAATTGCAACAAATGATCAAGGATTCGAAAAAAATCCGTTTTGAAGGAAATGGATATGGCGAAGAATGGGTTCAAGAAGCAGCAAGACGAGGATTGAATAACTTTAAAGATACGCCACGTGCGTTGGATATTTGGGATGACCCACGCGTGATCGCCATGTTTGAAGAATTAGATGTCTTGACGAAGAGAGAAATCGAAGCGCGAAAAGAAATTGAATTTGAGAATTATATTTACAAATTGCAAATTGAATCACGTGTTATGGGTGATTTAACGCAAAACCACATCATTCCAGCAGTTATCAATTACCAAAATAGATTGATTGCAAATGTTCAAGGTTTGATGCAGGTTTTGGGCGATGACGGAAAAGAAGCCTCCGCAGCGCAACGTGAATTGATTACGAAGATTTCGATGCACTTGAATAAAATGAAACACTTGTGTGATGAAATGCTAGATGCACGAAGACGTGTCAATAAAATTGAAGATGCAGAAGAAAAAGCAGTTGCATATTGCGACGAAGTGAAATGCTACTTTGACGATATTCGTTACCACACCGATAAATTAGAATATTTGGTAGACGATGAATTATGGCCATTGCCAAAATTGAGAGAAATGTTGTTGACGAAATAAAGATCGTTTAAAAACAAGCTATCAAGCCGGTGTAGATTTTCTGCATCGGCTTTTTTAGTAACCTGAGTTCGATGGGATAATCGAACCTAGGTTAGTACCTAAAAACAGTACTTTCCGATTCAATTTGGAAGAGTAATTCATTTGATTATCTTTGTTTGCTATTAACCTGAGTTCGATTGTAAAATTGAGTTTTATATTTCAATGAATGAGTATAATACGAGGAATTTTAAATAAAAAATAGTTGGCTATTTTTATTTAAAATGACGAAGTAGGATGCCATTTATTGGAAAGCTGAAAAAAGAGAATTTTTAATATTTTATTATAGGCTTATAATCAGCGATATAAATTCGATGGAATAATCTAACTCAGGTTATTAGTTGAAAACACCAATTTGAAGTAAGATACAATGGCAAAAAGCGGAAAAAAGAGTTTAGTAGATCGATTTTTAGGTTCAGTTGAACGAATCGGAAATATGCTTCCCCATCCAGCGACTTTGTTTGCTGGTTTTGCATTATTAGTGGTTCTTGCATCTTGGATCGCGAGTTTATTCGACTTAAGCGTCATTCATCCAGGAACTGGAGAGACAATCACCACGGTTAACTTAGTTTCTAAAGAAGGATTAAATCTGATCTTGAGCAAAATGGTGACCAACTTCACCAGTTTTGCGCCTTTGGGAACCGTTTTGGTTTCTTTATTGGGAATTGGAATTGCCGAAGGTTCTGGATTAATTGGTGCGATTCTCCGTAAAATTGTTCTTGCCGCTCCGAAGCGAATGTTGACCTTCGTAATAGTTTTTGCAGGAATTTTATCCAACACGGCCAGTGAAGTTGGATACGTATTATTAGTTCCATTAGCAGCCGTGATTTTCCAAGCTGCCGGAAGACATCCAATTGCCGGTTTGGCAGCAGCTTTTGCTGGAGTTTCTGGAGGATACAGTGCCAACTTATTATTGGGAACCATCGATCCATTGCTTGCTGGACTTTCAGAAGAAGCGGCTCGAATTTTAGATCCGACCTATTTGGTAAATCCTGCGAGTAATTATTACTTCATGTTCGTTTCTACGTTTTTAATTGCCATTTTAGGAACATGGGTGACAGAGAAGATTGTTGTACCTAGATTGGGAGTTTATGAAGGCGAAGAGGCTGCGATGTCATTGGATTCATTGCAGAAAAATGAAAAGAAAGGTTTACGATATGCCTTGATTGCATCTATCTTATTCACCGCGTTTATTGTTGGTGGGTTGATTCCATACGACGGTTATTTACGTGGCGACGATGGTGGAATTTTGAAATCTCCGTTCATGTCTGGAATAGTCGCCTTCATTTTCTTGGGCGCTGGAATAGCCGGAATTGCGTACGGAATTGGTGCGAAAACCATTAAAAATGATTCAGATGTGATGAAAGGAATGTCCAAATCGATGGAAACCTTGGGTTCTTACATTGTTCTGGTATTCTTCGCTGCGCAGTTCGTTGCCTATTTCAACTGGACAAACCTTGGATTAATATTCGCAGTCAGCGGAGCTGAGGTGCTAAAAAGTTCGGGTCTGGGACCAATTCCCTTGATGTTGAGTTTTGTGGTCGTTTCGGCATTAATCAACCTGATTATGGGAAGCGCTTCCGCCAAATGGGCGATCATGGCACCGATTTTCATTCCGATGTTTATGTTGTTGGGCTATTCGCCAGAATTGGTGCAAGTGGCCTATCGAGTAGGAGACAGTGTTACGAATATTATATCTCCAATGATGTCGTACTTCGCATTGATTGTCGCCTTCATGCAACGCTACGACAAGAAAGCAGGAATTGGAACCATCGTTTCTTCCATGTTGCCGTATTCAATGGTTTTCTTTATCGGATGGTCAATTTTATTGATGATTTGGATTTTATTAGGCTTGCCACTCGGACCAGGTGCGCAATTGCACGTGAATTTGTAAAATGAATGCGTTTTTATTTCAAAACCCTTATTTCAAAATCATCCCATCAATCATCTCCACAATTCGGTCGCTTTTCTTTGCGAAATCATCGTCGTGGGTAACTGCGATAATCGTCTGACCATATTCATCAGCAAGTTCACGGAAAATATTAAAAACGATGTCGGTATTTTTACTATCCAAATTTCCCGTCGGTTCATCGCCCATAATAATCAGCGGATCGTTGATCAATGCTCTAGCAATGGCAACGCGTTGTTGTTGTCCACCTGATAATTTACTCGCGGGTTTCAACGCTTGATCTTCAATTCCCAAAACCCTCAATTTCTCGTACGCTCGGGCTTCAATTTCTTCAGTTGAATATTTCCCTAATTTCAAAGCAGGAATCATCACGTTTTTTAGACAACTGAACTCTCCCAATAAGTAATGAAACTGAAAAACAAATCCAATTTTCTCATTCCGAATCGCTGCCAGTTCATCGATGGAAAGGTTGTTCATCAATTGATTGTCAATGAATAAATTGCCAGTATAATCTCTGTCCATCGTGGAAAGAATGTACAACAAAGTTGATTTTCCACAACCAGATTTCCCCATCAATGTCAGCAATTCTCCACGCCGCACTTCAAATGAAATGTCCTTCAGAACCTGAAATTCATTTGGCTCGTGGAAAAATTTATTGATGTTTTCGGTTTTTAAAATCGGCATGTTCTTAATTTTTATCTTCTAAAAATGTCTACGGGATCGACTCTTGCTGCTTTGCGTGCTGGGAAATATCCTGCGAAAAAGGTGATGATTAATCCGAAAATGATTCCGCGAATAAAGACGGTAAAATCATATTCAATTGGAAAATATCCGATATCTCCGCCAACGTGAATGTGTTTCAAGGTATTGATTAGGATAGCGGCGAGAATAACTCCGCCAATTACGCCGATAATTCCAATCGTCAATGCTTGTGTTACGAAAATCCGAATCACATCTTTTCCTTTAAAACCCATCGCTTTTAGAATGGCAATGTCGTTGATCTTTTGATTTACAGTCATATTCAGAATGTTGTAGATTCCAAATCCTGCGACCAATAATATCAAGTAAGAAATCAAGCCAGAAACAATTCGTCTCATCTTATTTCCAGTCACGATCGAATTGTTTGCTTCTTGCCAACTCTGCGCTTTGTATCCAGTTAACTGCGTGATTTCTTCACCAATTGCTTCGGCTTCGTCCGGATTTTTGATGTTCACACTGATGTCGGTAATGTAAAGCGGACCTTCTTTTTGCAGTTGTTGCGCGGAAGCCAGGTTGATGTAGGATTTGGTTTCGTCTAGTGCCTTTACGTTGGATCGAAAGATGGCAATTACCTTAAAAGTTCTATTCACGCCTTTTGCAGAAGTAATGTTGATGTTGTTTCCAACTGCTAGATTCATTTTAGAAGAAATCCCAACACCAATCACAATTCCATTTGGATTGGAAGCCAAAGATTCAAAATTTCCATCTACAATCGATGAATTGATGTCGTACATTGCATTTGCTTCAGCTGGTTTTACTCCAACAGCCATTCCAGATATCTGAGATTTTCCATTGTTATAAAAAACAGACGAATTGACTTGTGGAGTAACAACCGTCACGTTTTTATTCTTTAAAATAGTTTCCGTTACCAAATTTGGATTAATAATCGTATTGCTTTTTGGCGCTACTTTTGGATTGGTGATCAAGTATTTTGTTTTCGAATCGCTGACCAATTCTTTACTAATTTTATCATCTTTGTAAACACGAATGTGCGCATTGTTTTTGAAAATAACGGCAGTGGAACTTCTGTCCAAAGCCAACATCAGTGAATTCATAAAAATGTAAACCGCCATTCCCAACAAAACACCAATTGCCGCGACCGCCGTCTGACGTTTGTCAACGAGAATATAGGTTTTGGCAATGTCCGTATTGATATTCATTTCTTTATTTCTTTAGCGGTAAAAGGTAATCGTCTTTAGAAATTCCTCCCAACACTTCAACGTAATCTGAAGAAATAATTCCTGTTTTAATAATCACAGTTTCTTTCTGTCCTTTCACATTGACGCGGTTGCCAAAATCCATTAAATCTCTTGGGATTAACAAAGCGTTTTTCTTTTCGCTCGTCAAAATATTGGCTTCCAGTTGTGTTCCGTAAAACGCGATGTTCAGCTGTTCTTCAAATATCGCTTTACAAATAAACGATTGACTTTTCTCGTCAAATGCTGCGAGAATTTCTGTGATTTTAGCATTGTAAATTTTATCCTTGTCGGTATTCAATTTCACAAAAACCGTCTGACCAATTTTGATTTTAGCAATGCTTGTTTCGTCCACATTCAAAACGGCTTCAATTTGTTTAGAATCAGCAATGGTTGCAATCACATCGCCTTTTTTGACATAATCTCCGTTGGATTTTAATTTTGCGATGACTGTTCCATTTTGTGGAACTACGAGGTTGTTGTATTGCTGAGAAACTTGATTCGCCTTCAGTTGACCTTTGGTGGTGATGTAATTTTGCTTGGCTTGTTGTTGCAATTGTGCGTAATTTTTTTTCAATGCATTCAAATTCGATTTGGAACTTTCTGCTGCCAATTTATAATTTTCATACTCCGATTTTGAAACACTTTGGGTTTTGTAAAGCCGCGCATAACGTTCTGCTTGAACTTGATCTTGTTTGTATTTGGATTCTGCGAAATCAATGTTTTGCTGAACTTGTTGCAAAGCGGGTGAATTGCTGGTCATGTTTTCCAAATTGATCGACAATTGTTCTTTGGCAGTTTGTGTGTTCACCAAATTAGTTGGATTATCAATGTTTGCCAAAACTTTCCCAGTTGCAACAGTATTTCCAATTTCAAAATCAACGTTGGAAAGTACACCGTCTGTTTGAGCAGTCAAATTGTAACTGTTTTTCCATTCTAAATTTCCAGAAGCAAAAACGAGTTCCTTGATATCCTGAACAATGGGCTGAGTTCCTTCTTCCTTTCCACAAGAAAAGAGCAGCAATGCGAGAAAGATGGTGCTGATTAATTTCATAATCCTAATATTTATTGTTGATGTCAATTTTGCTTTTGTTAAATCCGACGTTTGCCAATGCACTGACCAAATTCAGTTTAGCGATCAGTAAGTCGTTGTGAGAAATCAGTAATTTATCCAGTGCCAAAATATTTTCTTGGTACTGATTGAAATTCTTGTTGTACGTATCTTGTTTTAAATCCACGATTTTTCTAAAATTTCGAACTTGACTAAGCGCTTTTTCGTAATCTAAAATCAATTGACGGTTTTTGGTTTCCGTTTCTTTGATCGCATGTTCCGCATTGGATTTCAAGATCAAATTTTGATATTTCTTGTTTTGAGAAGCGGCAACTTTAGAAACGGTTGTCGGTAAATCCATGCTGAGCTTCAAGCCTAAATAACTGTAATCAATCCAGCGTGAATCGTTGCTAAAATAGCTGGTATTGCTCAAGTTTTGCCAATTAAAAGCGGAAACAAATGATAGCGTTGGAATGTTTTGAAAACGCGATATTTTCAATTCTTGTTCCATGGAAAGGATTTTTAAATTGGCATCCTGAATCGCCAAAGAACTTGTTGTTGGATTGCTTGGACTTGCGTTTTCGTAATTTTCCAAGTCTTCAAGAAGGCTAGGAGTGATGCTGTTTTCAAAATAAAGCGACAAACTTTCCTGCTGAATTTTTAAATTCAAACGAAGTTGTTCCAAGTTATCTTGCAAGCGAATTAAATTGACTTCCGCTTCGTTGACATCTTGTTTTCTGCCGACTTCTTCATTGAAACGATTTTGAGTGATTCTGAAAATCGTATCCGCAGAACCAATATTTTGTTCCACAAT
Source organism: Crocinitomicaceae bacterium (assembly GCA_028689775.1). Lineage (GTDB taxonomy): Bacteria > Bacteroidota > Bacteroidia > Flavobacteriales_D > Crocinitomicaceae > JAQVCM01. The sequence continues at coordinate 75,505 of JAQVCM010000010.1, forward strand.
TTTAATTTGTTCTTGAAAAGAAAGCATGTTGAAATAAATGGAATTGATCTGATTGTAAATGTTTTGCTCGTTCATTTTATTTTGAACGGCTGTCAATTCCTGATTAATTTTAGAAGCTTTGACCTGTGAAATGTTGCTTAAATTCAAGATTTCAAACTGCGGTTGAATATTGAAAACCGTGGAATACCGCTGACCAGTTGTGATTTCCCGAAACGTTCCTGGCTGACCAAAAACTTCGCCTGGCATCACAATCACTTGTTGATTGAAATTATCCAACGCTTGAACAGAAACTGGAATCCGCGGATTAAAAATGTTTCCCCAAGCCGATTTTCGTGTTAAATCAGCGAGTTGCGTTTGAATTTCGGCATTGTAAAAGTTGAAGTTTTTTTCCTTGGTAAAGCTTAAAACTTCTTCGAGATTTTTGAATGATCTTTGTTCTTGCGCGCTTACCGTGTGCGAAAAAGCGAGGTAAATGAGAAAAATGTATACATTTAGAGTTTTATTCATCGTGCTGACTCTCTTGTTCATTATAGTAATTGTTGGTCTCACTCTAAAGCTAAATTTCTTATACAAGAATTAGTTTAGAAAGTATTTTTTTGACATTTAAGTGTTTAGCATCTGGAATTTTCTTAGAGTTTTGATTGACAAGATTTATCCAATCGAAAATCTTTTTGCTTTCGTTTGTTTTTATTCCCCAATATTCTGAGAGTTCGTAAGCAGATGTATTAATTATATTTTCTAAAATTTGAGGAACGTGAGTAAATAAATTTAACAAAATTCTAGGTACCTTTTGATATACAATTTTACCATTTATAAAATTTGTCTTACCACCAGCAGTAAATAAATCTCTAACATTTGGGCAAACGACACCTTCACTGGTGACTAACCATATTGCTAGTCTACCAAATTTATCACTGCTGTTACTGAAAAGCTCTGGAAAATAAGCCATTGCTTTAAATTTTAAATCTAATTTTTCTTCTTTTGATAAATTGTTCCAGATTTTAATTACAATATTGCTCGATTTGTTATTGGCATTAGAATCCATCCACCATAATTCATCACCAGGTTTTAATTTGCTTTTATAGTAGTCTACAATTGGCTTAATAGTATTTTCTTCTTTTCTTAATGTATCATATGACATATTAATTTTATCAAAAATAGTTTTACCTTTTTCCAAGTTCATATCAATTAAATATCTAGGAGAATGCGTAACTACAACTTCTGATAAAACTTCTTCGTATGGACGAGATCTGAATTCAATTGGAGAAGCAAGTTTTGCAAAAAGCATAAATATTCGTTCTACATCATCTACTCGTGTGCTTTCAAGAACACTATTTCCAGTAGTCTTCCAGTGATCCTTAGTAGTTGTTTTTACTTCAATACCGTAATATTTTTTCGCAACAATATCTGGAAATTTTTGTCCACCAATAAGTTCAATACTGTTTTCAAAGACAGTTCCAACTGCTAAATCAGCCATTACGTCTTTAACAAATGGCTCTAAATCTCTGCCTAAAAGTTTTGAAACTTTTGTAGGGTTTTTTTGCGCATGATTATTTAATTCAGATGTGGTAGATTCTAAAAGCAAGTCAAATTCATTTCGCTCGGTTTCTGAGTTTATTGATATAATCATTTTTATTTTTTAAAATATAAATCCCAAACTTCTTCGATTCTTTTTGCTAAATTATATGCAAGCAAAGGAGGAACTGCATTCCCAATTATTTTATACGCTTGGGATGGACTTAATAAGAATGAACCTTTCCTTCCGTTTTTATTCTCAATTACAAACTCATAATCAGGAGGGAATGTTTGAATTAAAGCACATTCTCGAACTGTAAGACGTCTTTCTTTCATTCCGTTTTTCAGTTCTTTTTCTATTATTCCTCCGTTTTCTTTTGAAAGCCTTCTGAACTCTATGTTGCCATGATGCTCTGAACGTATAGTTGGCGAAATGCCATCAAGTTTGATTTCGGTTTGACCTTGACAATGTTTTCCCATGAATTTTGCCTTTGAGTAAAACTTTTGAGATAAATCTAATGTTACTTCTGGTTCAACTATATTTTTAAATACCTCTTTCAACTGAACAAAATCCTTTAAGTTTTCTCCTTTTATATTAAAAGAATGAGTTGGTTTTGGATAAGGATTATACTGTTCAGAAATGTTTTTTTTCTGAAGTTCAGCTAAAACACCTTTGTTTAATGCAGATTTTTTAATTCCAATAAAAATTACTCTTTCTCTTGATTGTGGGACACCAAAATTTGCAGAGTGCAACACTTGAGGATCTAAAACAATATAGTCATTGCCATTTGCAGAAGAAAAGTCATTTTGAATAATTTTTTTTACATTTTCAAGATTTACTAGACCTTTTACATTTTCAGCAATGAAGATTTTCGGTTGGCTTATTTCGATAACTTCTTTCATCCACATGTAAAGTTGACCTCTAGTTTCAATAGAAGCTGTATTATCGTCTGTAGCGGTTCCTTTATGGGTTTTGTGAGACTCAAATCCTTTTCTTTTCCCTGCAATACTAAAGTCTTGACAAGGAAAACCACCCGTAACAACATCAACTTCTTCAGGAAAGACATTAACGCCTTCACGATACATCTTAACTAAATCTACTATGCTTTCTTGATGGAAATCTTCTGGAACATGTCCTCTTTTTAAAAAATAGTTTACCCATGCATTTCGTGCATCAATTAATATGTCATTTGCAAAAACTGTTTTAAATTTTGTTTTTTTTAATTTAACAAAACCAGTTTTCATTTTCTGTTCAATAAAGTGAGGTGTTAATTTCTCATTAACCGAAGATTCTAATACGTCAAACCCTCCTTCAAACCCTAGATCCATTCCACCGCAACCAGAGAATAGTGAAAGAACATTGAGTGTGTCTTTATTAACTGTCTTTGTGTTAGTTGAAGTTGTTTTTGGATAATAAAAAATATCTAATTGTGGTTCCTGAGCAACATTTACGTTTATATCACTTAATTCATTCTCCATAATTTAACTTTTTAAATAATTGTTTTTCAAATATTTTACTTTTTCTTCTGCTACTTTCAGGACTTTACTTGCACATTCTTCATTAACTATTTCGTATGCAATTTTGTCACTCATAAATTGGATATACAAATCCTCGTGATCGAGTTTTAAAATTTCAGCAAGTTTTACGATGTTTTCTTTTGAAGCTTTTCGTTCATTACGTTCAATCTTGCTCAAAATAGCTTGATCAATGTCTAAATGAGATGCTACATGCCGGAGCAATAAGCCTAAGTCTTCTCTTTTAGCTCTAATTATTTGACCTACTGTTTCCATTTGAATTATTTTTCTTGACAATATTTGTCAAATATAACTCGTCATTATTCAAGATACAAACTATTATTGATTATTCTCGTATTTCATTAAACCGATTCCGCTCGCACCATTCTCAAATCACCCGTATAAAACACAATTCCACGTACTTTTGGATAGTTCATTTCCCGCAAGGTATTGACATAAACCAAAACTTGTTTCAAATGTTTCTCATTCGCCATTCCCGTTTTGAAATCAATCACAATGGTTTCGTCTTTTTTTAAAATGATTTTATCTGGACGTTTCGTTTCCGTTGCACTAATGATAATCGCTTGTTCACTCCAAATTTTCTCTGCATCTTGAAATAATTCAACATACGCCTGATGACTTAAAACTTCTATCAAATCTGCTCTTAATCGTTCTTCAAAGGCGTTTTCTATCAATCCTGAATCCGAGTGGAATTTCAATTGTTCTTCAATTTCCGTTGGACTTGTTAAAACCGATAACAACAAGTGCAGTTGATTTCCATAACGTTGCGCATCGGAAAGTCCGTTTTCATCCTGCAGCAATTGATCGCGAAGTGAAATGTCTGGGAACCAGAGTTTATCTGTTAATTCTAGGGGTACAAAATCGGTATCCATAGCGACAACCGTTTTAACAGCTGGTTTTGTTTTTTCTCCGATTTCGAAATGCACGTCTTTTTCATCTTCTGTTTCTAACAGATTCAAGTTGGGTAATTGAGTTGACAAGGTTTCGAAAACTTGATGAATGTATTTTCCAAAATCACTCAATTGATCGTCGAAATTTGCTTCTTTTTTGACTGGTTTGAGATAGTTTCCGATGTACAAACGCGCAACAGGACGTGTAAACATCACGTACGCCAAGTTCATTCGATCGAGCAAACTTTGATTGTATTCGATGTCGAATTCTGCTTTAATTCGTTCAACTTTTGAACTTTTAGAGAGCGTTTGATAAATGAAATGTCCATTTTCTTTCAACAAGAATTGACTTTTTTTCGAAGTCACACTCCAATTCAAATCGGGAATCATGACCACGGGAAATTCTAGACCTTTGGATTTATGACCCGTCATAATTTTAATGGCATCTTTGTTTTCAGGTGTTTGAATCGCTGATCCTTTTCCTTTTTGGTCGTATTCTTTCAAGAATAATTCCAATTCTGGACCAAAGACTAAATCAAATTCGTGCAACATATCCGACAAGTGATGCAGGTATGGATTGTGAATTTCGTGTAAATCTGCCATTTTGTAAAAACCTTGAATCAGGTTGTACAAACTTTCAAAAGGTGCGAAAAACAAATCTTTGGAACCGAAATTCTCAAGGATGAATTTGTTTTGATCGAAATATTGCCTTGTTCTTCCATCTTTCTCTTCGCTAATCCAGTATGCGCGAATTGCCGAAATCGGATTGTCGGAGGAAAGTGAATAAAATATTTCTGAAAACCGGCGCGCTTCCAATTCTCCCGAAGGATTTTTACGCCATTTTAAATACGCAATCGCCAGTTTGACTTGGTGATCAGAATTGACCATTAAACTATCGGAGGAAACTACTTTATGTCCGCGACCCGACAGCGCAATTGCCCAGTCATTACAGCTTTTCTTGGTGTTACCCAAAATGCAAATATCTCCTTTTTCAATTCCGTCAGCCACGCAATCTTCTACCCATTTGATAACCGAATTGGTGGAATGATTTACACCTTCTTCTTTCTCAACGGATTTCGAATCCACGTAAATGTATCCGCCTTCTTTTCCTTTTGGATTTTGTTTCACATCTTCATAAAACGACTTCAATTCTTTCGGAATAATTTCTTTAAAAGCTTCGAAAAAGTCGTTGTTGAAATTGACAATGTTTTGAAAAGAACGCCAATTGTCTTTGAGTGGTTTTTTGCCACCCATTGTTTTGAAGAAAGCCGATTTTAATGCAGTTTGTGGATCTTGTTCTGGATTGTAAATCTCCGGTAGAGTAATAAATTGCTCTGCCAATCCGTTTTTAAAACGATAAATCGATTGTTTCGGATCGCCTACAATTAAGTTATATCTATTGTTAGAAAGTGATTCGTGAATCAAAGGCACAATGTTCATCCATTGCAAACGCGATGTATCTTGAAATTCGTCCAACAGAAAGTTGTGGAAACGATTTCCCAAACGTTCGTATATGAAAGGTGCTTCTTCATCTTTAATCAAATCAGAAATCATTTTATTGAATTCTGAAATTCGAATAATTTGTTCTGAATTTCTTATTTTATCCAAGCGTTCACTGATAAATTTCAGCAAGCCCATGTTATAGAAATTCTTAGATATCAACCTTAAAATTCGATATTCACCAATTTTCTCAATGAAGAAATCATCAAATTGAATGGATAAACTGGCTAAGTTTTCTGGGAATTTTCCAGCCTCTAAGTTTTTCCGCGCAGCATTGGTGAAAAATCCTTTTGCACCGTCACTTGCTCCATCGATTAATTTATCTGAATTTAGTTTTTCAAAAGCGTCAACTGCCCTACTTTTTCCCGGAAGATCGTTTCCGTTATAGTTCAAAAATTCAGCATACAATTGTCTTGCTTTCAGTTCAACTAAAGCTTTCAAATCCTTTTCTTTTTCCTTGATGAAGGAATATGAATTCGGTGAATAATCAATTTGTTGAATGTCTTTTAAGATCTCGATGTATTTTTCATTGGTAAGCACCAAGGCGAAGGATTTCAATGTTCGCTGAAAATCCCAGCTTTCTTGGTCTTCAATTTTTGATCTCGAATATTGCAGCGCCAAACTGGTCAATTCTTTCATTTCCTTCGGATCCAATTCATCCATCAATTGATCGATGACTTTATCCAAAATCTGCTCTTCGTTTAAAACTACTTGAAAATCAGAATCTAAATCCAAATCCAAGGCAAAAGAACGAATCAATCGCAAGTTGAATTTATCGATGGTCATCACATGAAAATCTTCGTATTGATGTAATATTTGTTTCAATGCCGAACCAGCGCGAAACTTCAAAAGAGCAGCTTCAATTTTCAATTCCGTAACCACGCTTTCCGTTAAGGCTTGTGCTTTCTTGGTTTCTTTTTCATCCGAACGAATTGGATTTGCTAAAAAATCCAACGCTTCGATGATTCTGGATTTCATCTCAAAAGCCGCCTTGTTGGTAAAAGTCATCGCCATGATTTTAGAAAATTGTGTCGGCGAACTTTTATCACCTAAAATCAATTTCAAATAACTCATCACCAAATTATACGTCTTGCCACTTCCAGCAGAGGCATTCATAATTTGAAGCGGTTTGTATTCTTCGGTGGTTTGGAGTTCTGTCATGGTACTAAGTTAAACTTATTGCTGCATTTTTAAGTTATTTTACTTCAGGATTAATCAAAAAAAGCACATTCCAGTATTGGAATGTGCTTTTGAAATTGCTTGAATGCTTATTTATTTTTTTGGATTTACCACTAACTTTTTGTTGACTTTAATTTTGTCATTGTTATAAATACCTACGATATAGACTCCGCTTTTCAAAGATCTTGTATCAATTACCTTTTCGCCTTTGTTGCTGTCGATGACATTACTCATCACTTCAAGTCCATTCAAATCAAAGACTTTGTAAGATGCATTTTGGATTTGGTCGTAGATTTCCCATTTGATACTTGCAAATTCATCAGATGGATTTGGATAAAGCGTGATGTTATACATTATATCTTCCAGCTCAGGAGAATTTGTAGAAATCAGCATGTTTTTTGGAGCTAAGTCCTCAGTTGGAAATTCCTTTTCAAAACAAATGTTGTAAAAGAAACAAAGTACATTTTTAGCATAACCTCCAGCTCTTCCCGAATTTTCAGCTAGTGTTTGGAGATATGCAATTTCAGATGAATCTAATTGAGCTAAGTTACGATTTGATAAGCTAGATCTAAAAGTTAGATAGTCATCATAATAATCAATTAGGTTTAATTCGTTCTTCGTCGCAGGATCCGTTAAAGTTGCTTGATAAACAGAATCTGCTTTGGTGAATTGGTTGTTTTCAATATAAAAATCCATTAAACCGATCTTGTGAGAAATACTATTTCCAATCTTCATCGTAGTCAATCTTTCTTCAATTGTGTATTCTTCTTCTGATTTTTCCAAATACTTAATGTAATTGCGAGTTTTGGATAATTCTGAATGAATAGTTGCCATTTGACCTTCTAAATTCGATCGAAGAGTTTGCGTGTCCCAATTATTTCTAACGAAATCGAGCATGTACTCAGGAAATGTATTATTCGTTTCATTTCTTAAATTCTCGATGAATGCCTCTCCTCGTGTTGCGTCTGGGTTTGCTAAAAGAACTTCTAATAGCATTCCGTTCGGTAGAATGTTTTGTTCTGCTGCTTTCAAAAGAGCGTCGGTTGATACATAAGGAGATTTTTCGATTAACTTTTCTCTTAAATGCCAAGCATCGTCAGACCAATTTATTTCAATGTTATTTTTGAATTGCTCTGTGTTTCCATCATCAATCTGAGAAATATAAATGAAATTTAAATCGTTGTAATCGTCTGTTAACACAATTAAATTACTTTTCAAAAGAGAAACTGGAGTTGCTATATCACCGCTTCCAAAGTTAGTTGGACAAGTGTTTTCATTAACTACTAATTGTATAGAAATTAATCCTGAATTATTTACTGGTTCTGAATTGAGACCTTTGTGATAATACATAATGGAATTAGCACTATTTATAATATCCTTATTGTTGTTAATAAATGTATTACCAGATGCTTTCTTAGGCGAAAAATCTCCTTGATAGAAACGTACACCATCTGCTAATGGTTTAGATAGTATAGATATAGCAGTAGAGTTGTTTTTATATTCATTACACAAAAACTGCAGACCTTTTTGATAGTTCGTGTTGTGATTGATTCCTTTAGCAGTTGTTCCAACGGATAATTCGTTTAGTTTATTCTTGTATAATTGGTGGTCATCTTCTCCGCCATTGGTAACATTGATTCCCAGATAATTACCATTGTTTAAATTAGTAGAGACGTTATTTTCTTCGATGATATATCCTGTGGAATTATCAATATTAATTCCCATTCCCGAAGGAGAAGAAAGTGTATATCCAGCATTCCCTATTTCGATGTCATTTCTGTTGATTGAAACATTATCAAATTCATCTACTCCAATAGCGAAAATATTGTCTGAAAATAGACTTTGTTGCACTGTAACTGATGCTGTGGTGCTAGAACCAGCAATTTCGACTGCTGATAAAAATCCAGAAAAACTCGATTTCAAAAGATTAGAAGTCGGACATCCTTGACCAAGTGGTGGTGAAGTGCTACAACCTGCAAGAACTTTGAACCCTGCATTTAGAGAAGAGATAGCGCCATTAGGTGCAGAACTGTTGTTTTTATCTGTTGTAATATCATTGGAGAAATGGCAATTGGTAAAACTTATGCCACTTACTTCCCATAAGGTAACGTGCTTTTGAATTCCGTATCCTTTTTCTATAAAATTATCATCGCTGACAAAATATGTATTTCTAAAAAAAGATAGATTTGGCACTATTGTATTGGGATTTGAAGCAACGAAATTTGCATATTTCATAAATTCCACATCCCTTCTATTGTTTCTAAAAACACCATCCGTGGCTTGAATGATGCCGCCAATTCCATTCCAATCATCTCGTCTCCAGTTTGTAGCGGCTGTGTGTGCATTTTCGATTGTACCGCCATTTTTTAAGATTAACGTTCCTTGATAGGTAGAATTATTAAGTGGATATTGATGTTGGTTAGTGGTTCCCCAGACTTCAATGCCTTGCCAATAAAATTCTTCGTTATTACATGGTCTTGAATTAGTTAGGGTTGCACCATCGATTGTTAACTTCGCTCCAGGTTCAATAATAATTTTTGCTTCTGGCGCAAAATGAAAAGTCATATTTTCAATTGTTATGCTCTTTCCAGATGGGATAATCAATTTATCTTCAATGTAAACATCGCCACTGGTGATATTCCACGGATTGTTTGTATTTCCTAATTTCCAAGTGGCGCTGGTCTGCGCTGTGTAGATGGTAGAGTTATATACGGTTGATGCAAATTGTTGGTAATTCATTCCATCAATTTGATCTGGAAGTGTGTAAGTTTTCATCATAGGCTGGTTATTTATAGTATATTTACCAAAGTTCGCAAAGTATCCTAAAACTTGAATTGCACTCCCGTTAAAAACACCTGTTAAAGGATTGTTTGGATTGCTGAATGAAGCAAGTCGCTCTTCAGCCCCTAAGTATAAATTGCCATCAATCGCTAATTCAATTTGGGAATTCTGGAAATCTACTTCATTAACTGAGCCAGAACCGATCATTAAAGAATAAATCCCATTACCATTAGGGTCTGAAACATTGGGATTATTAAAGCTATAATATTCAAATGGATGAGGGTGGAATTCTGATATAATATGAGTCAAATATAAATAATCACCGTTTGGTGAAAATTCTAATCCATGAATATATGGATTCTCCTCATTGTTTGTGCTCTTATAAAAATAGAGTGTGTTTTCCTGATTGTTATAAACATTGCCTGATGCATCTAATTCAGCAGTATAAATAGCAGCAAAAACATTTTTACCATTGTGAGTACCTGTAGCTTTGTAAGGAGCAGCAATTTTGAAGTGCCCATTACTTAATTGTACTAACTCCATTTCTGCTCGTATTCCATAAGTTGTAGCATTCTGAATTTCATATGGAATAAAGCCATCGTACTGAATACCATTATTGTCCATTTTAAATCGAACAATCCCGCTATTTGTGTTAGAATAGTTTTTTGAAGCAAAAATATATCTAAAAGAATTTGCTCCTGATCCTTGAAGTGAAGAGGCAGAAAGAAAAATGTCGCCAATTTCACCTCCTATTATTGGATGAATTGAAGGTGGTAAAACATTTGATGATGTTACTGCGCCCATTTTGGAAGAGTTAGGTCTAGGCACATCAAAATCAAGAATACTATAAAATGGTCGTACAGCTAATAGATGATTTTCACAACGGTCTAATAAGTTGGTTACTATATAGTACTTATTACAACTGTTTGTTGCGGGTATTATGAGTGTCTCAGATGTTTCTGGATTTTGGGGGCAATAATTAGTTGGCGCATTGTCTCCAATTTCTCCAATTTGTTCACCATCTTTGTCCAAAATAAAATTATCCAAAATGTAAAACAAGATGTTTCCGTTTGCGTCGAGTTGCATGTTGGATGCGCTATTAGAAACTAAACTTGAATTTGGCAAGGAAATAGGTGCTATACCTATATTGGGTATGTATTTTGGTGTTAAAATCCACGCAGGATTTTGTGCATTAACTGCAAATCCATAGTAGATTAGCAGAAATAAACTTAGTGCTTTTTTAGTTCTCATAATAAATCGTTTTAGTATTAATTTATGTTAAGTGATTAACGAATCTATAAAAAAAAAACTGAACAAACGAAATTAAATAACATTATTTTACAATAATTTTACATTTAATTTCGTTTATTTGTCTAAAAGGAATCTATAAATATGAAATCAATATTCTGTTTAACTATTTTAATTTGTTCTTTATTAAGTTCAAATCTTTCAGCACAAACAGTATTTTATGAAGAAATATTTCATGGAGGTGTAACTGGTGATGGTATAGGAACATCTGCATTCGACAGCCCACGTACATTTAATATAAATATTCCAGCTAATAGTACCATTAAAAAAGCATATCTTTTTGTAACATCTTACAAAACCAAATATCCTTTTCTGGACAGTGTCTTTTTGGATAGACATATCATGTTTAATAATTATAAAATTAATTTAAGTAAAAATGATACTATTACAAATTTCACAGCAAATTTCACAGCAAATTTCACAGCCGAACATAAATTTGACATCGGTGTAATTGCAATTGAAGTTACAAATATGATCTCACCAATTCAAAATTCTTATACATTACTTCCTCCTTCAGATCAGTCTTCTTCGGGTGAAACTGGAATATTTTCCGAGTTTTACTTGTATGTGTTATATGAAAACCAAAGCATGGATAAAGTTAATGTTGCCATTATCTTAAATAAACAAAATGCTGATGCCAATTTATCTTATAATATAGATTTTTTAAATCCGATAGATACTACGAAAGATGTGGGATTCTCTTTTCACTCAACTTGTTTTTGTGATACGATTAAAGATGGAAGTTACGTTTCAATTAATAATAATCTTTTAGGATTAACTGGAGGGAGCGAAGGCTTATTCCCTAATTGCACAGGAGTTTGGGGTTCATTTTACTATCAAAACTCAACTTTATATGGCTTAGGAAATGATACTCCTGATAATTATATGAATGGAGTTGATGCCTTAGCGAACATTCAACCCTATATTTTCAACCCAAATTCATTTGATGTGACTTTCCAATATCAAACACCAGAGTTTGGAATTAAGTCAAATCCTGTATTGCAATTATTCTTCACCTACGCCACTCCCTGCGATACTTTCTCAGTTTCAGTAACGCCCGACACCACCATTTGCATAGGTAGTCAAATTCAACTTCAAGTTACTGGCGGTCATGCTTATCAATGGTCCACAAATGGTTCAACGAGCGGAAATGGTCAAGTTGAAGGCTTGAGTTGCTCAGATTGCCCAAACCCCATTTTTACAGGAAATCGCACGATGAATTATTCAGTTCGAGTTTGGAACAACGATAGCTGTTCGGTTGTGCTACCTATTTGCGTTCGAGTAAATGATCCTCAAAAAGTAAATTGCTTTGCCTACGAAACGCAGTGTGGCGTTAATGAAGGGTTTATTAGTGCGCCTACTTTTCCTTCCGAGAGGGGTACTTGGTATGTTGTAATGCCAACAAACGACACGTTAGATCAGCCAATAAACAATACTTTTCCCAACCTTGGCGGGGGCAATTACACGGTGTATTACATCGATCACGCAGGTTGTAAAAGTGCAGATACATTGGTGGTTATTGAAACTATTCACAACACGGTTGCAGATTTTACGGTAACTCCTCAAACTGGTGCAGCACCTTTACTGGTTGAAGTTTCCAACCAGTCTCAATTTGCAACAGATTACATCTGGCTAATCAATGGTGTTCCTACGAATTTAATTCCAAATGTTGTTTTTGACTCCACAGGCGTTTATGAAATTGGATTAATTGCTTGGACCTTAAACGAATCTTGTGCAGACACCACTTGGAAAACAGTTTATGTTTATGACACCTTGTATGTTGGTATACCCAATGTTTTTACACCAAGTGGAGACGGAGTTAATGAGTTTTTTAGTTTAAACGTGAACTATGCACTCGACGCAAATTTGGTTATTTTAAATCGATGGGGAAATGTGGTATTTCAATGGAGCGGCACTTTACAAAAAGGCGCGAATAATTTATGGGATGGCAAAAGCAAAGAAGGAAAGTTCGTTAGTGACGGTGTCTATTTTTATCGCATTGAATTAAGCAATTTAAAAGGTTTTGAAAAAGAAAGGAAATTAGCTGGATATGTACATGTAATTGGAAATTAAAAGTGATGCTTTTAATAGAATCTTAGATAAAATTCATAATTTGAAGCAGTTTATATTCTTCCGTCGTGTTTTGTTCGGTCATGGTACTACGTTAAACTTATTGATGCATTTTTAAGTGCGTTTTTGAAATGGTTTTTGTGAGTTGTTTTTCAACTTTCGCTTTTTCAGCAAATTCATTCCAATTCGCTACAATCTTACTGATGTTTTCGATAATCGCTTTTCCTTTTTTAATGCTATTTTCCTTGGCGATGCTCATCAAGTCATCGAAAGTAATGTCTTTGTGTTTTCCATTTATACTCAAAGTATGTTGACTTTTTTTACCAATCTAATTCTTCTTTGACTTTAACTGTTTTTTTGCTTTTACTACTCGCTCGTTTACGCTGTTTTTTAATTAATTTCGCATAAGCCAATGGACTAATTTCATCCGAAGTTTCAAATACGTCCATTACAGATAACAAATCCAAAACCCGTAAAACCTGAATTAGCGTTGCAATTGTTACGGTTTGACCTCGTTCCAATAAACTCAAAGTAGATCTACTAATGCCGGCCGAATCAGCTATTTCTCCTTGCGTTTTATTTTGTTTTAAGCGATTACTTTTAATAAAACGGCCTATGGAGTTGATGAAAGACGCATCCGACATTGTGATTCTGTTTCTGTATGATTTATCACTCATTGTATCGAATTATTTGCTTAACGTATGATTACTCATTCAAGCGTAATGCTTTTATTTTACGTTAATCTAATTTCTCTTTGATTTTTTATTATTAATTAGATTGATAATTTAATGACATATCAGTTATTGCTATTCAGAATGCACCTTAATATATGATTTTTCATACATTTCCATCTGTTTTTAAAACACTTATTTAATCTTATAAATCTGATTCACTTTTTCAATCCGATTGACAATTGTTTCGCGCAAGCCAGCAGGTTTTACAATTTCAACTTCTCCCGAGTAGCTGAGGATCGAACGAATCAACTCTTCAGATATCAATACTTGCAAAGAAAAAATCGTTTGTTTTTCGCCTTCTTCGATGATTTCTTGCGAGTGATGAAAAGGTTGCGATTGAATGTATTTGGCGGAAACATTGTCTGCTTTTAAAATTACATTTTCAACGATTGCATTTTCATTGGCGGTAATTCCGATTGCATTTTTGAAAAATTGCTCCGCATTGAAATTGATTTCCGCAGAATGGTTTTGGTCTGTAATAATGAGGTTTTCAATTCGCTCTAGAGCGTAGGTAATGATGGTTGATTTATCCAAATCGAAAGAAATTAAATACCAACGATTTCGATATTCTTTCAATAACAATGCTCGGACTTCTCGCGCTTTTTTAACACCATTTACAAAACTAGCATAATTAAAAGTCACTACGTTTTTGTGTCGAATTGCATTCAGTAAAGGCGCCAATAAATCATTTCCTGCGGTAGAAACCGGAATCTCAAACTGCACTAAATTGGAAATATCGTCTGCGTTTGGATCTGTAGAAATGTTGATGCGATCAAAAATCTTGTCAATCGCAAAACCAAATTGCTTGAACATCGCCGAATCTCGGAATTGAATCAAGGTATTGGTCGCAAATTTAATGGATTCAATTTCGTCCTCACTCAAGGGAATGTCGTTGATCGAAAAATTTTCTTCGGTGTAATAATATCCGTTTTCGCGCTTGCTGTATTTTATCGGCGCATCGTGTTCCATGCGCATGTTGAAAAGATCTTTCTCAATCGTAGAATCACTAATATTGGATCCGTCAATGCTTCCATATAGAAAATCTTCGCATGCACTTCGCAATTCTTCCTTATTCGGAAAAGGTTTGTATTTATTGCGAATCAATCGGTCTATGATTCGATATCGAATGAGTGCGTTTTTAATTTGTGGCATGCGGATTGAATTGTGAACTTGCTAAATTAAGGAAAAAAACGGTTTGTTTTTTCAGCTACGGATGCACGGATTAAATTTGATGAAGATTCCCGAGTTACGCGGATTGATTAGAGAATGCTTATTTCTTTAAATTCGTTTTACTGCAACTTAACAATCTACATTTTGTGATCTGTAATCTTTTAATCCACTCCCCAAACAAAAAAAATCCCGATTCGCCAAAAGACAAACCGGGATTCAACTATCAATTCTAATTCTTAGTTTCTATACATTGTTGCTTTCACAGCGTCCATCAAACGTTTAACGTTAGGCAAAGCTTCTTCAATCAACGTTGGAGAGAATGCGAAAGGGGTATCTGATTGCGTAACACGCATTACAGGAGCATCTAAATAATCAAATGCATAACGTTGTAAATGGTACGAGATTTCAGAAGAAATAGAAGCCAGTGGCCAAGATTCTTCTAGTACTACACAACGATTTGTTTTCTTAACGGACTCTACGATACAGCCATAATCCAAGGGACGAATGGTTCTTAAATCGATGATCTCGCAAGAAATACCTTCTTTTTCCAATTCAATTGCAGCTTCATAAGCTACTTTCAAAATTTTACCGAAAGATACGATTGTTACATCTGTTCCTTTGCGTTTCACGTCAGCAACTCCGATTGGAATGATGTATTCTCCTTCAGGAATTTCACCTTTGTCTCCGTACATTTTTTCAGACTCCAAGAACACAACTGGATCATTGTCGCGAATTGCCGCTTTCAACAAACCTTTTGCATCGTATGGATTAGAAGGTGTAATCACTTTCAATCCCGGAACGTGTGCGTAAAAAGCTTCAAAACTTTGAGAGTGCGTAGCTGCCAATTGACCAGCTGTTCCATTTCCACCACGGAAAACGATTGGACAGTGGTATTGACCTCCAGACATTTGCAACATTTTCGCAGCACTGTTGATGATTTGGTCTGCCGCTAAAATTGCGAAATTCCAAGTCATAAATTCTACGATTGGTCTCAATCCATTCATGGATGCACCAACTGCAATACCTGCAAAACCTAATTCGGCGATTGGTGTATCGATGACACGTTTCGGTCCAAATTCGTCCAACATTCCTTGAGAAACTTTGTAAGCTCCGTTATATTCAGCAACTTCTTCTCCTAAAAGAAAAACATTTTCATCTCTGCGCATTTCCTCGTTCATTGCTTCGCGAAGTGCCTCTCTAAATTGTACCGTTTTCATGTATTCAATGCTATTTAAATCGATTACTTGATTTTTCTAAAAACAAGCTCGCCAAAAATAACAAATAATAATCTATAATGGATGCGCGAAAAGAGAAAACTGCCGAAATTGACTAGAAAATTGATTTTGATGCTTTTTTTGAGATCTTGGATTCAATTAATCAACTCACGCTTCTTATAATAAGGTATTCAAATATTCTAAAACATTTTCTTTTCCATACTTGAATTATCTGTGTTTTATTTCTGTAATAAGACGATTCTGTCTAATTTAAATATTGGAAACATCATAGGGACTTTGTTTTGCTACGCATGCATAATAAAAACCACAAAATAATTCTAAAAAGTCACGGTGAAAACAGTTTTCTTTTATTAAGTTTGTGCTTATTATTAGAAAACGTTCATAAAATGAAAATATTAGTATGTATTAGTAAGTCGCCTGACACGACTTCAAAGATTGCTTTTACAGATGGCAATACGAAGTTTGATGAGAATGGTGTACAATATATTGTAAATCCTTACGACGAATGGTATGCTTTGGTGCGTGCTTTAGAAATTAAAGAAACAAGTGGTGGAACGGTAACGATCATCACGGTAGGGACAGCAGCTGACGAGGCAATTATTCGTAAAGCGTTGGCAATCGGAGCGGATGACGCAGTTCGTATCGATGCTGAGCCAACTGATGCATACTTTACAGCAGGTCAAATTGCGAAATATGCGAAAGACAATAGTTTTGACTTGATTTTAACGGGTAAAGAAACCATTAACTACAACGGTTCACAAGTTGGAGGAATGATTGCAGAAGATTTAGATCTTCCTTTCGTTTCATTGGCGGTGAAAATGGATGTAGACGGTTCAACGTTGAAAATGGAACAAGAAATTGTTGGAGGTATTCAAGTTGTTGAAGCGAACTTGCCATTGGTTGTAAGTTGTGCAAAAGGAATGGCGGAACAACGCATTCCAAACATGCGTGGAATTATGGCTGCAAGAACAAAACCTTTGACTGTTATCGCTGCAACACCTGAAGAGGCTTTTACAGCGTATGAAAGTTACGTTTTACCAGAAGCTAAAAAAGCGTGTAAAATGATTGATCCAAATAACATGGATGAATTGGTAGAATTGTTACATTCTGAAGCAAAAGTTATTTAATCAACGAAATTGAATAGAGGTTTGTAGTTGATTTTAAGTTGATTACAAGTTTCAAAATCTAAGAAATTATGACATCATTAGTATATATAAACGGTGAACACGGATTGGTAAAATCCGCTTTTGAAGCCGTTACTTACGCCAAAAAATTAGGAGGAGACGTTATCGTTGTTTCTTCAGGTAAATCAGCTGACTTAGGAAAACTAGGTGAGTATGGAGCTACCAAAGTATTGGTTGATTCTTCTTTAGAAAAAATCGATGCACAACAAGTGACTCGTTTGGTTGCAGCTGCAGCAGAACAAGTAGGAGCAGAGGTAATCGTTTTCTCGCACGATTTAGTAGCGAAAGCAGTTGCACCACGTTTATCCGTTCGCTTAAAAGCAGGATTGGTTTCTGGAGCAACATCTTTACCAGATACAGCCAACGGGTTTTCTGTGAAAGTAAATGTTTTCTCAGGAAAAGCTTTTGGTAGCGTTTCTGTTAAAACAGCAAAAAAAATCATCTCTTTATTGCCAAATTCGATTCAACCAGAATTGAATGGTTCAGCTTGTCCAGTAGAAGAATTTGCTGGTCACGCAGGAGAAGCTTCCATTAAAATTTTAGAAGTTAAAATTCCAGAAGGAAACATTCCATTGCCAGAAGCAGAATTAGTTGTTTCAGCAGGAAGGGGATTGAAAGGTCCAGAAAACTGGGGAATGGTTGAAGATTTAGCGAAAGCATTAGGAGCAGCAACAGCTTGTTCTCGTCCAGTAGCTGATATCGGTTGGAGGCCTCACCACGAACACGTTGGTCAAACAGGAGTTGCAATTCGTCCAAACCTATACATCGCAGCAGGAATTTCCGGTGCTATTCAGCACTTGGCAGGTGTAAATGGGTCGAAAGTAATTGTGGTTATCAATACGGATGCAGAAGCACCATTTTTCAAAGCAGCAGACTATGGTGTTTTAGGAGATGCTTTTGAAGTACTTCCAAAATTGACTGAAGCAGTGAAAAAATTCAAAGCTTCTCACTAAGCTTTAGGATAAAATCAGTATTTTTACACAAAATATAGAATTAGGGAGGCATTTGCTTCCCTAATTCGTTTTATTAATTTATTCGCATTCCTGGTATTTTAGATGGAGAAAGTAAGACTTGAAATTGTTGGGTTATCCTATAGTAAGACTCAATCTGGAGCGTATGCTTTGGTGTTGGGAGAAGTTGGTGGAAAAAGAAGTCTTCCGATTATCATAGGTGGTTTTGAAGCTCAGGCAATTGCGATTGAGTTGGAGAAAATGACTCCATCAAGACCCTTAACACACGATTTATTTAAAAGTTTTGCCACTTCTTTCGAAATAAAAGTCAAAGAAGTAGTTATTTATAACCTGAACGAAGGAATTTTTTATGCAAAATTGATTTGCGAGCGCGACGGACAAGTCAGTGAAATTGATGCCAGAACTTCAGATGCAATTGCATTAGGTGTTCGTTTTAAATGTCCATTTTACACTTTTGAAAACATTCTTGCAAGCGCAGGAATTGCGATGGATGAAAATGACGAATTGGTTGCTGATTCAAACGATGAAGAAGCGCCAACAACAGAAAACCATTTGGATACATTGTCAATTGAAGAATTGGAAGAAGAACTGCGAATGGCAGTAGAACACGAAGATTATGAAAGAGCTTCATACCTTCGCGATGAAATTTCTAGAAGATCAAATCAACCAGAAAACTAAACTTACCACAAACTCCCGTCTATGGATCGCTTTATAGGACTAATTGGAATCGTTTTGATTCTAGCAATCGCTTTTCTTTTTTCAAACAATAAGAGAAGAATCAACAAAAGACTGGTCATTAGCGGCCTGATTTTACAAATTGTTATTGCGATTTTGGTTCTTCGTGTCCCGCCAGTAAAAAGCTTTTTTCAATTAATGGGAAAAGGAATGCAACACATTGAAGCTTTTGGAAGAGAAGGTGCAGCTTTTGTTTACGGCGGAATTGCTACCGATAACGAAGTCTATAACCCGAGAGTCCTTCGTGCGGATACGGTGGAAGCAAATGGAGTTAAAACCATCTCAAATTACATCATTTATGGTCAACAAAAAGATTCACTTCTTCCCATGTTGGCTTATCAAACGGATACAAAACAGGTAAATTACAGATATACCTTGGTTACTTTTGATGCCAAAACGCAAGAGATGAACGGACATCAAACCATTGCATTCGTGAAAGGTGTTCCAAAAGTAAGGTCCGATTTCTCACAAAATGGATTTGTTTTTGCCTTCAACATTACCGCTACGATTATCCTCGTTTCCATTTTAGTTGCATTGTTGTATCACATCGGATTGATGCAGCGAATTGTGGCAGTTATTGCCAAGGCGATGAATACCATCATGCGCGTAAGTGGCGCAGAGGCTTTGAGTAACGTCGCATCTGCGTTTGTTGGTCAAGTAGAAGCTCAAATGATGATCAAACCTTATTTAAAGGGAATGACCAAGAGTGAATTACTCGCGTCGATGAGTGGAAGTTTGGCCTGTATTGCCGGTGGAATTCTAGTGGTCTACACAACGATGGGAGCACAAGCAGAATACTTGATTGCTGCCAGTTTAATGGCTGCGCCAGGGGCTTTGGTAATCTCGAAAATTGTTTATCCGGAAACGGAAATTTCTGAAACAATGGGTTCTGTGAAATTGGATGTAAAGAAAGAACACGTGAATGTTATTGATGCAATTAGTCACGGAGCTGGAGATGGATTTAAAGTTTCCATGAACGTCATTGCGATGTTGATTGGTTTCTTAGCCTTGATTGCGATGGTCAATTTCTTATTGGGAATGATCAATCCAGCGTTAACGTTGGATGCAATTTTCTCTAAAGTTTTCTACCCAATGGCTTGGAGTATGGGAGTTCCAGTTGCAGATGTTAGTAACGTTGCAACGCTTTTTGGACAGAAATTAACCATCAATGAATTCGTAGCGTTTAAGAATTTAACGAGTGACGCAACCACGATTCCAATCGTTTCAGAAAAAGGAAGATTGATTGCATCCATCGCCATTTGTGGTTTTGCAAACTTCAGCAGTGTGGGAATGCAAATTGGCGGAATTGGTGCTTTGGCTCCAGAACGTCGAGCAGACTTAGCAAGATTAGGAATGAGAGCACTTTTATGTGGAACACTTGCTTCTTATTTGTCAGCGACCATTGCTGGGATTCTTTTTTAATTCAATAAAACCAGAGACTTCTGAGCATCTTGTTTTAAAGGATCACTGATTTGCTCACGTTTTTAAAACCGAGTAACATGCCTAAAATTGAAATTCACACCGAAATAAATTCAAGCATTGAGATCTGTTTTGACTTGTCGAGAAGCATTGATTTGCATTTAATTTCAACTTCAAAAACCAAGGAAAAAGCAATCGCAGGACGAACTTCTGGACTCGTGCAATTAAACGATACCGTAACTTGGGAAGCAACGCACTTTGGTGTTCGACAAAAACTAAGCTCGCTTATTTCAGGATTTGAATATCCATTCTATTTTAAGGATGAGCAACTAAAAGGAGCTTTTAAATATTTCACCCACGAACATCATTTTAAGCAAGTTGGCGATCAGGTTGTAATGACTGACGTCTTTGTCTTCGAATCACCTTTTGGTATTTTAGGGCGATTTTTCAATCGCTTGGTATTGACCAAATACATGCGTCGTTTTTTGATGGAACGAAATGCAATTATCAAAGAATATGCTGAGTCTGAAAAGTGGAAAATTGCATTGACTAGAGATTGAAGCACGGTTTTTTTTGATGTATTGCGACCATCCATTAAAAAAAGGAAAGAATTCGTTTTGGTGTAAAAAAATCAAAATTTAAAATTGTTTTTTTGTAATTTGGAGCTGATTAAAAATTCGCACAGCTGATAATAAGTAGATTTTCGCAACTTGTTTTTCTTCTGGAAACGAATACAATACGAGAAAACAAAATCAAAACGCATGACTAAAAAAATCCTTTTCCTATTCGCGCTCTTAATTTCATTTAGTTGCGCAAAAAGACCAAGTTATCAAGATCCAGTTCCACTACACGAAACATTTACAATCGATTCTAAAAAAGTCCATAAAAAACGGGTCATCAACGTTTGGTTTCCTCTAAATTATAAAGAAAACGGAGTCGCTTTGCCTGTTTTGTACATGCCAGATGGTGGAATCGTAAACGAAGATTTTCCGCATGTTGCCAACACCTTGGCAGAATTAATTGCCAATCAAGAAATTGAACCGATGATTTTGGTCGGAATTCAAAATACAAATCGACGAAGAGATTTAACGGGATTTTCGGAAAACCAAGCAGATTCAATTTATTGTCCATTGTCAGATGGAGCAAAGGATTTTAGGGCATTTATCACGGAAGAATTGATGCCAGAAATCAAGTCAAGATATCTAATTACCACCAAGAAGAGCATCATCGGTGAATCACTCGCGGGACTTTTTGTAATGGAAACTTTATTTCTTCAGCCAGATGCATTCGATTGTTATCTTGCTTTTGATCCTTCTTTGTGGTGGAATAATCAGTATTTGGTAAAAACAGCGACCAAAATAGAATCACTCCAATGGACTTTTGAGATTAATTGAACTGAATCATAACGTTTTCAACATCCAAACATCGCATGCAAAATGACCAGAATCTCCCAATGACTTGGACAAGATCTTGAAATCCATTTTTTCGTACAAGTGAATTGCTTCTTTTAAGCTTGGAAACGATTCGAGATACAGATGCGTATAACCAAGCATTTTTGCGTGTTTTATACTTTGTTCTAGCAATTGCCTGCCAATTCCCAATCCGCGAAATTCTTTTTTCAAATAGATTTTAACCAATTCAGCATAAGCTGGAGGTAGATTTAATGTCGGATAAATACCACAACCGCCAAGGACTTCGCCATCCATTTCCGCAACGAAATATGCACTCTTTGGAGCAGCATTAAACAATTCAAAAAGTGAATCTGTCGTTGGATCGGTGTAAACCGTTCCCGGTTTCGCTTCCCCATATTCTTCCAAAGCAGTGCGAATGATTTTAGCAATCAAGGGGTTGTCTGAAATTTCGATTTTTCTGATTTTGATTTGTTTCTGCATGCGAATCATTTTGTGAATTCAAAAGTAATAAAATGAATTCATCTTGCTTTCAGCAGATTCATTTTGAAAAATATTTAAGAGTTCAATTTTAACAAAATCGACTTAAAATCGTAAACTTGCAACCATGAAACCCCAGTTGACGAGTTCTAATTTTCATTTCCCACACCTCACAGGAATGCGCTTTCTTGCGGCGATGGCTGTTTTGTTATTTCATAGTTTTGGACTTGGACGTGAAATATGGGGAGATTTTAGTCAACAAATGAGTTTTAAAATGCTTGCTAAACTGTTCAATAAAGGACATTTGGGAGTTTCTTTCTTCTTCGTTTTAAGCGGTTTTTTATTGACATCCATTCTACTTCGCGAACTGAATCTCAAAGGCAAAGTAGACATCAAAGCGTTTGTTTTACGAAGAATTTTACGCATTTGGCCACTTTATTTTCTCGTTGTTTTATTCGGTTTTTTCATCTTTCCGCATTTACCTTACGGCCAAGAAACCGTACACGAATTCTGGCGTTACGCTGTCTTTTTGAGCAACATCGATGAAATCATTCACGGAATGAACGATTCGCTTACCTTCTTAACTGCCACGTGGTCGATTAGTATTGAGGAGCAGTTTTATTTGGGTTGGGCGATTATTCTTGCAATCTTTCCATTCCGAAAGAAGAAGCATTTCCTCTTTTTTTTCCTGCTGACAATCTTTGCTACACTAATTTTCAGAAGTTTAAATTATGGCGACGATCGCACGATGTATTTCCACACTTTTTCGGTTATTTCTGATTTCGCAATCGGCGGTTTATTGGCGCTAATTTACACCAATGAAAAATTCAAATGCAAATTAAGCGAATTGCCTAAATGGAAAATAATCGGACTTTATGTGCTCGGTTTTGCAATATTCTACCTCGAATACCAGCTTTTCCAAGGCGTTGCCTCCATCTTTCAACGCATCGTCATCGCAACTTTCTTCGCGTTCTTCATAGCAGAACAATTGCTATCCAAAAACTCCTTCTTCAAAGTCGATTCCATACCTGTTTTAGCACGTCTAGGCGAATGGACGTATGGTTTATACCTTTTCCACTGCATTTGGATTTACTACCTGCAGGCCATCTTCATCGCCAATAACTGGACTTCAGGAATCCACCACTTTGCGGTTTATTTACTCTTGGTAATTGTGCTGAGTGTGAGTTCGAGTTACCTCAGTTATCGCTATTTCGAAAGTCCATTTTTAAAGTTGAAATCGCGGTTTAGGAGGTTTTAGGTTTTAGAATTCCCCAGATGTTTTCCCAATCAATTGAATCAAACGACCTTCCGTACCGGATTTACCTTTGAGAATCGCTGTGTAATCTTTGAAGAACCAGCTACAGATCATCCGTAATGGGATGTTCTTTCTCCATGATTTGGATTCCCGTTATTTCACTTTTTGAATTTATGTCTTTTCGTGATCATGTTCTCGTCGCAGTAAATTCAAAGACTTTACCAAATTGTTTTGTTTTCCAATCACAAGGTGTTCATTTTCGATCTACTCATGAATTCAATCTTACTTTGTGTAAATATCCTTTATGTTAGTACTCTTCTCTTTCAATCATTTTATTTTCCAAATCAATCACCATCGAGCTAAAGTAAAAATCAAACCATTCGGTGAAAAGTTTCCAAGTGAGCTTTTGAGGCCAGTCCGTTTCATTGATACATATTCCAAACAATTGATCTTCAAAAATAAAACGCCAATATTTTTGAAGTACTTTTTTTGGGTCATCGTAGAAATGGTCTTCATTCAGTAAATAGCTGTTGTGTTCTTGCGCCGTTGCTGCACTCGCCAAAAAATCTGGTTCAGGAAAAACTGCATTTTCCCAATCGTAAAACGGTTGCTTTGGAATAATGATTACCAAGCCTCTGTTGATGGTGTGTGGTTCTATCATAGTTTTATAGTTGTTGTTTTTTTATCTTTTCTTATTATATAGTTGACTTGATCCACTTGATATTGCAATTACAAATCTTTTAAGTTTGTGATTGAAGTGATGATCTTATTTAGTTGATAGTCAAATTATTTTTAAAGTTTAAATGCTCTCTCATTTCGACATATCCAAGTTGATTGGTCAACAATGTAGTCTCATTTATTTTAAATTCTGGTGTGTTTTGGTGATGATGACCATAAATCCAGAAAGTAGGCTGATGAAGTTCAATAAAATCAGTTAATTCTACGGCAAAAGCGTCGTTTAGAACACTTCCTTTATATTGTTGGGGATAATATTGAAGCGTTGGAACGTGATGCGTAACAACCACACTTTTCCCTAGTTTATTTTCAAGTAAGCTTTTACTCAAAAACTGGAAGCTATCTTCGTGTAATTCATTAAAACGATCTACTGTAAAACGGAATGCACCATTTTTTATCACTTGAAAATCATTCACTCCACGTTCTATTTGCCATTGGTGCGCAGGATTAATCTTTGACCACATTGTTGAGAAAATCAATAACGAATCAGCAAGTTCAACACATGTATTATTCAGTAAATGGACGTTAGATTTCACTTTCTCGTGAAAAGTTCCGCTTTTCTGAGCGATGTCAAATCCGTAATATTCGTGATTTCCAGGAATCCAATACGTTTCTTTAAAGTTGTCAGCACAGAAACTAAAAAAATCTTCGTGCTTATTCATCAATGAAAACGGCACAATATCGCCAGCAAGAATAAGAACATCACCTGAAGGAATGATTGGGTTTTCTTTCAAGAACCCTTTATTCGCTTGAAATTCGAGGTGAAGATCGGAACAGTATTGGATGGTCATTGTGAGGAATTAAAAAAAACAATTTGTTATCAAATATAATTAGAAAACTTAAGCTGTATAGTTTATTTTTTCTCAAATTCCAAATTGATTTTTTTGAGTTTTGTTGATTTATAATTTTGCATTTATGACTTGAGTCAAGCATACCATATCTACCAATTACCAAACGATCTTGAATTATTTTGAAAATAGAAGTACAAATGCTTCTGCAGAATCTTTCAACGCAAAAATAAAAGCGTTCCGAGCGCAGTTTAGAGGAGTTAAAAACAAAGCTTTCTTCTTGTATCGATTAACGAGAATTTATGCTTAATCCCCAACATTTGCGCATGATCCCGAAAATTTCCATTTTTAAATCTTTTATAAAAAGCAAAACCCTCATCAATTACAACATCGATGAGGGTTTCTTAGCTTTCAGCCATAAAGCTATATCTTTAAACGAAGCGTTTTGCGGTCTGGACGGGACTCGAACCCGCGACCTCCTGCGTGACAGGCAGGCATTCTAACCAACTGAACTACCAAACCAATATGAGAAAACATCTTTGCAGATGCGCTAACAACAGTTAGCTTTGACTTTTAATATTGTGTAATGCTTATCGTTTAAAGCGTTGCAAAGGTACGTATATATTTCCTTTCTGCAAGCATTATTTCATTTAATTTTCAAAAAAAGATCGAAATAATTTTAAAGGCTTGATTCATAGACCTCATTTTTTGAAATATTTTTATCGATTTCCGAAGATTGTGCTTCCAAGTCGAACCATGGTGCTGCCTTGTGCGATCGCAATTTTGTAATCGCCGCTCATTCCCATCGAGATTTCTTTGAAATCAGCGTTGGATTCGAAGACGGAGCTTTTTAATAATTGGAAATAGCTGTGTAAATTTTTGAATTCTTTTTCTACTTGCCCTTCATCGTCTACGAAAGATGCCATTCCCATCACGCCAACGATTTTTATGTTTTTCAATTCAAAAAACGCTGGAGATGACAACATATCTTGTGCTTCTTCGATGCTGAAACCAAATTTGGTGTCTTCTGAAGCGATGAAAAATTGAAGCAAGCAATTGATGACACGGTCGTTTTTCAATGCTTGCTTGTTGATTTCTTGCAGTAACTTCAGACTGTCAACAGCGTGAATCAAATGCACAAATGGGGCGATGTATTTCACCTTGTTGGTTTGTAAATGACCAATTAAATGCCATTCGATATCTTTCGGCAAAGCTTTGTACTTATCAGCTAGTTCCTGAACCTTATTTTCACCAAAAACTCGCTGACCAGCATCGTAAGCGACCTGAATATCAGCGTTGGGTTTGGTTTTAGAAACAGCAATTAATTGTACGTTTTCTGGAAGTTCATTTTTTAACTGTTGAATTCGTTCTGCTATCATTCTTTGATGTTGTAAATGGTCAATCCACTTCTCAATTTTGGTTCCACCCAAGTGGATTTCGGTGGCATAATCATTTCATTATCTGCAACACGTTTTACTTGCGCCATATTTAATGGAAAAAGAACAAATCCTAAATCTGCTTTGCCGCTCTTAATTGGCGCTGAAATGGCTTCTAAGCCTAAATCACCACTGATAAAATCAATGTTTTCGTTGGTTCTTAAGTCGTGAATTTCTAAAATAGGAGTGAGGATGCGTTGCGTTAAAATTTCAGGATCTAAACCGGAAACAGGATCGGAATAATCGATGATTTCTGGTTTACAAGTCAGGGTATACCAGTTGTTTTTCAAATTCATCGTGATGTCGTGCTCACGAGTTGGATGTTGCGGTTTATCCAATGGTTTGATTTCAAAATGAGCGCTCAGTTTTTCTAAAAAATCTTGTTCGCTGCTGTTTAATTTTTTGATCAAACGGTTATATTCTACGATGTTCAATCTTTCTTCATCAATAAAATAAGCCAAAAAGAAATGGTGGTTATCTGAATTTTTATTCTCTCCACGTTCATCTAAAAGCTCAGCCAATCTAGCAGATGATGCGGAACGATGATGTCCATCAGCAATATACGTAGCTGGAATACTTTTGAATGTTTCTGTGATGAAAAGTGTATCTTCTTCGTTTAAAATCCACACTTCGTGCTTCACTTTATCCGTCGTAGAAAATTCATATTCCGGACGATTGTGTTTAATCGATTGATATTTCGCTTCCAGTTCGGCGTGATGCGGGTAGGCGAGAAGTACTGGTTCTGCGTTGAATCCAACCAAATCCAAGTAATTCGTAAACATCGCTTCACGAGAAGTTAAAGTTGCTTCGTGTTTTTTTATTTTTTTATCGTTGTATTCTGCAACACTCGCACCGCCAATAATTCCAAGATATTGATGTCCATCTTTGGTTTGTTGGTATAAGTACAAAGCATCTTTTTCGTCTTGAATTAAAACATCATTGGCACAGAATATGTCAAATTGATTTTTGATATTTTGAAATCTTTCTTTTGAATTCGCTTTCGTTTTCACAATTTCTCCAAATTCTGGATTGATGATGTGAATAAACGTATATGGATTGGTTTCCAATTTCGCTTTTAATACGGATTTTTTGTAGGAAGCCACTGGTCGTGTTGCTACTAAATGCGCTTTGTCTCTCGATGGACGAATTGCTTTAAATGCTTTGAGTATTGCCATAATTTTTGTTAATCAAGCGAATTTAACCATAATCTTTGTTATTTTATAGAAGAACCAAAAAGCTTTTAGTTGTTTACTAAAAAAAGCCACCCGACTTGGTCAGATGGCTTCGATATCTATTTAAAATGAACTTAATTGAATTTTCCGAATTGGGTAATGATCAAATTTGCCAATTCTAATCCAATTCTATCCTGTGCCTCTAATGTTGCTGCTCCAATGTGCGGAGTACAAGCAATGTTTGCGTGACATAAAATTTCTTTTCTTGGATTTGGTTCGTTGTCATAAACGTCAATTGCTGCCGCTGCGACGATACCAGAATCAAGAGCAGTTAATAAATCTGCTTCGTCGATCACTCCACCTCGAGCAGCATTCACAATGCGAACTCCTTTTTTCATCAATGCAAATTCAGTTGCTGTAATTACCGCTCTTCCATCTGCTTGCTTAGGTAAATGGATCGAAATATAATCACAAGCAGGAAGCAAAGCATTCAAGTCTTTTTCAACTTTCATCGGAACTTTTATTTTTCCAACACCTTGAATTTCTGCTAATTCGATTTCGCAATCTGGCACATAAATATCCAAAGCTCTTACTTTCATTCCGATTGCCAAAGCATACGAAGCCAAAGATTGACCAATGCGACCAAAACCAATAATTCCCAATGTTTTTCCACGAAGTTCAACTCCTTTCGCATATTTCTTTTTCATGCTGTTGAAATCTCCACACTCCATGTTCTTAAAAGAATCTGGAAGGAATCTAGAAATTGCAAACATGTTTCCAAGAACCAATTCAGCTACAGATTGAGAAGAAGATGCAGGTGTGTTGATTACGGTCAACCCTTTTTCACGGGCGTAATCTACGTCGATGTTGTCCATTCCTACACCGCCTCTTCCGATTAATTTTAATCCTGGACAGGCGTCGATTACTTCTTTTCGAACAGTTGTTGCGCTGCGAACCAATACGATTTCGTAATTTTCTTTATTTACAGCTTCAATCAAATCAACTTGTTCTACTTTATCGGTGATAACCGTATAACCAGCATTTTCTAAAGCTACTTTTCCTTCGGATGAGATTCCGTCGTTTGCTAATATTTTCATTTTATGCGTTTTTTTGTGCGAAATCTTTCATTACATCTACCAATACTTGAACGCTAGACAATGGAAGTGCATTGTACATGGATGCGCGGTATCCGCCTACAGAACGATGTCCTGGCAATCCTACGATGTCTGCTGCTTTCCATGCTTTGTCAAATTCAGCTTCAAGCGCTTCGTTCTTCAACTTGAATGAAACGTTCATCAAGGAGCGATCTTCTACGGCAACATTTCCTTCAAACAAAGGATTGCTGTCGATTTCACGGTATAGAAGATTTGCTTTTGCGATATTTTCTTGTTCTTTTGCTTTCACACCGCCATTTTTCAATAAATCACGAAGATTCAACATCGCAACGTACACTGAAAATACAGGTGGTGTGTTGTACATGGATTCTTTTTCAGCATGTAATTTCAAATCTAAATAAGAAGGCAAGAATGGAGAAGTTGATTTTCCAAGTGCACTGTCTTTAACGATGTAAAGTGTTGCACCTGCTGGACCAAGGTTTTTTTGAGCACCAGCATAAATTAAATCGTAATCTGCTACGTTGATTTCTTTTGAGAATATATCGGATGACATGTCGCAAACAAGCGGCAAATCTGTTTTTGGGAAATCATGAAATTGAGTTCCGTAAATGGTATTGTTGGATGTGAAATGGATGTAATCCAAATCAGCAGGTATTTCTATGTTCTTCGGAATGTAGGTAAATTGTTTGTCTTCAGAAGAACCCAAATTTACCACATCTATTCCAACTTTTTTAGCTTCTTTAATTGCTCCTGATGCCCAAGTTCCAGTGTTGATGTATCCGGCACGTTTATGATCACGCATCATGTTCAAAGCTGCGATTGTAAATCCTAATGTTGCACCTCCTTGCAAGAAGATGACAGAATATCCTTCTGGTACATTCAATGCTTTTTTCACTAATTCAATTGCTTCAGACATCACAGCAACATAATCTTTATGCCTGTGAGAAACCTCTAAAATCGATAATCCGTTAAAATCAAGAACTGCTGCTGCAGCTTCTTTAAAAACATTTTGAGGCAATATACATGGCCCCGCTCCGAAATTGTGTTTCATCTTTTTTGTTTTTTTATAAATGTGGTACTATTTACCCAATATTTGAATGATACAAAAGTGGCTTTTATTTCTGTTCTTCGCAACTTTTTGAGTAATTAATCCCATTTGGATTCTCAGATTTTTTTGAATAAAAAAAGGGCTGGTAATTATACCAGCCCTTCCATATCGTTTATTCGATGCTTAAAGAATTACTACTTTTTTAGTGATGTTAAAATCACCTTGGTTAATTTTTAAGTAATAAACACCAGCTGCAAGTGGAGTTTTCAAACTTAATTTGTGAGAAACCATTGAGTTTACAGTATTGTTTGTTTCAGTTGTCAAAACTTTACCTTGAATATCCATCAATTGGAATTCAACCGCTTCACCATTTGCGTGGTAATCGATGTTGATTCCTTCGTTTGCATTTGTTGGATTTGGGTAAACGTTCAGATCCATTGAGAACAATGGGTTTTCTTCGATCCCTACAGTTCCAGAAATGTTGAAGTTGTCGATGTACAAGTTGTTTGAGTTATCAGAAGCTTTGAATTCAAAAATAACTCTTGTTTTACCGTATAATGCAGATGTGTTGATTGGAATAGTAACTGTTTTCCACTGATTTGCTGACGGAACGAAATCAATATCTGCACTATTTCCACCTGTTACCAATGCAGTTCCAGTTAGTTTTTTCTGAGTAAATCCAAGTGTACTTCCACAGTCTTGTGAAAAGAATACATTCAATTCTTCTGTCATTTCTTCAATCGTAGTTGCATTTGTTGCATACGCATAGTCAAAAGACAAAGTAGCACCAGTTGTATATCTCAAGTCAAATGAAGGAGAAATCAATTTATCTTTTGTTCCACCTAATCTGTTGTAGTACACACTTTCATCTGTGTATGGCGCTGCTGATGAAACGTCTTTGAAGTTGTTTAATTTAAACGCTTTAGAGTTGTTAACTCCTCCATTAGCGATTTCAAAACGACCCCAGTTTTCTTCAGGATTATCAACTACCCAGTTCCAAGGATATTGACCATTAAAGTCTTCACTGTATGTACCTGAGTAATCGGCCCATTGTGGAGAAATAAATACTGATTTTTGAGTGATCATTTCATCTGTACCTGTCGCGTTTGTAACTTTTAGGGTTACCGTTTTCCATCCTGGAGAGTTAAACGTAACAGATTGTGATGCAGATGTAGATGTACTAGGTGTACCATCTTGGAAAGTCCATTCTCTTGAATCAATAACTGCATTCCAAGAAGCATCTTTGAAAACAACTGGCGCACCGATACAAACAAAACGTTTGTTTGGAGCGAAATCAGCGATTGGTGCACAGATTGGAGCTGGGTTAGCCAAAGCACCTGTAACCATCAAGTTGGTGTCCTGCCAAAGGTTCATTCTACTTGCAGTTGCAACTTGAAGAACGTTTCGCATGGATGTAATTTGGTCTTTTGTAAACATGTAAGAACAGTACGAGTAATCCATGTAGTTTTGGAAGTTTTCAACAATTACTCCATTTTCATCACAAACAATTGCTTGTGCTTCAGTTGTTGGACAAAAGTTAAACCCTTTAGTAATAGGTGTATCTGGAATGCCATCATCACCACAAGCTACCATTGGGTCATTTGTACTACCCCAAGGGTGCGCTAAACCTAAGTAATGTCCAATTTCGTGCGTTAAAGCTCTAGATCTAAATTCATCTCCTGATCCAATTCTTCCGATATACTGATTCAAAATGATGATTCCATCTGCGAAGAAAAATCCTCCTTCAGTTGCTGTTGGGTAATAGGCATACCCTGCAACACCATTTCGCATTGTTTTAACAACCCAAATGTTTAGATAGTTAGATCTTTTCCATTGGTTGAATTTTGAAAAATCATCACCAATGTTTGTTTCGTGTGAGTAAATGTGCTCAATTCCATTGGTACAGTTACCACTTGGGTCAATTGTTGCCAATCTAAATTCGATGTTTGCATCTCCTGCAATGGTATCAAATGAAGGGTGAATTAAATTGATGTCTGAGTTTAATTTTCTGTAATCTCTATTTAATACAGCCACTTGGTCATAAACTTGCGCATCAGAAATATTTTCTGAACCGTACTCATGAACGATGTGGAAAACAATAGGAATAATGTAAGTTGTTTTTTGATTGATTCCGTCTGAAGTAATTTGACGAGAATTGGCAATTAATTGCTCATAATCTGCTTTCATTTGTGGGTGCTTTGCCCAAAGCTCACGATTCATTTGGTTTTGACCGCAATTGAAGTGAGTTTCTTCCTGTGCCGTTGCTGTTATCGTAAATCCGACAGCTAAAGCAAATAAAAAAGAGTGTAATTTTAGTTTCATCTTCTTAATAATTAGTTTGTACAATTTTAGCGAATTGTATGAGATTTTAGGCGCTAAGATAAAACTTTTATTCTTAATAGCACAGATTTTTTAATCCCATTTCAATTTCAACCAAATTTACTTCGTTTTACCTGATAAAAAAAACACTTTGTTATTTGATTGATTGAATGGTTTGTTTGAAAGGGTGAAATGTAAGTTTTGATGGAAGACATGTTTTAAAATGATCTTTAAGGGATGTTTTAAATTAGAATGAATCCTCAAAATAGCTCATCTGAAAGTCAAATGACTTAGGTGTAAAGTCGAAAAAGGGACACGTTTAATTGTGTCCCTTTAATTGATCCTAAATGGGATCTTTCCCGTACTTAAATTTAAAATTTGTTTGTTTAGTTGTGTTTGCTCTGTTTATAATATCGAAATTCTAAAACTTTTAGTTGTTCCTGCAGTTTGAATTTTCGCTTGGTATATTCCGCTACTTAATGTAGATGTATTGACGTGGATTTTATGATTTCCTACCTGAAGGTTGTTGTGTTTTTCATCAAGTATCAGTGTTCCTCGCAAGTCGTAAATTTGGATGGTGGTTTGTGAGGCACTTGCCAACTCGAATTGAATTGTAAATTCTGTTTTTGCAGGATTTGGATATACATTGAAATCAATGAATGGATCTTGAATTTTAGTGCTTACAAATTCACCTCCAAAGATGGCATTATTAAATGATGCTCCGCCAGCAGCAATGGATCCTGATTTCAAACGAGCATCTGGCGTATTTCCCAATGCTGGAAATAGGTTTACCCAATCAACTTGTGCAACTGTTTTGGTTGAATCGTTATTTTCAACTCCAAAGAAACTGCTGTAAAATGAAGGCAATGCGCTCACGATTGTGGACCCTGAAGTGTACCCAACCAGTATGTTGTTTGAGAAAAACGAAGTTCCAGTTGTAAAATTAGCCTCCGTAGAAGCGCCTTCAATGGACAAACCTTTTTCCCAGCCTACGGTAATGGAATTGAATACAGAAATAGCTGAATTTCTTCTGATTCTGAATGATTTTTCAAATTTCTCTCCAGTTGGTAAGGCAATACTTCCGTTTCCTTTTGGACCTACGATGGTGATGTTTGAGAAAATTGCAGCTGTTTTTGGCAATGCATTTGATCCATTTGCATCGTTGTCTGATTCAAAAGCATTGGAATCTCCTGCGGCATCTGAAAGGTCTTTGTCGCGGATGATTAAACCAAATTGGATTCTTCCTGTATATCCGTAATCTGTGTCAAAATCATCGTCCAAACCTCTGTAAGCTATTAAATGCTTGCAATCTACGGTACCTCCAAACCATTCAAAGGAATCATCTCCAGAAAAAGACACTTGAATGTAATCTACCTCCGTTTGTTTTCCAACTGAACCAAAGGTAATTCCATTGATTTCTTTGTTAGGCTGTAAAGCAATTCCAGCAAATTCGATGCGAATGTATTTCAAAACACCTGAATTGTCCAGGTCATTTGTTCCACCAAATTCTGTGTCATTGCTTGGCGCAATTCCTTCAATGTTGGCAATTCCTCCCGGTTGATTATTGACTGCGTTTCCTAAAATCACCAAACCTCCCCAATCTCCTTCGGCTCTGTTTCCAACACTTTCATTGGAAGTAAAAATAATCGGTGAAGTCACCGTTCCAGCAGCATTTATTTTACTGTTTCTGGTGATGATTAAAGATGCTTGTGATGCTTTGTCTCCTCGGATAATCGTTCCTGGTTCAATGGTCAACGTTGCTCCATTTTTTACATAGACT
The DNA here is from genome assembly GCA_028689775.1 of Crocinitomicaceae bacterium. Taxonomy (GTDB): domain Bacteria; phylum Bacteroidota; class Bacteroidia; order Flavobacteriales_D; family Crocinitomicaceae; genus JAQVCM01. The sequence continues at coordinate 109,269 of JAQVCM010000010.1, forward strand.
TTGTTTTGCAACAAGATAATTCCACTCCAAGTTGTGTTGGTCGTGATGTCTGTTGAAACCGTTGTTGTAGGTGTTCCATATACGGTATTCTCAGGATTAAAATTAGACCAACCACTTGTCCAATCCGTTGCTGATGTATTATCAGTAACAGGAAACGCACCTCGGTAATTCGTATGAGTCCAAAATGCATTTTGTGCACTCAACATTCCGCTAAAAGTAAGCGCTACGATACTTAAATAAATTCTTTTCATTTTCTGTCTTTTTAGTTGATACAAAGTAACTAATTGGTTTTCAATTTTATATTAACGCAGTTTGATGCTTTCTTTAAGTTCGTATGAAGTCAATGTGAAGAAATTAATTTGGATGGTTTTCCTATCTGTTTTCTTGATTTTAGGGTGATAAATTGACAAGTGTGATTTGCGATTGGCGTTTTTTACATGATGTCGATACGCAATGCATTGCTTATCTGTATCGTGTAATAAAAAATCCTTCTCCAGATTGAGAAGGTTTTACACGCATTCATTCAATTGGAATGTGACTTTAGCCCATTCAAATAAACAAATAAAATGTGCAGTGGCTTTAGCCAAAATAATACGTTCCTACCATAAAAAAAGCCTCATCCAACAATTGTGGATAAGGCACTTGAAAATCAGTAAAATAAATACATTTACATCACGCTAAACGGGATTCAAATTCTCTCTCGATTACAATTTGTAGGAAAGACTCAAAGAAATGGTTTGTCCAAAGGAAGTTTCTTGCCAACGATTATCTGTTTTTAAATCGTATCTTTTATTTCGATTGAGATCTTGGTATAATATTAAATCTTGTGCCAATAAATCACGGATGTTCAATTTAATTTCCATCTTTTGGTCAAAGAATTTTTTAGTGATTTGTATGTCGATTACATGTCTATGATTTTCCCAAACATCGGGTTCCTGAACATTTCCAACAATGAAAATTCTTCTTCCAACCACGTTGTAGGAAATGTTTACTGAAAAATCTTTCCTTGGATGGATAAATTGAAGTCCAGCGTTTATTAAATAAGGAGATTGTCCTTGCAATGGTCTTGAATCACCAACAGCTCCATTTATTTTACGCACGTCAACTTTGGATTTGATGCTTGCAAAATTGGTGTAAAGTGTCGTGTTATTCAAGAATAGTTGATCTGTTTTGGACTTTTTAAAAGTCGAAAGTTTGATTCGATATTCCAATTCAATACCATAATTGGATACTTTGTCGACGTTGGTATAGTACAGTTCGCTCGCGCCTGAAGTACCGGTTCTGTTCACCAATTCAATCGGATTTTTGAAGTACTTATAAAATCCGGAGATGCTAAACAATTGTCCATCTTTCAAAAAAGTTTCATAGCGCAAATCTACGTTGTCAATCAAAGCGCGTTTTAAGTTTGTGTTTCCTGAAAGGATGTTGTCCATAGCAAAATTATAAAATGCGAAGGGAGCCAACTCTCTAAATTCTGGTCTGGAAAGTGTTTTGTAATAACTCAATCGAAGGTTTGTCTTTTTGTTTAGGCCGTAAATTATGTTCAATGAAGGAAGTAAATCAATCCCAGTTGTATCTATTTTTTTATCGATGTTGGTTCCAGCTTCGGTATAAGCGAATTTCTGATTGTATGATTCCATGCGAACGCCTCCAACGAATCTTAATTTTTGTTTCCAGTTGTAATCAAACATCCAATAAGCTGCGTGAAGCATCGAGGAAGCTTGGTAGTTATCACTTACTTTGGTTGCTTCTTCAAGTTTAAATCCTCCTTTTCCATTGGACATAATTCCAAGGTTAGCAGCATGGAAGATTTGATCTTCAGGAAGTAATAGTAATTCGTTATCAAAATCAATTCCGTTTGCTTTGTATTTAGAAAAACCTAAGTTTCTTGCTGAAAAATCTCTACTTCGCAGCTGATGCATTCCGCCAATTTTAATTTCTAAAGGCGGTTTTTCTGTTTTTAAAGTTGTTTTCACGGGGATGATCAAGTCGTATTTTGCACTGTAGATACCTTCGTTTGTTTTAGACCAAAACATGTTCCCTGCAGCAGTTGGAATGGTTCCATTGTTTTGAATCACAGCGATATATGGCTCAGCGGGATCTGTTTCTTCCAGTGCTGTTTTCTGATAAACAACTCGGCGCATGTTTGGTACTGTTCTATTAACATTACTCATTCCCAAGTTCCAATTGAATTTAATTTTTGATTTTTTCAACTGATGATTTCCTTCCAATTGACTTGTGTACAGCTGATTTTGAGTAAAGGAACGATTGGACGATTTTTCAAAAATGTGTGGATCATTATCCATTTCTCGAATTCCTTTTCGAATGTTTACTTGATCTTCAGAATGCATGCTGTACAGGTTTTTAAAACTGATTTGATTTCCCGAATTGATGTCATAATTTAAGTTCAACATGCCACTATTCAGTACTTTTTGGGTGTAAATACGATCAGTCAAACGTGATTTTTCTAGTACGCCGGATGCTTGTTCTTCAAATTCTCTTCGGATTTTTTGTTCTGTTGCAAAATTGTTTTGATAAGTGTACGCAAAAGCAATTCCTAGTTTTCTTTTTCCCAAAGCGATGTTTCGTCCCAGAGCATATTGCAAATTTAAATTAGGTAACGCCAACCGATTTTTGATTGCCCAAGAAGGTGTGATTTGGGTCGCTAGATTTGCCCGATCAGTGTTGTTGAGTGAATGAAATGTTTTGGTATTTGGAATTTCTTTACTCAAAGCGCGAGTTCCGTCATCGAAACCCAACCAATCTGTTTTTCCGCCTTGATAAGTACTAAATTTTTTAAAGGTGCTCAACGTATTGAAAGAAGATCCAATGGAAATCGTTTGAAAATTACTGTCTTTGGGTTGTACGGTGTTGATGTAAATTACTCCGCCAGCAAATTCTCCAGGCATATCAGGTGTTGCTGTTTTTTTGATGAGGATTTGGTCCAACATGACCGCTGGAAAAATGTCATAAGAAAATGCTTTTCGATCGCTTTCAGAGCTAGGAAGTGGCGCTCCATTGATAAAGGCGCTGTTGTATCGGTCATTCAAACCGCGAATGATGATGAAGCGATTTTCTTGGATGCTTGCTCCACTAATTCGTTTTAAAACATCACTGGCTTTGTTGTCTGGTCTGCTTTTCATTTCTGTGGATGATATTCCATCAGAAACGCTCGCACTATTTTGTCTTTCCTTGATAAGTGCAATTGAACTTCCTTTGTCAAGTGTTGCCGAAATGAAGATTTCATCGATGACTTTTACATCGAGTTCCATGTTAACTGAAATGATGTTGTTTTGACCTTTCGTCAGTAGGATTTTTTCCAAAACCTTGGATTTATATCCTGCATATCTGAATGTCAAGGTAATGTGTTCTTGCTGAATTTCAGAAATGTTAAATTGACCGTCAAAATCAGTTCGAAGTGGTTTGGTTTCATTGTTTAGAAAAATTAATACGGCTGGAAAAGTTTCACCATTTTCTTCATACACAACTCCAGAGATGGAAGTATTTTGTGAAAATGTGTACAAGCTAAGACAACTAACTAAGGTGATTAATGCAATTTTAAGGTTCATCTTTTATGTGATTTTTTATACCACAAAGTTGATGTTGTATTTTTAATTACACGTTAAATCCAGATGATTTCATTGTGAAATCAACGTGTCTTTTATATTAAGAAGTAGGAAAGTTTATTGAATTCCAAAGATGTTTCCCGAAATCGTTAATAGATGCCAGATTACAAATTCACTGGTGGCTTTTGCGGTGCAGATCACCGACAACCCATCACCGATCACCAGCAACCGATCACCCATTGAAGACCAAAATCGATATTTAGGAACAGCTAATCTCCATTTAATCCATAATCGTTTTGAAAGCTTGAATGTCTAACAAGAAATCGATGTTTTCTTCCAAATGATTACCAATTACCAAGACATTCGCACCTGCCTTTTTGAAGGCAATTAAGTCTTCTGAAGTGCGAATTCCGCCGCCTACTATAATAGGTGTATGAATCGACTTTTTTAGTTTTTGAATAAATTCGACAGGAACGGTTTCTTTTGCGCCACTTCCTGCATCGAAGTAAACCAATTTCTTGCCTTGGAGTATGGCCGCCAAAGCTGTGTTTACCCCAATGTTGGTTTGGTCTCGCGGAATAGGGGTAGTCTGACTGACATAAGCAACCGAACTTTTAGTTCCGCCATCCACTAAAATGTATGCAGTTGGTATTACTTCCACATTCATCTGAATCAATTCCTCAATGCAATTAACGTGGTGCGTAATTAAAAAATCAGGATTTCTGCCAGACACCAAACTCAAAAATAAAAGTGCATCTGCGTCGTTGGATAGCTGCGTTGAACTTCCTGGAAACAGCACAACGGGGATCGTACTGGAAGCTTTTAATATTTGAACCGTCTTTTCCAAATCTTTTCGGAGTACGGTACTTCCACCGACAAAAAAATAGTCAATTTTAGCAAAAGTAGCTTTTTCGATCAAGGGAATCAATTCAGCTTCCGTATTGGTTTTTTCTGGATCAATCAAAACGGCTATTTGTCCAGTTGATTCACCAAAGCGCTCCCAGATATTTGTTTTATTTTCGAACAACAGGTAATTTATTAATAGTTACTATTTGATTTTGATACAAGAAAGCATGCAAAGATACTTCAATCGTTTCTGATGGATTGATGATTGTCCCCGTCAATCCATCGGAATCGTTTTTGTTTAAAAGCAATTCCTCTTTGAAGTCGATGAAATTTCTTCCTGCAAGTTTATACAAGGTTTCCTTTGCAGACCAGCAAGTAGTCATTTCCAATTCGTCTTCTAAGTCAAAGATAATTTTTTCATGCTGATTTAAAAATTTTGAATGGAGTCTTTTTGCTTTGTCGGAATTGTTTTCGAGATCAAAACCGATTTGAAAATCTTTGTTCACCGCAATGCCAATCAAATGATCAGAGTGACTAACAGATATAAAACCAGCATCCTCTATATAAGGTGCACCGACCGCATTATAATGAATGTGTTTGAATCCAAAAATGGAATGACGAAGAATTCTCGTTGCAACAAATTCGCATTGACGCTTTGGATGGTTGAATTTAAAAAACTGTTCTCTTTCCAAGCTTGTTAATTGATCCATGAAATCCTGCGGATCGAAAACACCATATTCTAAAAAATACACCGTACTTCCAAATGCCTCAATTTGATCGTGGATAAAATTCATTCCATAAAGATATGTATTAACAAGGAATTAGAAATCTTACTTTAAATCTATTTTTGACCTGAAAAAAGAAATTTCAATTTCATTCGATCTTTATCGGATACGGTGCGGTCGTCGCCGTTCGTAAAACAGACGATATCAGCGACCACCCAAAATTAATTTTAGGGATACGAATGTAAACAAAGAGATATATCACCTAATTTTTGGCAGATTCACAGAGTTATCCACAGCAAATTAAGGATACATCAGTCTATAAATCAAAAGAACAAGTGAAATTCAAGAATTAGATGTGTATAATTATAGAAAAAAAGATAAATTAAATGGATGTCTTTTCGATATTGATTGTCTATTTTTGTTAAAGTAATGTAAAAGAATTTTAAATGAAAAATGGCTTCAAAACCTCTTTCTCATTTTTAATTTCTATATTTACGCGCTTTGTTGCTAAAAGGAAGTATAAAATTTAAACAGTACTTATGTTACGAAAACTAAATTTATTATTGCTAGCTGTCTTGATGACAGTTTCTTACGGTTTCTCCCAGTCAGGGATGGGTACCGTAAAAGGCTCCGTTTTGGACGGAAAAACGAAAGAACCTCTGTTTAACAGTAGGGTTACTTTGAAACAAAATGGAACTATTAAAGGTGCTGTCAGCACCGATGATGATGGAAAGTTCCAAATTAACAGTTTAACTCCAGGGTCGTATGACGTTGAAGTGAAAAACGAAGGAGAAGGATATCGTTCTTCTTTGCTTAAAGGCGTAATCGTCTCAGCAAACCAGATTACTTTCTTAGATGGCATGAAGCTGGAAAAGTTAGTAAGTGAGTTAGACGAAGTAATCGTTTCCACGTTTAAAGTTCCTTTGATTAACAAAGATGGTGGTTCTACTGGTGGAACTTTAACCCGTGAAGACATTGCCAAACTTCCAGTTCGTTCTGCAGCAGGTGTTGCAGGTACAGTAGGAGGAGTGAACGCTCAAGAGGGTTCTGGTGAGATTAGTGTTCGTGGTTCTCGTTCAGATGGTACCTACTTCTACATTGATGGTATCAAAGTACGTGGTTCATCCAACTTACCGAAGTCTGCTATTGAAGAGGTATCTGTTATTACAGGTGGTGTTCCAGCAAACTACGGAGACGTTACAGGTGGGGTAATTTCGGTTACTACTCGTGGACCTTCTTCAACTTATTTCGGAAGTTTTGAAGCGGTAACTTCAGGTTTTTACTTTAAAGGTAAAGATGCAAATGGATACGACGGAAAAGTTTTTGGATTAGATAAATACGGATACAACTTATTAGAAGGAATGCTTTCAGGTCCGCTATGGATGCAGAAAGATTCTTTAGGAAATAAAACAAAACCAAGATTAGGTTTCTTGATTTCTGCAAACTACACGAATGAGTTGGACGGGCGTCCATTGGCAAACGGTGGTGCTTATAGAATCAAGAAAGATGTAAGAGATGAGCTTTTGGCAAATCCATTGCGTCCTACTGCTTCTGGTATTGGAACCTATCACAATGCTGACTTCTTAAGAACAGATGATTTTGAGCAGGTGAAATGGAGAATGAACGCAAGAAGAAGTACCGTTTCTGGTTCTGGAAAAATTGACGTGAACGTTGGACCAAGTGTAAACTTGACGTTTGGTGGTTCATTAAACTATAACACAGGAAAAGAATATTCTAGATCTGGTTCTTTGTTGAACTTTACGAATTTTGGAGATAGTAGATCTTTAGACTGGAGAGTTTATGGACGTTTATCTCAGCGATTCACAAACAACCAAGAAGGAACAAGTTCTAAGATTAAAAGTGCATTCTACTCTTTAATGGTAGATTACTCTAAATCGAAGTCTGAAAGATTTGATGAGAAACACAAATACAACATTTTCAATTATGGACATGTTGGTAAATTCGTTACAACAAGAGAGAATTCGTACGAAATCAACACTACTGATTTAACACGTGAGCACAATGGTTTTAGAGATGTTATTGTAGATTTTACACCTTCTGAAACAAATGCTGCTTTGGCTGCAATTACAACTCAGTATTACAACATCTTCGCTGGTAACCCAGTTGGAAACTATGAAAACTTATTCCAAATTCAATTAGGGAACGCATTGAGAAATGGAGATAGTCCACAAAGTGTTTATGGTATTTGGTCAAATATCGGTTCACCATACAACTTCTTTGGAAAAACTGAAAACGATCAATTCCGTGCTACAGGTTCAGGATCTGTGAACATTGGTGATCACTCCATCTCATTAGGTTTTGAGTTTGAACAACGTTTTGACCGTGGTTGGACTTCTGGATCAACTACTTCAGGTAATACAAACGGACCAGTTGGAATTTGGACAGTTGCTCGTCAGTTAGCTAACTTCCACATTCGTGAGTTAGACAAAACGAGCGCTACAGTTGTAAATGATGGTCCTTTGGCTACAATTACGTATGACAGATTGAACTCTGGATATGCTGCAGCAAATGGTGGCGTTTATGGTGGACAGAAAAACAACGATGAGCAATCATTCTTTGACTACAACTTGAGATTGAAAACAAATAGAGCTGGAAGTAATTCTGATTTCCTTGACATCGATAGTTATGACCCAAGTTTGTTTACTTTGGATATGTTCTCAGCAGATGAATTATTGAACTCTGGAAATACATTCGTTTCTTACTGGGGTTTCGACCAGACTGGTAAAAAAGTAAGAGGTAAAACAGATATCAATAAATACTTCAATGATTACGACGAAAATGGAAACTACAAACGTTTCGTAGGTTCTTTCCAACCAATTTATGCTTCTGCTTATGCAATGGATAAATTCTCTTTCAACGATTTAGTTTTCAACGTAGGACTTAGAATGGACGTTTTTGATGCAAATCAACCAGTATTGAAAGATCCATATTTATTATTCAACGCTAAAAATGCAAGTGAAGCGAGAGCTTTAGCTGGTACAGCTGGAAATGAGTGGTTAATTGTTCCTGAATCTATTGGTGATGATTATACAGTTTATGTGAATGATTTAACAAATCCAACTGCAATCAACGGTTTCCGTAAAGGTGACAAATGGTACAACGCACAAGGTGTTGAAGTAGATGATGCTAAATTATTACGTTCTCCTGCTGGAATTGCACCTTGGTTAATTGATCCAACACAAAGAACAGTTTCTGCTGACGCTTTTACACAGTACAAACCTCAGTTCAACTTCATGCCGCGTATTGCTTTCTCATTCCCTATTTCGGATGAAGCATCTTTCTTCGCGCACTATGATATCTTAACAAAAAGACCTACTTCAGGTTTCCGTTTTGATCCAGTTGACTACCAATTCATGCAATCAAGATCTGCGATTATTAATAATCCAAACTTGAAACCAGAAACAACGATTGATTACGAGTTAGGTTTCCAACAAGTATTAGGTAAAACTTCTTCTTTGAAGATCTCTGCTTTCTACCGTGAACAAAGAAATCAAGTTCAGTTGATCAATGTATTTGAAGCATACCCGAACTCTTACAGAACATACGGTAACCGTGATTTCGGTACAGTAAAAGGTTTGACTGTTTCTTATGACTTAAGAAAAACTGGAAACGTTCGTATGACTGCCAACTATACTTTACAGTTTGCTGAAGGTACAGGATCTGATGCGACATCTGCGCAAGGTTTAATCAACGCTGGTTTACCAAACTTGAGAAACATCTTCCCGTATGATTTCGATCAAAGACACGCTTTCCAAATCGTATTTGATTACCGTTACGGAAGTGGAGCTGCATACAACGGTCCAATGATTGGTGACATTAAAATTTTAGAAAATACAGGTTTGAACATTGTATCTAATATTTACTCTGGTTCACCATATTCTGCTCAACAAAACATCACAGACGAAGGATCTATTAACCCACAATCTTCAGGTTTATCTGGAACGTTGAATGGTTCAAGAATTCCATGGTCTTACCGTTTGGACATGCAATTAGACAGAACATTTGAACTTGAAGTTGGTAAAGCTGATAAAAACAACAAGAAGAAAACAACTTACTTGAACGTTTATATCCGTGCAACTAACTTGTTGAACCAATTTAACTTATTGAATGTTTACCGTGCAACAGGTAACTGGGATGATGATGGTTATTTAGCTGCATCTCAATTCCAAACTTCAATTCAAAATCAATTGGATGAGCAATCTTACAGAGACTACTACGTAATGAAAGTTGAAAATGCATACAACATCAGTGTACCTAGAACAATTCGTTTGGGTGTTAAATTTGATTTCTAATATTAAAAGATAGAGATTATGAAAAAAACTATGAAATACATCGGAATAGTATGGTCGCTCCTTTTAGCGACCAATACATTCGCTTATCACGTCGTAACGAATAAGTCTAAGACGAATGAAGGCCAAAATGATGGAATTGTTGGGAAGGCAAATTGTTCTGCACCAACAGCGAAATTGATTTTTGATTTCAACGACGTACGAGCACAATTAAACACCAATGGGGTTTTATTTTATGACCGTGCAAATGGTGTTGCAGGTTACGAAGTTCCTAAATCTGAATCTGGATTGAAGTACAGAGCGATTTTCGCTGCTTCACTTTGGATGGGAGGTGTGGACATCAACAACCAGCTAAAATTAGCAGGGGTTACCTTTACAGGAAATGATTTCTGGACTGGACCTTTGTCTGTTTCGCCGAATGGAACGTATGATCCAGGAATTCCTGTTGGAGATGATGCGATCAGAGATCACGGTGCAGCGACAATTGACCCGGGAACTTGTCAAGCGTATGACAAATACTTTACAATTCGTAAAGCAGAAGTTATCGCTTTCATCAACTGGTTCGAATATGATCCAAACATGCCTGGTGATCCAGTAGACATGCCAAGTGGTGAAGTCATGAATCGTATTTACAACTGGCCAGCTCACGGAGATATTTCTTTAGGTCAAGATTTTTACTTAGCTCCTTTCTATGACCGTGCTCCGGCTCCAGGTCAACAAGGTGATGGTATTTACAATCCATTAGAAGGTGATTATCCTTGGTATGATGACATCATCGGAAGAGATGACATCGTTTGTGGAAGCGACCGTCGTATTTCTCTTTTTGGAGATGAGACACACTGGTGGGTATTTAATGACAAAGGAAACATTCACTCTGGATCTTTCGGAGACCCAATTGGAATGGAAATCCGTGCGCAAGCGTTCTCATTTACTACCAATGATGAAATTAATAAAATGACGTTCTACAACTACGAAATGATTAACCGTGGAACGCAGACACTTTTCAATACTTACTTCGCACAATACGTAGATCCCGATCTTGGTAATCCAGATGATGATTATGTTGGTTGTGATGTATCTAGAGGTTTAGGATATTGCTTTAATGGTGATCCTTTTGATGAGCCTAAAAATGGTGGTGCTGGTTACGGTGCGAATCCTCCTGCAATTGGTGTAGATTTCTTTGAAGGACCTTACCAAGATGCGGATGGAAGAGATAACTATGGACCATACAACGATCCGATTACAGGTCTTCCTGCTCCGATGGATGTTTTTGCTGCTATGAATGATACTGGTATTGTTTATAAAGGAATTGGTATTGGATATAAAGATGGTATTGTTGACAACGAACGTTTTGGAATGAGAAGATTTAGCTACTATATCAATGGTACTGCAGCTGCAAAATCGGATCCTTCTACTGCGGCACAGTTCTACAACTACATGTCTGGTAAATGGAGATTTGGTGATCAAATGGTATTTGGTGGTACAGGTTACCCTGGTGATCCTGGATCAACTTCTACGCCTGCTGACTACATGTTCCCGGGTGATTCAGATCCATTATTCTGGAGTACAAAAGGTCAACCAACTTCTTTTGATTGGGCTGAAAACAACACTGGTTCAACTGATAACCCAGCTGGAGATAGACGTTTTGTTCAATCTGCAGGACCGTTTACTTTGAGACCAGGTGCAATCAACAACATTACTGTTGGAATCGTATTTGCGAAAGGTGGTGAAGGTGATTTATTATCTTCAGTAAGAGCATTGAGAAATGCAGATACAAAAGCACAAGCATTGTTTGATAACTGTTTTGAGATTTTAGATCCGCCAAATGCGCCGGTATTGAAAATTCAAGAATTAGAAAACCAATTGGTCTTGATGATCAGTAACCCTGTTCAATCAAATAACAAAAACGAATCTTACATTCAAGAAGATAAAATTAACATCGTTGACCCTGTTGGTGGACCAGTTTATGATAAATTCTACAAATTCGAAGGGTACCAAATTTTCCAAATGAAAGATGCTACGATGTCTGTATCTGATATCGATGATCCTGCGAAAGCACGTTTAGTTGCACAGTGTGATATTAAAAATAACATCGCTAACTTGTTGAACTACGATTTAGATGAAGAGTTAGGGATTTCAGTTGGTAAATTAAAAGTCAAAGCTGGTAACAAAGGAATCAAACATACTTTCAGTGTAACTGAAGATTTATTTGCTACTGGAAACAGAAGGTTAGTAAACCATAAAAAGTATTACTTTATTGCTGTAGCATACGCTCAGAATCAATTTAAGGTCTACAATCCAACTGATCCAACAGCTTTAGATGGTCAGAAAATGCCGTACATTGCTTCTCGTATCAATGCAGACGGTTCAGCGAATAGAGCAATGGAAGCAATTCCTCACAATACTCTTTCTGAATTAGGTGGAACCGATCAAAAAATTGGATATGGTTCAACACCACAAATTACACGTTTGGATGGTATTGGAAATGGAAATAGATGGATGGAATTTACGAAATCAAGTTTGTCTACAATCTTGAATAGTGGTAAAATTGCGAACCCAACGTACGAATACGGTCAAGGACCATTAAACGTAAAAGTTGTTGACCCATTGAACTTGGTAGGAGGATACTTTGAGTGTAAATTCAGAGATTACTCTTACCCTGCAAACAGTAAAGAATACATCAATTACTTGGCATCCGATACAGCGTCTTGGACAATTTACCGTTACGATCAAGAAGGTGGTAACTTGTTAGACTTTGTTGAATCAGAGCGTACGATTAAATTCCAAAATGAGCAAATCATCCCACAATGGGGTATTTCTGTTGAGATTTTCCAAAAATTGTATCACTTGTCAAATGATCCAGAAGATAAAGCGGGTATTGCTTCTAACGAAGCGAAACGTTATACTTCACCAATTGGTTCTTCATTGACATTCGCGGATTCTTCTAGACGTTGGTTGACTTTCGTGAAAGATGATGCTCAGTATTTCCCAACAAACTGGATTTTATCTGGTACGTACAAAGCGGAAGGTATTGATACGATGTCTGCAACTCCACTTTACCGTTCTCCTTACTTGTATAGTGCTGAGTTCAACAAAGATGTGAATGAACAATATACAAACTTAATCGAAGGAGGTATTGCTCCGCACGGTTTAGTTGGTTACCAAGCTGAGTTCATGCCATTGGCTTACCCAATTGGTGTCGGAGGATTCTTGAAAGGTGATGCGGTTTCAATTCGTGAAAACCACGGTATTTCTAAAGAATCTAGTATTGACATCGTAATTACAGCTGATAAGTCTCTTTGGACACGTTGTGCAGTAATTGAGTTAGGAAGAGAGCCTTTGTTGAACGTTGGTGGTGCAAAACCAGGAACGTTGAGAAAAAGTCCAAGTGTTGACAAAAACGGTAATCAAATCGCTGGAAGTACTGGTATGAGTTGGTTCCCAGGTTATGCTGTTGACATTGAAACTGGTGTTCGTTTGCAAATGGCTTTTGGTGAAAACTCTTTCTTAGGAAGTGATAATGGTACGGATATGATTTGGAATCCATCTAGTCGTTTGTTAGACAATTCAGGTCGTCCGATCATGGGAGGTCAGCACCCGATTTATGTATTCGGTTACAAAATTGGTAACTACAACTATGCTTCTGATTGTCCAGAGTATACTGAAAGCAACAACTGGGTTTACGATCAATTAACGATTGGAAACAAAGAAAGCTTCAAGAAAGTGTACAATGCATTGAGCTGGGTTGTGAATCCACTTCTTCAAGAAGGAAGAGAATTGTTGTCTACGAATGTTACAATCAAAGTTCGTATCAACAAAGAATACAGTGAATATACTGCGACTGGACGTAACAACGGTAAACCAATGTACTCTTGGAGTATGGATGATATCCGCACAACAACAGGAAGTAAGGACCGTTTGGCTGAATCATTGAAATTGATCAATGTGGTGCCAAATCCATACTATGCATTCTCTACTTATGAAACATCTAGATTAGATGCTCGTGTTAAAATCACCAACTTACCGGATGTTTGTACTGTTAAAATCTACAACGTAAGTGGTAAATTGATACGTACCTTTAAGAAAGATAATCCAATCACTTCAATCGATTGGGATATGAAAAACAACAAAGGCATTCCAATCGCATCAGGTGTTTACTTGATTCACGTGGATGTTGAAGGTGTTGGAGAAACAATTATTAAGTTCTTTGGCGGTGTTCGTCAACCAGACCTTGAAGGTATTTAAGCGATAATTCATTTCAATAGTTAATAGAATGAGAAATTTTAAAAACATATTAAGAAATACAGCATTCATTGGAGCAGCAATTTTATCCTGCTCCAGTGTCTTCGCTGGAAACGAAGACCGTGTTGGTTCCGCAGGAGCTACGCAGTTATTAGTAAATCCATGGGCTAGAAGCACAGGTAGTGCGGATGCTGGTATTGCGAATGTGAACGGTTTGGAAGCTACCTTTATGAACATTGCAGGTTTAGCGCATACCAAGAAAACTCAAATTAAATTCAATTATACGAATTGGTTAGGGAATAGCTCGGATATCCGTTTTATGTCTGCCGGTCTTGCACAACGTATTTCTGAGACAAGTGTAATTGCTGTTAGTATTCAATCCATGAACTTTGGTGATATTGATATCACAACAGTTGAACTTCCAGAAGGTGGTATTGGTGTTTTCTCTCCACGTGTGAATATCTTCAACGTTGGTTATGCAAAACAATTTACAACAACAATTTCTGGGGGAATTAACTTCAAAGTAATCTCTGAAAGTATTTCTAACCTGAAAGCAAATGGTGTTGCAATTGATGCTGGGATCCGTTATGTAACTGGTGAACAAGAGCAAATCAAATTTGGTATTGCGTTGAAAAACGTTGGTCCTACGATGCGTTACAAAGGAGATGGTTTGGCAACTCAAATCAATTACATCTCTACAGGTGGAAAAGCAACTTTGGAACAACGTTCTCAAGCGTTTGAAATGCCATCTTTGTTGAGTATTGGTGGTTCTTATGATTTCATCTTTGATGAAAACAATAAGTTAGCTGCGATGCTTGGTTTTACAGCAAACTCTTTTGGTAATGACCAATATAGACTTGGTTTGGATTATGGAATGACGACTGATAAAGCAGCCTTCAATTTGCGTGCTGGGTACATTTACGAGAAAAACATTTTCAGTATTGAAAACAGAACCAATGCGTTGACTGGTTTCACTGCAGGTTTCTCTGTTGATGCTTTAGTCGGTAAAGAGAAATCAGCTTTAGGTTTAGAATACGCAATGCGTTTAGCTGGACCTTTCGGATTAATCCACACAATTGGTGCTACGATTAGCTTGAAATAATTAGATTTATATTTTACTTTTAATAACAAGAGGGTCCAAAAGGCTCTCTTGTTTTTTGTTATAAATAGACGAGACATGGCAAAAATTACATATTATACAGAACCTGGACTTAAGAAATTAAAGGATGAATTGCACGAGATGAAAACGGTGCTACGTCCAGCGATTTCAAGTCAGATTGGCGAAGCGATTGATAAGGGTGACCTTTCAGAAAACGCGGAGTACGACGCTGCAAAAGAAGCGCAAGGACTTTTGGAAATGAAGATTTCTAAGTTAGAAACGGTCTTGAGCAATGCGCGTTTGATTGACGAGTCTACAATTGATAGTTCAAAAGTGTTTATTCTTTCAACAGTTCGCATTAAAAATATTCAGAATGGAATGGAAATGACTTACACCTTGGTTGCTGAAAGTGAAGCAGACTTGAAATTAAAAAAGATCTCTGTTGATTCTCCAATCGGAAAAGGACTTTTAGGTAAATCAATTGGTGATGTTGCAGAAATTGAAACACCTGTTGGAATAATGAATTTTGAAATTCTTGAAATCTCCCGCTAATGGCTACGATCTTTTCTAAAATAATTACGGGAGAAATTCCTGCTCATAAAGTTGCTGAAAATGATGATTTTTTAGCTTTCTTGGATTTATTTCCTTTAAGAAAAGGACATGTATTGGTCATTCCGAAGAAGGAAACAGACTATATTTTTGACATGGAAGATTCGGAAATCTCTGAATTTATGATTTTCGCAAAAATGGTTGCTAAAAAAATTAAAACTGCTTTTCCTTGTACCAAAGTTGGAATGACCGTAATCGGTTTAGAAGTTCCGCATGCGCACATTCACTTAATTCCGATTAACGGGATTGCAGATATGAATTTTGCGCAAGAAAAGCTGAAATTAAGTGACCAAGAGCTGAAGGACATTGCAAGTTTGATTGCAAAAGCATAAAATAAAAAATTGAAAGAGGCCATGTAAGTGGTCTCTTTTAATATGAGTTCTTTTTTACCTATTTACTGTTTTTCTTTCCTTACTTTTGTAAGTCAATTCCGCGATTAATGAATATATTCAGATTCTATCCTCTTTTTTTGTTGCTTTTGCTTAGCTCGTGTAACCTTTTTTCAGCTGATGAAGAGAAAGAAGTACATAAGATTTATCCGTCTGCAACCAATGTTGATGAACATAGCTATGCGAATATCTCTAAAATTAATACCGTTCACCTTTCGTTGGAATTAGATGTTAACTTTAAAAACAAATCCATTTATGGTGTTGCGAGACATCAGATGCATAACACCGGTGTAGATACTGCGATTTTCGACATCAAAGGATTGGATATTCAAAAAGTAACATTGGGGAAGAAAGACTTTGAAATCAATACCGATTTTGTGATTGGAAAAGAAGATTCTATTCTCGGAGCACCTTTGAGCGTGAAAATACAAGACACGACCAAGTTGATCAACATTTATTATAAAACAACTGAATTGTCAGATGCAATTGATTGGTTAGATCCAAACATGACGCAAGGTAAAAAGCATCCGTTTTTATATACCCAAGGTCAAGCGATTTTGACCAGAACATGGATTCCTACGCAAGATACGCCGTCCAACCGAATTACCTATTCTGCAGATGTCACAGTGCCAAAAGAGTTGATGCCTTTGATGAGTGCTGAAAATCCGGTTGCGAAAAATGATTCTGGAAGTTATCACTTTGAAATGAAACAGGCCATTCCCGTTTATTTAATTGCATTGACTGTTGGAAATTTTGAATATAGAAGACTAGGAAAAGATTGTGGTGTTTATGCTGAACCTGAATTAATTCGTCAAGCAGCGTGGGAATTTAACGACCTGCGTAAGATGATTGTTGCCGCTGAAAGTATTTATGGAAAATACCAATGGGGACAATACGATGTGGTGATGTTGCCGTATTCTTTCCCGTTTGGTGGAATGGAAAATCCACGCTTGACCTTTGCGAATCCAACGTTGATTGCTGGAGATCGTAGTTTAGTTTCTGTGATTGCGCATGAATTAGCACATTCTTGGTCAGGAAATTTAGTAACGAATGCGAGCTGGGATGATTTTTGGTTGAACGAAGGTTTTACCGTTTATTTCGAGCAGCGCATCATGGAAAAACTATACGGAAAAGATGTTTCCGACATGTTGGCCATCATCGAATTTCAAGAATTAGTTGCTGAAATCGCGGAGATGAACAAAAGTGAATATCCAAATGATTCTTTTTTGAAAATTGATTTAGCAGGTAGAAATCCAGACGATGAAATGACCACGATTCCGTATGTAAAAGGAGCTTTCTTTCTGAAAACTTTGGAGGAGTTAGCGGGAAGAGAAACCTTTGATTTGTTTATGAAGTTTTATTTCAAAAAATTCCAATTTAAAACAGTTACCACAGAAGAATTTATCGCTTTTTTGGATGCTCACTTGTTGAAACCAAATAAATTGAAATTCAATACGAATGAATGGATTTATGAACGAGGTATTCCTAAAAACTGTGTTCGTGTTGAATCTGAACGTCTAAATAACGCTGAAAAGATGGCGAAAGATTTAGTAGCTGGAAAAGACATATTCACCATCAGAAAGAAAAATAAAAAAGTTAAATTGAAAAGAGAAGATTTAACTACACAAGAATGGATGGCATTTATTCGTGCGTTGCCAAGAGATCTTCCGAATGAAAAAATGGAATTAGTTGACAAGAAGTTAAAGTTTAAAACGTGGAGTAATTCTGAAGTGGCAACCGAATGGTACATTTTGGGAATAGAAAGTAATTACAAAGACATTCAAGCCCCGTTAGATCGTTTCTTAAACAAAGTAGGAAGACGTAAATATCTTTTGCCTTTGTATAAAAGTTTAGCTAAAAACCCACAAGATTTACTTTGGGCGCAGGAAGTTTATTTAAGAGCAAGACCAAATTACCACGCGATTTCGAAAAGTACCGTAGATGAAATCTTGGGATATAAATCAATCATCAAGGAGTAAATACGCTTTAGAGATGAGCTAGATTCTGAATCTGTTTTATAATTAGTAACTTTACGTCAATCCATTTAGATAATAGAATTTTAGATGAAACAATTTGAAATCCCCGAGTATTACCGTTCACCAATCATCAGCAAGGTGAAAAACATGCGAAAGTTGCAAGATCCGAGAAAGAAAGATTTCACTCCGACGCAATTAGATTTTGGAAAAGTTACTTTTTTAATCGCGCGTCATTTTGGTTTTTGCTATGGTGTTGAAAATGCCATCGAAATTTCATACAAAGCAATTCACGAAAATCCAGATAAGAAAATATATTTGTTGAGTCAAATGATTCACAATCCAGGTGTAAACGAAGATTTATTAAACAATGGAGTTGAGTTTATTCAAGATACATCCGGGAATCAAATTATTCCGTGGGAAGCGCTAAACAAGGACGACATTGTCATTATTCCTGCTTTCGGCACAACCGTTGAGATTCAAACGAAACTTGAAGAGTTGGGCGTAAATGTGCACGGATACAATACAACATGTCCTTTTGTGGAAAAAGTTTGGAATCGCTCCAATAAACTTGGAGAAGATGACCACACCATCATCATTCACGGAAAGTCAACACACGAAGAAACGCGTGCTACGTTCTCGCACAGTGCTCAAAATGCTCCAGCAATTGTAGTTCGTGACATGGAAGAAACCAATTTCTTACGCGATTACATTTTAGGTAAAAAGACGACGGCTGAATTACTGACTTATTTTGAAGGAAAATTTACAACTAATTTCAATCCAGAGATTCATTTGGAAAAAATTGGTGTGGTGAATCAAACGACGATGTTGGCGACCGAAACTGAAGAAATAACCAATACTTTACGCGATGCGATGCTGGAAAAGTATGGCGAAGCAGCTATCAAAAATCACATTGCAGATACGAGAGATACACTTTGTTATGCAACCAACGACAATCAATCCTCAACGTATGGATTGATGGAAAACGAGGCTGACCTAGCAATCGTAGTTGGAGGTTATAACAGTTCCAATACAACGCATTTGGTAGAGATTTTAGAAGAGAAATTTAAAACGTTCTTCATCACCAATGCGGATTATATTTTAAATGAAAAACAAATTAGTTCGTTTGATATTCATCAGAAAAAAGAAATAATTCATGATGATTTCTTGCCTTTGGATAAAGAGAAACTGAAAGTGGTAATTACTTCGGGTGCTTCTTGTCCAGACTCAATCGTGGATCAAGTGATACAAAAGATTTTGGCTTTATTGCATGTGGAAACAAGCATTGATGAAGTTTTTAAAAATGAATTTGAACGTTTCAATCAGCAATAGATTTAATGTTAATGAAAGATTTAATTGAAGTTTTACATGAAGATAATCATGTGATCGTAGTCAACAAACGCGCTTCAGACATTGTCCAAGGAGACAAAACAGGAGATGTAACGATGCCTGATTTAATCAAAGAATTTCTGAAAGTAAAATACGATAAACCTGGAAATATATTTTGTGGTGTCGTACATCGGTTAGACCGTGTAACAAGTGGTGCAGTCGTTTTTGCGAAGACGAGCAAAGCTTTGACTCGTTTAAATGAACAGTTTAGAGAACAAGATACCAAGAAAACTTATTGGGCAATTGTAGAAAAAGCTCCAAAAAATAAAACTGGTACTTTAACCAATTACCTACTAAAAAACGAAAAACAAAATAAGTCATACATACAAGAGAATGATCTAAAAGGAGCTAAAAAAGCAACGCTGAACTACAAGCAAATTGCTGAATCTGATCGCTATTTTTTACTGGAAGTAGACTTGGAGACAGGTCGTCATCACCAAATACGTGTTCAGCTGGCAAACATAGGTTGTATCATCAAAGGCGACTTGAAATACGGTGCTAAAAGGTCCAATCCGGATGGTTCAATTCACTTGCACGCGAGAGGTTTAGATTTCATCCATCCAACAACCAAAGAACTGATTAAAATTGTAGCACCCGTTCCAAATGATAATTTGTGGAAATGGTTTGAGGAAAGAGTTTAGAGACAAACAATAAATTCTTGTGCAGTGAATCTGCCAACGTAAATAGCGTGTCACCTTCGGGTTTAACTTTTTTTCTTAGCGTACAACTTCGCGCACTTTGCGTTTAAATTCACCCTTAGCGTACTTCGCGTAGAACTTTGCGCCCTTTGCGGTTAAATCCACCCACAACATACAACTTTCATTTTAGCACACTACCTTTTAGCAGTTATCAATTTAGCTATGTTCCCTTGTGCTTTCACCGAATGTTCTGCGGTATAAACCAAAAAAGAGGAAAGCCTAAACTTCCCTCTTCCTTGAATCAATTTTTATTTTCTTTACAATTTAAAAGTCACGCGACCCAAAACATTAACTCCCGCTTGCGGAAAGTAGAAATTCTCGTTAATTGTTTCTCCTGAAGAGATGTAACTATAGGTATAACCATTGTTTTCAAACATGTAATTGAAAACGTTATTCACCAACAATCCAAATTGAACTTCTTTGAAGAAGGTGTTTTTCAACGTGTAATCTACACTCAAATTTGTCAAGAAATACTCATTCAACATTTTACGATCGCTGGAAGTATTGTCCATGAACTGTTTTCCGACATATTTTGTCAACACGTTGAAATTTAGATTTTTTATTGGTTCGTAATTCAACCCAAGTGTTGCAATCAAATTAGGTGTAAAAGCCAAATCGGTATTTCTGTGAATCGTTTCTACTTGACCTCCGTTGTCATAATCGTCAATGTATTCTTTGAATTCTTTGATTTTATTTTGACTCAAGGTGATGTTTCCTGTTAAACTTAAATTCTTCAAGATTTTATATCCCGCTTCTAATTCAATTCCAGTTCGGTAACTTTCAGGTGTGTTGGTTCTCGTGTAACCACCTACATCGTTTATCTGTCCCGTTAAAATCAATTGGTTTTTGTAGTACATCAAGAAGTAATTCGCTGTCGCAAAGAAACGACTTGATTTTCTTTTGTAACCAGCTTCTAAGTTGTAAAGTTCTTCTGCTTTTGGACGATTAGCAGCTGTGTTTTCAATGAAATCTTTACGGATTGGTTCTCTATTGGCAACACTTACAGATGCGTACACATTGTTTTTTTCGTTGAAATCATACATCAATCCGGCTTTTGGATTGAAGAAGGTGTAGCTTACATTTTGCTGAACATCCAATTGTTGCCCATTTTCTTCTTGTACTCCTAAAAATGAATACTGAATCGTACGAACTTGCATGTCTGCGTATAATTTGAATTTTTTGATTGCATACGTTGCTTTCACATACGAATTGGCATCTAGTTTATTGGAAGTGTTTTCATAATAACGATCTCCGATTTCAGAACTTGAAGCAACGCGAGCCCAAATAATTTCTCCGAAGTGATCTCCGGTATATTGATTAATTCCACCACCCCAAGTTATTTGAAGGTTTTTCAAGTTGTTGTAATTTAACGACATAACCGTTCCGTAAAAATCATTATCCAACCATTTCTGTCGAATTAAATCAGTTCTGTTGATGGTTACGCCACCAATTACAACTGGTGTTAATCCGTAAGCACTGAATTTTGCATTGCTTTTATATTCTTCATAATATCCGCGACCTTTCGTATAATGTCCTGAGATATTTACATTCAACTTATTGGTGAAGCGATGCGTGAAGTGCAATTGGTAATGATCCTGCTGATAATTATCAGTCTGATTTTCATAGGTAAACGAGTTGTATCTACGATCTGAATTCAATAAGTTTTCTCTATCTTCTTGCGACAAGCCATTTCGGTCTGCATAGGCATTCATTCCAGCAACATCATTCTTAATCCTGCTTTCTGGCGAACCGTTCCAAGCTTGATACGAAGTTTGTTTTCCGCTAAAAACATTCAAACGCAACAAGGATTTTTTACCAATCCAAGCACCTGAAAGGTAAAAAGATTTTAAGTTTGAATTGGCTCGGTCGATGTAACCGTCTGATGTAATTCTGGATAAACGGGTATCAACGGTAAACTTATTATTAATCAATCCGGTTCCAGCTTTCACGCTTGTTCTCAGTGTGTTAAATGATCCATACGCATTGTCTGATTCTGCATAACCTGTTTTGACTACTTGATCCGTTTTGATGTTTAAACTTGCGCCAAAAGCAGCTGCTCCGTTGGAGGATGTTCCAACACCACGTTGAACTTGGATGCTTTCAGCAGAAGACGCAAAATCGGGCATATTCACCCAAAAAACGCCGTGAGATTCTCCATCATTAACGGGAATTCCATTAATCGTCACATTAGTTCTCGTTGGGTCAACACCACGAATTCGAACACCTGTGTAACCAACGCCAGCGCCAGCATCAGAAGAGACAACTGTTGAAGGAGTGCTTTCCAGCAAGTATGGTAAATCCTGTCCAAAATTTGCTTTTTCAATCTCTTTCTTTGTGAGATTGGAATAGGTAGTCGGCGTTTTTTCGTTTGCACGTGTTGCTGAAACTTGAATTTCTTCAATCAATTCTGCAGCTAAGTTCAATTGAAAATTCACTTCTTGGTTTTTGCCATCGATTTTAATGGCTTTAAAATGTGATTCATAACCCGAAAGATTGGCTTCGAATTCATACGAATCATTTTTTAAATTACTGATTTTGTAAAAACCCTCTGCATTGGTAAACGCAGTTTGATAGGTGTTGAGAATGGTAATTTTCGCACCAGAAAGAGCTTGTCCATCTTGGTTGATCACTTTTCCTTGGATCTCATAGCGATTGGATTGGTTTTGTGCTTTCGCACCGATTGGCACCGCTAATGCAAGTGCGAATAACATTTTGAAAATTCTTGTTTTCATTTTTAGAAAAACTTTAACAAGAACAAGGGGCTAATTCTTTGGATGAATAATTAGCTTAATATAAATTGGTCACTTCCCTTCGCAGGCATTATCCTGAGCAGGTACAATGGGTATAATCTCAGCCTTTTCACGGGCACCCCTTAGAGAACGCCGCAAAGGTATGTGATTAAAATTGATAATTCCAAGGAATTTAAAAAGAGATTTATTTTAAAAGTGTAAAATGTTGATTTCGAGCATATCTGTCGATGTTTTATCTAGTTTAATTGCTGATATTTTTTTTATTGTAGAGCCGCTATGCATTGCGGCTCTACAATAAAAAAAAACAATTCCTTGCATCAGAACCTGTCTTTCTGAAAAATTTGAAAAGAAATTTGGGGAATTTTTTTTGAATGTCAAATTTTACGTATCAGATATTCTAAAACTCTAAATCCAAATTAAACGTCTTTTGCAAGGTGATCAAATTCACATTTCTCTCCGCCAAAATATTGAATTTATCTTTTCCTGTCAGCATTTTATTAGTCTCTTCATCCGGCGTTTCATTGATGGTAAACTCAACTTCGATTGCCCAATTCTGCAATTTATTTCGAAGGAAATCGATCAACAATGGTGCGAATTGAGATTGCATGATACTCAACTGAATGGCATTGTCAAGCTCCAAATGAATTTTACCCATTTCAGGCATTTTCGGATCCCGTTTCGTTAAACAAGAACTAATTGTTTCAGCACCATCCAATTGATCTGCTTTGATTTTAAAGGCAAATTGACGGACATACATTTTTAGGTCATCCAATGAAAATGGATTTTTAGGACGGTTCGCTAAATCTTCAGAAGAAGGTTGTGCATTTTCTTTATCCTGCGCCTGCATTTCCGAAATGGAAATGTGACGTGTTTGCAGATTTCCAGTAGGAGCGTGCAAGACTTTTGCCTCTTTTTTGAAGGTCATTGGAGCACGTTCTTGAGCTTGTGCTGGCTTTCCCGCAGGTTTTCCAGCTGCAGGTCTTAATGATTGTCCTGGAAACGGAATGATTTCTACTGGGTCAGAGAATCCTTTTTTTTTTCGAGTTCTTGTTTGACAGAACACAATTGCATCAAAGCCAATTCAACCAACAAACGTTGATTTTTGGATGCTTTGTATTCTACATCTGTTTTACTTAAAACAGTCAGACAACGTAAAATATAATCAGAATCCAAGATTTTAGCTTGTTCGATGTAACGATTTTCAACGCTTTCACCAACTTCTAATAATTTTGCTGTTCGAACGTCTTTACAAACCAATAAATTCCTGTAATGATCAGCCAATCCAACAACAAAGTTGTGACCGTCAAAACCGCGTTCTTGTATGTCGTTGTAAAGCAAAATCGCTGCTGGAATATCTTCCTTCATTGCAGCTTCTACAATGCGAAAGTAATAATCGTAATCTAGAATATTTAAATTCTCTAATACTGCTGCAAGCGTAATCTTATTTCCTGCGAAACTAACAATTTGATCGTAAATCGACAAAGCATCACGCAAAGCACCGTCGGCTTTTTGACCAATTAAATGCAACGCTTCTGCCTCTGCTTCAATACCTTCTTTAACAGAAATGTTTGCCAAATGATCTGCGATGTCTTTCACTTTGATTCGATTGAAATCAAAAATCTGACAACGAGATAAAATCGTAGGAATAATTTTGTGTTTTTCTGTGGTCGCTAAAATGAAAATAGCGTGTGGTGGCGGCTCTTCTAGTGTTTTCAAAAATGCATTGAAAGCAGCAGAGGATAACATGTGGACCTCATCGATGATATACACTTTTCGAGTTCCAATTTGAGGCGCAATTCGCACTTGATCAATCAAGCTTCGGATATCCTCAACACCGTTGTTGGAGGCAGCATCTAATTCGTAAACGTTTAGAGAAGCGCCTTCGTTGAATGAAAGACAAGAATCGCATTGATCGCAAGCTTCAATTTCTTCCGTTGGATTAAAACAGTTAACCGTTTTAGCCAATATTCGTGCAGTGGTCGTTTTACCAACACCACGTGAACCGCAAAATAAAAAAGATTGTGCAAGATGGTTGGTCTTAATCGCACTCTTCAAGGTTGAAGTGATTGATTTTTGACCGACAACAGTTTCAAAAGTCTGAGGTCTATATTTTCTTGCCGAAACGATAAATTCTTCCATGCTCCCACAAAGATAAAAAGACTTTTTTAATAAGTCCTTGTTGTGAAGAATTTAATTTTGAAATTGATGTAAATAACTGAATATAATAGGATTATATTTTATTTGTTAAGTTTTTAAATCCATTTATGGATAGTTTAAATTGCTTCTTAAGAAAGGAGCGTAGCTCTGTTTTCTTTTGGTATGTTTTTCGTTTGTTTTTGTGATATAGATTAACATTCAATAGGCTCTCAAAGAATTCACCACTACGTGGCTTTGTTGAAAATTATAAATGAAAAATCTCTTCAAACTTCTTTGCGGTAAAAAAAGTATCAATTAGGGATAATTAAAACTCTAATATTCAATATCCCACAAAAACAAGGCGTGTGCTGGAACGGAAGCTTTCGCTGCGCCACGATCTTTCTCTTCCAAAATGGTTTTGAAATCTTCCGGTTTGATTTTACCTTCGCCAATTTCAATCAAAGTTCCAACCGTTGCGCGAACCATGTTTCTTAAAAAACGATTCGCTGTAATTTCAAAATACATTTCATTTTCAGAAGTTTTCACCCAATGTGCTAAAGTAATTTCGCAAATGTTCGTCTTCACATCGGTGTGTAATTTTGAAAGCGAAGTAAAATCTTGTTTTCCCATCAAATATTGACAAGCATCTTGCATTGCTTTTAAATCCAGTTGACTAGGAAAATACAAACTGAAATCAGTATTAAATCCATCTTTTTGTTGGTGAATGAAATAGCGATAGGTTCGATTTTTCGCGTCAAATCGTGCGTGAAAATCTTTATCTACTTGTTGAATTTGATGAACCACAATGTCCTTCGGTAACATTTTGTTGAGCTTGCTTATCAAGTTCACGTTGTATATTTGATCCGTTAAATCAACGTGTAAAATATAACGTTTCGCATGCACACCAGAATCGGTTCTACCGCAACCAACGATGGAAATTTTCTCGTTGCGATTCAATTTAGTAAGCGCATCTTCAATTTCCTGCTGAACAGAATTTTGCCTCGGCTGACGTTGCCAACCAAAATACTCTTTCCCATTGTATGAAATTTCGAATGTGTACCGATTCATCGTGTAAAATTAAGAAGGATTATTGAGTTGTAAGCTTTGAAAGTCGATTGTTTTCAAATTGCACAAGCACAAAAAGATTGCTTGTTTGTCATTTAAAACCTCTTTTAGTATGGTTTTTGTTAGCTTTGATTCTTTTAAAAATGAGAATCGAATGTTATACCGAATTCTAAGGATCATTGTTGCAATCGGAATAAAGCTCTATTACAGAGAAATTAAAATCAAAAACGCTAAGAATTTTAACGTCGATGGTCCTTGTATTATTCTTGCCAATCACCCAAATACTTTGATGGATGCTTGGATGGTTGGATATGTGACCAAGCAACCTGTTTATTTCATGGCGAAAGCTTCTTTCTTCAGTTCGCCTTTTAAACAGAAAGTGTTGCGGAGTTTGAACATGATTCCCATCAACCGAAAAGGGGAAGCGGTAATGAAAGGCGTTGCCAATAAAGATTCTTTTGAAGCTTGCTATCAAATTTTGGAAGAAGGTAAGACCTTGGCAATTTTTCCTGAAGGAACCAGTTATTTGGAACGTCATTTACGAGAATTAAAAAGCGGAGCTGCTCGAATTGCTTTGGAAGCAGAAAACCGAAATGATGGGAAATTAGGCGTTAAAATCATTCCGTTGGGTTTGAATTATTTGCACGCCGATCAATTTAGAAGTGATGTATTGGTGAATGTCGGCGCGCCGATGGAAGTGAGGCCATACCTAGAAGATTATCAAAATAATGCAGGATTAACCGCCAAAAGATTAACCGAACAAGTCCGTATTCGCCTAGAGCAATTGTTGGTCAATTCTGATTTAAAAGAAGAAGAAAAGTTGGTGGAAGAATTGTACGCTGTTTTCTCCTCTAAATACATCAAGGCAGATCACAAGGGCGTAGAAGGTCAAGTGAAAATGATTAAACAAATTCGCGATGCTTTGGAAGAACTTCGATTGCGTGAACCTTGGAAGATTGATGAAATTCGCGCTTCTCTAACCAAAATTCAATGGAAATTAAACAAGTTTGAAATTCGTTCTGATTTTTTAGATAGACGATTTCGTTCCGTCATGTTTTTACGTCAAATTTTTGTTTCCGCAGTTTTCTTGTTGATTGGACTTCCTTTGTTTATTTATGGATTTATTCACAATTTCATTCAGTATAAATTGGTCGATTTGTTGATTCCGAAATTAACCAAAGAACCAGAATATTATGCGCCATTGGCTGTGCTCATTAGTTTGGCGCTTTATCCTTTGGTTTACTTGTCATTTTTGTTTGGTGCAAATGCAGTATTTGGATTGAATTTCTTTCAAAAATTTCTTTATTTTTGGAGCATGCCTTTGATGGGAATGTTTGCTTTCCAGTTTTTCAATTACCTCAATCACATTGCTTTCAAGTGGAAATTTGTGTTTTTGATTATCAATAACAAGCAAACGATACTTGAACTTCAAGCGGAGAAGAATCAGTTAAGAGATATTTTGTTTGAAGTATAATTTTTTTTACTGCAAAGTTGCGGCAAGATATGCGCAAAGTTTGCGAAGCTTATCTTAGCGCACTTTGTGTTAAAAGTTTTTATTTTAACTCTGAAAAATATTTCAAAGCCAATTCATAAGACCTCATTCCAAATCCAAAAATACAGCCTACACAAACGGGAGAAAGAAGGGAAGTATGGCGAAATTCTTCACGTGCTGTGATGTTTGAAATGTGTACTTCAATCACCGGTGTTTTGATTGCAGCAATACAATCCCGAATCGCAACACTGGTATGCGTATATCCTCCTGCGTTGATGATAATTCCTGTTGCTTTGGTTTGTTGAAGTTGATCGATAATTTCACCTTCAATGTTGGATTGAAAATAATGAATCGGAAAAGAAAACTTCGATTTTAATGCTTCGAGATAATCTTCAAAGGTTTGATTTCCATAAATATGTGATTCTCGCTTACCGAGTAAATTTAAATTTGGACCGTTGATGATTAAAATTTCCATATTTTTAGCATTAAATTCATTCACAATGAGCAATTGGGAAGGCTATATTAAGCATTTTGTTTCGTATTTGAAAATCGAAAAGGGAATGTCGGAAAATTCTATTTTCGCTTACCAAGCAGATGTCCGAAAATTAATGATTTTTGCTGAAACCATTCCTGTTGAACCGGAAAAGATTTCGATTTCCGATTTGAAGTATTTTGTGGCTTCGCTTTGCGATATTGGAATCAGTGCAAGAAGTCAAGCGCGTATCATTTCTGGAATCAAACAGTTCTTTCAATTTCTAATTTTAGAAGATACGATTTCTCAAAATCCGAGCGAATTATTGGAAATGCCCAACATCGGACAAAAACTTCCTGAAGTCTTGGAAATGGAAGAAATTGATCAATTAATAGCCGCTATTGACTTAAGTAAAAATGAAGGTCATCGCAACCGAGCTATCATAGAAACCCTATACAGTTGCGGACTTCGGGTTAGTGAACTGGTCAATTTACGATTTTCTGATTTGTATTTTAACGAAGGATTCATTCGCGTAATCGGAAAAGGAAATAAAGAAAGATTGGTTCCTGTGAGTCCAAGTGTAGAACATGAAATTGGAATTTACAACGATGCCATTCGACGTCATCAAAACATTCAACCGGGAAATGAAAATGTGGTTTTTTTAAATCGCCGAGGCGCAAAATTAACGCGGGTGATGATTTTCACAATCGTTAAAAACTTAGCCAACGAAATCGGATTGAAGAAAAATATCAGTCCACACACATTCCGACATTCTTTTGCAACCCATCTAATCGAAGGCGGAGCAAATCTAAGAGCAATTCAAGAGATGCTAGGTCACGAATCGATTACGACCACAGAAATCTACACGCACTTAGATCAACGATTCGTTAGAGAAGCAATCAATTTATATCATCCCAGAAATCAGAAGTAGATTTCTTTGCCGGTGTGCAAGTTTCACTTTCTCGGTGCTTTATAAACTGGCACAGTCGAACAGGGCTCGCCGTACATGATACTTTTCGCAATCGGCTGAAGTTTTTGAGTCAATTTGACCATTGCAAATGCTGGATCAACAATTTCTGAACAACCTTTGATGATGAATCTTTCATCCTGATAGTTTGAAAGATCAAACTCTTGAATTGATTTTGCAATCAATGCTTTTTGCAGGTCTAGTTTAGAACCAACGATTGCAAGATTTACAATTCCAACCAATTTACTGGCAACTAACATGTATGCCCAAGTTGGAACGATTGCATCAGCAGAACAGTGAACGTAAACATTTTTATCTTGATAAACATTCCAATCGTGATCAGCAAGAAATGCTCTAAAATCTTTTTCCTTCAGAACCAAACCTTGCCATAAATGATTGGCGATGTCAAATTCAACAATGCTTTCTTCGTTTGGTTTGAAGACTGCGATGTCCAAATTAATCAATCCACTTTCTGCAATTTTATTTCTAATTTCTTCCATAACAAATCTTTTCAAAAGCTATTTTTAGCCTTGAATTTAATAGTTTAAAGATACTGAATTTCTTGTTGATTGATCTCTGAGATTGGATTTAATCTTCCGCTAATTTTTCCTCGAAAAGTGAATCTCCGCACTTTCCGCAGAAATTTGAATCGAAACTATTGATGTGACCACATTGATCGCATTTCACTAAATTATCATCAGATTTACGTGCTAATTTAGCGAATTCAGCAGTCATAATTCCTGTCGGAACAGCGATGATGGAGTAACCTGTCAACATGATCAGCGATGAAATCATTTTCCCTAAAGCTGTTAAGGGTACAATGTCCCCAAAACCAACGGTTGTGATGGTCACAATTCCCCAATAAATACTTGAAGGAATACTTCTAAATCCAGGATTATCGTGCTCAATGGCATACATCAAGGTACCCAATAAAACAACAATCGTGAAAATCAAGGACATAAAAATGATGATTTTTCGTGCACTTGCTCTCATTGCTTTTGCCAAAACCTGCCCTTCACTCATAAACTCAAAGAGTCTAAGAATGCGGAAAATACGAAGTAAACGCAAGATTCGAATCATCAAAATAAACTGGTAACCAGTTACAAAGAGTGCGATGTACGATGGAATTATCGAAATGAAATCAATCAGCCCCCAATAACTAAAGATGTATTTGAATTTTTTCTCCGAAACAAGAATTCGAAGTACGTACTCCACGGTAAAAATCCCAATGAAAAACCAGTCAACAATTCTAAAAGTATTGTAACCGTATTTGGCTTGCATCTCCGGAATACTCTCAATTGATACGTTGATGATGCTGAATAAAATCAACCATAGCAAAACGATATCAAATCTTTTACCTGCTTTGGTACTGGTACCAAATATTACAGTGTTCAAGGAGCTCTTTAATCTTTTTAATGTCATTATTTCGAATTGCTTGTATTAAGCTATTGATTTTAAGATTGTCAAATAAGATTGAAAGATAGTCAAAGATTATAGAATTTCCTTTATTTCTGAAATGATTTTTTCTGCCAATGCATTTGCACTTTCTGCAGAATTGCTTTCAGAATAAATTCGAATGATTGGTTCGGTATTACTTTTTCTCAAGTGAACCCATTCATTTCCGATGTAAATTTTCACACCGTCGATGGTATCGACTTCTTCATCTTTGTATTTATCAGCCATTTTGGATAAAACTAAATCTACGTCATCCGTCGGATTTAATTCAATCTTATTTTTAGAAATGGTATATTTTGGATAAGAATCTCTCAACTCAGAAGTTTTCATTCCAGATTTCGCCAAATGCGTTAAGAATAATGCAATTCCAACCAAGGCATCACGTCCGTAGTGTGCTTCTGGATAGATGATTCCACCATTTCCTTCGCCACCAATGATTGCATTCTCTGCTTTCATTTTTTCAACTACGTTCACTTCGCCAACTGCAGCAGCAAAATATTTCTCGCCTCTTTTTTCTGTGATGTCTCGCAACGCACGCGTAGAAGAAAGGTTTGAAACAGTTGTTCCTGGCGTATTTTCCAACACGAAGTCAGCAACCGCAACCAACGTATACTCTTCACCAAACATGGTTCCGTCTTCACAAACCATCGCCAAACGATCTACGTCCGGGTCAACCGTAAACCCTACGTGTGCACCAACTTCTTTTATTTTGTCTGACAAATCAGTCAAATGTTCTGGTAAAGGTTCTGGATTGTGTGGAAATTCTCCTGTTGGGTCACAGTATAATTCTACGATGTCTTGAACGCCCAAATCTCTCAAAAGTGCAGGAATAAAGATTCCTCCAGTTGAGTTTACGGCGTCAATTACCACTTTGAAATTTGCTTGTGCAATGGCACTAACATCTACCAAAGGTAAATTCAAAACTGCTTGAATGTGCTTGTCTAAATACGTGTCGTTGAGTTCAACTTTTCCGAGTTCGTCTACTTCAGCGAAATTGAATGCTTCGTCTTCAGCAATTTGGAGTAAAATTTCTCCGTCTAATTGTGAAATGAATTCTCCTTTTTCGTTCAGTAATTTAAGTGCGTTCCATTGTTTTGGATTGTGGCTGGCAGTTAAAATAATTCCACCGTGCGCTTCTTCCATTGGAACAGCAATTTCTACTGTTGGGGTAGTTGATAAACCCAAGTTGATGACATCGATTCCCAATCCAACCAAGGATGAGATTACTAAATCGGATATCATTTGACCAGAAATTCGAGCGTCGCGTCCAATGACAACTTTTAATTTTTGATCTTTATTTCTTTGTTGAAGCCACGTACCATAAGCAGCGGCAAATTTAACGGTATCAATAGGAGTTAACCCTTGGTCAACTTTCCCTCCGATTGTTCCTCGGATTCCAGAGATGGATTTAATTAATGTCATGGTGAGTGAGTTAGGTTATTTGAGTTTTGGATTTTATCCTTCCAAATCTCTTTTTAATGCAATCATTTTCATACAGGCAACTGCACATTCAACGCCTTTATTTCCGTATTTCCCTCCGGAGCGGTCGATTGATTGTTGCATGTTGTTGTCGGTTAATAAACAATAAGAAACAGGTGAGTTGTATTCC
This sequence comes from Crocinitomicaceae bacterium, assembly GCA_028689775.1. GTDB lineage: Bacteria > Bacteroidota > Bacteroidia > Flavobacteriales_D > Crocinitomicaceae > JAQVCM01. Next base: position 141,061 of record JAQVCM010000010.1, read on the forward strand.
AAATTCACTTGCATAATCCCTTGTGTAGCGCCTTGACAAACGAAATCAAAGTGTTTTGTTTCACCTTGGATAACAACACCAATTACGATTACACCTTCAACATCTGTCTTGTCTAGCATCAATTGAGCGCCCAAAGGCAATTCAAATGCTCCAGGAACATAGCGAATTAAAATATTTTCTTCTGGAACACCATTTTCCAGTAACGTGTCTTTCGCTCCTTTTAGAAGTGCAAAAGTGATTGAATCGTTCCATTCAGAAACAACAATGCCGACTTTAAAATCGGCACCATTTGGAATGTTATCTTTTGAATAAACGGATAAGTTTTTTAGAGCTGTTGCCACGACTTATTATTTATTAGATTTATTTTTAGTTCTTGCGATGTATTTATCAATGGTTTTTTGATTTGCGTACGTTGGATACTCATTTTTGATTTGAGTGTACAAATCTGCAGCAGCTGAATTATCATTCAATTTTTCTGAAACCAATCCAGCTTTGAATAAAAACTCTGGAGTTGTCTTGTGATTTTTGTTTTTTGCAGAAGCTTTGATGTACAAATCTTTTGCTTCTTTGTATTGTTTCAATTCTGATTTACAATCTCCTTGAAGACCAATTTTGTAAATTGAAAGGTATGTATCTGTTAATTTAACACCATCCAATTCTTCCAAAGCTTTTTTGAAATCACCTTTCGCCATCAATTGTCTTGCTAAAACAAACTGCGCTAATTCGCCACCTTGCTTCCCATCATATTGCTTTTTAGCACGAGTCAATTCTTCGATTGCAGCATTTGTAGAATCTACAGCAGCATAATTTAATCCAACCCAATAAGCATCTTTAGATTTTTCATTACTTGGAGACCAAATGAATGTTCGGTATGCAAAATAACCAATTACTAGAATTACGATAGCTCCTACGAAGTAAGTAACTAAACGCAATGCTTTGTTTTCTTTTAATTGAGATTTAAAATCTTTTCCTGATACGTTTTCTAACATGGATACTTTTTTTAGCGTTGCAAAAGTAAATTTATTTTTTGATTAAACACGCAATAATCGCTTTAATATCGTGAAAGATACCAACAATTGTTGAAAAATCAGCTATATGGATACTCATTGCATCTTTATCTGATGAAGATGCAATGAGTAAAAGCATGCGAGGGTAAGATTTACTTTTTACAATTTTCAAGTATCAGATTAGGCTTCTCCGTCTTCGTCCGGATGACTACTCGGTATTTGTGGATCGTCTTCTGTTCCGATTAATTCTGGATTCACCGGTTTTCCTAATTTTTTACGGTATGCGTTTTTCTCCTCTTTTTTCTCTTCTTCTGTTTTGTTATCTGTATCCATGATTTCTCTCTTTTTAAGATTAATATCTATAAATATAAACTTTTTCAGGACATAGAAGTCCGTTTTTGGGAATTTTTAGGATTTATTTCTACACCTTTCATTTTTGAGTATTTTTGTGAAATGGATGAAAAAGTGTTGGATGAGTTTTATAAAATCATCACGCCAAACAAAGTAGAGATGTTTGACAGAATTGCGCCGTTGAGAACGAAGTATTTGACGGTGGTGATGGAAAACATTCATCAAGAACACAATGCAAGTGCTGTTTTGAGATCTTGCGATTGTTTTGGAATTCAAGAGTTACATGTCATTGAAAAAGACAATGAATATTTGGTTCAGCGCGACATTGCTTTGGGTGCTGGTCGTTGGGTTGATATGCATACCTACGACAATGAAAATACAGCCACCGCGGATTGTATTCAAAATCTTAAGTCACAAGGATACAAGATCGTTGCAACTACACCGCGCAAAGATTCTCGTTCGATTACCGAATTGGATTTATCTCAACCGATTGCTTTGGTTTTTGGAACCGAGCGAAAAGGAATTAGTGACGAAGTGATTGAAATGGCGGATGAGTTTGTGACCATTCCCATGTATGGATTTACGGAAAGTTTCAACATATCAGTTTCGGTAGCCATTATTTTAAATACACTTCGACAGCGCTTGGAAAATAGCGAGGTGAAATGGAGGTTGTCTGAAAGAGAACAAATGTTGTTGAAAATCGAATGGTGCAAGCGAATTTTAAATGGAGGACCAGAAATGGATACACATTTCAGGAAATTAATAGCGGAAGATAAACTTTAAAGAATGAATTTAATTTCTGACTTTGAGGTAGTTGAATCGTTGGGACGACAAAAGGTTCGTAAGTTTAACGAGGTTGTTTTGGTAAAGAATCGCCAAACTGGAATTTTAGGTGTTCAAAAAACCTTCGGTATTCATTCAAAAAACGAGCATTTAATTCCGCTGATCAAGCAAGAATCAGAACTGAATTTTAATTTCACTGGATTACCTCATACCTTGGCATTTGAAGAAAGAGAAACTGAATTGATATTAATTCGATCATACTTGCCTGGAATTCCATTGGATGAATATTGGAGAAAACTTCCTAAAGCAAAACGATTCGAATTTTTAAAAGTTTTTTTCCAAAAACTAAGTCTGATTTTTTCGGAGTTAAATCGTTTGTCAATTGTTCATGGCGATATCAAGCCAACGAATATTTTGGTTACTGAAGAATGGGAGTGCAGCTTGATTGATTTTGGAATGGCTGTTCAAAAAGAAAATATTTTTTCTCGGAAAACGTTATTTGCCTTGGGTTATGCTGCTCCTGAATTGATTTTAAATGAATTGGATTTGGTCAATACTTCGACAGATATTTTTGCATTAGGAATTACCATTTGGCAATTATTTACGGGCGAATTACCATTGAGACATGCAAATCCGGGCATCATGACCAATTTGCAAATCACGTATCCTATGCCAATTGATCGAAGAGTGCCGAAAGTTTGGATGGAAATTATTCAGAAAATGTGTTTCAAACATCCATTCAGAATGCCACCTTCTCAGCTTGAAAAAGAAGAAGTAAGGTTGTCTTTAAAAACCGCAATGACACAACGATATCAGAATTTGGAAGAAATATCTCAGGAAATTTCCCTTTACAAATCAGAAAGAAAATGGTTTAATTTTTGGAAAACCGGTGGCCTTTAAGAGAAAGAATTAGAAAAAGATATTTTTCTTGTATCCTAAAGCAAACGTAAACAACAAAGGACTTCCGAATTGCTCATATCCGTTCACTGCAGTTTGGTTGCTTGGAAATGCAAGAATGGCATAATCGAAAGAAGCTTCAAAATACAAAGTTCCCCAAGAGAAATCATTTTTAACGCCTCCACTTAATCCAAATGCTAAGTTGAAAACGTTCCCTTTTGATTCTTGACCAGATTGAAGTCTATAAAGAGATTTATCATAATCCCCGATTTCTACTTTTGAAGTGTTGAAAATAGCCATCAAGTGCGTTCCGCCATAAGGAGCAAAGCCAAAGTCATATCCATTTCCAAAATACAATCTTCTACCACCTTCAATGGTTGTATAGTTAAAAGTAGTCTTCGTATCGACCTCTAGTAAAGATGGTGAAGTGTTGAAGTTGATTGCATCTGCATAAACCGGGAAGTTTTCACCTGTTTGTTTGCCGTAAAAAGTTACTTTCCCGTAAAAGGAAGCGTATTCATCAACTGGAAATTCAGCTAAAATATGACCACCGAAATAAGGTGCTTTAACACCAAAAGCTTTCAACATGGAAAATCCGCCACCGAGAGCAGTTTGACCAAAAGAAATTGTAGTCAATAAACCGACAAATAAAATGCTAAGTATTGCTTTCATATTTTAACCAATTGGGTTGTTCTTTTAGAACATTTTGATAAATTAAACAACTATTTTCGTGCGCTCCTTTTAGATATCCTGCACTCATGAGAAACTCGTTCACAATTTCTCCGCCCACAAATTTAAAGTATTTTTTAAACAATAACACCCATTCTTGTAAGTTTTTAGAATCGTTGAGGTTTAACCAAGCCTGGAATGAACCATGCTCCTCTATCAACGTCAGAACTTGTTTGGCATTGTGTATAACGGCATTGATTTTTAGTTTATTTCGAATGATACCTGTATTTTGCAATAACTCCTCGATTTTTGCCTCATCATAAAGAGCTATTTTTTCAATGTTAAATTCATCAAAAGCCAACCTGAAATTTTCTTGTTTCTTCAAAATTGTAAGCCAAGAAAGTCCTGCCTGATTGATTTCTAGGATTAATCTACCAAATAATTCATCGTCTGAATGTATTGGAAAACCGTACTGATTATCGTGGTATTGTCTGCTAATGTCGTCTTCTGATAGCTTGGCGCAATGTTGGCAATAACTCATTTTTTCAATTTTTATCTGAATTGTAAAGTTAGCTTTAATTCGTACTTTTGAAAAAAAAAGAACATGGCAATTTACGAATTCAATGGCTTTATTCCAGTAATAAAGGAAAGTAGTTTTGTTCATCCGCTCGCGGCTGTTACGGGAAATGTGATTATCGGAGAAAATGTTTACATCGGTCCAGGCGCTGCAATTCGCGGAGATTGGGGACAAATTATCATTGAAGATGGTTGCAATGTGCAAGAAAACTGTACGATTCATATGTTTCCAGGTACGACAACAATTCTCAAAAAAGGAGCACACATCGGTCACGGAGCAATTATCCACGGAGGAATCATTGGAGAAAATTGCTTGATTGGAATGAATAGTGTAATCATGGATGACGCCAACATTGAAGAAGAATGCATCATCGGCGCTTTGTGCTTCGTTCCTGCAAAAATGACCATTCCAAGAAGAAGTTTAGTCGTTGGAAATCCTGCCAAAATAATCAAAGAAGTATCGGACGAAATGATTGCCTGGAAAACCAAAGGAACGCAGCTTTACCAAGCTTTACCGGGTGAATGTCAAGCCCATTTAAAAGAAGTTGAACCTTTGCGAGAAATGGAAGAAAACCGCCCACAACAAGATCAAATGTTTCAGACATGGGAGAAGGTGAAGAATCAGAAATAAATAATTTATTCGAATTTATTTGGTTCTTACAAATTAGCCTCGACTATTGAGGGACAAGCATTCAATAGGAATGTAGCTTTAGCTCATTCATATTTGATGGACTTATTAGTTATCGGCTTTAGCCAAAATGGGTGTTGTTTTGGCTAAAGCCGAGGACAAAAGAATCAACAAAAAAGCCTCCAGCTAAAGCGAGAGGCTATTAAATTTTCGGTGTGAATTTACAGCTAGAAATTAGTCATTTACGAAACAACCAACTCTTTAAATTCTGCTATTGCTTTATCCAAACCATTTGCATTTTTCCCTCCCGCTGTTGCGAAGAAAGCTTGTCCACCGCCACCACCTTGGATGTGCGTTGAAAGTGTGCGAATGATTTTTCCTGCATCTAATCCTTTTTCTGCAACGATGTTTTCAGAAATGATTAAAGTTAAATTACATTTATCATCTTCAATTCCCCCTAAAACAGCAACGAAATTATTGAATTCTCCTTTCAGTTGGTGCAAGATGTCTTTGATGTTTCCAGCATCTAAATTTACTTTTTCGCCAAGGTAATTGATTCCATTGATCAGCTCCACTTTCGCTTTCAAATCAGCTTTAACCAATTGACCTTTTTCTCTTTGGAAAACTTCAATTTGTTTTTGATACGCGTGATTTTTCTGAATCATGTCTTCAACAACTGCTTTCAAATCTTTTGGATTTTTAAACAAACTGTTGATTGCATCTAATTTTTCAGCTTTTTCTGTCAATAAATTTTCAGCAGTCGTGCTGGTAATTGCTTCAATTCTTCTAATTCCTGCAGCAACTGCACTTTCAGCTGTTAATTTGAAAAGACCGATTTGACTGGTATTGTTCACGTGCGTTCCTCCACAAAGTTCTAGCGAAGGACCAAATTGAATCACACGAACTGAATCACCGTATTTTTCTCCAAATAAAGCCATTGCACCCATTTGTTCTGCAGCTTCAATCGCAACATTGCGGTGTTCTTGCAATGCAATTCCGGCTTTGATTTCACGGTTTACGATGTCTTCAATCTCTTTCAATTCTTCTGCAGTCACTTTTGAAAAGTGCGAGAAGTCAAAACGAAGATTTTTTTCGTTTACCAACGAACCTTTTTGTTCTACGTGTGTGCCCAAAACTGTTCTCAAAGCGTGGTGCAACAAATGCGTTGCCGAGTGATTTGCAGTTGTCAGTGCTCTTTTGGAGACATTTACGTGTGCATCAAAGTCTGAGCCTGGAAACTCAGGTAATTTTTCAGTCAAATGAATGATGAGGTTGTTTTCTTTTTTGGTGTCGAAAATGATTGTTTTCTCACCGTTATGTTCGATAAATCCAGTATCTCCAACTTGTCCACCGCCTTCTGGATAGAATGGAGTTTGGTTAAATACCAATTGGTAGAATGTTTTTTGTTTTTGACTTACTTTGCGGTAACGAACGATTTTCACACGAGCAACCAAGTTGTCATATCCAACAAATTCTTCTTGCGCATCTGGAATTAAAGTAATCCAGTCGCCAGCTTCAACTGCTGTTGCGGCACGTGAACGAGTTTTCTGTTTGTCTAATTCTATCTCGAAAGCTTCTTCGTCAATCGTTAAATTATTTTCTCTTGCGATCAAGGAGGTTAAATCAACCGGGAAACCAAAAGTGTCATACAATTCAAAAACGGCAGCGCCATTTAAGATTGTTTTATTATCCGCTTTGGTGTTGATCATCAGGGCATCCATTCTTTTGATTCCGTGCTCCAACGTTCTGAAAAAACTCAATTCTTCCTCGTAGATTACTTTTTCAATGATGTCTTTTTGATTCAACAATTCCTGGTACGGATCGCCCATTTCTTTTCCAAGTACTACTGAAAGTCCAGAGAGGAAAGGTTCTTTTAAGTTCAAGGTTTGGTAACCATAGCGAACAGCTCTTCTTAAAATTCTGCGGATTACATATCCTGCACCCGTATTGGAAGGTAATTGTCCATCTGCAATTGAGAATGCAATCGTACGAACGTGATCTGCAATTACACGCAATGCGATATCAGTTTCTTCTTTTACGCCGTATTTCACGCCTGACACACGTTCCATTTCAACAATCAATGTTTGAAATAAATCCGTATCGTAATTGGATGTTTTTCCTTGCAAAGCCATCGCTAAACGTTCCAAGCCCATTCCAGTATCCACGTGTGTTTCTGGTAATGGTTCTAAGCTTCCGTCAGCTTTTCTGTTGAATTGCATGAATACGTTGTTCCAAATCTCAACTACTTGCGGATGATCGTTGTTCACCAATTCAATTCCAGAAATCGCTTTTCGATCTGCTTCTGGACGAATGTCTACGTGAATTTCAGTACACGGACCACAAGGACCAGTTTCTCCCATTTCCCAAAAGTTATCTTTTTTGGAAGCCAAGATGATGCGATCTTCTGCGATGAATTTTTTCCAAATTTCAATACTTTCTTCGTCTTTTGGAACGCCGTCTGCATCGTCACCTTCAAAAACGGTCACGTATAATTGATCTTTCGGAATTTTATAAACTTCTGTCAATAACTCCCACGCCCAAGCGATGGCATCTTTCTTGAAATAATCTCCAAATGACCAGTTACCAAGCATTTCAAACATGGTGTGGTGATAGGTGTCAACTCCAACTTCTTCCAAGTCGTTGTGTTTTCCAGAAACGCGTAAACATTTTTGAGAATTGGCAATTCGTCTTACTTTTGGAACGTTATTCCCTAAAAAGTAATCCTTGAATTGATTCATTCCGGCATTCGTGAACATCAATGTTGGATCGTTTTTTACGACCATCGGAGCTGATGGAACGATTTTATGTCCTTTACTTTCAAAGAAATCAAAAAAATGTTGGCGTATCTCGTGCGTTGTCATTTGCTTAACGTGTTGTTTGACAAAACCTTAACGGAAAGGTTCGTTTTTTTAAAATTCGGATACAAAGTTAGGCATTTAACCGACATTGAGCGGTTTTGAAAACAAATTTATTTTAGGAAACAAATTTAACCGCTTTGCGCTGAGTTTTATCGAAGTAAAGAATACAAAAGAGATTACTTAATTAACTTCTGAAAAATGTAATTTCCTGGAAGATGATTTAAGATTTGGCTCTATGTGTCCATTAAAAGTTTATTTGTAATGATATTCATAGATGGTATATCCCATATAGTCATCTTCTTTCCATTTCTTAACCTTCTTTAGTTCTGATTTAACTCTTTTACTTTTCTTCCTGATGTGTTTTGGTGGAATTAACGTATTAGTTTTTCTATTTTGGGATCTCCTCTTAGTTTTTCGTTTCAAGATTTTAAATTCAGGATTAGCCATTATTCCTTCCTTTAGTATCAAATTTGCTTTTCCTAATTTAACTAAATCAATATTCGGATAGATAGAAACAATGTCAAATTTACGTTCAACGGTCAGATTAGATTCCTTAAAATATAGTTTATAAGGGGTTTGCCTTTCAACTAATTGAATATCATTTTCATAATTTACTTTATGTGAAGGACGTGAATAAACTGTGCAAGTAAGCGTATCTCCATTTGAGCTAATGGCTAGTGCATTTCCTTTGAAAATGTAGCCATTTGAATCTCTAATGATGTGTATAGTCCTTTTTCTTAATGTATCAAATTTAAGCCATAATGACTTGTTATTCATATAGGTATATTCTAATGGATGATTACCTATAATATCGTAGTGGGAGATATAATTACCTTCTTCTAAGAACGTTTTTATTTTAATATCATAAAGTGTGTCATTTTTTATGACTTTTGTTAGTCGCTGATTTGTATTGTTGGAAATCGAGTCGTACGAATAAGAATCAATTGTATTTTCATCTATTTGCCTTCTTTCTTCATAGCTAGTTATCACATTGTTGTTTCTTTTAAACAGATGTTTCCGCTGTCCTTTGAAAATAGTGTCAATTTGAATTGACTTATTTGAAAAAACACTATCTATGTCGTAATTTGTAGTGATTAACGTATCACCTTGTTTGATAGATTCCCATATTTCCCACTTTAGTTTTTCCTTGGTGAGTTTTTTCCAATTGTAAATTTCTGGTGTTTGTAATGAATTCGTTAAGCCAATATATTTATTACACCAATTTTTATAGTAGTCGATAACATCTTGATTTAACTTGTAAAAATCTGTTTTATCTAAATTATAATATTCCTTATCATCTTGATTTAACTTGTAAAAGTCTGTTTTATTTAAATTACGATATTCATTTGTGATAGACCCAAACTCCAATGAATCTAAACTTATTTCAAACTCAATTTTTAGCGTATTAGCGCTAATAGTGTCTATGATTTCGTGCGCAACATAAAAAATTTCATCTTTACGCCAATAAATGTATATAGTTTCTAGTTCTCCATAAGACTCCAATGTGTATGCATCTAGTTTTGAGTTGGGCAGATAGCTAAGTTCTTTTGTCATTCTGGAACGGTCGTTTGGATCTTCTTTCTCAAGATAGACGCTTAAGATAACTAAATCTGCATTTTCAGAATAGTCAATCGGACTATACTTGATTGTTTTAATAAAATCCAATTGTTTTTTTTGACCGATAGAAAAACAAGATGTCAATAAAATAATCAGAGTAGATAATATGGTTTTACACTGTGTTTTCATAAGCAATTATTACTGATTTTCTTCTTTCTCCAACTCCAAATAAATCGAAGCTGCCGTTCCTAAAACTGCAGCATTTCGGTCATGCAAAGAGGAGATTTTAACTTCAATGCGATTTTGATAAATGTCCAAGATGTTTTTCTCCATGTATGCTTTCACCTTGTTGGCAAAACCTTCGCCACTTTGTGCGATTCCTCCAAATAAAACATACGCTTCAGGATCTGAAAAAGCGGCAAAATCTGCCAAGGCATTTCCCAAAGTTTCAGCTGTGAATTCAATGATTTCGATGGCGAAAAGATCTCCTTCTTTTGCTAATTTGAAAACACTTTCTGCTTTTGGTTTTTCAAGTTTCATCAACTTAGAATTCACTTTATTTTCAGAGGGTAATTCTTGAATACTTCTCACAACTCCAGTTGCAGAAACGTAGGTTTCCAAACAACCCAATCTTCCACATTTGCATTTTCTACCGTTGTGAACAACGCGTATGTGTCCGTATTCTCCAGCAATTCCATGTGCCCCATAAATGATTTCTCGGTTCATTACAATTCCGCTGCCCAAACCAGTTCCTAAAGTTACGGTGGTAAAATGCTGGTAGTTTTGCGCCACACCAAATAGCATTTCACCGTAAGCCGCAGCATTTGCGTCGTTGGTTAACATCGTTGGAACATTGAATGCTTTTTGAAACATCTCCGCAAGCGGAATTATTCCTTTCCAATGTAAGTTTGGAGCATTCAGAATTTCACCCGTATAATAACTTCCATTTGGCGCGCCGATGCCAATTCCTAGGATTTGATAATCACTTTTTTCCTTGAAGTATTTTAATATAAAATCAATAAAATCAGCAGGTTGCTCAAATTGTTTTGTTGGAAAACTTTCTTCCATTAAAATGTCTCCAACTTCATTTACCAATCCAAAAGCGATGTTGGTAGCACCGATGTCAATTCCCAATACGCACTCTTTCATAAACTTATTTTTAGCATTTGTAAATCTACGAATAAAAAAATGTCAGGAATCAAATCAAATTTCAAATTTCAAAATCCAAAATCATCAAGAAACTAAAACCCAATCTATTTCACCAAATGCACAAACCCATCCGCTTTCACCTCTAAATTTTGCCCGACAATTTGCGAACGAACCGTAATCTGATAAAAATAAGTTCCATCAACGGCATCTTCACCGTTCCAAAGTGGTGTAAATGGAATTCCTGCTTGAGATTTTAAATTCTGACCAGATGCCATTACATTTCCCCAGCGATTGAAAATCTGAAAATCTATGAAAACAGGAATGTTGGTGGTGATGCCAAAAAGATCGTTGTTGCCGTCTTGGTTGGGTGTAAACACGTTGGGAACTTGCACCATCAACGAATCGTAAACGTGAATGTGAACCGTAAACGTATCTGCGCACGTTGGATTGTTTTGCCAAGCGATGAGCGTTGTTGTGTAAACTCCAGTACTGTCAAAAAGATAATTGGAAAAACTAGAACCTTGCGAAACGCCATCTACAAACCATTCGTAATTAGAAGCATTCGTACTTTGATTGGTAAAATCTACAGCCAAAGGTGCGCCACCGCTTGGCGGATTGGCTACAAACAAGGCATTTACCGAAATGATTTCTGGAATAAAAATGACGCTGTCTTTACTGCAACCGTTGGAATCTAAAATACTAACTGTGTGAAAGCCAGAACTCAATTGGTTAAAAATACCCGACGATTTTGGAACACTTCCGTCGATGGAATATTGAACGGGTTGACTGGATTTTGCAATTAAAGTTCCTGTAGATTCTCCACATTCTGAAGCTGTGAATTGAACACTAGAAAAAGAAGGCAATGGATTCACGTTGACTTTAACCGAACGAACCACCGAACAGGTATCGTTGTTCCAAATGCGAACGGTGTAAAACCGAGAACTATCCGTGTTGACAATTGGATCTGGGCAATCTGCGCAACTTAAACCAGTTGCGGGTTGCCATTCGTAGCGTGAACCGCCAGTTGCGTGCAGTTGTAAAGGGGAATTGAAGCAGGTTGTAGTGTCTGGTGTTACGATGACATCGAAAGGTTCGCAGGGAGAAACGTAGGTTAGGAAAAGTTGGAAGATGGGATTGGTTAATGGAGCAATATTACTTTGATATTCAAAACTCACATCAAAAATATTATTATTAATATAAGGACTGATATCTGCTAAGGCATCTGCTCCACTCATGATATTGTCGGGAGTGTCGTTCCCTAAACCAAATAAGGTTTCGTTTTGATAATAAAATGAACCTGATACACCTGAACAAGTAAATGGATTGTTATATTCAGATCCTCCTAAAAGACCAAGACTAATATTATTTATCTTGATATAACTACCATCTTTAATTGTGTCGCAAAAGTGTCCAGCATTTAATGCAAGACCAATTGGCTTGCTTAAATCTATTAAATTAAAAGTTGATAAATTGTAATTTACAATTGGAGCGGTATTAAAATCATTATTATAAATTATCGTATTAATAGAAGATAACGAAGGATTATCATAAGTTATAAATAGATAATAATCAGCGAATGTCCCTCCTAATGAAGGCGAATACTGATATGGAGGAATAAATGGATAAATATTTTGAGTAGGATTTATTAATTGGGAAACGTCAGTCATAATAGTTTCAAGATTCCAACCAATATTAGCACCAAATGGCATCATTATAAAATGATTATTTAACGAATTATCTCGGGATAACTCAATGTTGGCTCCATTAAAAACTATATTTTTGGGCAACGGCGAATTATACGCTGTCGAAAATAAATAAGCGCTTCTAATAGTACTTCCGGGTTCAATGAATACACTAAATTCTCCAGAAGCACTAGAAAATCCTGGATTATAACCATCTCCTGTCACGCCACCTTTAAGAATATCTTGATGTATTATAGTTTGACCCATACAAAAAGATATTGTAGAAATCAAGTATATAAATAATATTTTAAGAATTATTTGCAAATTCAAAATATTTAGCATAAGTTTAACGTAAATATAAAAAAAATACACTATGAAACAATCTATTATTAATTATTTAACATTGATATGTATCATATTGATGTTTGGGAGCAATTTGTTAGCTCAAAATCCTGCACAAATTCTCACTCCACATTATTTTATGGATATTAACCAGACTCAAACATATGACTCCCTGCCCAAAGCCCCTGGCTATATCCCTGGCGATCTGTTTTTCGGCTATAACGGCGACAAAGCTGTAGGTTCTCAAAACATACAAGTAGATGCCGAAGGCAAAATTATGTTCTTCATCGTAGATGGTTATATCTTTGACCGAAAAGGAAATTTATTTGGTCTCGTTGCGTTGAATGCGGCAACTTCAAGCTCTAATACAGGATTGGGAGATGGTGGTTTTACGGAAACTTCTATCATTCCTTCGCCAGATTGTGGAGAATCTAATGCTTTTTTTATCTTAACCACCTACAAATTAGCAACTGGAACAGAAGGCTATTTAGCTTGCTGGGATAAAATCGTTATTTCTTATGATAGTAACGATAATCCTATACCAGATTCATACGTTCTCTCAAAAAAAATTAATTTAGGTCAAAGCTCAATGCCTTTGGGTGATTTATTATTGGAAAATTTAGCTTCTGGATTTGGCGATATGGGTGTATTTGGACATTGTAATGCGCCTTACATGGCAACATCTAGAGTTTTAAGCGGCAACAAACGTTTTGTTTATGTCCTCAATCGAGCAAAAATATATCGATTTAAAATTCAAAGTAATCAATTTACGTATGATAATTATTCGGTAGATTTAAATCCTTTATTTCACGATATCATACAATGTAGCCAAGACGATCGTTCAGAAATGGAATTGGTTACTTTACCCAATGGCAACCTACGTTTGGCTTTTCGAGTACAAGCAAATCCAATAATAAATCCAACAGCCATCAGACCGGGATTTGCAACGCTTGATTTTAATTCATCCTCAGGAAATGTGATTCCCGGGAGTTTAAAAAATATATATTATCCCATTGGGAGTTCTTATAATGAAAATAGTTTAGATATAAAGGGCGCAGAATTATCTCCAGACGGGTCTAAATTATACCTTTCTCACAATTTGCAAATCGCTTATCCGAGTACCTTAGATATGTTTGATTTGACAGCAAGTAATCCAACTGCAAGTCGTGTAGCATTAAGCAATCTATCCGATTTTGGAGATAGCCAAATAGAATCGGGAATGGGTGGTATTTTGTTAATACCTTCCAATAATCAATTATATAAAATTGGCAATCCAAATACAAATACGCCTACTTTAGCGGCATACCAAAGTCTAGCAGGTTATACGCCAAATTGCCCATTCAGTTATTGCAACCCCGATGACCTCGTTCGGTACATGCAAGATCAAATCGACGGAGAAGATTATAGTGTTTATGGCAACATAAACTATTCAGCTGATACCTATACCGTTTCAGGAACAGAAACATGGAGTTCAGGTGTTGGAA
>JAQVCM010000011.1 GCA_028689775.1 Crocinitomicaceae bacterium
AATGTTCATCAGCACGCTCATCAACAAGCAAGATGAAATACTGCAAAACTTGAATATTGCTTTAGCATCACTATACACCTCAAACCATCAAGAGAGTGTTTAAATTTATCTCCGAAACTTTAGTTATAAACATATAAAAAGTGTTAACGATTGAGATAGCGGTAGCTCATCGACATGAGTCACTTTTCAGAAGTCGAGAAAACGCTGGAGTTTACGGAAGCGAGTTCAATGACGGAGACTTGATTTTTTGTTTCTTTTTTATCAAGAAAAAAGAAAGTAAGATAAACTGTGTTTTTTAAAGTAGACTTAATTTCGAACGATGAACTCAAAAAATAACTTGATTATGCGAGTCCTTCATAAATTCAAAGTAATTTTGAAAAAAATAATTTTATTCATGACGCGTATAGGTTTGCTTTCCGACACCCACAGTTTCCTCGATCCAAAAATCTACGAATATTTCAAAGATGTAGATGAGATTTGGCACGCTGGCGATGTCGGTTCCATCGAAGTTTTGGACGAACTGCGTAAATTCAAACCCGTTCGTGGCGTTTACGGCAACATTGATGATCATGTAATTCGCACGGAACTGCCAGAATTCAAGCGCTTCACCATCGAAAAAGTCACTGTTTTGATGACACACATCGCCGGAAAACCGGGGAAATATTCTAAACCAGCATTAGAAGAATTGCAAAAAGGTGCGCCGAAATTGTTTATTTGTGGACATTCGCACATTTTATTGGTTAAACACGATCCGCTGTTTAACATGTTGTGGATGAATCCTGGCGCTTGTGGATTTAAAGGATTTCATCAGGTGAAAACACTTCTGAGGTTTAATATTGATGGAGATCGAATTCAGGATTTGGAGGCGATTGACATTGGGAAAAGAGTTTGAAAATTTTGAACTAAATCTCGTCCTGAAGGGACAGCTCATTTCACCCCAAGGCAGCGTCTTGGGTAAATCTCTACATATTCGAAGCGAATAGCTTATTCACCGCATATTTAAGGCGAATAGAACATTTATTCACCGCAAAATTCAATTATATACCTTAAACTCTAAGAAATCAATCCCATTATTCAATCAAAAAGAGATTCTCTCGCTATAAAATCTCACTTCACTAAAATATTATCGCTTTCTTTGCGTTTTGGATTTTAATCTATGAAGATAACTCTTTTACTCATCATTTCTTTGCCCTTGGTTTTGTTTGGTCAGACCGGTGGAAATCACACATTTGCATTTTTGGATTTACCATATAGTGCTCGTTCGGCGGGATTGGGGACGAGTTTTATTTCGGTCAAAGATCAAGATTTGAATTTAGGGATTGCTAATCCTTCGCTTCTCAACAAAAAAATGCACCAACACGTTGGTTTTAACCAAGGATTTTTAGCCAGTGGAATCAATTATGGAATGGTAAACTACGCTCGAAGTTTAGGTGAAGGCTTGACAGGCGCTGCTTCCTTGCGATACGTAAGTTACGGAAAACAAGACCGTCGAGATGAAACAGGAAACAAGTTGGGAACCTTCTCTCCTGGAGATTTTATTTTAGCTGCGGGTGTTGGAAAGCAATTGAATCCACAAATTTCAGTGGGAGCAAATTTGAACATGATTTACTCGCAATTGGATGATTACAATGCATTTGGAATGTCGGTGGATTTAGCAGGGACGTATGAATTAGAAGAATCCAATTTATTGATTACGGCTTTGGTTAAAAATGCTGGATACCAATTTAAGAGTTACACAAAAGGAAATCGCGCTCCCTTGCCTGCAGAATTTCAACTGGCGATCGCACACAAATTAAAACACGCGCCGTTTCGATTTTCTTTGTTGATGCACCACTTAAATGATTGGGATATTACCTATTTTGACCCGAATTTAAAGCCGAAAAAAGATCCTTTAACAGGCGAAGAAATTGCAATTAAAAGAGCTGGATTTGGGGAGAAATTGGCACATCATTTTACCTATCAAGTAGAAGTTTTAATTTCCAGCAACATTCATTTTCGAGCTGCTTTCGACTATCACAAACGACAAGAAATGAAGTTGATCAACAGACCTGGTCTATCTGGAGTTTCACTTGGTGCAGGAATGTATTTCAACCGCTTTAGTCTCGACTATGGTTTTGTGATTCATTCTGCTGCAGGATTCAACAACATGTTTACCTTGACAACGAATCTCGACAAGTGGAAAAAATAAAATTTGAATTGAACTGAATAGAATTGAAATAAAACCCATGCAAACATCCAAAAAAATCACCATTGCCATCGACGGTTTTTCATCCTGTGGTAAAAGTACACTTGCCAAAGCGTTGGCTGAAAAATTAGGCTATATCTTCATCGATTCTGGTGCGATGTATCGCGCGGTTGCTTTGTATGCTTTTCAAAATAAATGGATTTCAGATTCACATTTTGAGAAAGAAAAGTTGATTGAAAATCTCCCAAACATCCAATTGCATTTCGAACTCAATTCAAGTACTCAGAAACCTGAAATTTATTTGAACAATCAAAACGTCGCTGCTGAAATCCGAGAAATTACGGTAAGTTCCTTGGTCAGCAAAGTCGCTTCCATCAAAGAAGTTCGACAGAAATTAGTCGCCGAACAACGTGAAATGGGTAAAAAAGGAGGCGTTGTGATGGACGGTCGTGACATTGGTTCAGTCGTTTTTCCACAAGCGGAATTGAAATTGTTCGTTACGGCAAAACCAGAAATTCGAGCACAAAGACGATTTTTAGAATTGAAAGCAACTGATCCAAACATCACCTTGGAGGAAATTGAAAATAACCTCACGGAACGCGATGAAATGGACAGTTCGAGAGATGAAAGTCCATTGATTCAAACGAATGATGCCGTTTTGTTGGATAATAGTGATCTGAATCCAGCGGAACAATTGGAGATTGCGTATGGCTTGGTTTTGGAGCGACTGCGGTAAATCAGATTGGTAAACAATTAAATTCACATTGCCATAAAATATTCTCGAAATTGAGCTGTCAGCCGCGGATGACGTAAAAAACTCGCCGTATTAAATCTTCTTTTCTAGGCGAAATTCCTACATAAATTCCCAAGCACTTCCATACGCATCTTGTTCTTCGCAATGCGCCAAAAATTCCTTGAAAAACGGATCATTTCCGAAAGTGACACTATCACCAACAATGATTAAATTTTCTTGTGCTCTCGTAAATGCAACATTTAATCGTCGGTAATCTTTCAGGAATCCTAGTTTTCCGTCTTCGTTGGAACGTACTAAGGAAATGAAAACCGTTTCGCATTCTTGTCCTTGAAAACTATCGATGGTCGAAATCCGAAGGTCTTTCGAGAAACGTTCTTTTGCTAGCGCGACTTGTCCAGCATACGGAGAGATAAAAGCACATTTTTTCGAATCGACTTTCATTTGTTCCATGATCTTTTCGATGATTTCTAATTCTCCTGGATTCGTTAAACTTCTATTTTCTGAAGATGATTGTTCTTCGAAACCAGTTCCAGCAGTGTCGTAGAATTGGAAATGTTTCCCAGTATTTTGTAAATGTGCTGGTGTTTGCAATTGTCCATCGTAGAAATAAGCATTCGGAAAATCGATGATGGATTGCCGCATTCTGTATTGCGTATTCAGTAAATGTTTTTTAGGATATTTCTCTAAAACGACCTCTAAAAATGATTTATTGAATCCATTTCGAATCGCTTCTTCGGAAATCACAGTTGGCGGTAATTGCTGATGATCTCCAGCGAGAACCAGGCGTTGCACGTTGCGAATTGCCGTCCAAGCTAAAGGTTCCAAGCACTGTCCCGCTTCGTCCATTACCAAGGTGTCAAATTGTTTTCCGCTCAGCAACCTGTCGTTTAGACCGATTGGTGTTCCACAGATTACGGAGACTTCGTCGATCCATTTATCCGCATAAAAGGCTTGTAACGAACGAATTTCCTTGCGAATATTTTTCACTTCTTGCATCAATAATTTGCGTTGATCTCGGTCGTCTTTCCCAAAATGACGTTTATATTGATGCGCCATTTTCCGAAATTCTTCTGCTTGAATTCTTAGTTTCTTAATTTGTTTCTGCTCGTTTCCTTGCGCCATTTTTCCTTCCAACGTACACGGCAATAATCGGCTATCGACTTTGGTTTGATTTCCGAGTCTCATCAATGGAACACCAGCACGAATCAATTCCAAAGCAATGTGATCTGTTGCTGCATTACTCGGTGCTGTGACCAATACTTTCTCACCATTTTTGACTAATTGAACAATTCCTTCCACCAACGTTGTAGTTTTTCCTGTTCCTGGAGGTCCGTGAACAATGACAATCGCTTCCGAAGCATTCATCGCTTTCACTGCTTCGTTTTGAGAATCGTTCAAGCGTTCGCTTTCAATTGCAAGGTGCGAAAAAGGTTCTGGCAAGAATTTATCATTTGCTTGATGCAGATACGCGTAAAACGGATACGCTTCAGCAGTTGTTCCATCGTCCAATCGCTCTAAAACAGCCCTTACAATTTCTTGTGTATTGGTATCGGGAGTTAATTTAATTCCCAACTCACCATCGTCAATCCAACTTGGAAAATCTGGTGCAAATAAACGGACATCAATTGATTTATTCGAAACTGAAAGTAGCACTCCTTTGATAGAAGTTTCGCCTTCGCAAAATAATTCAATGGTATTTCCATCTCTGAAATTTTCGATGGATTGACTCAAAGGAACCTGTAAAACACATTCAGGATATTCAGCAAAACCGTATGTTTTTCGAGAAATTCGAACTGGATGAAGTGCTACACCGTCGCGTTTCAAAGCTTTGATACCGCCAGCATCTTTGACCGCATAGCGATCTTCCTGTGCTTTTTCTTCGAGTTTGAGTTGATTTAAGAGATATTGAATGTGTGGATCTGTACTTGCCATAGAATAAAAATGAGCTTTTTGAAACGCAAAAAAACAGTTAAATATAGCGATAATTATTCGACTTCGAAGACAAGATTAGTCTTTTTAATAACCTGAGTTCGATTGTAAAATTGAGATTTATATTTCAATGAATGCGTATAATACGAGGAATTTTAAATAAAAAATAGTGGACTATTTTTTATTTAAAATGACGAAGTAGGATGCCATTCATTGGAAAGCTGAACAAAGCGGATTTTGAATAGTTTATTATAATCTTATAATCAGCGATATAAATTCGATGGGATAATCGAACTCAGGTTAATAAGTACTTCAGGAGTTAATCGAGGTATTACCAACTCACAGCGTGAACGATTAGATCTGACAGATAAAATTCTCTGTAAAGCACAGTTTTATTGTAAAATCTAGGTTAATATTCAAATTCATCGCTCTTTTACATGTCATTTTTTAGTAAATTCACGCAATTATTATCTTTGCCCAAATTCTATGAAACTCAGACATCGCACTATTTTCAAAAAACCTTTAAGTACCATTTTCGATTCACTTGAACTTGGTAAAACAGAAGAGGCGCGAGAAAATCAATTGAGAACTTTTGCAGATTTAGTGAACATAGTTCGACCGAAATATCCGAAAGAAATAGATTTTGTTTCAATCGAACCCATTTTAGAGTTCCTAAGAGAAAATGAAGATCGTCGGCTGAAATTGGCAGAGCTTTTCAACAATTTAGTTGACTTTAAAACCTTCAAAAACATCTTGACCGATGCTGGAATTTTACAAGATTCTAGTTTTAAAGAAGAAATAAAACGTCGTATTATTTCAAAGGTTATTCCGTTTCAACCTAAGAAAGAAACCTTAGAATATATTTTAACACAGGTATTCTACCTTCAAAAAGACATCATTTGGATCGAGAAAATTCCACTTGCTGAATTGATTCAATTGTATGATTTACTTGAGGTTAAATCCATCTATTTCTCGGTTGAAAACAAAAGCTCCATGGATGAAATCTTAAATGCCATGCGTTTGATTACCCAACGAATGAGCGGAAGAGCCTTGGAAGCAGAGGTAATGAAAATGATTCCTGAATACGACAATTTAGAAAGTCCGTTTGAAGCCTTGGAAAAAGCTTTCGACGACGTTGAAAATAAAGTCAGAGACAGTTATCCGCACCGTATTTTATCCGATGACATTGATTTCAGACACTTGCAAATTGTTCATTTACAATGTGTTCAATTTGTTGAAAAAGCTTACAAGAACAGTTCTAAATTTGGAATATCACTTCAAGTAAATCAAAGTTTACTGAGAATCAAACAACAACTTTCCCGCTTGGAAACCTTGTGGTTGTTTTTGGTAGCTGAAAATGAAGAAGCAGAAAAATTCAATTCAATACAATTGATTTTAAGGTTAATTCAATACAACTGCATTAAAAATAACGTCTCCAAACTGTTCAACGAAAGTACGCAGTTGATCGCTTATGAAATTACGCAACATACCGCAAAAACGGGAGAACATTACATAACTAGCAGTACAAAAGAGTATTTCAGCATGTTTAAAAGTGCGATGCTCGGAGGTGTTATCGTTGGCGTTTTATGCGTTATAAAATTACTACTCGGTAAAATTCCTGCCAGCGATTTGGGTCACGCCTTAATTTACAGTGCGAATTACGCCATCGGATTTACAACCATTTACCTCATCGGGGCAACATTAGCAACCAAGCAACCTGCTATGACAGCTGCCGCTTTAATTCAATCCATTGAAAAAGGAAAAGGTGAAAAGAAAGATATCAAATATCGCTCTTTTGCAGAACTTTTTGCCCGACTTTTCCGTTCACAATTCATTGCATTTGTTGGAAACGTCCTCTTAGCTTTTCCTGTTTCCTTGATTGGAATTTGGTTATTGGATTTTATTTTCAACATTAATTTTGCTGAATCTAAATGGCCTAAATTACTCACTGACAACAGTCCAATCCATTCGCCAGCAATTTTCCATGCGGCCATTGCAGGTGTGTTTTTATTCTTGGCAGGAATTATTTCTGGAAGTATATCCAATTCCAACAAACACAATCAATTGTATTATCGAATTCAAGAACATCCAATTCTCAAAATGAGTTTGGGAAAAGCCCGCACCATGCGCATCGCCAATTGGTTTGAGAAAAAATGGGCAGGCGTAGCTTCCAACATTTGGTTTGGTATATTCATGGGTTCTACCGCTTCAGTTGGCGCTTTTATTGGACTCGATTTAGACATTCGACACATTACTTTTGTGAGTGGAAACTTAGCACTCGGCCTATTTGGCGCCAATTTCCACATCTCCAGCAGCATGCTTTTTTGGGCAACTTTTGGAATCGCAGTGATTGGTTTTATGAACTTCATCGTCAGTTTCTTGCTTTCTCTTACCTTGGCTTTCCGTTCGAGAAGCATTCCTTTGAGTGAGTTAAAATTCTTGTTTAGAGCCGTCTGGAAATATTTTAAGAAGAATCCATTTTTGTTTTTCATTCCCGTGAAACCGAAGGACATCAAGAAGTTTAAGATCTAGAATTTCACCACATTCTTTTAAACGAAAAGACCGCTGTTGAATATCCTGAAAGTCAAAAGGTCTTCGTGAAAATGTATTTTGAAAGTCTTAATTTGTCATTCCAAAGGTTCTTCAAAGTTCTTTTGTGATTTTAGGATAGATAGGTTCAGTAAGATAAAAAAGTCAATCGCAGGTCATACCTACCTTTTTGATGATGCTTTTTTGTATCAAGAAATCTCAATTTCATAAAACAAAAAAAGACACATAACTCATACAGTTTTCCCAAACCAAACAAGCCATGTGTCCTCTAAACTCTTTGTGCACTTTAAGTGAAAATTGCGCCGCTTTGCGGTAAAAATCTTAACTCACCAAATTCGATTCTTTATCAAATCGCTTATAAGAAATCGTTACTGCGATTGCAGCTAATGACGTCATGACGATGAAACTAATAATTAACAGTTTTATATCCAATGTTCCTGCAATTAATTCTTTGGTTGCTAAAACGATGTTCACAACGGGAATGAATGCCGTGACCATGTTTAAACTAATACCTGGAAAAAATCCAACCATTGCTGGCAGAATGAAGAACATGTTCATCGGCGTAATGATGCTTTGTGCCTCTTTGAAACTCTTCGCATATACTGCGATTGGAATCATAACACCTGCAAAGAATATGATCATTGGAATGATTAATAAATACATCATTAGTAAAAACTTCGCACTTAAAATCTGATAAATTACTTCCAAAATTCTTGGGTCTTGAACCATGTCAAATACTTTGATGGAAAGGAAAATTCCAACGAGTGTAAAGGTGACAGCCATTAGTCCAGAAAGAACAATTACGCCCATTTTCCCTACTAAAATTTGCCATCTCGAAACGGGAGTTGTCAATAAAGTTTCTAAGGTACCACGCTCCTTTTCTCCCGTAAACAAGTCAATTGCTGGATACATACAGCCTACAAATCCAAACACAATGAAAAGATAAGGTAAAAATCCTCCGATTAATTTACCAATGGTTTCTTTATCAGTAGCTACGTTTTTATAGTCAAAAAATAAAGGTGTAATTTCCTCGATTTGAATGTCTAATTCTTGGTAACGCTTTTGCTTTTCGAGTTCAGAAATGGCATTCAGATATCCTTCTGCACGGTCTTTCATCCCGAGTTCGGTTGCATTGAAAAAGACATCCATTTTGGCAGGAGTTTTATCTTGCATCGATTTTTCATAATCAATAGGAACAAACACTCCAAATTGCAAACTGTCCATTCGAATCAATTGTTTCATGTTCACGGTATCGCTAATCATGATGACTTTACGCTTGCCATAAACAGCTGGCAGTGTTTTCAATGAATTGACAAAACCTTCGCCATCGCTTCCAGCTACAACTCCTATGTTGACTGTTTTTGTAGCTGCATTTTCAGAAAAACTTTCAGAAACTTTTAGAAACAAAGTCATAATTACCGGAAAAACCATCACCGGAATGATGATCATTGTCATCAAGGTTCTCTTGTCACGCAAGGTGTCAAGTAATTCTTTTTTAAATATCGTACCTATCATGGTTATTTGTTTTCAGTGATTATGCGAATGAATTCGGAAGTTAAATTAGGTGCTTGCATTTGATTTCGGAAATCTTCCATTGTTCCTTCAAAAACCATTTTTCCTTTGTGGATAATCGCTAAATCATCGCAAAGTAAATCTACTTCACTCATGATATGACTAGAGAAAATGACTGTTTTCCCTTGATTTTTACAATCTAAAATCAATTTAATGATGTTTTCAGCAGTAATCACATCCAAGCCACTTGTTGGTTCGTCAAAAATGATGATTTCTGGATCGTGAATCATGGTTCTACAAATGGAAACTTTTTGTTTCATTCCTGTACTTAACTTGGCAATTCGCTTGTTTGCAAAATCGTTCATGTCCAATAAATCGTACAAGTACTTTTTACGTTTTTCAAAATCATCTTTCTTAACTCCATACAAATCAGCAAAATACTTGATGACTTCGTTTGGTGTTAAACGCGCATACAAACCGGTTGAACCTGTTAAAAATCCAATCTTGGCTCTCGCTTCCTTCGGGTTTTTAATGGCGTCTACTCCGCCAATCATAATCGAACCGCTGGTTGGTTGGAAAAGCGTTGAAAGCATCCGCATGGTTGTTGTTTTCCCAGCACCATTTGGACCTAATAAAGAAAATATTCTTCCTGGCTGACACGTAAAACTGATGGAATCTACCGCTATGGCAACCTTCTCAGTCGTCGCAAATTCTTTTTGTTGCTTTTTAGACAACTCAAATTCTTTGCGTAAATTTTTAACTTCAATCATATTTTATTCTCGTTATAAATGCGGAAATAGATTTGTAATAGATTTACATTCCCAAAATAAGTAATTCTATGTTTTTATATTTTAAATCGAATACTTTCCCCAAAACTTCACTCGTCAAGGTTCCACGATACATGTAAACACCACTTCGAAATCCGTGGTCATTTTTAATGAAATCTTTGCAGCCTCCATGTTCTCCCATTTCAATGATAATTGGTGAGAAAATATTGGATAAAGCAAACGAAGCCGTTCGCGAAACGCGTGATGCAATGTTTGGAACGCAATAGTGAATTACGTCGTGTTTTACGAATGTCGGATTGTTGTGATTGGTCACTTGTGAAGTTTCAAAACATCCTCCTTGGTCGATGCTTACATCCACTATCACCGAACCTGCTTTCATCTGAGAAACCATTTCTTCGGTTACCACGCAAGGAGTTCGTCCCAGTGGTGCACGAAGCGCACCGATGACAACATCAGCTCTTTTGATGGATTTTGCCAAGACTTTTGGTTGTAAAACCGAGGTGTAAATTCGGGTTCCAATGTTATTTTGCAACCTTCTCAAACGAGAAAGAGAACTGTCAAATACTTTTACTGAAACGCCTAAACCTAAAGCTGCACGAACCGCAAATTCTCCAACGGTTCCAGCACCGATTACAACCAATTCTGGTGGCTGAATACCTGCTACACCGCCCAACATGATTCCTTTTCCAGATTGGAAAGATGAAAGTAATTCAGCGGCAATCAAAACAGCGGTTGTTCCTGCAATTTCACCCATCGTGCGAACTACTGGATACACACCTTCTTCATCTTGAATATAATCCCAAGCGATTGCCGTGATTTTTTTCTGCATCAACTTTTGAAGAATTTCCTTCGGCTGAACAGAAATTTGCAATGCAGAAATTAAAGTTTGATTTCCAGGCATCCAATCCACTTCTTCTTCGGATGGTGGAGCAACTTTCAGAATTAAATCACATTGAAAAACTTCTTTCCTGTCGTGACAAATTTCAGCTCCCGCTTCGCTATATTCTGCATCTGAAAAGTTGGATAATTCACCACTTTTACTTTCGATTTTTACCCGGTGACCATTTGCAACTAAAAGCGAAACAGCTTCAGGAACCAATGCCACACGCTTTTCTTGAAAAGAAATTTCTTTTGGAATCCCGATATACAGTTTTCCTTTTTTTCGAGCAATTTCCAACATTTCCTCTTTGGGAAGTAGGGAACCTTCTTTGAAAAGGCTTTTTAGGATATTAGGATCTGTAACCATTTTTCTGAAAAATTAAAGATAAGCTTTGCGTTCAGCGTTACGAAGATACGAGCATTTTAGCAATTTTGGAATAAAGGAAGGTGTTTTTTATTCAAAGATTCAAGGATTGAATAAATCTGCGATTTATTATTCAAAGATTTGAGTATTTAAGAATTAAGAATCAAGAAGGAATTCAAAAATTCAAAGATTGAACAAATCTGTGATTTGTTATTCAAAGATTTGAGTGATCAGGTAATCCAAAATCAATGAGATTCAAGAATTCAAAGATTGAACAAATCTGTGATTTGTTATTCAAAGATTTGAGTGATGAAAAAATCCAAAATCAACGAGATTCAAAAATTCAAAGATTGAACAAATCTGTGATTTGTTATTCAAAGATTCGCGTGATGAAAAAATCCAAAATCCTTGAATTTTTTCATCCTTGAATTTTTGAATCATTGAATTCTTGAATCTTTGAATCCTTGAATCCTTGAATCCCGTATGGTATCTCTTAATGTTCGTCCCACGTGATTACCCGATCCAAACTGTCGTTTAATCTGATTTTGATCCAAACGGTATCTTCAGGCAATAAATGGGAAATGTGCGTTGGCCATTCGATAAAACAAACGTGATCCGCATAAATCATTTCTTCTATTCCAATGTCGTATGCTTCTTCTTCGGAGTTTAAGCGGTACAAATCGAAGTGGAAAATCTTACCATACATTGGGCTGTCGTATTCATTTACGAGCGAATAGGTAGGCGAACCGTGTACTTCTTCCACGCCCATCGCTTTTAAAATCATTTGAACAAAAGTTGTTTTTCCAGCACCCATCGCACCATCAAAAGCGATGATTTTTCGATCTCCTAAACTTTCTAAAAGTGCGACTGCAACTGCTCTTAAGTCATCTACAGATTCAACTATGAATTCCATTCTATTTTTATTTTGACTCTATTTTAAATCTATTTCGACTTCAAAATTACAAAAGGAATGCATAATTCTTCCAAAGAAATTCCGCCATGTTGGAAGGTATCTCCATAATATTTTACGAAATGGTTGTAATTATTTGGATATACGAAGTAATCATTTTCTTTGGTAAAAACATACTCGTCTGAAATTGAACCTTTTGGTAAAAATGCTTCTTCTGGCTTTTTAACTGTGAAAACTTCTTTTTCTTTATACGTTAAATTTCTTCCTACTTTGTATCTCAAGTTGGTATTCGTGTTTCTTTCGCCCACGATTTTCACTGGATTGGTCACTTTAACCGTGCCGTGATCGGTTGTAATCACCACTTGGTTTCCGCTGTCGGCAATTTTCTTGAAGATTTCTTGCAACGGTCCGTGTTCAAACCAAGAAACGGTAATCGAACGATACGCCGCCTCATCATCAACCAACTCCCGAATCATTTCCATTTCGGTTCTCGCGTGGGAAAGCATGTCAACAAAATTGTAAACAATCACATTCAAATCGTTGTCGTTCAAATTACTGAAATTGTCTAATAATTTTTTTCCAGATTCGTTATTCGTAATCTTATTGTACGAAAATTTACCTTTTTTACCCAAGCGATTTAGATTCGATTCCAAGAACTCTTTTTCGTGCATGTTCTTTCCTCCTTCATCTTCTTCCGTTACCCATAATTTCGGATATTTCTTTTGAATTTCAGAAGGCATCAACCCAGCAAATAAAGCATTTCGAGCATAATGTGTTGCCGTTGGAAGAATACTTAAAATCATTTCTTCACTTTCAACGGTAAAATATTTGGCCATGATTGGTTTCAAAACCATCCATTGATCGTAACGCAAATTATCAATCACGACCATCGTCACTTTTCCTTTGTTCATCAAAGGAGCCACTTTATCGCGAATGACGGTGTGAATCATTTGGGGAGCATCCTCGTCGCCGTTTATCCAATCCAAATAGTTCCGTTCGATGTACTTACCAAATAAATTATTGGCTTCTTTTTTCTGAGCAGATAATATTTCAGACATTCCTTGGTCTTCGATTTTATCCAATTCCAATTCCCAGTATATAAGCTTTTTATACAATTCCATCCATTCGTCAATATCCAGTCGACCGTTTAGCGCATTTCCTAATTGTCTAAATTCTTGCTGATAATTTGAATTTGTTTTCTGAGAAATTAATTTTCCGTGTTCCAAATTCTTTTTCAAGCAAAGTAAGATCTGATTTGGATTCACAGGTTTGATCAAATAATCAGCAATTTTTCCACCGATCGCTTCTTCCATGATCGATTCTTCCTCACTTTTGGTAATCATCACCACTGGAACTTGTGGTTTCTCTTCTTTGATACGCGTCAATGCTTCCAAACCAGAAATACCGGGCATATTTTCATCCAAAAAGATGATGTCGAAATGTGAATCTCGACTCTTTTCAACTGCTTCCGCACCATTATTTACGGTAGTAACCTGATATCCCTTTGATTCTAAGAAGAGAATATGTGGTTGTAAAATGTCGATTTCATCGTCTGCCCAAAGTATTTTAGCTTGCATTGGCTGTATTTTATTAAATTTGATTATTATTATCCTTAAAGATATTCATTTGCGACCAATTCTCATTCAAAACAACAAGAAGAAAATTTTTAACGACCCAGTGTATGGCTTTATTGCCGTACCGGATGAGTTTATTTTTGATTTGATCGAACATCCGTTTTTCCAGCGCTTAAGACGCATCTCTCAACTGGGTTTATCTCAACTGGTTTATCCCGGCGCTTTGCATACTCGTTTTCACCATGTATTGGGTGCAATGCACTTGATGTCGCTTGCTATCACGGTGATTCGAAGAAAAGGACACGAAATTACCATTGAGGAAGAACGTGCTGTTTTGGCTGCAATTTTATTGCATGATATTGGTCACGGACCGTTTAGTCACGCCTTGGAATATGACATCGTAAACCAGGTTAGTCACGAACAAATCTCGAGTTTCTTCATGGAACGATTGAGTAAGGAATTTGACGGGAAATTAGATTTAACCTTAGAAATTTTTCAAAATAAATACACCAAAAAACCATTTCTTTATCAATTGGTTTCTAGTCAAATAGACATTGACAGAATGGATTATTTGAATCGAGATAGCTTCTATACTGGTGTTACCGAAGGACAAATTGGTTCGGATCGAATCATTGAAATGTTAAATGTTCACAACGGTCAATTGGTGATCGAAGAAAAGGCGATTTATTCGGTTGAAAAATTCTTAGTTGCCCGTCGATTCATGTATTGGCAAGTGTATTTGCATAAAACGGTTGTTTCTGCGGAATACATGTTGATTCACATTTTGAGAAGAGCGAAAATACTCTTTCAACAAGGTGAAAAATTATTTGCCAGTCCAGCTTTAGATTATTTCTTGACCAATAACATCACCACCGAAGATTTTAGAAATAATCCAATCAACTTAGAAACCTTTGCGGAATTGGATGATGCTGATATTTTTGGAGCGATCAAAGTTTGGCAGAAAAGTTCAGATAAAGTACTTTCTACCTTGGCAAAACGTTTGGTTAATCGTAAATTATTCAAAATCGAAATTTCTAAAGATCCTTTTGATGAAAGCAGAATCATTGCCGAAAAAGAGCGCGTGAAAGCAAATTTAGACTTGACAGATGAAGAAGCTGATTTCTTTGTTTATTCTGATATCTTGGTCAACAATGCATACAATCAAAAAGAGCAGAATATCAATTTATTGATGAAAAATGGCGAAGTGATTGACGCTTCTTTGGCTTCTGACAATTTGAACATTTCTACCTTGGCGAATCCAGTGACGAAGTATTTTTTGTGTTATCCGAAGTAAGGGTTGGTTGGAGGGCGTCTTAGTTTTTTAACCACAGTGGGCACTGAGAAGACGCAGAGGAAGCGGAGCTTTTAGCGGAGATTTCTAATTTCGCTTTGATAGCGAGTGCTTTGGGATTAACCATTGAATTAAAAACAGAATAAATAGATTTAAAATCTTACCTATTCCTCAACAACCTCCTTCACTCGCCCAACTTCTCCGGTTTCCAACCTAACTTTTATTCCGTGGGGATGATTTGGGGATTTTGTTAGGATCGTGGCTACGGTTCCTTCCGTGAGATAACCGGTTCGTTGGTCTTCTTTGAGTACGATTTTTACATCTGATCCTATTTGAATGTTTTTGCGATTGGTTCCGTCCATGATATTTATTTGAAAGACAAACTTAATTAAATCAAGGGTTTTTTCAGTATATTTTCTAATTTTAGTGTTTAAATCTTAAACTCTATTACCAATGAAATACTTTTTTCTCCTTTTGACTGGACTTCTTTTATGGAGTAATTCTTCGGTATTCGCTCAAAAACACGAAGGTCATTGGCTTGGGCAATTGAACGTTTCGGGCGCTTTATTGCCAATCGTTTTTCACATTGTGAAAGAAAACGGAAGCTATTCGGGAACCATGGATAGTCCGCAACAAAATGCATTTGGTTTTCCCTTTAAAGAGGTAAAAGTCACTGCCGACGAAATCTCTCTAGACTTACCTGGACTTGGTATAAACTACACTGGAAAATGGGTCAATGATTCCTTAAAAGGGAAATTTAATCAAGGAGGAAAATCGTATGATTTGAACTTGGCGAGAATGAAAACCGACACGTACGAAAAGCCAAAACGTCCACAAGAAGAGCTGGGAAAGATAAAATACATACAAGAAGAAGTAACATTTTTCAATGCGGAAGCAAAAATCAAATTGGCTGGAACATGGACTAAACCAAAAGGCAAAGGTCCATTTCCTGCGGTGATTTTAGTGAGTGGTTCTGGTCCACAAGACCGAAACGAAGAGATTATGGGTCACAAACCATTTTTAGTTATTGCAGATTATTTGACCAACAATGGCATCGCTGTTTTGCGATACGATGATCGCGGTGTTGGAAAATCAACGGGAGAATTTGTAAATGCAACCACTGCCGATTTTGCGACGGATGTTGCAGCTGGAATTGCATTTTTAAAACAACAAAAAGGAATTGACAAAAATAAAATTGGAATCATCGGACACAGCGAAGGTGGAATGATTGCTCCGATGGTTGCAGCGAAAGATTCAACGATAGATTTCATTGTTTTACTTGCAGGACCAGGAATTTTTATCCGAGACTTGATGCTACAACAACAAGAAGATATTTTGATATCAGAGAATACAGAACCAGCTGAAATTCAAAGTCAAATAGAACTCAATCGAAAAGCATTTGAAATTATTTTAAATAATCCTGACAATTTCGATGCGAAAAACAAATTATTCAAAATGTATCAAGCGATTGATAGCTCGCAAACTGAAAGTGAAATTCGCTCAACGACCAACGAATTGGTTTCACCTTGGTTTCGTTATTTCATCACGTACAATCCACAAATCGCATTGGAACAAACTACGTGTTCCGTATTGGCTATCAATGGAGATAAAGATTTGCAAGTTGCTTCCAAACCCAATTTAAAAGGCATTGAAACTGCCTTGAAAGCTGGTGGAAATAAAGATTTTAAAATCGTTGAAATGCCAAATATGAATCACCTTTTCCAAACCTCATCTACTGGAAACATTGCTGAATATGGTCAGTTAGAAGAAACGTTCTCACCAAAAGTATTGGAATTGATGAAAAATTGGATTTTGGAAAAATAAAAAATCAATAGCAACACAAGAATTCAAGGTTTTTGCATGCATATAAAGTGTTCGGAAAATAGCCGTTTCCTTTGGGTTGGCTTAAATTTGTGGAAAACAAATAAACACTCCAAATTCAAAAAATGATGAAAAAAATCACACTTTTATTAACGGCAATGGTGTTTGCTTTTACAAACCTCATGGCACAAACTCCTCCAACAACTTCTTGGAATGATTTCGCTGAAACGCAATGGTACAATACAACAGCTGTATCTTTTAACATTACAACTGCTGAAGACTTTGCCGGATTATCTACGTTAGTAGCAGCAGGAAATTCTTTCTCTGGAATAAAAATCAACTTGCAAGCAAACATCGATTTAGGTGCTCACCTTTGGACTCCAATTGGTATCAATGCAAACAATCCATTTTCGGGAGAATTAGATGGAAACAACTACATCATCAGCAACCTGTTCGTTAATTTACCTTCCAATAACTGGGTAGGTTTATTTGGTCGTTCGATCAGTGCAACCCTTAAAAACATTCGTTTAGAAAACCCTTATGTTCGCGGAAAAGACAGCGCTGGAGCACTTTCTGGAAACGTTTGAAATAATGCAAACATTAGCAATTGTCACGCAACGGGAATTGATCTAATTTCTACTGGCGACAACGTTGGTGGATTGGTTGGAGATTTGGTTGGAGGTTGCAACATGCGTCAATGTTCTGCTGAAGGTAACGTCACCGGTAGCTTACAAGTTGGCGGTTTGATTGGCTCTCCTTATGATGGTAACATCATCTCAGAATACTTTTCAGCAGGAAATGTGACAGCAAATTACATCGCTGGAGGTTTTACAGGTGCATCTGTAGTTGGTTTTCCAGGAACAACAAACAGCATCATTGAAAACTGCTATTCAAGATCAAATGTGATTGCAACGGATGGTGTTGCAGGTGGATTTATTGGAAGTTTTACTTCGCTTTTAGTGATCAAAAACGCATATTCTACTGGAACAGTTAGTTCTCCAGAAAAGTTTGGTGGATTTATTGGCACTGCAGGAAACGTAGTTACTGAAAACTGTTATTGGGACACTTTATCATCTCAGCTTTCCAATTTAGTTGGAGAATGGGCAGGAACTCCTGGAAATCCAGAAATTACGGCAAAATCAACTGCTGAAATGAAAACGACTGCCATGGTTACTGACTTAAATCTAGGAAGTACCGTTTGGACATTGAATCCTGCTGTAAATGACAGTTACCCAAGTTTTACTCCATTTGATTTAGCGGTAAACAATAGCGGAAAAATTGAATCTCAAGTAGTCGTATATCCGAATCTTTTTGATTCTGAAATTCTAATTGACTCTGAACAATCTTTGAAAGGATTTGCAATTTATAATGTTTCAGGAAAAATGATTCAAACTGGTTCATTGGAAGGAAACCATGCAAAACTGAATACGCAAGCTATCAAGTCGGGCCTGTATGTTTTGATTATTCAAACAGAGACTGGAACGATTTCTAAGAAGATCATTAAATAAAAAATGGAATTATAGGAGCAAAAGATTTTTCGCTCCTATAATTCCATTTTTTTTACCCCATTTTTTTCAAGTTGTGTAATACTCCGCCATCTACCAAAATGTCGGTTCCAGTAATGAAGCTTGCCGCTTTCGAAGTCAAGAAATAAGCTACATCAGCAATATCATCCGGTTGACCATTTCGTTTTAAAGGTGTTGCTTGACGAATCATTTCCATTTTTTCTGGATGTTCGGCAGCAGCTTTCAATGCCATTGGAGTTTCAATTACGCCAGGTGAAATGCTCACCACCCTTGCTCTTTTTCCGCCCCATTTATCTACATTTTTTTCTAACAAGAGCAAAACACCTTTTTTAGCAAAATTGTACATAATATCAGAATCTCCTTGCGTTGCAGCTTCGACTTTTGCATACGAACCATCTGCTTGTGGATTTTTCAAAGCATCATCGTATGCCTCATTTGAAGGAACGACATGCGCCATCATCGATGACATCAAAACAGCCACTGAATCTGGATTTGCAATTTCATAGAAAGCATCCAATAATATATCTGTCCCTATTAAATCGATTGTGAATACTTTTTTTGTGTCTTTCACTGTCCCACTAACTCCAGCGGTATGAATCAACGCTTTAAACTCACCGTGATCTGCAACAAATTTTGTCAATTTTGCCACATCTTCTTTGCTTGAGATGTCACTAGCGAAACCAATGACATCCAAGCCTTCGCTTTTTAACATTTCAACCGTTTCATCAACAATTTTCTGAGAATAATCCGTAATCACGACTAGCTCCTCTTTGTATTTTCGAGCACAAGCAAGACCAATTCCTCCTGCGCCACCTGTAACGACAATTGCTTTTTTCATTGTTTTCATAATCATCTATTTATTTGTGTTTTCTATCTCTTTTTGCGATCTAAATATACGGAAAATTTAGCAGCTTTTTGCTGGAATCATCCAAATGAATTGTATTTTCTTTTTCTTTCTTGGAGAAAATCGACTTTTTACCGAACCGAAAAGCCTCGAATGCTTCATCATTACTGATAAACATGCATCTTGACTTCTATAAAATTCATTTTAAATTGAACTAACATTCCTCCTGTACGTTGCATAAAAATTTAATTCTTAAGAATCTAGTACGAAGTTGGGAAATTAAAGTCAACTATACTGTCACTTTGGTTACACACTATTTTTAGCGGAACTAAAAAAAAATAATTTACACTTAATTTGATGCTAAACCCTAAGAAAATACCCTTTCATTGAAATAAAAATCTCAATTTTACTATCAAACTCAGGTTATGAATAAACCGAAATAAATCCTTCTTAAAGTCGCTTGAAAAACAACTAATAAAGAGCTAAACTGGAATAAATTTTGAAAAAGAGAGGATTTACGTCAATCACATCTCGGATAAAGAATTTCCTCTACATTTCGAGGTCTTAGAATGGGACTCCAAGAAAATCCTTTGACAAATTGCTCTTCTTTGTTGATTTGTTGCATGGGATACAAAACACCATCTGGCATTCCGACATAAACAACCTTTTCTACTTCTCCACTGTCCAAATAAACAACAATGCTACTGGCATACAAACGTGCCATTCCTGAGCGTTTGATTTCTACCAAAGTGTCATTTCTCAAGGTGTCTTGTGGGAAATAAATCGTTTGCGCATTTTGGTCTACTTTGACCCGATACAATTCATTGTTATCAAAATAAGCAAACAAGTTTTTACCCGCAATTTGATTGTAGTATTTACCAGAATCTACTTCCATAATGACCGTTGATTTGTTGGTAATTTGAACATAATCAATCACACTATCCTTGAGAAAAATCTCCATTTTATCACCTTTGAGTTCGGCATTGTTACTCCACAAAATCGGTGAATGGAAAAGTTCCATTTTATCCGTTAATTTATCGTAACTCAAACTATCGCATTTTCCTTGAAAATCAGTACTGAATACACGAACTTCGTAATAAGCTAAAACAGTTTGCAATTCATTCAAACTATCTTGAAAACTGAATAAAGTATCTGCGTGAATAAACAAAGTATCTTTCTTCAATCGGTATTCTGCCAAAGCATTTCCGGTAAGAAATCCTTTATTATCTTTATCTGAAAGGTAGGAATAATCTCCCATAAAACTCATTTTACCCAAGGTATCCCGGTAAACTACGTTCCCTTTTCCGATTGAATATCCTTTCTGTGAATTGACATACAAGCTTCTTCCAGTAATGATTTTACTGTCTTTGTGAATGGAAGCATTTTGTTCTAAAACACCTTCTTCGTTTTCTGTATGAAACCAACCTTTTTCACATCGCATGACAGAGCCTTGCGTGTAGATCGTTGTAGGGCCATAGAAATACATTTTCTTTTGAGCATATTTATACTGCAAAGTATCGGTGACCATGCTCAAACCTTCACTTTTATAATCAACTCTGCCGCTGAAAGAAAAGTTTTTAGAATCTGGATAAAAATACCCGACTTTGCTGGTAAGCACTTCTTGGTTTAATATACTTTCAACGCGGCCGCCGTTGCGATAAATTGCTCTTCCTTTTTTGGCATCGTACTCCAAGGTATCGGTGACCAATTTATACTCTCGATCGCGAACTCGAACATTTCCCCAAAGCTTGGCTTTTTTAGTCAAACCGTTGTAATGCATCGAGTCACAAAACAAATTGAGCGTATCATTTTTATTGATGTGCACTTTTCCGTAGGCACGAACTTCGTTCTTTTTCGCAAAGAAATATGCGGAATCACAATACATGGTATTGCCTTGGTATTTGAAATTCACACCACCGCCAACCAATTTTTGAGCTCCCGTTTTTTCGTTGTAAACCAACTTGTAGGAGCCCGGTAAAAGTTCTAAAATATCTTTTTGTCCCCAAATCGTGTTTGAAAACAAAAAAATTGCGCTCATGAAGAGCGCAATTTGAAATATTTTAGATTTATTTTTCAATCTTATGCTTTATTACTCAACGTTTGTGTACGATCTGGTCCAACTGAAACCACTGTAATTGGTACTTCCAAAACTCGTTCCAAATACGTAACATAGTCTTTTAATTCTTGCGGTGAATCTACATACGAAGTCAATCCTGTTAAATCTTTTTTCCATCCTGGTAAAGATTCGTATACTGGTCTGATTTCATCATCAATGATATCAAAAGGCAAAGTTTCAACTTTTTCTCCTTTGATCATGTAATGTGTACATACTTTGATTTCGTCAAAATTACTCAAAACATCTGCTTTCATCATGGACATTTCAGTAACTCCGTTTACCATGATTGCGTATTTCATTGCAGGCAAATCTATCCAACCACATCTTCTTGGTCTTCCCGTTGTTGAACCAAATTCATTTCCATCA
Source organism: Crocinitomicaceae bacterium (assembly GCA_028689775.1). Classification (GTDB taxonomy): domain Bacteria; phylum Bacteroidota; class Bacteroidia; order Flavobacteriales_D; family Crocinitomicaceae; genus JAQVCM01. The sequence continues at coordinate 21,410 of JAQVCM010000011.1, forward strand.
ACTCTAATTTGATCACCATCAGCATCCATCAATTCTGTTGGGAATGGTCCACTTCCAACACGCGTACAATATGCTTTAAAGATCCCGATTACATTTCCAATTTTTGTTGGAGCAACTCCTAAACCAGTACAAGTACCAGCGGTTACTGTGTTCGATGAAGTTACAAATGGGTACGTACCGAAGTCGATATCCAACATGGTTCCTTGTGCTCCTTCTGCCAAGATTTTCTTTCCTGCTTTCAAGGCATCGTTGATGTATTGTTCGCTATCAACACAAGTTAACGAACGTAAAAGTTCGATTCCTTCAAAGAAAGCACCTTCTAATTCTTCAATGTTGTATTCAAATCCTTGGTAGTGATCCAACATTCCTTTGTGTTTTTCAACCAAAGCATTGTATTTATCCATAAAGTTTTCAGACAAGATATCACCAACTCTCAAACCATTACGACCTGTTTTGTCCATGTATGCTGGTCCGATTCCTTTCAAAGTAGAACCAATTTTGTTTTTTCCTTTAGCAGCTTCAGAAGCGGCATCTAACAAACGGTGAGATGGCAAAATAAGATGTGCTTTTTTAGAAATCAACAAGGTGTTTTTAATATCTAAGTTGAAGGGAGCTAATTTTTCAATTTCTTTTTGAAAAACGACAGGATCAATAACGACTCCATTTCCAATTAAATTTAGAACTTCTTTTCTAAAAATCCCCGAAGGAATCGTGTGCAAAACGTGTTTAATTCCTTCAAACTCTAAGGTATGACCAGCATTTGGACCACCTTGAAAACGAGCAATAATATCATATTGAGGTGTTAAAACGTCAACAATCTTTCCTTTTCCTTCGTCGCCCCATTGTAGGCCTAATAATACATCTACGCTCATGCTTTTTTTGCATTTAATCTTTCTAGTCCATCTTCTACGGATGCACTAAAGGTGAATATTTCATTTAATTTTGAAATGTTAAACAGTTTTTCAACATTTCCGTGTAAGCCGGATATTATCAATTCACTTCCGATGTTTCTAATTCTAGTTAAACAACGAATAAAGAAGTTCAAACCTGAACTCGTTATGTAGTCTAACTTCTGAATGTCGATAATCAAAAATTGAATTTTTTTCTCAATCAAATCTTGCAACGCTACAATCAATTCGTCGGAATCTTCTGGAGAACAAATTTTCCCCTCGATGGAAAAAATAGCTCCACCTTGTTGTTGATTTATAGAATATTTTAAACTCACTTGATTGGATCTTCTTCAAGGGATTCTTCATTTCGAACTCCATAAAAATAGAGTGAATGATGTTGGATTTTAATTCCAAAAACCTCTTCGATGGTTGCTTTGATATTTTGAATTCTAGGATCACAAAACTCGATTACTTCTCCTGTATCGGTAACAATTACGTGATCGTGTTGTTTCGAACCATGAGATTTCTCAAATTGTGCGATGTTTTTTCCAAATTGGTGTTTCCGAACCAGATTACAAGCCAATAATAATTCAATTGTATTGTAAAGTGTCGCTCTTGATACGCGGTAATTTTGATTTTTCATTTTCACATAAAGTGATTCTACATCAAAATGCCCTTCGTAATCATAAATTTCAGCAAGTATGGCAAAGCGTTCGGGTGTTTTCCTGTGCCCATTTTGTTCGAGGTAAGCCGAAAAAATATTTTTAACTGTCGTTTGTAAATCTTTAGTCACCATTTCTTTTGGGAAAATACAAATCTAAGGATTATTTCAAAGGCAAACCAACAGAATGGACTTTCTTTTCACAACTTATCCACATGTGGAATAATATGGTAAAAATTACGCCACAGAAATATTTATAATTGACCATGAAGTTAAAACTGAAGTGCCCTGTGTATGTAAGCCACGGATTTTCTTCGGATCGGCTTCGGAGGTGTGGATTAAAACGACGAGTACAAGAAAATTAAGCCACGGATTTTTTCTAAATCTGCTGCATGGTCAGGGATTAAAATATCGGGGGGAAAAACGATCCGATGGGTATCGGATCTACTTCACATGGGAACACGCATACACGAACATCCAATAATCCGAACACAGAAAAACATTCCCCCAAAAATTACATATCTTTGCCAGTACATTGAAAATTGAAACATGAGATCAACAATAGAAAAAGCTTGGGAAAATAGAGAATTACTGAAAGAACAACACACGCAGGATGTGATTGCGCATGTAATTGAAGACATTGATAAAGGAATTTTACGTGTTGCTGAACCCGCTGAAAATGGTGAATGGATCGTGAATGAATGGGTAAAAAAAGCCGTAGTGATGTACTTTCCAATTCGTCAGATGGAAGTAATTGAGGTTGGTCCGTTTGAATTTCACGATAAAATGGCTTTGAAAACGAATTACAAAGAATTGGGTGTTCGCGTGGTTCCACCAGCGGTTGCTCGCTATGGTGCTTATATTTCTGCAGGTGTTATTTTAATGCCTTCCTATGTCAATATTGGTGCGTATGTAGACGAAGGAACGATGGTTGATACTTGGGCAACAGTTGGTTCTTGTGCACAAATCGGTAAAAATGTTCACTTAAGTGGTGGCGTTGGTATTGGTGGTGTTTTGGAACCATTGCAAGCCGCACCAGTCATCGTTGAAGATGGCGCATTCATTGGTTCTCGTTGCATCGTAGTTGAAGGTGTTCGCATTGGTAAAGAAGCGGTTTTAGGCGCGAATGTGGTTTTGACCATGTCGACAAAGATCATTGATGTTACCGGTGACAAACCCGTTGAAATGAAAGGACATGTTCCTGATAGAAGCGTTGTGATTCCAGGTTCTTATACGAAATCTTTCCCTGCGGGAGATTTTCAAGTTCCTTGCGCATTGATCATTGGGAAACGCAAAGCTTCAACAGATTTGAAAACTTCGTTGAATGATGCATTGAGAGAACATAGTGTTGCAGTTTAAATACAATTTAAAGATGCATTAAACACTTTTTAAAAGTCTCATTGATTACATTAAAAAAGCGACTAAATCTGAATAGATTTAGCCGCTTTTATATTTTATTATAAAATTTCTTAAATCTTAATAGAAAGTCCTGCTGAAACTAGCGGACCACCTAATCCAATCTCGGTATTGATTCCAATGTTTGGAGTAAAGTAATAACGCAATCCAACAGCAAATCGCATGGATACCGGCAATAAAGTCCCCATTTTTGTGTTTCTAAACTCATAGCCTGGCTCATTGCTATCGATCGACCACACGCGAGAGTTTGTTCCTGCACCTAATCCAAGATAAACATCCAGATCTTCGGTCATCTCAATGTGGTAATTAAAACGTAAATGAATTCTAACTCGTTCCATTTTTGCTGTTGCGGTATAGGTTTTATAAAGCGTTTGATCTTGTTTCAACGAATCGTACTTCAAATCAAAAGCTGCAGAGTTGTAAATGAAATCCACTCCTAAACCAAAATTATCAGAAAGCATGTATTCAAATCGAACTCCAGCTGGTCCGATTCCACGAGCGTTGTTTGATTTGTAATTATTCGCATCTGCTGTAAAGCTCTTAGCGACACTTTTACCAATATTTGGAGCCCCATAATAGAGGTCAAACATAAAATTTCCTTTTTCAACTCCTTGTGCATTTGCATTTGCCGCACTGAAAAGCAACGAAAAAACAAGAATTCCATTTGTAATCATTTTTTTCATAATCGTAAGTTATTAGTTTCAAGGCGTTCCTTCTGCAACTTTGATGCCAACTCTTGGCGCGTAATAATTTTGAAAGAGAAATTTACGCTCTCGTGTTTTTCATCTCACCTTGAAATGTTGTGAACGATTACGATTTTGGAAATTAGGCGGAAAGAAATTATTTTTACCTTGTAGTGGGAAAATCGTGATTTTTTTAGTTTCTGAAAAAGTAGCAACTTTGTAAATCCATACATATTTACATTAAAAACAAATATCTTATGAAAAAATCCATCAAGCTAATTCTTTCCCTATTGCTATTGTTCAGTTGTACAAGCACAGAAAAAAAGCTACTCGGAAAAGGGGTTGATAATTGGTCAGAATTTCACGCTGGAAACACGAGTACAATCCAGACCGAATGGGCCGTGTATCTGGAAGGACGAGATACGATGACATACCTCACGAATTACTACTCTAACGGGAAACCAAAATCGCAGGTAATCTTAAAAGGAGATGGTTTGTGGAACATAGCGTTTGTTTATGACACGTTAGGAAAACCAAAACAATTTGGAAATTTCAAAAATGGAACGGGTTGCGTGACGCAATACAATTCAGAAGACGGAAACCCTGTCAGCGCAGGATGCTATAAAGATGGACAGAAAGAAGGATGGTGGAAAAACTATCATTTCAAAGGGTATATTTTGGATTCAAATCTGTATAAAAATGGATATCAGCAAGTAGAAGACACAGAAAATGCGTTGACGGAATTAATGGGTTCTCTTGGGGAAATGAAGAATAATTATTACGAATAATATACCTTGAAATAAAAAAAAGGAACTCCATATTAGAATTCCTTTTCAGTATTTAAAGTTCGATTTTTTGAGTTATTCGCCCAAATCCATTTCCATCGGGTTGTTCAACCAAACCGAACTCATGCGTTCTACTTTAGAATTCTTTTCTTTGGTAAAGAGCATGCGCTGACATTTAGGCAAACCTTCCGTCAATCTTCGCATTCCTAAAATAAGATCTTCTTTGGTCATTTCATCGGCATTGTCCAAGATAATCAACCTCAGTTCACCCAAGTTGATGCCGTTTTGGATGTATAGATCGTAAATTCGTTTTGGCGTTCCAACAACGATGTCTGCACCTTCAAAAATATGAATGCGCTGTTGCACCATTTTCCCAGAATCATCTGCTGGTTCGATCATCAATTCTTTTCTACGAGAAGCAACCGTTAAAAACTGAGATAATTTCTTGGCTTTATCCGAATTTCCAACAATCAAAATCGCGCGAGGAGAACCTTCGCACGTTTCTGGAACTTTTTGCAAACAAGCCAAAGCTGCTGCATACATCTTCTCTTCACTTTCTGGAGCAATCAATAATAAATCTCCACCACCTTTCACTTTCTTCAAGATATTCTCTTGCAGTTCAGTTGCTTTTTCAATTCCCAACGCGGCGAAGGTATGTTCGTAATGTTCGCTTAATTGTTCAAATACAGTCATGTTCTTTTTTATTTAGTCTCTTATTATTTCAATTTCTCGTTATTCAAATGTCGTTCTGAATCCCGTTGGGTCTTTTTTTCTAAATTCTTTTTCAAGGCTTCTTCCAAATTGATTCCCGTTTGATTGGCCAAGCAAATCAGTACAAATAAAACATCCGCCATTTCATCTCCCAAGTCTTTGTTTTTGTCACTTTCTTTTTCGCTTTGTTCGCCATAGCGACGTGCAATGATACGCGCCATTTCTCCTACTTCTTCGGTCAGAATCACCATGTTGGTCAATTCACTAAAATAGCGAACGCCATAATCTTGAATCCATTGATCAACTGTTTTTTGAGCGTCTTGAAGGGTCATTATTCTTTATTTTTACTATCAATCCAAATGGTAGTTGGCCCGTCGTTTATTAACTGTACTTTCATATCAGCGCCAAAAACGCCTGCCTCTACTTTCAATTGACTCTTTTTTAATTCTTTCAAAAAATATTCATACAAAGGAACCGCAATTTCCGGTCTTGCTGCTTCTGTAAATCCAGGACGATTTCCTTTCTTCGTGGACGCATGCAAGGTAAACTGACTGATTGCTAAAAATTCTCCTTGAATGTCTTGCATTGAAAGGTTCATTTTTCCTTCTGAATCGTTAAAAATACGAAGTTTTGTAATCTTAGCAATCAACCAAGTTACATCTTCTTCTGTATCGTCGGTCGCAATTCCGATCAACAAGACCATTCCTTGCTGTATGCTGCCGTGAACAATTTTATCAATCGTCACACTCGCTTCAGATACGCGCTGAATTAAAACCCGCATTAATACACTTCTTTTTTACGGTGCACTTCCGATTCATCTTCCGTCATTAACTGAATGTACGTTTGATATCGACTTTCTGAAATATCTCCCGATTCAACAGCATCTTTTACAGCGCATTTCGGCTCGTTTAAATGTTGGCAATTGTGATATTTACAAGCTCCAATTAATTCGCGCATCTCCGGGAAATAATGAGAAATGAATTGTTTATCCAAATCTACAATTCCAAAAGCTCGAATTCCAGGCGTATCAATGATGTAACCTCCAGATGCTAATGGGTGCATTTCTGCAAAAGTGGTTGTGTGCTGTCCTTGCTGGTGATATTCAGAAATTTCTCCAACTTTTAAATTCAAATTAGCATCCAAAGAATTGACCAAAGTACTCTTCCCTACTCCACTATGGCCGGAAATCATTACTTGTTTTCCGTTGATTTCTTCTTTCAGAAAGTCAACATTTAATCCTGTTTCAGCACAAATCTTTTGACAAGGATAACCGATTCGCGAATACAAATCAATCAAAGCATCCACATACTCCAATTGATCGGCATCGTAGGTGTCAATTTTATTGAACAAAAGTGTCGTCGGAATACGAAAAGATTCAGCTGCAACCAAAAAACGATCAATGAAAGCCAAATGTGTCACTGGCGAAGCAATCGTAATTAACAAATAAGCGCGGTCGATGTTGGCGGCTAAAATTTGAGATTTTTTACTCAAATTGGTTGATTTACGAACAATGTAATTGTGTCGTTCTTCAAAATCTAAAATCACACGATTGCCTTCTTCGTCCACTTTTGGATCGATAATCACTTGGTCACCAGCAGAAATCGGATTGGTAGTTCGCAATTTATCCATGCGGATTTTACCTCGTATGCGACAATTAACGACCTTCCCGCTTTCCAACTCAACGGTGTACCATTTTCCAGTGGATTTTAAAACTTTTCCTTTTTCTGTCATTCGATTGTAAAATTAACGAAAATTGGTGGAAGTAAAGCAATTGGACAAAGGAGGAATTGATTTAAGGATTCAAGGATTCAAAGATTCAAAGATTCATGGATTCAAGGATTCGAAGATTCAAGGATTCAAGGATTCAAAGATTTAAGGATTTAAAGTTTCGAAGATTCAAGGATTCAAGGATTCGAAGATTTAGAGATTCAAAGATTTAAGGATTCAAGGATTCGAAGATTTAAAGATTCAAGGATTTAGAAATTTAGAATCAGTCTTGTGCGATAAAACATAGGGAACAAATGAAAGTCATTGAAAGGCAGTAGATTTTAGTAATCGTATTTTGAATGCGTTCATTTGTCATGCAAAAGATTCCTTAAATTTCTTTTGAAATATAAGGAAAGATAGGTTCAGGGTGAAAGAAATTATTTTTTTTTAGAGCCGCAATGAATTGTGGCTCTACTAGATAAATCATTTCTTTTGGTGCATTCCTTCTAAATCCATCCAAAAATCAGCGTAACTTTTACGAACACAATCCGGTTCTGAGACGGTAATGGGTGAAGTTGAAAATAAACCTGCAATTGCTAAACACATCGCGATTCGGTGATCGTTGTGCGAAGAAACTGTTCCGCCAGCGATTGATTTTTGACCTTCTATTCGCATCAAATCTCCTTCGACGTGAATTGGAACTCCCAATTTGGCAAATTCTGTTTTCAACGCTTCTCCCCGATTGCTTTCTTTATTTGCCAATCGGTTTACTCCTCGGATTTTAGATTCACCTTCACTCAAAGAAGCCAAGCTTACCAAGGCAGGAAATAAATCAGGACAATGCGTCGCGTCAAATTCAAAAGAAGTTCTGTTTTTTCCTTGAATATACATGGCGTCGTCTGAATAAACAACGGTACAATTCGCTGCTTCAAACGCTTTTAAAATTTGTTTATCTGCCTGCAAACTTGCCAAATCCAAACCTCGAATCGAAATTTTCTGTCCCAAAGCAGAAGCTACCAACCAGAAACTTGCCGAACTCCAGTCTCCTTCAACGGTGTAGCTTGTGGAAAGGTACTTTTGATTTCCAGCAATGATGAAATGTTTTAAATCTTGTTGTAAAATTGAAATTCCGAATTTCGCCAAGGTATTGAGCGTCATTTTGAGATAAGGAATGCTCTTTAAATTCTCCACTTCTAACCGACTTTCTGTTGGTAATAAAGGCAAAGCCATCAACAAACTAGAAACGTATTGCGAGCTTTGACTTCCGTCAATCACCACTTGAGCACCTTGCATCGGACTGAATATTTCAAAAGGTAAATGTCCGTTATTTGTTTTTATTTGGGCACCAAAAAAAGGTAAATAGGTTTCAAAAAAATGCATTGATCTTTTTAATATTGATCCAGAACCAGTAATTTTAAAATTTCCGACATTTGCTGCGCAAACACCTGTTATCAAACGAGTTCCCAATCCACTTTCGCGCATGAACAAATCTGCTTCTTTCGGAAAATCAGCAATTCCTTTGAAAGTATAAGATTTATCTTCGTTTTGGATTGCATCCGCACCCAACTGAATGACAGCATCGAGCATCGCCAATTCATCATCTGAATGTCCTAAATTATAAATGGTACTGATCCCTTTTGACAATGCCGCCGCTAAAATGGCGCGTTGTCCATCGCTTTTTGAACTCGGAATGGAGATAATTCCTTGATAAGAACCAGGTATGACTGTTATTTTATCCACGTTTGGAATTCATTACTTTATTTTGATGGCGAATGGATTCTTGGTGAATCACATCCAATAAATTACGTACAAATGTTTGACTCATAATCGCTGGATCAACCGATGCCAAACGCTCTGAAACAACTTTTTTCCATTGATCTTCCTTTAAAATCGTGATGTTGTGTGCTTGTTTGAAAACACCCAATTCCTCACTTAATATCATTCGATCAACCAAGATTTCAAAAAGTTTATCGTCTAATGAATGAATTTGCGCACGAACATCCTCAAGCTGCAAAACTTGCGAATCTTCAATGTGTGTCGCTCTCAAAACGAGTGCTGCAAACAATTCCTTTAAACGATCAGGCGTTATTTGTTGCGCAGCATCCGACCAAGCCTCGTCCGGACACGGGTGAACTTCGATCATCAATCCATCAAAATTCAAATCCATTGCTTTTTGAGAAACCTCTCGCAATAAATCACGTCTTCCGGTAATGTGACTCGGATCGCAAATCATTGGAATGTGCGGCATTTGCTCTTTCAAACCAATCGGAATTTCCCAATTTGGAACATTTCTGTATTTCGGGTGACTGTAAACTGAAAAACCACGGTGAATTGCCGTCAGGTCTGTCAATCCAGCATTTTGAAAACGCTCAAAAGCACCGATCCAAAGTCCTAAATCAGGATTCACTGGATTTTTAAGCATGATTGGAATGTTGGTTCCAGCTAAAGAATCAGCAATATCCTGAATTGCAAACGGATTCACGGTTGTCCGTGCACCAATCCACAAAACATTTACACCAGCTTTCAAAGCCAGATCTGCATGTTTTGGATTCGCGACTTCAACCGTTACTGGTAAATTGTGTCTTTTTCCTGCTTCAACCAACCACGGAAGTCCAATTTCACCAACACCTTCGAAGGAATCAGGGCGCGTACGCGGTTTCCAAATTCCACCGCGAAGCATTTGAACTTTTTGGTTTTGCGCCAAATCAGCCACAACCTGATTGATTTGTTCCTCCGTTTCCACACTACAAGGTCCAGCGATCAAAAAAGGTCTTTCAGAATCTTGTATTTTTTGTTGTAAGATCATGCTTTTTTCACTTTGACATTCATGACGAAATCTTTCAGATAAAATGGTTCAAAGTAAGCCACATCTTCAAACTCAGCATTCAAATATTTTTGATAACCCACTGCTACTTGACCTTTTGCAGACGAAAGAATGTTGGAAGCAATCGTGATGTTTCGATTCGACCAAATTTCACGTAATTTTTCTGCACCATCACCACAAGCGACAAAAGGTTCGAACTCGAGGTAGGAATCTTCTTCAATCACATCTGCAGAAATTGGTTTAAGAACCGTTTCATTTCCATCCAAGATGCTTGCAAAAACTTCCATTCTTCTCGCATCAATTAATGCTGCAATGGCCTGATTTGGATATACTTCTTTTGCCATTTGTTGAATAGACAACAAGGAGTCGATGGCAATCAAGGGAATTCCCAATGCGTAACACAACCCTTTGGCCGTTGATACTCCTATTCTTAATCCGGTATATGAACCTGGACCAGAAGAAACCGAAACAGCGACAAGTTCCTTGACATCAACCTGTTCGCTGGCTAAAGCATCTTCAATCAGCAAGGTCAGTTTTTCGCCATGTGCGTAACCATCCTCTTCAATCTCTTTGAGTTGAAGCAATTTTCCATTCATAGATAAAGCAACCGAACAAACTTTGGTGGCCGTTTCTAGATGTAAGATGTAATTTTTCATTCTTCTTTAACTTCCAACTTAAAACCGATTCCGTGAATGTTGTTGATGAGCACTGAATCATCTTCTTTGAAGTATTTTCGAAGTTTCGTAATGAATACATCTAAACTTCTTCCAACAAAATAATCGTCTTGCCCCCAAACTGCATTCAAAACAATTTCTCTTGTAACCACCTGATTTTTAAACTTGCAAAGCATTTTTAAAATTTGAGCTTCTTTTTTAGTCAGCGTTTTGATGTCCTCTCCAATAGATAAGGTGTAATTTTCAACGTCAAAACTATATTTACCCAATTGAATAACCGTTTCCTCTTGCGGTTGATCGTCGATGTTTAAACGACGTAATAAGGACTTAATTCTGACGTTTAACTCATCAAAACTGAATGGTTTTGTTAGATAATCATCACCTCCAGAATTAAAACCTTCTACTTTATCTTCCGTCATGGACTTCGCTGTTAAGAAGATAATCGGAATTTCCTTATCAATTTTACGAATGTCTTTCGCCAAGGTAAAACCATCTTTTTTAGGCATCATGACATCCAAAATACACAAATTAAAAGCCTCATCATTAAAGCGTTGATAGGCATCCATTCCGTTTGAACAAAGTGTTACCTGGTATCCTTCTGCACGTAGTTGATCTGCAATCACAAACCCTAAACTCGTATCGTCTTCTGCTAATAGAATCTTTGCTTTCATTGAACAATTTTTTTTGAAAATTAATGAATAAAAATGGATTTAGAATCGAATTTAAACTGAATTTATCCTTTTTGACTAAAGAAACCCATTTAATGATTAAACGGTAAAATAAGAAATTAAGTGTATAAGTTCGTTCTCTTTCCTGCAAGCTTCAACCGAGAAGGCTGAAAATAAATAAAAGTTTAGCGAACGATTGCGAAAAGTAAATTGAATAAAGCGTATCTTTGTGCTCTTAAAAGTCAAGAAAATGTCAGTTGGAGTAAAAATATTTTCAGGAAGAGCATCGCATGAACTAGCAAAAAGAATTGCTACATCTTATGGAATTGAACTCGGAGACGTTAAAGTTCAAGAGTTTAGTGATGGCGAGTTTCAACCTTCTTTTGAAGAAACAGTTCGAGGTCAAGATGTATTCATCGTACAATCAACCATGCCTCCTTCTGATAATCTATTTGAACTTTTATTGATGATTGATGCTGCAAGAAGAGCATCTGCTCGTAAAATAATTGCAGTAATTCCTTATTTCGGATTTGCAAGACAAGATCGCAAAGATAAACCTCGTGTTGCTATTGGAGCAAAATTGGTAGCCAACATGTTGATGGCAGCTGGAGTTGATCGATTAATCACGATGGATTTACACGCAGATCAAATTCAAGGCTTTTTTGAAGTTCCAGTTGATCATTTATATGGTTCTACCATTTTCTTTAAAGAAATGGAAGCTTTAAACAACGGAAACTTAATTTTAGCTGCTCCAGACGCTGGAGGTGCAAAACGCGCTAACTCGTACGCTAAGAAATTAGATGTTGGTTTGGCAATTTGTCACAAACAAAGAAAAAAAGCCAATGAAGTTGCTGAAATGACGGTCATTGGTGATGTAGAAGGAAAAGATGTTATTTTAGTTGACGACATGTGCGATACTGCAGGAACGTTGACAAAAGCAGCAGATCTTTTCATGGAAAAAGGAGCATTGAGTGTTCGTGCATTTTGTACACACGCCGTGCTATCTGGTCCTGCATACGAACGCATCGAAAATTCAAAAATCACGGAACTAATCGTAACCGATACCATTCCACTAAAACGTAAATCTGATAAAATTAGAGTTGTTCCAGTCAACGATCTTTTTTCAGATGTTATCAAACGATTGGTCAACAACCAATCCATCAGTTCGCATTTTATCATATCATAATAACAAATAAACAAAAATGAAAGTAGCAAAATTGAGCGGCTCAGTTAGAACGAGCGTAGGGAAAAAAGGTTCTCATGCATTGAGAGCAGCTGACTTAGTACCATGTGTAATTTATGGTCAAGGAACACAAGTACATTTTTCTGCAAAGAAAAATGACATTGAAAAAATCGTTTTTTCACCAGAGGTTTACCAAATTGAATTGGACATCGACGGAGACAAACACGAAGCAATCATTCAAGACATCCAACAAGATCCAATTCGTGGAACTGTTAGACACATTGACTTCTACAAAATCGACGCTAAAAAACCAGTTAAAGTTGGATTACCAGTTCGTGTAACAGGTTCTTCTCGTGGTGTTATGGCAGGAGGTAAATTATCGCAAGTATTCCGTCGTTTGACAGTTATTGCTTTGCCAGGTGATTTGCCAGATGCAATTATCGTTGATATCTCTCCTTTGAGAATTGGTCAAGCGATCCGTGTTTCTCAAATTGAAAACGAAAACTTGAAAATTGTCGAAGATTCAAGAGCGGTTGTAGTTTCAGTTAAAATGTCTCGTGGTGCATCTAAAGATGCTCAAGATGACGATGAAGAAGAAGCAGCAGAATAATCTGTATCTATTCGATATCTTAAATCCTGATCAATTCGTTGGTCAGGATTTTTTTATTGGTAGCTATTCATCTCTCTGCCAAAGGATGTTCCAGTTATAGCGCTTAAAATTCTTACCTTCGTAGAAATCTTCAATTTTTTAATCAATTTTGATTCTTATCTACTCATAACGCTCAACCATGAAAAAACTAATTTTCCTTCTTTTCTGCCTCATTACGGTTCATTCTTTTGCTCAAAAAAATGAAGATGTACTCGTTGAACCTCAACCTCACCTCTTGAAACAATATCATCCAAATGTGAGCTCAAGCGGTAAAAAAACAGTTTATACGATTGTCAAAAAACAAGGCTTCAATTCGATAAACGATACCATGCAAGTCGATTTTTACAACGAACAAGGTTTCAAGGTGAAGACGGTTCGATATGAAAACAACCAACCTGAAAGCAGTTTAGAATTTCGTTACGATGAGAACGGGAATGAAGTGGAAACGAAATATGAAAAAAGAAGTTTACAAAATGTGACCAGTTTCACAGAAAGTACATACAATTCTCAAAATCGATTAATTCAAATTCAATCAAAAACACAAAGATTGAATGATATCACTATCAGCAATACGAAAAAATACAATTACAAAGACGATCAACTCATTGAAAAGAAGATTTATCAGGGCAAAAACAACTCTCAAATAGATTCGTTTTTTTATCACAACAAGCTCTTGACCCACCATAAACTAATCTATACACAAGCAATTTACGCCTTTGAAAATAATTACGCATACAATCATACAGGACAATTGATTCTGAAAGAAACTAGAAATTTAATCAAAGACAAAAGCACCAAAGAACTTAGCGGTAAAACGGAATATACCTACGAAAAAGGAAACTTAGTAGCTGTTATTGAAATGGAAGGAAAAAACCTAACAAATCAAGAACCTGTTCGAACATTTTATAGCTACGATGCGGATGATCAACTTTCTAAAATGCGTGTTGAATACAAATCGTTTTACCGCGATGTGAAGTATGAATATGAGGATGCAAAAATAAGTTCTATTCAGGTGATTTCAAACTCAGACAACAACGCCTATTTGAAATTTTGGGTAGCAACATTTGGCAATATGATTTCTGAATTTCCTTTCCAATATGAGGAAAAATTCACGTATGACGACAAGGCTAATTTAATCAGTAAAAAGATTCTCTTAAAGGATGAACTCATTCGAGAAATCGTATATCACATTGAATATTATTGAGTTTCTGTTTGCTTTTTTTTCGTTTCTATTTTATCTCTAAAATAACCCAATTAGTTCAACTTTGAGGCACGAAAACTGTAAATAATTGCTACCTTTAGAATGCAATTAGATCGGTTTGGATGTCGACTTTTTCGTTGAGACTCTTCGCTTATTTAAGTCCTGAAAAGCCAGCTTTTTGCAATGTTGAAATTTTCAAAAGAAACTAAATCAAAAAACAATGATAACAAGCGCATCAGAAGCTGTAAAGATCATCAAAAGTGGAGACCATGTATTTATACATTCCGCAGCAGCAGTTCCAAGACAATTGATTCACGCCATGACAGAACGCCACGAAGAGTTGCGAAATGTCAGTATTTACCAAATTCATACCGAAGGAGAAGCGCCTTATGCCAATCCGGATTTACATGCTTCGTTTATCTTAAAACCATTCTTTGTTGGTTCAAACATGCGGTCAACAATTCAGCATGGAAGAGGAAGTTACATTCCGATATTTTTAAGCGAAGTACCTGCTTTATTTAGAAATGGTATTATTCCGATCGATGTGGCATTGATTACGGTTTCAGCACCCGATAAACACGGTTATTGTTCATTGGGAACATCGGTTGACATTTCCCTTGCGGCAACGCAAAGTGCTAAAATTGTCATTGCACAAATCAATGATCAAATGCCAAGAACACATGGTGACGGGCTGATTCACATCAGTAAAATCAATTACCAAGTAGAATTTTCTGAAGCTTTACCTGAAGTGGAATGTCCTGAATTATCGGAAGAAACCAAAGCAATTGGAAAACACATCAGCGAATTAATTGAAGATGGTTCTACTTTACAAATGGGTATTGGTGCAATTCCAAATGCGGTTTTATCTTTTCTGGGAAACCACAAAAATCTCGGTATTCACTCTGAAATGTTTTCAGACGGAGTTTTACCTTTGATTGAAAGTGGCGTGATCAATGGGTCAAAGAAAAAGAAAAATCCAGGAATGATCGTTTCTTCTTTCGTTGTTGGAAGTAAGAAATTGTATGATTTTATGGATGACAATCCCATCATTCAAATGCGCGATTTTCAATATGTAAATAGCGTGAGTATCATTCAACAAAACCCAAAAGTGGTAGCGATCAATAGCGCCATTGAAATTGATTTAACGGGTCAAGTTTGTGCGGATTCAATCGGAAGTAAAATCTTTTCTGGTGTAGGTGGACAAATGGATTTTATACGAGGAGCCAAGCTTTCAGAAGGTGGAAAACCAATTATTGCATTGCCTTCGACAACCAATAAAGGAGTTTCTAAAATTGTTCCATTCCTGAAAGAAGGAGCTGGTGTCGTGACCACGCGAGCACACGTAAATTATGTTGCAACAGAATACGGAGTTGCCAATTTACATGGGAAAACGATTGAAGAACGCATCAAATTATTGATTGACATTGCGCATCCAGAGCATCGAGCAGCACTTTATGAGAGTAGTAAATTGATTTTTGCGTAAGGTTTGTTGTTAGACTTTGTTGTTAGACTTTGTTGTTAGACTTTGTTGTTAGACTTTTTTTTACATCGTAGTGGCGAAATTATTTTGCTACTACGATGTGAAAATTACTTCATTTCAACTTACTTATTCTCAGCCCAATAATTTGCCAAAACTTTATCAATCAATTCCTCTTTGGTCAAATGGTGAAAAACCGTTTTGACTCGTTGTTTTAGTTCTTCTGAAATCTCTCGATTTGGTTTTGTTTTGAACACTTTTTTAGCCCAAACTAAGGCATTATTCGACTCGATGTCATTTTCATTTGCTTTATCAACAGGTTTGAAATGAATTCCAAGTTCTTCTTCAAAACGTCCAATACCTTCAATTTCATCTTTCTGAATAATGGTCATCGAAAGTCCGTTTGCCCCTGCTCTACCCGTTCTTCCACTTCGATGTACATAAGCTTCGTGCGTGTCTGGCAAGTGATAATTTACAACGTACGCCAATTCTTTGATGTCAATTCCACGCGCAACTAAATCCGTGGCGACCAAAATATCAAGGTGTCCTTCTCGAAATTGGTCCATGATGCGATCGCGAATACCTTGGGTTAAACTTCCGTGCAATGCACCTGATGAAATCTTGCGAATGGCTAAATTTTTAGCCAATTTATTGACAGCAGCTTTGGTTTTGCAGAATATAATTCCTCGTCCGCCTTCTTGGGTGCTCAAGAAATGTAAAAGCACATCCAATTTTTCAATCGGCTCAACAACCATGTATTGGTGATCAATTCCAACGTGACCTAAAGTAGCCATATCGGAATGTACCGATAATTGATTTTTGTGCATGTAATTATGAACAATGTCCTTTAATTCGCCTGGCATCGTAGCACTAAAAAGAAGTGTTCGTCGCGTTTTAGGCATTGCTTTTAAAATGGGCATCAAGTTTTCTTTCAAACCTTGAAACATTTCATCTGCCTCGTCTAAAACGAAGTTTTTCAAATCTTTCACATCCAAGGAACTTTTCTCCAGCAATTCTAAAAATCGCCCAGGTGTTGCAACTACGATGTGAGTTGGTGATTTCAATTCTTTTTCTTGGGTTTTGATTGGACTTCCGCCAGTTAGCAAAACGATTGAAACTTCTGGTATGTATTTGGAATAAGAAATGAGGTTGTTGTAAATCTGTTGGCTCAGCTCTCTTGTAGGTGATAAAATCACCGTTTGAAGGTTGTCATTTTCTAAATCAACCAGCTGAATTAAAGACAATCCAAAAGCAGCAGTCTTACCCGTACCCGTTTTTGCAAGCGCAACAAGATCTTCAGTTTGATTTAGAACCATTGGAATCACTTGTTCTTGAATATCGGTTGCAACAGTTATTTCTAAATCATTTAAAGCTTGTTGAAGTTGAGAATTAATTCCTAATTCGGATAAAAGTTTGGACATGTTTTTTTTTGACAAAGATAGAAACAGTTTTTGATAATTGTTGAATTGCTTGCTGTTTGCAGCTGGGGAATAAACCGATTTTATTTCTGTGAAAAATTCATATTGTAATACTAGTTATCAACAGGAAGATTAAAACTATTTCGGCTAAAGCCAGATTGTCTTTCGATCTATTCAAGTGAATGGGCTAAAGCCGCATTCCAATTGAAAAGTTTAGCGAAAATTATTGTACAACTGTTTCAACAAAAGCAGGTTTTGATTGCAATTATTCAAGTGAATGGGTTAAAGCCGCATTCCAAATTAAAAAGTTTATCGATATGATATAGCAACTATTTCGGTAAACAAAGATTGAGCTGCTGGATGTCAAAATCTCAAAAGGATGCTTTTGAGATTTTGCTGAACGCACCAACAAAAAGTCATTGCGAACAGAAATGAAACTTTTTCAGTTTCGATTCTGGAAGAATCTTTTTTTGACTGCAGGAGAATCTCATTTTAAGATTGGATTATTATTTCGGCTAAAGCCAGATTGTCTTTGGATCTATTCAAGTGAATGGGCTAAAGCCGCATTCCAATTGAAAAGTGTATCGCAAATTTTCAGTTTCGATTCTGGAGGAATCATTTTTTGTTTGAAGGAGAATTTCATTTTAAGGTAGAATCGACAATTCAGAATATATTTTCATGCAATTTGAATCTAATTAAATTAAAAATTGTACATTTGCATCGTGTGCGATTTAATCGGGCAAAATAAACCAAATAACATGCAAGACAAAACATCCGTATTACAAAAAGTAAGTAGAATCATTTTGGCCATCATTATGATCTATGCTGGCTTCAGTCACCTGACCTTTAACCGAGTAGATTTTCAAGCTCAAGTTCCAGATTGGGTTCCGCTCAGTAAAGATTTGGTGGTTATTTTATCAGGAATTGTTGAAATGATTCTCGGCTTGGGCTTGGCGCTCTGGAAAAACAAGCGCATTCATTTCGGCTGGGCATTGGCATTGTTTTTTGTATTGATATTTCCAGGAAATATTTCACAATACGTAGATGGAAAAGATGCTTTCGGAGCTTTAAACTCTGATAATTCGCGCTTGATTCGCCTGTTTTTTCAGCCTGTTCTAGTAGTTTGGGCACTTTGGTCAAGTGGTGCGTGGACAGTGTGGAGAAAGAGCAAAAAGTAAGCGAAAATACCTCGATCCAAGTACATAAAAATCATCATTCAGAAGTAATATAACAAGAGTACAAATCATACAAACAATAGAAAATCACAAACAAAATGGAATTAATAAACAAATTAAATTGGCGTTACGCAGCTAAATCCATGAACGGAAAAAAAGTAGCGCAAGAGAAAATTGACAACGTCATTGAAGCAATTTCACTTGCTCCTACTTCAAGCGGCTTGCAACCTTTTGAAGTTTTTGTAATCACCAACCAAGAGTTGAAAGAGCAAATCAGGCCAATCGCTTGGAATCAATCTGTGATTACGGATTGTTCACACTTACTTGTGTTCGCAGCTTGGGACACGTATACGCCAGAACGCATCAATAAAATGTTTGATCTAACCAATACCATCCGCGGATTTGAAAACGAAGGATGGGAAAATTACCGTCAAATGTTGTTGAATAGTTATCCGCAAAGAAGCGCAGAAGAAAACTTCAATCACGCAGCGAAACAAGCATACATCGCTTTCTCTCAAGCAATTGCTGCAGCAGCTTTTGAAGGTTTGGACAGTACACCGCTCGAAGGTTTTGATCCAGCAGCCTTGGATTCTATTTTAGGTTTGCAAGAAAAAGGACTTCGAAGTTGTGTGATGCTCCCAATCGGGTACCGAAATGAAGAAGCTGATTGGCTGGTAAACCTTCCAAAGGTTCGTAAAAGTAAAGCGGATTTAGTGACGGTTCTTGCATAAAAATAAAATTCATTTTTCAGAGGAGCACAAGTGATAAAACATTCGCTTCGCTTAATTCCAAAAAGAGAGTTTGCACCGCATGCTCTCTTTTTTTGTGCCTAAAAACCTGAGTTCGATTGTCTCATCGAATTTATCTCGCTGATTATAAGCCGATCATAAACTGTTCAGAATTCTCATTTTTCAGCTTTCCAATAAATGTCATCTTACTTCGTCATTTTTAATAAAAACAGCCCACAATTTTTCATTTAAAATTTCTCGTATTATACGCATTCATTGAAATATAAATCTCATTTTTGCAATCGAACTCAGATTAAAAATAAAAAGTTTGTAAATTCGATACAACATAAAGCTGAGAATCAGAAACTACTTCACGTTGAAACGTCTTATTAAAGTTTGAAGAATGAAACAATATCTTGGAATAATTCTCTCCGTAATCTATGCACTGGCAATTCGCTTATTGGGAGAAATGGACGTAATTGAAATCAATTCGATCAGTTTTTTAATAATTACACCCATATTGATCGGCTTCGTTCCATTTTTCTTCAAGCAAACTGAATTCCTTCGAAGCACGTATAAGGTAATTGGTTTTCCGATTATTTCTGTTCTCCTATTTTTGATGATCGCTGTGATTAGTCGACTAGAAGATTTAGCATGCTTTATCATTATTGGATTTCCGTATGTCTTAATTTCTGCAGCTGCTAGTCTGATTCTTAGATCAATTTTCGAGGATAAAAACAAGAGTATCCATAAAAATGCACTTCCCATTTATCTGTTGCCAATTCTTTTTGGAATGATGGAAAAACAACTTCCAAAGCAAGAGACTGAACTCACGATTAGCAATGAAATAAGCATCCATAGTAATCCACAAACCATTTGGAACAACCTTTTGAATGTTCCGGATTTAAAAAATGAACGAAAATCAAGTTTCATTCATCTTCTTGGAATTCCGAGACCTATTAAATCAAGTTATGACGCCAAGACGAACATTCGTTTGGGATATTTTGAGAATGACATTGTACTAAATGAATCTGTAGTTGAAAGTATTCCCTTGCAAAAAATGATTTTTAAAATCAATTTAAACAATTCAAATCTTAAAAACAGTCCAACCTTGGAACATGTTCTGAAAAATAAGAACATTGAATTTAAGCACATCACCTATCAGTTGTCGGCTATCAATGAAAAGCGAACGAAATTGAAATTAAGTACCACGTTTACGGTTCACACCAATATTTCTTTTTACGGAAAATTTTGGAGTAAACTGATTATTGAAGATTTTGAAACAAATCTCTTGCAGTCTTTGAAAAGCACCATCGAGCAGAAGAATTTATAAGGTTTACTGGCTAATAAGATTTCACTTATTTGTTGCTATCTTTAGCCTAAGAAAACGAATTATGTACGATATATTCATTCCAAAATCCGAAATTCTTCAAAAATACATCCACAACATCTGTGTTATGCAAGCGTTTTCTGAAGCGATCAACTACTTGGCATTTCCGCAGTTGGGAACATCCATTGCATTTTACAAGCACACAAAAATTGTACTGGACGAAAATTGTATTTATCTGGAAAACAACCTGAAAGAAAACACTCAGGTATTACTTTTGGGAAAATACACTTTGCCAATTCAACTCCATTTTCAGCAATATACTCCTGAAGTTTCGATCAACTTTACAGCTACTGGACTGAATTATTTCTTTGAAAAAAATACAGATGAAATCGCCAGTGAAAACGTACAATTAATCACTTCAGAGATTTGGACTGAAACTGTTAATCAAATTTTCGAGCAGGAAACCAGCGCACAAAAAGTTGAAGTTTTGGAAGAACGCATCTTATCGATCTTGATTGAAAAAGACATCTCACTTACAGAGAATTTCATTTCGATTATGAATGAAAATCCAGAACAAACGATTACTGACATTGCAGCAAATTTAGGCGTTTCATCCAAAACAATCAACAGACAATTTACAAAATACGTAGGATGTAGTCCCATGGAATATAAAAAAATCGTTCGCTTTCGAAAAGCAATTCAAACCAAATTCAGCGAACCTTTTAAAAATTTAACGCAGGTTTGCTTCGACAGTAACTTCTACGATTCTCCGCATTTTACCCGCGAATTTAAAAAATTGACACAACTGAATCCACGAGATTTTTTCACACAAATTGACGATGTCGGAAAACAAGCAATTCCTTACAAATTCTTATAATGTCTCTTTTGTACAAGTTTAAGCAATGCAATCAACTGATCTTTGCGTTGAACTTAATAACCTGAGTTCGATTATCCCATCGAATTTATATCGCTGATTATAAGATTATAATAAACTATTCAAAATTTGTTCAGCTTTCCAATGAATGGCATCCTACTTCGTCATTTTAAATAAAAATAGTCCACTATTTTTTATTTAAAATTTCTCGTATTATACGCATTCATTGAAATATAAATCTCAATTTGACAATCGAACTCAAGTTAATAGGTATTGTATGAAAATTAGAAAAATTAGTTTTTGGATCGTCATTTGTCTTGGGATTTTTGGAATAATCGCAAGTATCAGTCTCTTCATGAAAGGCGCAGATTTTAGCACCTACTTTTTATCTGGATTTAGTGGCTTAGCATTGATCATTACGATGTTGCTTGAAAAGAAAAAACAGGACAACAGCGTGAGTTGAATGCATTATTCGGTTTTTCACTGAAATCCTTTTTTTTGCAATCCTTTTTGTTTTGTTAAGATTGATACGGTCTTCAGCTTTTTGAGTATTTTTGCTCGCTTGATTAGAAAACTCAACAATAGTCTCAAAAAATTACAACAAAACCAATTCAAAATGATTCAAAAAACGGTAAAATCTTCGTTCATATTTATTGCGTTAACCGCGTTCAGTCTGACAGCTTGTGCTCAAGCACCTGTAACCAAAGAGGTTGAAAAAAAAGTGATTTCAGGAAGTGATACGAAAATTGAAAACAAGATGAAAGTAGAAATCTGGAGCGATGTAATGTGTCCATTTTGTTTCATTGGAAAACGAAATTTCGAAACTGCTTTAGCAAAATTCCCCGATCGAGAACACATCGAAGTGGTTTGGAAAAGTTACCAATTGGATAACTCAATTCCAGATGTACCAACAGAAAATTATTTAAATTACTTGGTGAAAAACAAAGGAATGAGTCCGAAAGACGTGAAACGCATGTTGGACAATGTGACAAAATCAGCAAAAGAAGTTGGTTTGACATATGATTTCGATAAAGCCGTTATGGTTAATTCGGGTAAAGCTCATCAACTGATCCAATTTGCCAAAACAAAAGGTTTGGGCAACGAAGCGGAAGAAGCATTGTTCTTGGCGTTCTTCACCGAAGGAAAAAACATTGCTGATGTTGGAACCTTGACAAAGATTGGAAAAGAAATTGGATTAAACGAGAACGAAATTAAAACAGCATTTACAGATGAGAAATATACGCTATTAGTGAAACAAGACATTGTAGAAGCAGGTCAAGTTGGTGTACAAGGAGTTCCGTTCTTTGTATTGGACAGAAAAGTTGCTGTTTCAGGTGCACAACCTGCAGAAGAGTTTTTGAAAAACTTAGAGAAGGCATTTGCAGTGTGGAGAAAAGCAAATCCAGAAATAAAATTAGAGATCATCCAAGGAAAAAGTTGTACTCCAGACAGTATTTGCAAATAATAAAATATCCCTTCCAAGCCTTTTTAAAACCTTTAAAAAGGCTTGGAATACGTTTGAAACAGATATTAAACTGTAAACTTGCAGTTTGAAGTTAACTGAATATGTTTGAAGGAAAATTTGAAAATAATGCGGATGTCCCAGATTCTCTTTTAGAAGCAAATCAAACTGTCTTTATTCCTGAAAACACTGCGAATGAAGTTGAATCTCAACCCGATTTACAAGAAAGAAATCCAGACAAAAAACCATTTATAGAACCTTTAAAAACGAATCGTTTCTTTCTAATTCGTGTTTTGTATCACATTTTACGTTCCATTTGGATCGTTGCAATGATCGTCGGTGGTTTTATTGCTTGGCTCATAGCTTTACTCTTTATCTGATGTTTAGATTTCCATTAAAAACTTTACACATTTTTGTTTTGCTATCGCTGGCGCTATTTTTAGTGGTTCAAATTTTGAAATTCCACGCTTTTTCTAAACCGGATTGGATTTTTCATTATCTCAATGATTTTATAACGATTCCGATGGTGGCAACGATTTGTTTGCACGTGATTTGGGCGATTAAAAAGGATAGAACCATTCGCTTGAATATTTTCACGATTATCAGTCTTGTAGCCCTTTTTTCACTTTATTTTGAATTTTATTTACCAAAGCAATCCACGCGCTATACGGGCGATCTTTGGGACGTTGTTTGTTATTTTCTCGGAGGAATGCTATTTTACTTTTTACAAAATATTCCGAGTAAAAAGCACCGAAAAATTTCGTTTATCGCTAAAAAACGCTTATCTTTAAAATAATTCGAAACAAGTTAAAATGAAAAACTTGATGCTTGTTTCCAGAATTAAATCAAAGGTAAATCACAGAAAAATTAAATGATATGAAAATAGCATCCCTAAGAAAAGAATTGAACTACAACGAGGAAAAAGTTGCAGTAAGTGTATTGATGGAAACTGAAACAGCGAAAGAAATCAGAATTTTATTTCGCAAAGGTCAATCGATGAAAGAGCACAAAGCTGGATTTCCAATTACAGTTGAAGTTCACCAAGGAACCATTGCTTTTGGCGTAGAAGGAGAAAAAATGATGTTGGAAGCAGGAGATATAATCGCTTTGAACGCAAATGTTCCCCACGATTTATTTGCGGAAGAAGATAGCATTGTGAGGTTAACGCTTTCTAAACTTGATAAAATCGAACGCGTTGAAAAAGTAATTGAATAAGGATTAATCAAGTAGTGACGTACTTATTCACGTCACTACTTATTTAAAATCAAATTGTTAAAAAGATATTCCTCAAATTTCTTTTGAAATTTTTCGGACAGACATATTCAGTGGAAAAGTATTGTTCATTGGTGTAAAATCAAAAAAATGCGTACATTTGCAACGTGCACGATTCAATTGTCAGCGATTAAATCAACTTATAGAAAATAAAGACAAAATTTAAATTAACATGTCATGGAATTTTACGATTTTGAAGCTAAGAAAATAAACGGCGAAACCGTTGAAATGAAAAATTACACAGGAAAAACAATCGTAATTGTCAATACAGCCAGTAAATGTGGATTGACACCGCAATACGAAGGTTTGGAGAAAATGTATGAAAAATACAAAGGTCAGGGCTTGGTTGTTCTCGGTTTTCCGTGCAATCAGTTTGCAAATCAAGAAAGTGGTTCTTCTGATGAAATTCAAGAATTTTGTCAAGTGAATTATGGAGTTAGTTTTCCAATGTTTGAGAAGATTGATGTCAATGGTACAAATGCACATCCCATTTTCAAGTATTTGAAATCCAATCTTTCAGGAGGAATTTTTGGAAGTAAAGTGAAATGGAATTTTACCAAATTTGTGATCGACAAAGAAGGAAATCCGGTAAAACGTTTTGGACCAACCACCAAACCAGAAAAAATGGAAAGTTACATTCAAAAAATCCTTTAACATGCTCGATGCTTCTGCACTACTCTTTTTAGAAAATCAATTGTGTTTTCCTTTGTACGCAAGTTCTCGGCTCACGACCAAACTCTATGCGCCTTATTTGAACAAGTTAGACATTACTTATCCGCAATACTTGGTGTTTTTAGTACTCTGGAAACATCAAAAACAAAGTGTGAAAGAAATTGGAGAACGTTTATTTTTAGACTCAAATACTTTGACACCAATGCTGAAACGTTTGGAACAGAAATCGTTGATTGAACGAAATCGATCTACAGAAGACGAACGAACAGTTCTCATTTCTCTTACAAAAGAAGGTGAATTGCTGAAAGAAAAAGCAAAGGAAATTCCCAAAAACATCTTGGAATCTTTTCAAGGAAGTTCCATTTCAGAAATTGAAATGAATGATTTAAAGAATACACTGACCAAATTATTGGTTCTTTTAGAGCAAAAAACAACTGCAATCAAGGATTCTACTTCATCTGAAATAGAGTGAAAACCGTAAAATATGCATAACTTTGTCAACTAGAAAGCATTTGAAATACGTTTTTCAAAGCTCACCCTTGAAATAAAATAAGCATGTCAACAGAAGAAAAAGCAACGCAAGAAAAAACAAGACTTCACATCCGAAATAAAAATCGCGAGCGCTACGATTTGGAAGCATTATTAGTTGCGACTCCAGCATTGAAAGAGCACGTTAAACCAAATAAACACGGTGAAGATTCTGTTGACTTTGCAAGCCCAATAGCAGTAAAATTGTTGAATCAAGCCTTGTTGAGTCATTATTATGGAATCAAGAACTGGGAATTCCCAGATGATAATTTATGTCCTCCAATTCCTGGAAGAGCAGATTACTTGCACTACATGGCTGATTTATTGGCGGAAAGTAATTACGGCGCAATTCCAAGAGGAGAAAAAATAAATGTCTTGGACATTGGTGTTGGAGCCAATTGCATCTATCCCGTAATCGGCGTTGCGGAATACGGCTGGAAATTCATCGGTTCAGACATCGATCCAAAATCGATCGAAGTTGCACAAAACATTGTCGATTCTAATCCAGAATTGAAAGGCAAAATTGAAATTAAACTTCAAGCAGATAAAAACTCATTTTTCAATGGAATCATTTCAGACTTGGATGAAATTGATGTAACGATTTGCAATCCACCTTTTCACTCTTCTAACGCTGAAGCGCAAAAAGGTTCGAGAAGAAAAGTAAGAAATCTAACAGGAAAAAGGGAAAAAGCACCCGTCTTGAATTTTGCAGGAATTGGGAGCGAATTGATTTGTGAAGGTGGCGAATTTACCTTCATCACCAACATGATTCGAGAAAGTAAAACCTATTCTAAAAACTGTTTTTGGTTCACGACTTTGGTTTCTAAAATCTCTAATTTGAATGGAATTTATCACGCGTTAGATCGTGCAGATGCTGTACAAGTAAAAACAATCCAAATCGGAACTGGAAATAAATCAAGTCGCATTGTTTGTTGGACTTTCTTGGAGAAAGATGAGCAAAAAGCGTGGAAAGATTTGAGATGGAATAAGTAAATTGAAAATTAAAGGAGCAGATCAAAGCATCTGATATCCATTGATTTTCGGTAAAGATAAATTTTAAAGCTTTTCTTTATTATTTAAAAGGATTCCTCAAATTTCTACTGATTTTTTATTTTTTTGCAGAGTCGCAATGCATTGCGGCTCTACAAAAAAATAAACAACAACAACAACAACAACAACAACGAACTACACCTGTCTTTTTGCTGATGCTTTTGCATCAAGAACTCTTAGATCTCCATTTAAATCATTTTTTTCTTGTAACATCTTGAAATTAAAGCGTTATTTGTTACATTCTAAAACTACAAGATGAAAACAAGCGCACTTTTATTTCCTATTGTTTCAATGATTCTCTTTGCTTTTACGGGTATTAGCCAAGAAAATCCTCCTTTCAAAATATCAAAAAAAATTAGTAGATATTTTTGCTTTGTTCCTTCAGGAGATGTGGTTCGAAACAAGAAAACGGTTTCTGTTCAGTCATTTTACATGCAAAAAACAGAAATCAGCAACCAACAATATACCGAGTTTTTGAATGCTTTGAAAGCAAATAATGAAGTTGATAAATTAAAAATCGCAGCAATCGACACCAATCAATGGGTTTCAGAATTCGGAAAAACCGGTTTGAATTACGCCACACATTACCACAATCACATGGCTTATGCAAATTATCCAGTGGTAAATATTTCTAAAGCAGGCGCAGAATTGTATTGCGCTTGGTTGACCGAGAAGATGAACAAAGAATATCCACAATTACAAATAATCGTTCGACTTCCTGTTGAAGCAGAATGGTTTAGAGCTTGTAATCCTACCAACAATGATTTTCCATACAGCATGAGTGGATATTATTTACGCGAATCAAACGGATCCTATTTATTTAATTTTAGACAACTGGGAGAAGCAAATATTTACTTCGATAGCACCTCGAATTCATTTCAACTAAAAAATGTAAGTGATATACAAATCAATGCATTACCAGCGAAAGATGTTACAGCACCTGTCAGTTCCTACTTCCCTTCAAAACTCGGATTTCACAACCTGAATGGAAACGTTTCTGAATTTATAGAAGAAGGTTTTGCGATGGGCGGAAGCTGGAAATCTGCTGGATACGACATTCGAAATGAAAGTCGCATCAAAACAACGAGCGCTTCAACTGGCGTTGGATTTCGTCCTGTTTTTACGGTAATTCAAAAGAAATAGCGAAGTGTTAAAACATTATTTTTCTTAACTTTCCAAGTTCTCACGTGCCACAATTGAATATCTTTATCAAACGAAACACCTAAAAAAAGAACATGAAACTTGGTATTCTATTAACGATTTTATTAATTCAAGTCCATAGTTTTGCTCAAAAAGACGATTGGAAAACGCTCGATTCCTTGATGGATGTTGCAGACAACACCAAAGACATAGAAGATCGAAAAGCAATCTATCTTCAAGTCATCCAATTAGATTCTACGTATTCAAAGGCATATCATCAATTGGCTTCGATTTATTTATCTTCAGAAAATTACGATCAAGCGCTCATCGAAATCAATAAATCACTGAAATTAAAACCCGATTCGTACGAAAGTTTGACAACTCGAGGAGATATTTATTTACGAAAAAGAGATTTCGTCCATGCAAACGCAGATCTAACAGCAGCACTAAAAATGAAATCCACTTATGCTCGTGCAATCAGCTCCAAGGGTTTGGTAGAATATTATCAAGGCGACACCAAAAGTGCTGTGAAAAATCTGAACAAAGCACTACAAATAAAACCGAATAGTCCTGAGTTTAATTACAACTTAGGAACCCTTTACTTTCACCAAAAGGATTATAAAAAAGCGATTATTTACCTTACAAAAGCATTGGAAAACAATCCAACAGATAACATTTTTCGGATTTACATCAATCGGGGCGCTTCGAAGCATTATTTAAAAAATTACGAGGGTGCGATTGAAGATTACAACCAAGCTGCTAAGTTGAAACCAAATAACACAGCGTTGATTGCCAACATGGGAATGGTTTATTACGAAGCAAATGATTTCGAAAAAGCAATCACTTATTTTGATCGAGCGCTTGAAATTCAGCCTGATAAACCATCTACTTTATACAACCGTGGAATGGCCTATTACAATTTGATTGAATATCCAAAAGCACTCGTCGATTTTGAAAAAGCATGTGCTTTAAAATCTGAAGATGCTTGTTACATGTTAAAAGATTTAAGAAAAGCATTGAAGAAATAAAGCATGGAAAAGCACAAATATCATCGATTCGAAACCTATTTTTTTATCCTAATTATTGGATTAAACTTAGCTCCTGTTTTCACAGGTCAATTCTTTCCAACCTTAGACGGTCCAGCGCATTTGTATAATTCGCAAATTATCAACACCCTTATCGCCGACAGTCAATCGCCATTGCAAGATTTCTTTGCATTCAATCCGGAACCCGTTCCCAATTGGACAGGACATCTTTTTCTTTCTTTCTTCAAGCTATTTCTCCCTGCTTTTGTCGCAGAAAAGATGATGCTTTTAATTTATCTAGTTGGCTTACCACTCACTTTTAGAGCATTGGTAAAAACCATTTCACCCAATAACCATGCGCTAGCAAGTTACTTGATTTTCCCATTTACCTATTCTTTTGTTTTCTTTTTAGGTTTTTATAATTTCTCCTTGGCGATTTTATTTTTGTTCATCGCCATCACCTATTGGTTGAAAATAGAAGATCAAAAAGCGAGTATAAAAAACACCAGCATCCTGGTTTTGCTGATTGCACTTACCTATTTTTCACACATTCTTGTTTTTGCAATTTTACTACTTCTGATTGGACTTCAAATCACGTTTAAAGCAATCAATCAACTGCTTAATGAGGAAAAAACATTTCAAGAAATCTTCCTTAAAAGCATCAAAAAAGCAGGTTTTGTAATCGGTTCTGCCATCATTCCATTGATTCTTTTCATTCAATATTTCCTTGCAAGACCTTCCATTGGAGATGATACATTTATACCAAGAGAAGTATTGATCAAAGGACTTCAAAACATTCAATCCATCATTGCATTTGATGCTTCTCAAGAAGAATCCTATACCAAACTCATTTTTAAAGTTCTCGCCTTTCTGGTAATCATTGCGCTCTACAAACGCATCAGAGAAATCGAATTCAACACTCCTTTTTTCTCAAAATACAACTACCTGTCCATGTTCAGAAGTATCCTGTCCGCTTCCAGTTTTTGGATGATCAGCTTCATTATCATCTTATTTCTATACTTTAAACTTCCTGATTCAGATGGATCTGCAGGTT
Source organism: Crocinitomicaceae bacterium (assembly GCA_028689775.1). Taxonomy (GTDB): domain Bacteria; phylum Bacteroidota; class Bacteroidia; order Flavobacteriales_D; family Crocinitomicaceae; genus JAQVCM01. Next base: position 50,667 of record JAQVCM010000011.1, read on the forward strand.
TTGTTTCCGTGCGATTGAGCTTACTCTTTTTTCTTTTGCTGATTACGTGGCTTTCTACCCAAAAATTCTCTAGTTGGTTTAGTATTCTCTTCGTTTCAGTTGTTTTATTCTCCACATTCAAATTAAACGTTTATTACACTCAAACGGTGAAACATCTCAGTTCCATTGCACTTGCTTGTAATCAGGTATCGAAGCACGTGGAAGCCAACAGCATTGTTCTTCCGCTCAATTTCACAGACAATTGGCTATTACAACATTATTCCAACTATTTGGGAATTGATAAACCGATGATTATTTTAGAAAATTACGAATGTGCAACTGGTTATTTTCCAATTAATTGGAATCATCAATCACTTCCAAACACCAAATTTGGAGCAATGGTGTGGAATGATGTTCCTTGTATTGAATGGTTTAGCAACACCGAAAACCAAGAAAAACAGATCGACTATGTTTTTGTTTTGGGTGATTTGAATTCTAAAATAGATACCTGCAACTTAAAAGTAAAACAGAATTTGAATACGCATTATACCCAAACGTATCGTTCAGAGCATTGTTTGCTTTACAAAAGAAAACAATAAAAAGACAGGAATCTCGTTTCCGAATTGAAGCTTCTATGTATCTTGTAGTGGTTTAGTTGAAATAAATAAAAATAAAAATGAAAACGAGAATCAAACACAAAATCCTGATTTCTAGCCTGATGCTGCTACTTTTCCAATCTTCATTTGCGCAAGACGAAAAAAAATTCGTGGTTGACGAAATTCAAGTTTCCATTAACCGAACGAATGTTGAGGACTTCAACACCGATGATCGCATTGGTTTTGGATTTGGAGCTTATCATTCTTTTTTTGCAGCTAAAAAGCTCAACTTGCTTGTTGGATTAGAATACAACCGAACCAGTCAATTCAAAAACAGCATGTACAACGGACATTATTCACAAGCCAAAAACATGCGCTACAACTTGAATGCGATTTCCATTCCCGTTGACGTTCGCTATAACATCGGTTCAAATATCAAGTTTTTCGTTGAAGCAGGAGCTTTTGCTGATTTGTTGATTCGCACAAACCGAATTGGAACCGTTGAAAAGCTAGTTAATCCAAATACGCCTCAACAAAAATATGAAAATACAGAAGTAAACGAGCGTACCAACATCTCCAATTCATACGGAATTCATTTTGGAATTGGTGTCAGAATACCCGTTTCCGATTATGAAATTGTTATTAAACCAGATTACAAATTGGGATTGAATAATCTAAGTGCTAATTTTAATGACATGTATAACAGTTACTTTCGCTTAAATGTTGGCTTGAGATTTTAAGATTATTCTATCTGGTCGTGGCACGATTGATTGCGCCACTGCCAGATAAAATTAAGAATTAAACCTATTTCCAACCGCCACCAAGTGCTCGATATGCGTGAATCATCGCATTCATTTGCTCTTTCTTGGTATCAATCAATTCAAATTTTGCTTCCAGTACATCGCGTTGCGTTAACAAAACTTCCATGTAATCTGCTCTTGCTGAAGTAAACAAAGCGGTTGATATTTCTGTAGATTCTGTTAGCGCAGCAACTTGTTTTTCTTTCAGCGCATAACTTTTGCGCAAATTCTCCATGTTGGACAATTGATTTGCAACTTCTACATACGCTTTCAATAACGTTTGTTCGTATTCATACATCGCTTGAATTTGTTTTGAATTTGCGCTGTAATATTTCGCTTTAATTGCTTTTCGATTCAATAAAGGCGCCATCAATTCACCAACTGCGTTGAAAATAAGAATTGGGAGCGAGAGCTGGTTTAAATGCGTTTAACCCAACGTACATCAGTTTCGTTCCTGTTCGGAATGACTTTTTGGTTCTTGTAAAAACTGAAAAATCGCAACAATCCTTTCAATTGGAATGCGGCTTTAGCCCATTCAATTGGAAAAGTGGAAAGATAATCTGGCTATAGCCGAAAAATTTACCAAATGCAATTGGATGAAAAAAATCATCCTTAATTCAAAAAAAGATTCCTCCAGAACCGAAACTGAAAAAGTTTCGTTCCTGTTCGGAATGACTTTTTGGTTCTTGTAAAAACTGAAAAATCGCAACAATCCTTTCAATTGGAATGCGGCTTTAGCCCATTCAATTGGAAAAGTGGAAAGATAATCTGGCTTTAGCCGAAAAAATTACCAGATGCAATTGGATGAAAAAAATCATCCTTAATTCAAAAAAAGATTCCTCCAGAACCGAAACTGAAAAAGTTTCGTTCCTGTTCGGAATGACTTTTTGATTCTTGTAAAAACTGAAAAATCGCAACAATCCTTTCAATTGGAATGCAGCTTTAGCCCATTCGATTGAAAAGTGGAAAGATAATCTGGCTTTAGCCGAAAAATTCACCAAATGCAATTGGATGAAAAAAATCATCCTTAGTTCAAAAAAAGATTCCTCCAGAACCGAAACTGAAAAAGTTTCGTTCCTGTTCGGAATGACTTTTTGATGACGTGCAAGGCGAACTCTCAAAAGCGATGCTTTTGAGAGTTCGTTGAGTAAGTGCTCCATCATAAATTTGATTATATTTATCCTACTCAATCGCTTTTACTTTAGATTGATCTACACTATTTCAACGTCACAAAAGAGCATCAAACTACTGAATTTAAAAGAGGATATCATACTTCTAAACCTACTCAATACTACAATCATGGATGAAATAGAATTCAATCAACTTAGCAAAGAACTTCAAGATTTATCACAGCGGATTCCTTTAAATTGGGGAATGATTCAAAATGATCAAACGGATCAGCAAATCAACATGTTTAAAATAAATGATGTTTCTACGCTTGAAGAAAAGATAAAAGACCTTGCAGAAAAAGACCAGAATTATTTCAGGAGAAGGTGGTTTCTTTGGCAATGTGCTCGGGTGGATGAATATTTATTTTACAGTATTCCAACAGTAATCGCAAATCCTTTATCGAAAGACCAAGCTTGGGACATCGAGTTTAACAGTGATTCAAATTTGAGATTTGATTTAAAGGGAACGGTTGTCCCAAAGATATTGCAAGCTGATTTTACATTAGCGGACGAAAAGAAAATCATCGATTTCTATTATAAAAATCAAAGCAAAGGAGTTCGAGATAATTACCAAAATAGAATTTTTGTGGTTCACCATTCTTTCAAAAATTTAGATCACTCGATGAATTTACGGTGTCAATGGGAATTAAAAAGGAACGCCTTTCAAGCATTTTCCGCACAAATATCAGAAAAAAAACATACAAAAATCGCAAAAGAGTGCAAGCAAAATGCCTTTTTATTCTTGAAAATGAGTTGGGTGAACACACATTTCAATTTTGATTTTAAAATAATTACATTTGTACAAACTTGGACAGAAATGGACATCACAAGACAACTTTTAAGAATTGAAGATATTGCTGAAAGGCTGAATGTATCTCAAAAATCAGTTCGCAGATATATTCATGCAGGAAAACTGAAATCGAGTAAAATCGGAGGCGTTCATCGCATTGATGAAGTTGATTTGGAAAAATTTATTGAATCTTCCTCATTTGAAAGTGAAGAACAAGATGTGGTATCCGTTTCAGAACCAAAATCTTTGAAAACCGACAAAGTTAATTGGACGGATATTTCTGATCTGTGGGAAGACAACAAGGAATTAGAATACACTTCTGCAGATTTATTTTGTGGCGCTGGCGGAATGGCAAAAGGTTTTGAAATGGCTGGTTTTAAGCAAGTTTGTGGCTTAGATTGGTTCAAAGAAGCTGGAATGACGTACCGCGCAAACTTTAAACATCCCTTGGTTGAAGGAGATATTACTTCTCGAGACATCAAAGATCAATTCATCAACACAGTCAAGAAAAGTCTGAATGGCAAAAATCTGACGGTACTATCTGGCGGTTTCCCGTGTCAAGGTTTTAGCATGTCGGGAAATCGAATTGTGGAAGACGAGCGAAATTCCTTGTATAAAGACATGCTTCAAATCATCAAAGAATTACAACCCGAATACATTGTTGCTGAAAACGTGAAAGGTTTGCGTTCGATGTTGAAAGGAAAAGTAGAAGATAAAATCAAAGCAGACATTAAGAAACTAGGCTACGAAGTCAACGTAACCATCTTAAATTCTGCCGATTACTATGTTCCTCAAAAAAGAGAACGCATTATTTTTATTGCCAATCGCATTGGGAAAAAGAACTTGCATCCTACTCCACTTTTAGAATCAGATTCTTACATCACGACCAAAGAAGCGATTGAAGATTTGATAAAATTGCAAGACAATCCTGAAATTAATCACGTGCGAACGAAACACAACGACGACATGAAAAAACGCTTGGCACTCGTTCCAGAAGGGAAAAGTTTGTACGACAACTATTCCGATTCTTGGAAAAAATGTCCCTGGAACGAAGCGAGTTGTACCATCAAGGAAAATCACGGCGGTGTAAACATTCATCCAATCGAACCACGCGTGATCACCGTTCGCGAAATGGCGCGCTTGCAATCTTTCCCAGATGATTTCATTTTCAAAGGTTCGAAAGGAAAACAAATGGTTCAAATAGGAAATGCTGTTCCACCTTTTTTAGCAAAAGCAATTGCTTTGTCGATTAAGAAATCGATTGAGAAGGAATGAAAATGAGTACATTGCATCCAAAATAAGTAGCTATGATTAAACGCTATTTAACAATGCTGATTCAAAGAATGTATATGACTAAAAAATCAATTATTTTCATTTTTGTTACACTAGTTCATGTTGGTTTTGCTTATGGCCAAAATGACATGAAAAAGGATACGATTCTGAAGGAAATTCAAAACTACTGTCTCGATGCTGAAATGCGAGATACATTAACCATCCGCATTGGTATGAACATGCATCTTGGAACTGCTTACTCTTATTTTAAAATAAACAAGCGTGAAAAACAGTTTCAGATTCAATATATCAATGAAGAACAACACTTTGAAGATGGTGTAAAAAAGGTGAATCATTCGGTTGAGTCCAATTATTTTATTGATAAACCGGATTTTCTTTTTTCGTTAGAATCTGAAATGGTAAACTGCAAATATGGAAGAAACAAGAAAAATCAATCTTGGAATTATCGAATAGAATCCAGTGATGCTGTGAATCAAACCTTTGCAGACGTTTACGCGTATTCTCTGTACGATCTCGTTTCAAGGGTCTTGAATGGAAAATCAGAAAAACCTTTGAAAGATTATCTTTGTACAACCGATATCATGTGGATTCAAACGACAGAAGTCATTGAATCTTATTCTTCCGGTGGCATAAAATACGACACGTTAATTACGGAGAGTTTTACTTGTAAGAATGGAAATTCTGCTTGGAGAACGATTAAAGACACGAAGAAAAAAGTAGAAGAATATAACAAATTATCTTTAAACGTAACCTTGGATAGTTCTACCAGAGTTCAAACCGTTGCATATTCTTATGATAAACATCCGGTTGTATACAACCAAACTACTTTTGGAAATAAAACAGCTTATTCAATCGGTTACGATTCAGCATGGAATGTGCAACAGATCTATTATTACAAAAACTTTAAGAAAAGAAAAAATTCGCTCAAAACCTTCATCCAAGTAAATCCGGAAAATTTCAAAGAAAAAGTGGACGTGGATGAGTACCGTTTCACCGAATTTTTAGGAATCTATAAAAAAGTAAAAATATACGATTACGAGGATGGTAAATACAGAGGAGTTATGCTTAGAAGGAAGTTTTTCAAAACGGAGAAAATCTATGGGTACGATACCGACTACACGAAATACCTAGAAAAAAAGACCATCAACCGTAAAAATAGAAAAATTATTCACCAATATAATTCAAGTGGAGAAATTGCATCAACTCAGATTACAAAACACGACAAACGCAATGAGATTATTGAAAGTCAGCAGTTTGAATACGATAAATTAATTCAAAAATCAACCTTCAGTTATAAAGTTAAACTCGAACAAAAAGCAGAAGATGGTCTCCACGAACTTTTGAATGAAACGAACGATTAACCATGAATCCAAAAATAATCTCCTATTCAAAAGGCCCTCAATTTAGAGGTGGAAATGCGGTAATTCCCTTCATGCTCGTGATGTTGCTGATCGTATTTAGTGGTCTTTCTATCGTAAATCAATTCTGGATTTTCCTATTATTCTCGCTACCGATGCTGGTGTTTTTAGTTAATTTCATCTTGGATATTCAAGGAGTAGAAATTGACAAAGCAAAAGGTTTGGTTCGTGAATACAAGATCCAATTTTTCATCAAAAAGGGCGAATGGCAAGATTTGAAAAAATTCAATAAAATCACCTTGGATAAAGAACATTACGTCATCCAGCAAGTAACAATCTACAGCAGCATGGCAAGAACGAATGGCGGAAGAGCAGTGACCAACGAAAACCACAACCGACTGCTGATTTCACTTGTGAATCAAAATCCACGACTAAACATCATACTTTTAGAGAAAAATAATTACTGGGAAGCCGTTGATTTGTGTTTGAAACTTTCGAAAAACTTAAACCTTCCTTTTGATGATTTGTATGATACTCGGATGATGAACGCAAAAAATAGAAGACGATGAAATAGCCATGATTAGAAATCACACCTGCGAAGCAAGCAACGTAATTAAATACGGATGAAGATTTCAAACGGCGTATACCATATGACCTTTAAAAAACAAATAAAACACATATGAAAAGTTCAAACAAAAAAGGTAATTTCTGGAATTCCATCATGGGCGAAATTTTAATTGCAATCGGTGGCTTTTTTCTCGGCGATATCAGATCCAAAATCGGCCTCGCTTTTCTAAGTTTACTTCTTGGGATTGTAGTAATCACAAGACCTTTCAAATACATGGATGGAAATGAACTTGAGAAATCATCGATTCCATTTGTTATTGGCACTGTTCTAATCCTCATTTCAATTGTTTTGATAATTTCGTGGTTGAGAAATAGAAAAACTGAGAAAAATCAATAACTTTATGTTCTATGAAATTAATCGGAAATTTTCAAAGTAGAAAGGTCTTTTGGTTTGATTATAATCAATTTGACCTCGAAGAACTTCCACCAAATGATTGGATCAGTTTTACCATTTCAGATACCGAACCGGATTTGGAAAAATTTGAAAAATTTGCGAATAATAGCATCGACTTTGGAATCTTAGAATTCAAATCACAAGGAAATTTTGGAGAAAAACTTCATCTTTTATTTGATGAAATTTTGGTAGATCTAGAAATCTCGGATCAAATCTACTTCATTGATATTCCTACAACTGGCGATAATTCGACAACGTTAATCGAAGCATTTTGGGAATGCTTTTTTGCTACAACGCTTCCCAATAGAACAAACTTTGAAAATCTTTCGATTGTCTGCATGGATTTGAGTGGAACTGATCGAAGTGCGGATTTAACTACACTTTTGGAAAAATTTGAGAACGGATGGTTTCCAGAAGATTGAAATGTTCAAATAAATTATAAAATGAAAAAACTAATCACAGCATTACTTACCGTTTTACTTACAAGTGCATACGCACAAGTTGATTTAGCGATCAATTTCGAGGAACTCTACGACGCGAAAAAGTTCGACGAAATCATCAAATACAAACCGAAGAAAAATGAAGAGCTTTCTGCAAAAGCATTGTACTACAAAGGGATGGCGCATTACATGAAATCGGAAGACAAGGACGCCAATCAATACATGGATTTAGCACTTAAGAAAGGTCCTGTAGATTTCGACATGTTTTACTACAAAGGTAAATTGTTATTTTTCGCAGATCAATTTGAGGAATCGTTACCTTATTTTGACAAAGCCATCGCACTATTGCCCAGCGAAACTGATTTTTATGCTGGAAAAGGAGAAGCGTATTATGCACTTGAAAATCTCGATTCTGCACTCGTTTATTTTCAAAAAGCTGCTGAATTTCCAAGATGCAAACCACGCACCTTCTTATTGATGGGCGAAATTTATCAAGAATTTAATGACAATGAACGTGCTTTAAACGTGTATTCAACTGCTTTGGGAATGTTAGACGAAGCACACAAAAGTTATCAAAATTGCTCATTTAACGTTGGGCTAATGCAGCAGTTGACTGAAAGAAATGCTGAAGCAAAAGAAACTTTTGAAAAGCATGTTATCATCTTCCCGACAGACTTTCACGCAATCTCAAAATTAGTGCAAACCTATTATTCACTGACAGAATTTGAAAAAGCGATTCTATACAAACAGAAATTATACGCTGCACATCAATCCAAGAACTTGCCGGATGAATTAAAAGAAATGTTTTGCTTTGACCAATTTATTTGGAACGGAAAACGTGTCATGGCTTTTGAAATGTTTGACGAACCAAACGAGCCGATGTTTGTAAAACACCATTTTTACGTTTTGGATGAAAATGGAAAAACCGAATATAGAATTGATTCAGAATCCAGTTACGCAATTCGAATGAATGGTCCGGAGAGTAAATACGTTTTGTGTTTGGTAAAAGGACAAGCGCATTTTACCTATTGGCAATTTGTGTTCGATGACAATTATAAATATACTGACTTAAAAAAGCATGTCTTGGATATCCTGAATGAAAAAGTGAAGCCAGGCGCTTCTTTTATTCCTGGTGTAAAAAACAACTAGCAACGCTAATGCTGGGAAATAGTATGAAAAAACAAATGTGTTTTCACTTCATTAATAATAATGATCATTTTCAGCTCGTGTCAAAATGGAAAAGAGAATACATTTATCAATAAATCACATTACACCGTCGAAATTGGTGACACGCTGCAAATATATTATTCGACAAATTCCTGTTGTCAATATTGTCAACCGAATGCCAGTCAATTAAAACATCTCAGATATGCAGGAAGTAAAATCATTGAAGCAGCGCCCAAGGATTGTAGTGGCTGTAGTCAGACTTCTGCCTTGCTATTTATCGCGAAAAGCAAAGGAATTGATACAATTAAGGATGCAATAATTCCTCCTTTAGCACCTTGCAGTGACACGCTTAAAGATTTAGTGAATTACATAATAAACATTAAATAAAATGACAGAAAACAAATCAACAACTCAAAAAAAAGTTTGGATTGGAAAATTCCTAGACATCGTCAATGAAGACAAAGAAGAAGAGTTTGCGTTCAGAATTGATGCAGAACTGGATGATAAATTGCGTTTTAAAGGAACGGTTTGGGAAGAAGAATTTTACGAGCAAACGAAATTATTCATTGATGTGAAAGGAACAATCAAGGAAGACCGAATTCAGTTTGTAAAAACGTATCCTTGTGTTTATGAAATCGATGAAAATTTTAAAACCATCATTGATTTTTCCAAAAAAGGTCACCAAGTTCGATACGATGGGAAAAAACAGAAAGGAACCGAGAAATGGGTTGGCGAATGGCTTGTGAAAGGAGATAAAGTGGTCATCGACGGTGAAACGTATGAGCAAGATGATTATGGTGGTTCTTTTGAAATGACATTATCGGAAGACTAAAATCTCAAATCTTCCCTCCTTTTTCGTACATTCGTAACCGTTGATTTTTGAATTGACTTGACGAACAATGAATCCACATTTTATCACTCCTTAAAATCAAGAACATGTTTACCAGAAAATCTTTTTTTACACTTGCAATCCTTTTTTCGAGTTTGGTTTCAACTGCTTTTAGTCAACAATTTTTGGATGATGGAAGTATGAAATTATCAGAAGTTTCTACCGATAAAAAATACGGTTTTGAAGCAAAACACAAAACATCCATTCAAGTTGGAACTGTGGAAAATGAATATGCTTATATCGGTGCTTTGCGTGGTCCAAACGGAGAACAAATTCAAGCGCGAAGATCAGGAAGTTGTTGTTCTTTCAAGAGTAAAGATTCTGCCTTCGGAAAAGGATTTTTAGATGTTTGGGAAATCACCTATCCAGGTTTGGAAAAGCCGATGACCATTTATTTAAACGGCTACAAATACGATGCACCAAAATGTCCAAAAGGTCTGACATTCAAGACAGATAGCAAATAAACAAAACACATTTAGTAAATTAACAATAAACAGAAATCAAAATGACTTGGAATAAATTAGAAGAACAAGAACCAGAATTATACTTCGACTCAGAAGCTAAAAAAGTAACAGATATTGCTACCGACATCAACTTGGTTTTTGACAGAATGCTTGAAAACAAAGAGGAAGACAATGCACAACGTGCTACAGAATTGGCTTTTATTATCAACGCTAGCAAAGGAAACATGGACGTTTTATGGTACGATTCGAAAGCTGAAAAAGGCGTTGGCGTTTGGAAATATCAATTGCAATTGAAAAACATCGCGGACATGGCAAGCAAACAAAAAGAAAGTACGATGTATTTTGAAGATCAATGTCACGCTGCCATTTGTGATTTTGTGGAAGAATCGATCATCCATAAAAAAGCGAATAAGCATTTTTGCGTTTACACGCAATACGAAGGGGAAGAATTGGAGGAGCTGACACTTTAAGAGAATTTATTAAACCCGTTACTAAATAGCGGGTTGAAGAAATTTTTCATCCATTCTAAAATTCTTTTTCAAAAATAAAATGGTATTTTTATCCTTCAGCACATTGCAACACGTATAAATAATCAACGATGAAAAGAATATCCTACGTAATCCTAATTGCCCTACTTGCATCTGGATGCAACGCGAAGATCAAAGATTCGGAAGCGAAGATTGAAGTTGAAGCAGGAACCGAGGCAACGGAAGAAAACTTGAATGTGGACCATAAAAAAGGAACTAATTCTGAAAACAAAGGATCAGTTTTAGGTTCGTGGGTTGGTTATTTCGAAGAAGATGGCAAAGATGATGATTACTCGAAAGATATTTTTGTCGATGAAGGATTTCATTGGAATCGTGCCAACAAGATTAATATTTCTATCGATAAGATTACTGATGAAACTGTAACTGGTCACAGTGTTGTGGCTGGTAACCATAGACCATTTAGTGGGAAAATCACGGATGGAGTTTTCATTTTAAAAGAACCTGGAGATGATAAATACGACGGTGAATTTAAATTTCAAATTATCGACGATGAATTGATCGGAAAATGGACTGCGTATAAGAAAATCAACATCCAAAAACGGAAATATACACTTGAAAGAAAAGATTTTGTTTACAATCCGGACATCTTACTCGAAAAATCTCAACGCTACGTTGACTGGAACAAATACAAGAAACGCATTGAAAGTGCTGAAATTGAGGGCGAAGAATTTGAAGATTGGGTAAGCAAAGAGTTTTCATCTGCGACCGATTTAATCTATACCATCAATGCTTCTAACACGATTTTACAAAAGAAAGATGTTGAGAATTTGAAAAAAGGAGATTTGACCATCATCCGAAATACCATCTACGCAAGGCACGGTTATTCGTTCAAAAGTAGACCTTTGCGCGTTTTCTTTGACGCACAAAGTTGGTACATTCCAATTCATACAGACATCAAATCTGAATTTACGGAATTGGAAAAAGAGAACATCAAATTATTACTTCGCTATGAGAAAAATGCGAAAGAATATTATGATTATTTCGGAAGAGGTTGATGAAGTCCACTATTTCGATTTCATTGGTGCTTAAAGTTCTCATTTATAGCTTTTTGATCTACTTTATATATTTATTGGCTTTAATTACAGCGCAATACATTCCAGTAAAGTACGACATCGCTTTTCTGAATATCAAGCAAGACGAGATTCAATTGACGCATTATAAATTGGCTTTTTTTAGTCACGTTTATTCCAGTATTTTCATTATTGTGCTTGGTTTAACGCAGTTTTCAAAGACAATCCGAACACGTTTTGGATTGATCCATAAAATCAGCGGAAAATCATATATCGCATTGGTTCTATTGCTTGCAAGTCCATCCGGATTGGTGATGGCTTTCTATGCAAATGGTGGCTTGATTCCACAAATTTCATTTTCTATTTTAGCGATTCTGTGGTTTCTGTTTACTTTAAAAGCATTGCTATATATCAAAGCAAGAAATTTTCAAAAACACCGAGCTTTTATGATTCGAAGTTATGCCTTAACTTTATCAGCAATCAGTTTGCGACTTTTTAAATTTGGAATTGTTTCTATCTTTGAATTACCGCCAATGGATACGTACAAAATCATTTCCGTGCTGAGTTGGACCATAAATTTAATAATTGCGGAGTTGATCATTCGAAAATTACATCAGCAGAAAACAAACGAGTAAAATGACTAAGAAAGATCTTTTCAGAATAATCATCAAACTATTTGGTTTGTATGTTTTAATGAGTGCCTTGGTGGTCTTGTCACAAGCCGTCATCACATTAATTTATGCGTATCAGTATGAATCTGAAAACGTACGTTTTTCACTTGCTTTACTTTTACTGCTGTCGTTGATTTCTTATCTCTTTTTATTCAAATCCGATTCAATCATTCATTTACTCAAGCTCGAAAAAGGCTTTGATACAGATCAAGGTACATTGAATAATTTTAGTCAAAATTCAATCATTCAACTCGGCTTAATCATTATTTCCTGTTACTTTATACTTCTAAACGTACCGATTTTGCTAACCAATCTTTTCTACATTTTTAAAGATAGTGTTCAAAAAACTGGTCTCTCATCGCTCATCGATGTGATGAATCCAGCACTGGGAAATTACTACGATTTGACAATCTCTGGATTGCAAATTGCAATGGGAGTGATCATCTTGATGAATAAAACCAAATTGGCAAGCAGAATTGAGAACATGAACAAACCTGTTTCATAAAATGAATCAATATATTTACAAACATTTTAAAATTTTTCTAGGTCTATTTACCTTCATAGCACTGACGAGTGTCACACAATTTTGGTATATTTCTCTTCTTTCGATCAGTTTTTTCCTTTGGAACCTATTCAACGAAAAAAGAAATCTCGCTTTTGTTATTGTTCTTTTGATTCTGACATTTTTTTTACTGGTCTTTAATCACAAAGTACTTATGCCAACAAATAAATGGGGAGAAAAAGTTCGTGCAGAATGGAACAAAATAGGCTATGATCCTTCTCGTGTAGAAGCTGCGCAAGAAAAAATAAATGTTTTAAATAAACTGATTGAAAGATATAGAGACACGTATGCATTTTATCCAAATTCACTGAATGACCTGGGAGAAATTTATCTTTTAGAAACAGATAATTCTTATCGGATGATGCAGACAGACGGACAAACAGGTGGCATTCCATTTCATTATCAAAAGATTGGTTTAGATAAGTTTCATCTTGCTGGAGTTGGCGAAGACGGAATCATTTTTACACGTGACGACATGTTTCCTCAAATATCTAAAACGCAAGAAGAAACAACTGGTTTGACTGATTACTCGCTTAAATCTTTCACGTATGAAGAAATGGAAAGCGAAATGAAATTATTGAGAATGCACGACCGAGTTACCGAAATAAATGCTAGATTTAAAAATATAAATTAATAAAGACATGAAATACATCATCTCAATCCTTTTAATCGCTGTTTTAGCAAGTTGTAAAACAGGAAAAAACGCCATAGACCAAACCGCTCAAAACCTCGCTAAAAAGTGGGAATTAACGAGCCTCGATGGCAAAGCAGTAAGCGAAGCGAGACCAATCATCTTAAATTTCAATGCAGATCAAACTGTAAATGGGTACATCGGTTGCAATTCAGCGAACGGAACGTATGAAATCACGGATAACACCATCCAATTCAGTAAATTAGCAGTAACGCGCAAAGCGTGTAAGGAAATGGACATGGAGCAAAGTGTTTTGAACGTCTTGAAGACTGCCAACCGTTTTAAGCTGGAAAAAGGTAAAATGACCCTGTTTACAGACAGCAAGGAAATCGCAACATTTACAGAATTAATTGAAGGCGAAATCACCAATAAATATTGGAAACTGATGGAACTGAACGGAAATTCAGTAGAAATGGTCGGTAACCAAGAAAGAGAACAATTTGCAATGTTCACCAACGAAGGAACCGTTTCCGGATTTTCAGGTTGCAACCATTTTAACGGATTCTACAAATTATCCGAAGGAAACCAAATTTCAATAGATGAAAAAATCTCAAGCACCCTCAAATCTTGTCCAGATGTAGACCTAGATGAAACCGAGTATCTCAGAGCCTTGGTTGCCGGAAGTCGCTTTCAAGTTGACGGAGAACGAATGATTTTGATCGGGAGAGACGGCAAGAAAGTGGCTGTTTTTGAGGTGGTTTATTTTTAGAGGATTGGGAAGAGTTGGAATTAGAAATAATCGATTGTATTTTACGCATACCTACATAATAACCGTAATTACAAACATCAAGAAACTTGTTATCAATAACGTAAATATGAGTAAAATACTGATTATATTGTTTCTAACTTTTCCACTTGTGATTTTTTCTCAAATCTCAGAAAAGATCAAAAAGAAAGCAGATTCGATATTGATAAGCATCACGCAAGAAAGAGTTTTCGATGAAATTTTTCAATATAATTGCATCGAAAGCGCAACTTTGATTCAGAACACGTATTGGTATGACTGTGCTGATTTAACGCATAAGCAAAAAAGAATTTTAAAAAAAGAGATCAAACACGCCAATGAAATAAGCTATGAAATGGTTTACGATTGCACGTTGCTTGACACCATGCAAGGCCTTGTTAAAATTCGTTTAAATGAAAACGGAAGTTTAATACGTAAATCTGGCATTCCAAACAAAGAAAATATCGATGATTTATTAAGCTTAAAAATAAGTAAGAAAAAAGCAAAAGAAATTGCTGAAAATGATGGATTTTCGCCTGGACTAAAACCTTGGACAATCTATCTGACTTATGAAAGTCAAGCTAATAATTCAAAACAATATTACTGGAAAATAGTCAATACCATAATTTTAGGAGATAAATTGGGCTGTAATGCAAAAGGTGAAATACTCTACATTAACGCACAAACTGGCGAGGATAGAAGTAAGTCTTCGTGGGAAACTGCACATACACAATAGAAGCACTGAAATTCCATTCATTAACTAAATCAACCATCAAGCTATGACCTTAAAAAAACCAAAATATTGCGGACAAAATTGGTTGGATATGATTCCAACTGAAAATGGTCGTATTTGTGGTGGTTGTCAGAAGGAGATCTTTGATTTTTCAAAGAAGAGTTTTGCGGAGATAAAGGAAATACAGGAAGCCAATAACAATGCTCTTTGTGCAATGTATCCTAAGGATGTAATTGCAAACTGGAACTCAACTAAACCCATACAAAAATTTAACAGTTTGAATGCGATTCTTGCTGTTTCAACTTTGATAGCAACTTCAGGCCAAGCAATAAGTCAAGAAATTCCAAAAACGGAGGAAAATACAGAACAAGTTGCGACGGATGTAGAAATGATTTTGCCCTTACCGACAAATACAATTGATTCCATTTACGCGACAATAGAAGGTCAAGTTACAACGCTTGGCGAAGGTGGAAAGTTAGAATTTTTACCATTTGCAAAGATTTCACTTAAAAACCATCATATACAAACGCAGGCTGATAGCAGTGGAAGATATAAGATTGAAATTAAAATAGATCAGTATCAGCAAATTCCTGAACAGATGCACGTAGAATGTGTTGATTATCGAAAATTTGCTTTGGTATTTGACTCCATTCCGAGAGGTAAAACTACATTTGACCCTCAACTCACACGTTCAAGTGACGACATTATTAATTATTATGTCGAAGAACCAACGAAATGGAAACGATTTCAATGGAAAATTCGAAAACTATTCTCAAGAAAGAAACAATGAAAAAAATCATCACCCTCATTCTACTTGTTCTTGGAACATTCAATGCGCTTTCCCAAATGGAAAACTTGGACGGTAAATGGTCTTTTGAGAAAATCATTAACGAAAAGGAACTGGATGAGCAAGGGGAAATGTTGCTTGAAAAAATGTGCATCGGAATGTACTTGGCTTTTGATTCCACAAAATACGAGCAATCGCTGATGGATAAAGTCGAATTGGGTACTTGGGTTGAAGATGATGACGGTTTATTTTTCATTTCTTCCAGAGGATATGAATATGAAGTAACAATCGAAAAGTTAGGTGCAATTATGAAGAACACAGTGTTAAAAACTAATTCTTGCTTAAAAGTTATGGATTCCGTATTTTTGGACAAATAAATCTAAAAACATGGAGCATCAAATAGGAACGTACTTAAGAGAAAGAAGAAACGAATTAGGTTTACCACTAAGACAAGTTGCGGCGCATGTTGATATTGATACTTCAATGCTTTCTAAAATTGAAAAAAATGAAAGAAAGTTAAATCCTGATTTAATTGATAAGTTAGCTGAGTGTTTAGAAATTGAAAAGGATAAATTATCTAAAATTCATTATCAAAATTCTATACTTACTGAATTAAAACATTATCCTGAACTAGAGGATGTCTTAAGTATAGTTCAGGAACAAATTAATCAGTATTCAATTAAATTTGACAAAGACTGGAGAGAAAAAGAATTTTCAAATCCAAATGCAACAATACGAATAGGAACAATGTTCTCGGGAATTGGTGCGATAGAATATGCGTTGAGACGCTTAAATTTAAAATCTGAAATTCAATTTGCAAGTGATATTGATAATTTTGCAAAGCAAAGTTACTTTGCAAATTATGAAATATCGGAAAGTAATTGGTACAACGATGTACACGACATTGACGGAAAAAAATACAAAGGAAAATTAGATTTATTAGTTGGTGGTAGTCCTTGTCAATCTTTTTCAATGGTTGGAAAACGTAGAGGATTTGACGACACAAGAGGAACTTTATTTTATGAATTCGCAAGAGTTGTGAAAGAAAGTCAACCTAATGTTTTCATTTTTGAAAATGTAAAAGGCTTAATCAGTCATGATAGTGGAAATACTTTTGAAACTATAAAAGCAACTTTTGATGAACTTGGCTACAAATATTTTTATCAAGTTTTAAACGCAAAAAATTACGGAATGCCACAACACAGAGAGCGAATTTTTGTTGTAGGCTTCAAAGACAAAAAAGCAGAATTTACTTTTCCAGAACCAATTGAGTTGGAATACAAAATGCAGGATTTTTTAGAGGATTTTACAGATAGTAAATATTATCTAAAAGAAAAAGGGGTAAAATTTGTAACTAGTTCAAAAAATAGAAACAAACGTTACACTCAAATTAACGGAGAAATTGCACTTTGTCAAAAAGCAAATCAACAATTTAATTGGCATGGTGATTTTGTGTTTGAGCATGGAGAAAATGAATTTGACGAATTTATTTTTGACGTAAATAACGTTGAAGAGAAATATTATTTATCAGATAAAGTTCGTGATTACGTTTTAAGTAGTGGGACGAAAAACTTTAAAACATCGATAAAAACAGACCTTGAAGTAGCAAGACCACTTTTGCAAAGTATGCACAAAATGCACAGAGCTGGTGTTGATAACTACGTTACACACACTGGGAAAATTAGAAAATTAACACCAAAAGAATGTTTGCGGTTAATGGGGTTTCGTGACGATTTCACACAAGTTGTTAGCGACACTCAAATGTATAGACAAGCCGGAAACAGCATTGTAGTTGATGTTCTTATTGCATTACTTAAACAGATGGACATCACTAAATACGCAAAATAATTATGGAGAATTTTCAAAAAATACACATTGAAGGAAAAGAATATTTCATAATTGACTCTATTCAAAATTTAAGAGCAGAAGATAGTTTCATTTTTCGAAAGAATAAACTTCAAATGTATAAAGGCAATGGAGAATCAAGAAAGTATGTTGGTAGCTATTTAGGTTCGAGTGGAGAAAGATTAGGTGATTTTTTTGAGTACGAAAATTGGGGGAAAGGAATTGAGAATGGCGAGCGAATCTATACACCAATTCAAGAAGGCAATTGTTTTTTCAGCAAGTCAAACTTGCTGAAATATTTGTATGATTCAAGAATCGAGTATCAAAAGCAAGAACAAGTTTACAATTTTGATATTTCAGATTTGTATACAACAAATTTAGAAAGCATTTCAAACCTTCATGAAGAAAAAATATTTTTTAGTATTTACGATGTTTCGGATTTTATTGACAACAAATTGAGTCGTGGATACATTCGTTCAGACGATGAAATTTGGGACATTTGGCGTAAAATTGTTTTGCCGAAAATTAGTTATTTATCGATTTTAAAATTATTACCAGTTATCGGTAATAAGGAAAATCAAAAGCCATTATTCTATTTCAGAATTTTACTTGATTATCAATTTAGGTCTATTGTTCATCCAAAATTAATTGGAACAACTGCAGAAATAGAAATTATTGAAAAAGAAAATCGTGAAAAAACAAAATCCATAAGCAGACAAGGTGCAATGCTTTACAGAAAAAAAGTTATTGAACATATGCCTCAATGTCCGTTTACAAAAATCACTGATGAAAAATTACTAATTGCAAGTCATATCAAACCTTATAGAGTTTGTATAAAAGAAGGACGAGAAGACCAAGCTATTGACTATTTGAATGGACTTGCTTTGACGCCAACTTACGATAAATTATTTGATCAGGGTTATATAACTTTCAAAGACAATGGCGATTTAGTTTGTGGTACTTTACTTTCAGCATATACTTGGGAACGATTAAATATTAACCCAAATGCTAAAAATAATTTGAGAATTTATCCAGAAGAAAGACAACATTATTTGGACTATCACAGAAAATTTGTATTTCAAGATGATATTAACGATCTTATTTAATGATAAAATGCACCTAACAACAAACAAGCGCAAGCGGCAAAAGTTCACACGTGTTAGCCGCCTTCGCCTGTTTGCGGGCCGATATCCGAAAACCAGTTGATTTTCACGCATAACAAGATGAAGATTCAACTTTTGAAAACAGAATCTAAATTTAAGATTGCTGATTTTGTGGATAACATTGATAAGGTAGAAGGAATTGAAATCGACAAAAAGAAGTTAATCGGGAAATGGAATTGGCTAGAAACCACTCGAAAAGATGGAAAAACTCTTCCGGCAATCAAACATTCAAAAGACGAAGAAACAAGCTATCATTTTAAGAAAAATGACCTTTTTGAAAACAAAGCTCCGTTGGGAATGAAATTGTTTGCTAATTGGTCTGTCAGCGACGATTTGAAATTGATCATCCTTCAAAGTAATAACAAGAATGAATATTTTAAAATTCTGAAATTGACGAAAATGGAATTGGAGATTTTCAATCCGAAAGATGAATCTATTTTGAAATTTGTGAAAGGGAAATAGATATTTTCATTTACCTTTAACGTGTCTGATCAGAAATAGTACAGAACAAACAATTTGTTTCTTGAATAACTAAAAATCAAAGAATTAAACTACTACAACAAATCTAATTGCTATGAAAAAAGAGAAATTACACCCAGTTTTAAAACGTACATTCCTCCTATTTTCAGTTTTTTTAATTTCAATTTTTTCGAACCTTCACGCGCAACTTGATTTACTGTTTGAGCGAAGTTATCGTAGCAACATTCAACAAATTGCTGCTGGAATCGCGACGCTTAGTCAATCAAATCTACCACAACCGCTGCTGGGAATTAACCTCAAATATAGAGTTGAATCGCACAACATCAATTTTAGAGATCAATCTCGAACTGCTTTCTCTTGTTTTAATGCCAGTTATTTTTTCAAAGAAGAAAAACAACGAAGCGATTTTTTCAAAGCAACGAGTACCGATACTTCAATGCTTAATTCTATTCAAGTTCCGTATGACATCAAGGAAACAGTTAGTTATTTTACCATCGAACTTGGGAAAGACTATTTTCTGCATACCTCTAAAAATGAAAAACTTGCATTATACGCAGGTTATCTTTTCGGGATTTTCGTTCCCATTTACCGCGGATATTACAGCCTTTCAGAATACGATCAAATGAATTATAAATTGGACGTTGAAGAAAATTGGAAACCCATTAAAAAAACAAGCACAGCCAATTTTAAACTTGGAATCAACTTGGGAACTGAAGTCTATGTAGGAACTTTTGGAAGTGTATACCTGGAAGCAACTCCCTTTGTAAAACTTTTTGGTGAACGAAATATAAAGAAAGAATTATCCATTCCAAGTCGCTTTTTTCTGGGCTTTAATTTGGGGTATCGGTATGAGTTTTAAGATTGCTGTTTCGTTTAATTTTTTTTTACTACATTTATTCATTGAAGCAAACATCAAGTCCAAAGAACCAAAATAGCGTTCAGACCTAGTCGGAAAACGAACAGATTCTCGACTTAAACGATGTTATAAAACAAGATTTAACAAACTCATTAACCAATCATCAAAATGAAAAGTCTCTTAATTCTGATTTCTTTTTTAAGCTTTACGTTAATGTCTCATTCTCAAGACATCGCGCAAGAAGCTTTTGCTCGTGCTGTCGAATTTAAGAAAAACGGAAACTTCATCGAAGCTGTCAAAGAGTACGATAAAGTATTGGAAATAAATCCTGATTATACGGGTGCACTCATCAATCGCGCAAATCTGAAAAGTCTCTTGAAAAATGGTGAAGGAGCTCTCGCCGATTTAGATCGAGCAGCGAAAATAAACAAGAAAGATCCTGAAATATACTATAGCAGAGGAAATGTAAAACACGATTTGTTGCGATTTTCTGAAGCGATTGCAGATTATGACAAAGCGATTGAATTGGGAAATCACGAAGACTATTATTTTGCACGTGGCACTTCAAAGAATGCGAAGGGCTTACATGCTGAAGCAATTGCAGATTATTCAAGCGCCATTTCAATCAATGCGAAGTTTACGGATGCGTATTTCAACAGAGGAAATGCAAAACAAAAAATCAAGGATTATGCAGGTGCCATTGCTGATTACGACAAGGCTTTGAACTTAGATTCTAAAAAGATAGAAGTCTACATAAATCGAGGAAATGCGAAAATCAGGCAGCAAGAGTTTAAACAAGCAGTTTTAGATTTTGACAGCTACATCAAGCAAAACGCAAATAATCCCATCGCATATTTCAACAGAGGACTCGCTAAGGGCGGATTAAAAGACAACCAAGGTGCGATTGACGATTACAGTAAAGCAATTGAACTTCAACCAACTAATTCTGACGCTTATTTTGGAAGAGCAGGAATCAAAAGTTCATTGGACGATAAAGAAGGTGAATGCAAGGATTTGAAAAAGGCTGCTGATTTGGGATTGGATCGCGCAAAGAATATCTATGAAAAATACTGTAAGTAAACAAAACCTCTTTACTAATCTTAAATCAATAAAATGAAAAAATTCTTAGTATTTCTCATCCTCACGTTTGTCACTGCATTTTCATTCGGACAAACGAATTATTCAGATGTCGTTTACTTGAAAGATGGTAGTATTATTCGCGGTGTCATTACGGAACAAATCCCAAATAAATACCTTGTTATCGATTCAGTTGATGGAAACATTTTACTTTATCAGTATGATCAAATTGAGAAATTAGCCAGAGAACCCATTAAAACTACAAAACAAAATTCAAGCACAGATTCTGGACTTCAAACCGGTTACAAAGGAATCTTGGAAATGGGCTATCAGTTTGGAATTGGTCAACATGGATTGGACCGCTTGAAACTAGACATCATCAATGGTTATCAATTCAATCCTTACTTTTCAGTAGGAATTGGGACAGGTTTGCGCTATTATTTTGACTTAGATGCTACCTACATTCCCGTATTTGCAGACTTTAGAGTACACATTACAAGCGATAAAATAGCACCATATTTGGCACTTGGCGTTGGTTACACGCTTAGTCCTAAAAAGCATTTCGAAGGCGAAGGCGTCGGCTTTTTAATAAATCCATCGCTTGGAATCAATTTTAAAGTCTCTCAAAGATCATCGCTGTTTTTAGGTATTGGTTATGAAATGCAAAAAATGAATTTTCAATACAGTGGAACAAATGGATTTGGATTCGCATCTGAAAACTCACGAGCAATATCTGCGCAACTTGGAATTTCATTTTAAAAAATGATTTTGAAATTTCGCTTCGCGTGTCTTATTTTAATCTGGCGCATAAAGTAAATCTTCAAAAATGAGTAACAAATCGAACCTTTTACTCAAGCAAACAATTCGTTCAATAAACCAGTGTGAATTTCACACTCAAATTGATTCATTTAAATTACCTTGAAGTATCAACCTTAAAATCAAATACTATGAAAAAGCTAAAACATCTTTTGATATGGTCGTGTTTGCTAACGACCAGCATTTCTTTCGGACAAACAAATCTCCAAAAATCAGAAGAAAGACCGTTTATTGAAGTCGTAGGATATGCTGAAAAAGAAATCATTCCTGATGAAATATTCATCGCCATTGTCATTCGCGAAAGATGGTATTACAAAGTGAAAGTAACCATCGAAGAACAAGAAGAAAAATTGATTGGCTCTTTGAAAACGCTTGGAATTGAAATAGATAACTTATCATTATCAGATGCAAACGCCGATTATGTGAAAGTTAGGTGGAAAGTAAAAGACCTGATGGCAAAAAAAGATTACACCTTGAAAGTCGCAACTGCAACACAAGTTGGTCAAGTATTTCAAGAATTAGAAAGAATTGAAATCACCGATGCATCCATCGCAAAAGTGAGTCATTCTAAAATTGACAGTTTGAGAAAAGAAGTCAAAATTATGGCGATTAAAAATGCGAAAGACAAAGCAGATTATTTGTTGACTGCAATCGGCGAACAAACTGGAAAAGCGTTAATTGTTACCGAAAATTCATTAGGACAGTCTATAACGCGAGAAGACATTTCTAAATTACCCATAAGACAAGCTGCTGGAATTGCAGGAACCGTTTATTCAAATAACAGCAGTTTTGTGGAGAAGGAAAAAGAAGTTCAATTTCAAAAAATTAAATTGGCTTCTGGAATTTATGTGAAGTTTGCTATTCAATGAAAACCTTTGCATTCTTACTCCTCAGAATTACACTCGTTGTGATTGCATTGCTTTATTTAAATAAACAGTACGCGCTAACGGGCTATAAAATTTCGCTTTTCAGCACACCAAGCGGAGAAGTACGGATTGATTTTGTCAATAAATCAGCTGAAGAAATTAAGGCAATTACTTTATCTCCAAGCTCAGAAAAGATAGAAAACTTGCACGTTGGTGAACGTAGAACGGCAACCTTTGAACAAGCTGGTGAAGGCACGTATCAATTTACGGTAGATTTCGCTTCGGGCAAACAACTGAAAGAAAGTGAACGTTATGTCGAAAGTGGTTATTTCCTAACCGAGGAAATCTACATCGATAAGGTAAAGACGAGTTATTAACCTGAGTTCGATTATCCCATCGAACTCAGGTTATTAAATCAATTGATTATATTTGAATTACGATTTGATTTCAGAAGAAAGTTTGAAAATTAAATACTGTTATAATCGCATTTTGACAACATCTTAAAAAATTATGAAAACGATATTTCTTCTTCTCTTCATCTTTACAACCAGCTTGACATTTAGTCAAACCAAAAATAAGCACGATCAACTTTACGACTCCTTAATTGTGCTTAGAAAATATGAGGAAATAATCACCTTTTTTGAAAAAGAACTTGGAAAAAAGCCAAAAGACGAAGCGATTTTGCGAAAGTTGGGATATGTGAATATCTTGAAAAACAACCTCAAGCAAGGAGAGAAATATTACCTGGAAGCATTGAATGTCAATCCGAAATGTGGTCGTTGTTACGTCAATTTAGGGAGAATTTATGCCATGAAAGAAGACAACAAAAAAGCATTGGAATACTTCAACAAAGCTGTCGATGCCGATCCATCAGACGGTTTACTGTTTGCAAACAGAGCACAACTGAAGGAAATGATGGGCGATGGAATTGGCGCTTCCAGAGATTATGACAAAGCAATTGAACTCGATTCAAGTAATTCTGGATTTTACGTTTCTCGCGCGTTGTACAATTCAAAACTCAGATATCCGGTGATGGCATTGGTCGATTTCAACAAAGCAATCGCATTATCTCCAGAAAACGAAAATCACTATTTTGATAGAGCAAGTTTTTATTACGAACAACGAAAATTAGATGAAGCGTTAATTGATATCAATCAGGCAATCGAAATCAACCCCAAAACGTATAAATATTACACCGCAAGAGGCGCAATTTATGCTGCCAAACAACAATACCACAAGGCGATCGGCGATTATAACCAAGCCATTTCTTTTAACAAGCAAGATTATTTGTCCGTTTTAAACAGGGCTTCCTCCTATTATCACTTGGAAGAAATAGATTCATCTGCTGCCGATTACACTTATTTAAAAATGCAGATTGACAGTGGAAATGTCAACAATAGCATCATGATCAAAGAAATAATGGATGCATATCAAGACATTTGCGATCCTTCCAAACCAAGTTATTATTATCAACGCGGTGTTGCATATTACAATTTGGCAGCATACGATAAATCGCTTGCAATCTACACCCAAGGACTTGCGCTTTTTCCAGACAATGCAATGCTTTTGGCTTTTAAAGGAAATACATTTTTGGCTTTAAATGAGTACCAAAAAGCTTTAGACTCTTATCAAATATCATTGAAAAACAAAGAGAATTATTTAACTGAAATAAAAATCAATCCGCGGTTTGCAGAAGCTTCTCCAGAGGAAATAGAACAGTTTTATAAAGGTTCAATCGCCTCAACATATTATAGTGTGGCTGAATGCAAAGTCAATTTAGGAGATTTTGATGCGGCTTTAATGGATATCAATACCGCTTTGACCTCAATGCCTAATATCCAGGAGCTTAACAAAGAAACCTATTACAATTTGCGCGGATACATTTACCTAATGAAAGGGAAATACGACTTAGCCATTCTTGATTTTGACAAGAGCATCGCTACAAATAAAAACTTCCCTTTGGCCTATGTCAATCGCGCAATTGCAAAAGTAAGCACGGCTGAAAAGGTAAAGATTTCCGCTTATTCTATCCGAGGAAACGTGAGCAATCAACCGCTGAATTTGAACTGGAACGCACCAAGTAAATCTTCTTTGAAAAAATCAGAAACCAGCATTCTATCCGCTTTAGCTGACTGCAATTCAGCCATTCAAACCGATGAAAATCTCGGATTCGCTTTTTACATACGAGGACAAATAAAGCAAATGCTCGGTCAAGGCGATGCGTGTTTGGATTTATTGAGAGCCAAGGAATTGGGGTTAATGGTTGAACTAGAATTAATGAAGAATTGCAGATGATAACAACAAAAACAAAGCTACTTTTAATTCTTTTTTTATCTATGAGCATCTTTAATCTATTTGGACAAAAAAAACCAACAAGCGATCCGTATTGGGAATACGATCAAGCAGTTCATTTTCAAGCAAAACTAAATACGGCAGAATATTATACCTCATCGGGTTTTGATTTTGCTTGGTTTGTGTTGGAACCCATGTCAGAATACATTGGTGATTTGAAAGGGGAATTGAAAAAAGGCAAAACGCTCTCGTACGGTCAAAAAGCACTTTATTATTGGTGGTATGTCGACGCACAAGTGACCAACGGTGGTTTTACACAATTTTACTTCAACGATTACGGAAAGTATGTTCCAACCATTATCAACGCTATGAAATACATTGGAGATGAAAACATGGCGGAATTAGTGAATCGATCGTACGAAATTTACCTAAAGGAAAATAAGAAAATTAAAGACGCCCGACTTGGTGGAATGGAAGCATTTAGCAATTTGTACAAAGAGATTACCGACTTTGATGAACTGGACAATGAGTACTACGAAATCAATGAAGTGACGATGAAAAACATTGAAAACTACATTCGTAAAAATCCAAACGAGTTTGGTGTGGATGAAAATGGAAAAACCTTTGAAACCGATTTCTCGGGTGAATTAAAAACATTTTATACTGGTGAAATAATTAAAGAAATAATTAAAGAAATAATTCCATTATCAAAAGGTGTGATTTCTGGAACATATCAAAGCTTTTATTCCAACGGGAAAACGAAAGAGATTATTCATTATTTAAATGGTGAAGCAACAGGCGAAAGAGAAGAATTTCACGAAAGTGGAAATCCGAAACACAGTGCGAAAATCGATACAGATAAAAAACTATTAGAACACAAAATCTATCACGAAAATGGCCAGTTGAAGAAGTTAGAATTCAAGACCATTCAAGATGACAAACGAATTGGCGAATACAAAGAATGGTATGAAAACGGACAATTAGCCGAATCAGGTACGTATATATCTGGAAATGAAAGAGGCGGCGAATGGCTTGAGTTTTATAATAATGGAAACAAAAAAGTAAAAGCTGAATTCAAAGACCGAAAATTCATTCTTCATAATTGCTGGTCGGAAGACGGAACACAAACCTTGACAAACGGAACGGGGATTTACATTTTTGAGTACTCCTATTGGGAAGGTGATTTAATTCGTAACGAAAATGAATACAAAGACTATCAGCGCAACGGCAAACAATACACCTACAAAAATGGAATCATCAGTCTTTACCAAGAAATGGAAAACGATGATGAGCATGGAATCACAAGAAATTATGATGAAGATGGAAAGCTCACAGAAGAAACAATTTACGAAAACGGAGTCAAGAAATCTTCGAAGATCATCAAATAAGAAAACAATGACAATGAACTTTAAAATACTGACTTTAAGCCTTTCGCTCCTCTGTATAAGTTGTGGAAACAAGACTGAAGAAACACTCGCCGACAAACCATTGACAGAAGAAGTTGACACAAGCACGCTATCTTTGAATGAAGAAAATAACATCCTTTCTGAAGTTGATAATTCGGCGGATTTAAAAATCTATCCGCTTGGGAGTTACGACAAAACGGAAGGTAAATCGAGCAGTTTTATTTCATTGACAGATTTTTATCCTTGGAGCGATCACCCAGATTCGTTGGTGATTTCGAATGAAAACTTAGGAGATAATACAATTGAAAATTCTCATATTTTGAATGCTAAATTCAGAAATCGTTTTCTTAAAAATTTGAATATCAAAGAAAGTGATAGCGTCTATATTTATAATTACCGACTAGATAAAAGATATACTTTCGCTGTGAAAAATTTACCTGTATTGGCACACATAACAGTTTATGGAGCAGAAGCACCGATCAGTCAATACGATTATCTAGTTGGTTTCGATTTAGAAAAAGTGCTACCAATGAGCGATTTTAGATCGTACTACGATGCCTTTGCGTTTGTTGGAACTGAAAATCCATTCATTATAGGAGAGGTGAAACCAATCCTTTGGGAAAAAATAAATGCGAAGCAATTTCCAACAGAAATCAAGAGCAAGAAAATGGCGAAAACAACGATCACTAAGCTATATTCATACAAGTGGACTAATTTCACCTATTTTTTGATCAACGAAATGCACTTGGTAATTGTAGAATCGAGTAGCAATAAAATAATTACGGAAACTGTTTTTGAAGAAGGAGAATCTACCGGACTTGCAGGATTGAGTTTTAAAAATCAGAAAAATGAAAATATACCAGAACAATGGACTGGAAATTTATTTAAAAACAAACCACCTGTGTTTTTCGGTTTTACATACGAATCTTTTGGCTGTCCGAGCATCAACTTCATTCATAAAGCCGGAAAAGAAATCTACATCAATTGCGATAACAGACATTAAAATAAAGCTCTAATTAGAATTTAGAAAAATTTAAGTGTATTTTCGTTCTCAGAATAATTCCTGTTTGATGAATTGCAATCAATTCTAAACCAAATCTTCAAGTTAAAACGACAAGAAATATGAAAACGCTAATCCTTCTGATGACAACCTTACTCCTCTTTTCTTGCAACAATAGAAAGAAATTGGAAAACACGAATGAAACTACTTCGTCACAAGTAAATGAAAAAAACCTTTTGGACACATCAGAATACATCATTTACGGACAAAGTTTCGGAATGTGTTTGGGATATTGTCACATTGAAAGTATTTATTCAGCAAAAGAAATTATAACCACCTCTACCTCCTTTCGAGATCCTGAAAAACAGCCTCAGAAAGTTGAAGTTACAGCGTCGAATGTTGCTTCTTACCAACAACTTTTAAACTTGGTAAACTTTGAAGATTTTCTAAAACTTCCAAAAATAATTGGTTGTCCAGATTGTGCAGATGGCGGAGCAAGTTGGATCCAAATTTCACATCTTGGAAAAAAGCACACAGTACATTACGAATTTGGAGAAGTACCGGTCGAATTGGTGAAATTAGAAGCGAAGATTAAACTTACAGCTGAATAGCATCTTAAAGAAAACGAACAAGAATCTTAATCTCATCAATATGAAAAATCTACTCTTAATACTCATCACCTTCATCTCCTTTCAATCTTTTGCACAGCTCAATCTGAAATTCGACAAACGCTATGCGGAGTGCGAAGATCAATGGATTGCTTATCCAATGCGCACAGATAGCAGCTACAACTATGGATTTATTTACATCGATTCTCAAGCGGGATTTACCTACAACAACGAAGGAACCTTTAAGGTGAAAAAAGATGGAACTTTGGAAATCAAAAAGATAAAGGATGCCAACGTAAAAGTTCGATTAGAACCGAACAAGGTCAAAGTTGCCATTATTCCAAGCGAACTATTCAAAGCTTTGGAAATTGAAGAAACTCCAGATTGGTTATCCCATTATAAAACGGATTTGAATACCGCAGCGCGAAATTACCGTTGGGGTTACACCTACAATGCCTGGAATGAATGTCAGCAAGCAATACCTTTTTTATTGAAATCCAGAGAAATAGACCCAAATTTTGCAGGACTTTCAGTAGAACTTGCATTCTCGTATAACTGTTTGAAAGAATACGACAAAGCGGTCGCTATTTTGGAGGAAGAGCTAAAAACAAATCCAAACGATGCGTATGTTGTGAAAGAATACATTTACAGCACTACCAAAACCAAGGACATTGAAAAAGCGGAATTTCAATATAATCAATCTTTAAAAACAATTACGGATAACCCATACAAAGCTGAGAATTGCTTTAACATCTTGCAATATCATTACAATCAAACTGACAAAAAAAACTTTTCAAAATGGTATAAAGAATTGCAAAAATCTAAAGATCGACATCCGACGATTGATAAATATGCGGAAATATTTAAAAAAGACATCAACGAAAAGTGAAAATGCTACTTTCCATACTCTTAATCACGTTTAGTTTGACCACTTTCGGTCAGACTTGTGCGCGTGATAATGGAAAATTGATCAATTGCATCGATCAAGCAGGACTGCGGCAAGGATACTGGGAAACGAAACACCAAGAAATAATTAGTACAACTGAGCACTGCTTTACATATTGTTCCCGAATAATAAATAATGTAGCTGAATACATGATTTCAAAAGAGTGGTATCTGGATGGAGAAAAAACTGGCATCTGTGAATATTATAGTGGCGATAAAGAAGAGGCTTTGATTAAAACCATCGAATATCTTGCAAATGGCGATGTGATTGAAGAAAATAAAAAAGGCAACTATTCTTTAAAAATCAAAGCCGATAGCACTTTGATTCAAGGTTCGGTATACCGAGAAAACGATACGATTTCAGTTACATGCATCAACAACAACTGTCACTTTAAAACCTTACAAGGTTTACAATTGATTCAGTTTGACATCACGGACATCTATGCGCTAGAATATGAAATCACCAGTCTGCAGATGCATTACTACGATGCCGAAATTAGAAAAGTGAAAGCTAGAGAACCTTGAAAAGATCGCAGTATGAACGAACTTCGAGAAGTAAATCGGAATTTCAATTACTTTCTTTATAATAGCAATCAATTTGGCTAAAGCCGGATGTGGGTTTGTAATCTTATGAAGAATGGGATAAACCCCATTCCAATTGAAAAATGTTACTACAAAATATTCAATGACATCAATTTCTTGAATTCTCAAAATAAGGTTTTTAAAACAGCTTCGCGAAGTAAATTGATCTGAAAGAAAAAATTATTTTTCAAATTCACTTACTTTAAACAACTTTTAAACGTCTTTTAAAAAGCAGTTAATTTGCACTTATTTACATCGCACCAAGTGACGCTAATTCCCTGTGAATCATTAAGAATAAAAACAAGGATTTCAAATCGTCTATCAGTAAACAATGAAATAATGAAACTGCTCAAAAAGATTTCGAAAAGTTGCCAAATTGGAACTATTTTACAAATTATAGTCTTATTTTCCAATGTGTCATTTGCACAAACAGAATTTTACAAAGAATATGGAAATTCAAGTTCCGACATTTTATACGATTTGGTGAAACTGGAGTCAAACTCCTATTTAGCAACTGGTTATACATACAATGCTGTTGGAAAAGGAAAGTTTCTGACTAAAATTGACACAGACGGTACGATTGTGTGGAATAAAGTTATCGGTACAGAAAATTCAATTGGCTACGTCGTTTATCCTTTCAATAGCAGAATATTCTTAGGCGGAAAAAACACTAAAGATGGTGGAAACGCAGAAATCACGTGTGTTGATCACACAGGAAATCTGCTTTTTACCAAAGAATTTGATTTAGGCGGCAACGAAGAAATCGTTTCCATATCACGTGCAGGAAATGACCTGATTTTAATCGGAAATACAAATGCTTTTGGCAATTCATTTGACATCCTATTCCTTAAGATGGACACCTTGGGGAATGTACTTTTGTCCAAAAAGATCGGAACAAACTTTTCGGAAGAAACAGCTCAGATAATCAAATGCAACGATGATTCTGGGTTTCTAATTATTGGTTCAACTTCTGAAAATAATTATGATGCACTGCTAACCAAGATAAATACGGACGGTGAAGTTTTATGGAGCAATCGCTACGGTGGAAACGATGCAGAGAATTTATCGGATGGAATTGAATTGGAAAATGGAAATTTTGTATTCACAGGAACCAGTTTTAGTTTTGGAAATGTTTCCAACGATGGCGATATATGGATTTTATCAACTGATCATCTCGGTAACATCGTCTACTCCAAAAACTTCGGTCAATATGGAACAGATCGCGGAAAACGAATTGTCAAAGCGAATAAAGATTTCTATTTTATAACCGGTGAAACGTGGAGTTATGGAAATGAAAAAAGCAATGCATACATTTTAGGAATTAATTCGGCCGGCAATGCAACGCATTTTGAAACTTTTGGCGGAAACTTGTTCGATTATGGTGTTTCGATTTTAAGCAATTCCGACAATACACTAACCTTTGCTGGTTACACAAGCAGTTTTGGCTTTGGTTCTAGTGATTTTTTCATCAGTAAAAAAGAATTAGAAAGTGACAATTGCTATGCAAATACCTTTGAAATTTTAAACAACGACACGAATCCGACAAAAGTATTTTATCCGATTTCCGACAGTTCTATCGCAGTGATTTCAACACAACTCCTTCAAGAATCAATAAATTTATTTCAAGTAGATGCAATTTGCGATTCGACTCTTGGAATAGCAGAAAACACATGGAATCCTGATTTTATCATTATTCCAAATCCAGTAATTAATACGGTTACGATACAGGCATTGGATGAAAATAATCCCATCATCGAAGTCAGTTGTTATGATGTACTTGGTGAACAGATTCTTCAGCAAAAACAAACAGCGACTGAAATAACCCTTGATCTGAAAGATTTTTCTGCTGGCATCTATACCTTTATAATTTTATCCAGTGATAAAAACGTGCGAATCCAGAAAATAGTGAAAGAGTAAGTATATTTGAATTGTTTTTCCGATGTAATCTTTTGAATACATCAGAATCAGAACTTGAAAAAATGAAAAAAGCAATTATCTATTTATTCTTCTTAATCGTCGCTTCTCCCCTTTTTTCGCAAAATGCAGACATCGATATCTTGAAAAGCATCAATCTAAATCGCAACAAGAGTTTGGATCCAACATTTCGAGTGATTACGCATAGCATTTATCCGATTAGTTTGGGCGCTCCCGCGATTATCCTTTCTGTCGGTCTCTTGAAAAAAGACAGTTCTTTAAGGCACAAAGGAATCTTTATCGCTGAAAGTATTTTTGTAAACGCTTTTATTTCTACCGCTTTAAAATATTCCATCCAACGACCAAGGCCATTCATCACCTATCCATATCTCGAAAAAGCAACAGAAGCTGGAAGTCGATCTTTTCCTTCTGGTCATACTTCAGATGCTTTCGCGACAGCAACTTCTTTGAGCATTGCATTTCCAAAATGGTATGTCATTGCGCCTTCTTTTTTATGGGCTGGCGCGGTTGGTTATTCCAGAATGCACTTGGGAGTTCATTATCCAAGCGATATTTTGGCAGGAGCATTTATTGGCGCTGGAAGTGCGTATCTTTGTCATTACATCAATAAAAAATTGTTTCAAAAGAAACGAAATATCCAACTCAAACCAGAATAATGTGCACCGTAACTTATTTACCAGCTACTCGGAATGGCAGTTTTGTATTGACATCAAACCGCGATGAACGCGCAAGTAGACCAACAAAAGCGCCTGTTATTTATCAAGAGGGAGATTTAAAAATTGCCTATCCGAAAGACGAACAATCTGGTGGATCTTGGATTGCAATGAGTAATCAAGGTAAGATTAATTGTTTGCTAAACGGAGGTTTTGTAAGACATCAAACACAAGATTACCATACCATCAGCCGAGGAATCATCTTGATTGACTTTACCAAATCCGAACTTTCAGCCAACGTTTTTTTTGCTGAGCGAGAACTACAGCACGTTGAACCGTTTACGATGGTTTCCATCCAACAGGTTGCTGGAAAAGCAATTACCTTAACCGAAATTGTTTGGGATGGAAAAAACATTCATCTTAGAAATCCTGAGCTTACGGAAGCGCATATCTGGTCATCAACCACTTTGTACACCGAAGAACAAAGAAATTTGCGCAAGAAGTGGTTTGCCGATTTTCTTAAAAAGAACCATTTGAAGACTGAAAACATCCTCGAATTTCATTCTGGAACTCATTCTCAAGACGCTGCTGTGAATGTGATTATGAAAGGGATTGAAGATCTCAAAACAGTGAGTATTACACAAGTTTCAATAAAAAACGAAGCGTTACAAATGAGCTATTTTGATTTGGTAAACGATGCAAAAGTTGAAATCAAGCTTTAAAATTAAGTTGATTTTGTTGCATTCAAAAAAAGCCGCACCATTAAAAAATGATACGGCTTCAATTCATCGATCAAAAAGAATTAATCAAACAGCTCGTTTAACCAACTTTTTTTCTTCTTATCCTTGTAATAACCTTGCTGTGACTGCTGGCCAAAGTTAGGTTGATTCGCTTGGAAATTTGCTTGCGGTTCTTTGGTAGAACGTTCTATTATTTTATCTAGTTCGCCTCTATCTAGCCATATACCACGGCATTGTGGACAATAATCAATCTCAATTCCTTGTCTGTCTGACATCACAAGGGAAACATTACAATTTGGACAATTCATGTTATTTATTTTTTAGTTATTAGTTATTAATTAAATCATTCTTTTTCGGAAATAAAACCGAACATAAAACGGAAACAACAAGTATTCCGACGATCGTCAACAAAGAAGTAACAATCGGAATTTTATAGAAATCAACAATCGTCATTTTGACTCCAACAAAGACCAGAATTGCTGATAAACCATATTTTAAATAGTGGAAATATTGTGTAATTCCAGCCAAAGCAAAATACAAAGCTCTCAATCCAAGAATTGCGAATACATTGGATGTGAAGATGATAAAGGTGTCATCTGTGATCGCTAAAATTGCGGGAATGGAATCGACAGCAAAAATCAAATCGGTAAATTCGACAATGAGCAATACCACAAACAACGGCGTTGCAAATCTTTTTCCGTTGATTTTCATAAAAAATTTACCTTCGTGCGGTTGATCAGTAAACGGAAAGAACTTTTTGAACAGCCGAACCAAAGGATTTTTATCCGGTTCAATTTGTTCTTCTTTCTGAAAAAGCATTTTGATTCCAGTAAAAATCAGCAAAGCACCGAAGATGTAAATGATCCAATGGAACTTGCTGATCAAAGCAACACCTGCGAAAATGAAAATTGCACGCATCACCAAAGCTCCCAAAATTCCCCAGAAAAGTACTTTGTGTTGGTATTTTGTATCTACTTTGAAATAGGTGAAAAGCATGATAAAAACAAAAAGATTATCAATACTCAATGATTTTTCAATCACATAACCCGTTAAAAACTCAACCGCTTTTTCTTTGCCCATGAAGACATAAACTCCATAATTAAATGTCAAGGCCAATGAAATCCAAACAGCACTCCAAATCAGCGCTTCTTTTAATTTTATTTCATGCGCTTTGCGATGAAAAACACCTAAATCCAAGGCCAACATCAACAACACAAAGCCAAGAAAACATATCCATACTACACTATCTACTACCATTTTTTATTTTGAAAATTGAAAACAATTGAGATATCACTTCAAAAAACTTATTTTGGAAGCATACCTGAAAAAAATATTATTTGAAATTATACCTGCGTAATTCGCAAGCAAGCGGAAAATAATTCAAATCAACTTTGTCTCGATGAATCAATTAGAAAACAGCACTTTGGTACAACCTAAAAGAATTCGACCTGCAAATTAAATGTGAAAATATTCGCTTGTGCCTTGAATGGATTCATTCCAAGCACATCTAGAAAATTCATCCCAATTTGGGCGGAAGCCATACTGGCAAATGAAGTTCTCGAAGTTTGACTAAAAAATAGAAATGACCCTGAACGCGAGTTGGTTCGGTCAAAGATGAAAATTCAAGCGCATGAAATACAGGTTCAAGATCTTGAATATCCGTATCCATGTCGATGTAATTAGAGGATGAATTGCCGTCAGTTCGCAACTCTGTATTGGACGAAAAATGATCTTGCTGAAAATAAACGTAATAGCAACAAAGGATCCCAAATAGGAACACCAGGTTGAATAAAATGTCTTTTTTAACAAAATCCATGATGTAAAAGTAAACAAATTCAAAGGTATAAACTCATTTCCGCTGCAAGGATTAAGATTAATTTAACGAGCGAGAATCAGTTTGTTGTAAGTCACTCTTCCGTCATCCGTTAAATATGGAAAATAGATTGATTGATAATCTAGAAACAGTTGGAAAAAAACTTTAAAATCTGAAATCGGTTAAAATTGATTCTTTTAGATTATAATAAATCCAAAATGATCAAGAACAGTACAAGCCAATCCAATGTCAAATCATCCTTTTTTTCTCTAAATGATTGCTTGATTAATTGAATTTGATATATTTACAAACGCATTTAAATGCCTTCCTGGAAATGATCAAAACAGTATCCGTCATTGTGACAACCTATAATTCAGAAAAAACGATTGAAAGACTTTTAAATTCCATCTTGAATCAAGAGGGAATTGGAAAAGAATTTGAAATTGAATTGCTGGTTGTAGATGATTGTTCGACGGACAAAACGTTTGAAATTGTTGAAAAAAACGACGTCCTTCTTTTAAAAACGCCAAAAAACACCGGCGGTCCAAATGCTGGGCGAAACATTGGATTACAGCGAGCTTCAGGCGATTACATCTGCATCACCGATCACGACGATGAATGGAAATCCAATCGAATTCTTGCACAACTACCATACTTAGAAAAAGCTGCCATCGTTACCTCTGGATATACGGTTAAAGACACTGAACAAGAGAAAGTTTTTGATGTTGTCAACACAACTCAAGCTGGTTTTTTACATTTTGAAAAGAACAAAACATTCCTACAGAAATTAAGTAAATCTTTAAAAGGTCAGAACACCTATTTGGGTGGAATTATCTACCGAAAAGAATTGAAAGAAGTTCTTTTTGAAGAAAATTTCGGAATGATTGATTACGATTGGTTGCTTCGCTTGTTTCACGAACAAGATTCGATTGAAGTATGCCAAGCTTTGTATTATCGGCACGTAACGGGTAAAAACTTATCGTTGAATGATAGTTATAGAGCAAAAGACTATTACTTTTCCTTGCTGTTTATCGAACGGTATTTGGATACGTATCCGAAAGAAGTCAAAATCGCTGCTAAAAAAATCAACGGTACGAGAGCGCGGTATTTTTACGTTACCAATAACATGAAGATGGCGCGTACTTACTTTCTGCGTTCACAAATCAATTTAAAAACAATCCTCTATTTTCTAACAACTTTTGGGGGTTCAAAATACATTATTAAGAAATTCAATGTATTTGGATAAAGTCCATTTTATTTCGAAACAAACATTTAAAAACAATAAAATGATTCAAAAACTAAGAGCATTTGTTAATTCTACCCGATTGAATTACCTTTCAAGTAAACGAAAAAACGAACTTGCTTCCTCCATAGATCCAAAGAAAGTGGCGCATTTAAACAAGACTGTTGCTTGCGATCACCAATGGTATGGAAATAGTTATGGCGGTTTTTTCATCAATCCAAGTTTGGTAAATTCCGATTCTATTGTTTATTCCATCGGCATTGGAAAAGACATTTCGTTTGACAAAATGTGTCTGAAAAATCACAATTGTCAGATATTTGCATTTGATCCAACACCCAAATCAATCCACTTCATCCAAGAGCAAAATTTACCTGTAAGTTTTAAATTCTTTCCTTTCGGAATCAGTGATTCAAAATCCGGTACATTTCAATTCTATTTACCAACTAATCCAAGAGCAGTTTCTGGAAGTTTGGTCGAAAGCGAAGTGGTAGATACCAACAATGCAATTGACGTTGAGATGAAAACCTTCGACGACATGGTCGCGCAATTAGGTCACAAACACATCGATGTTTTGAAAATGGACATCGAAGGTTCTGAATACGCTGTACTTGAAAAAATCCTAGAATCTGATGTTACGATCGACCAAATGTTGATTGAATTTCACGACAGACTTTACGATGAGGAAAACTATAAATCAAAAGACATTGTAGCTAAAATGAAAGCAAAAGGATACGAAATATTCGCTTTTTCAAGTAGTTATGAAGAGATTTCATTTATTCATAAAAGTAAATTGTAGTTGGTACTCACTTAAAAAAAACACACTAATTTGTCATTCTTCACCGACCTATTCGAACCATTTAGACGCCCAAATCCAAGAATAATGTGGGAACAATTTGCTGCGGAACAAAATGGTCAATATGTCATTGGTCACTACGACATTCCAAATAGCGTTGAAGTTCCATACCGAGATCACACCATTATGTTTGATCGCTTTATTTACCGAGTTGCAGGCGGAGACGTTCGAGATGTAGCCTACACCAGAATTCGAATGGAATTGAAATCACCAAACGATTTTCGTTTTAAAGTGGTGAATCAAGGATTTATCAATACCATTGGTAAATTCTTGGGATTTCAGGACATCAAAATCGACAACAAAGAGTTTGACAGTCGATTCATGATACAAGGTAATGACGTAAACCGAATAAAAAATCTTTTTTCAGACCAAGATTTGCGCTACTACATTCTAAAACAAGAAGATGTACAACTTCAATTGATGTACCAAGAAGGTGTTTTTTATGAACCAATTCAAGAAGGCAACGGAATGATTCACTATCTTTCAGAAATACGTCCTAAAAAAGTCGAGGATTTGAACGATTTATTGAAAATGTATCAACTTCTTTTAGACAAAATATTGATTTCATGAGGTATTTAATATTAATTATTTTCGTTTTAAGTTCTGCAATTTCCTTTTCTCAAATGGACGATAAAGGGACGATTAAAATGGCATTTAAGCTGGAAGACGTCAACAAAAGTTTTGAAGATATCATTACAATCACCTACTACCACGTTGAGAAAAGGAATACGATTACCGATATTTTTCTTTTAAAGGCTGGTGAAAAAATTCCCTACAGACTTTTTGAAGTTGGTAAGTATACCATCGAAGTTTCAGGAAATAAAATTCCAGGCTTCATAATTACCGGTGTTCCTGTAAGAGCGAATATTATTACCATCATCGATGATATAAATCTGAATGATTATCCTGATAAAAATGCGACGATTCACATACAATATAAATCGCCAACAGGTGATGGTTGTGGTTAAACTAAAAAATCGACAACATGAGATTCCTGTTTTCAATCTTCTTACTTTTAAATGCTGGGCTTTCCTTTTCTCAGGAACAAGCGTTTGGCACAATTAAAATGACATTTGAATCCGCTGAAATGGATGTAAACAAAGCAGATACGGTTATAATCACGTATATCAATCGCGACAGCAAAATTTCAATGACCGATTCCTTGTACTTAAAATCAAGTGATTTAATTCAATGGAAAAAAATGGAGGCAGGAAATTACGACATGCATTTAAGCAGTGGTAAATCATTTAATTACACGATTCAAGGCGTTCTTGTTTCAGAAGGGAAAATTACGTTTTTAGATAAAATAAGCTTAGACCATGTTCCCGTTGAAAATCCGAGGAAGATCATTAGATGTCATTTTAATATCAACAAAGATTAATTTCCAACAACATCGCGCAGATCCGATAAAAAGATTCTACAATGAGTCCGAAGATTTTTCGATGCAAAAAAGGATCATCGAACTGCCACGTACGATTGGTTATTGCTTTTTTTTAATTTTTGTAGAACCGCAATTTATTTTTGATTACTTTTAGACGATAAATGATAGACCTACAGAAATCAAACCAACACCAATCTCTATGAAAACAGTACTTATTGCCATTCTAATCAGTCTTACCAGCTTTGCATTTGGACAGACTGCTGACTGTAAACGATTTAAAGAAGGAAAATTTGTCATTCCAAATGCAGAATACGGTAATTCCTATTTGGAAAGAAAAGGAAATATTCAAACTGAAATTGGTGAAAAATCAGGATTTAAAGCGACTTTCAAAGTGAAATGGATTGACGAGTGTACGTATACACTTCAGCTGAAAAAAATAATTAATAATCCAGATGAAATTGTATTTGACAAAGCAACAATCATCACGGTTAAAATTCTGGAAGTAAAGAAAAATTCTTACATTCAAAGGTCCACTTCCAATACGTTCGATACGGTATTTGAAGGAGAAATATTTGTAAATGACTAAAACAAGACGCACTCATATCGTATTATTCAACGCACTGATCATCGTCAGTTGTGTTTTCAGTTCTTGTAATTCCAATAAAAACAAGGTTGATATTTCTGAGTTCAATGTCACTAAAAATGCATTAGCAAATCAAGAAGAAGTACTTGTGTTAGCTTGTTCTGAAAATCCAGAAAACGGAAAGGAAGATTATTTGATTCACATGTTGGTGCAATCGGTAAAAACCGGAGATACCGTCAATGTTCTTTTCCATGGTCCGCGCGAGGTTTATGGTCAAGAAATTAAATCCTTCATTGCTCCAGATGATATTTTTTTTAAAGCAAATAGAGCAGCTGATTTTGACATCCAAGCTTTCAAACAAGTTTACAGCAATCCAGAATTTATTCCTACTGATTGGAGAAAGTATCCGAGTATTCTTGGAGATGTTACAACGCTATACGACACCAATGAAAAATCTACTGATGAATTAATTGATGGCGCATTAGAATACATGCAACATAATTAGCAATGAGAAAAAAGCTATCTTATGTACTTGTAAGCATTCAGTTTTTGGCTCTGTTTGCTTTCATTTTCAACATATTTTTATCTTTCCAGAATTCGAAATTTGAAGGCGAACTTCCCATAACTGCCATTCAAGATATTCAAGAAAAAAATGATAAAATTTACATCGGACTTGGTGCATATAAACGGATCCAAGTTTATGA
Source organism: Crocinitomicaceae bacterium (assembly GCA_028689775.1). Taxonomy (GTDB): domain Bacteria; phylum Bacteroidota; class Bacteroidia; order Flavobacteriales_D; family Crocinitomicaceae; genus JAQVCM01. The sequence continues at coordinate 90,200 of JAQVCM010000011.1, forward strand.
TTTGAATGGAAAATATCTGAACTATATCCAGACCAGCAACTTTGTAAAAGATTTTGATTTCTCCATTGATCAGGATGGAAACGCAACGATCCACGTCATTTATAAACGAGCTGGTTTTCCGAAAAAATTCCCACAACTCAATGGCGATCGCTATTTAAAAGTGAGTCAATTTCCCTTAAAAATAAACAAGATTGATAAAAACGGCGAACACGAGATTATTCAACAACCAATGCACATGTCTTTTTGGGGCGGAACATTTACTCCTTGGGTGATTGGTGCGATCTGTGCCTTTCTATTTTTATTGCTTAACAGCGTAATTCTAATGGAAACTTTTGGTTCAAACATTCCAAAAAACGAAAAGGTGAAATCTGCTTTGAGAAAGATTTTTTAAACCGTGCGATCGAAAAAAATCCGACCGCACGGTTCATTACATTTTAAGCTTCACAACTACTACAGCTCACCAAATTGGTCACCATTTCTTTGGAAACACTTTGACTGCGTTGGTAATAAAGTGTTTTCACACCCAAAGTCCAAGCTTCAATGATTAATTTATTTACTTCTTTAATCGGAAGTAAGGATGGAATATTCAAATTCAAACTTTGTGCTTGATCAATGAATTTCTGGCGTATTGCAGCTTGTTGAATAATTTCCAACTGACTGATTTCCTTAAACGTTTTGAAAACAGCTTTTTCGTTTTCGTCCAATTCATCCAAATGTTGCACACTTCCATTTTGAAGCATGATGCTTCTCCACGTATCTTCGTTATCGATTCCTTTTGCTTCTAAAAGAATTTTCAAATATTTATTCTTGCGCATAAAGTTTCCTTTCGCAAGTCCAGCTTTGAAATAGTTACTACTGAAAGGTTCAATTCCTGGCGATGTTTGTCCTAAAATAGCAGAAGAAGATGTTGTTGGTGCAATCGCCATCAAGGTCGTATTGCGTCTTCCGTATCCTTTCAAAATCTCAGGTTCACCGTAAATCAAGGCTAATTCTTTGGTTGCTTTTTCAGATTTCTCTTCTAGGTATTTAAAGATTTCAGATGTCAACATTTTTGCCTCCATTCCTTCAAAAGGAATCATCTTTTTCTGTAAAAGTGAATGCCATCCAAGAACTCCTAAACCTAAAGCTCGGTGTCTTTTTGCAAATTTATTAGCAGAAGCCAAGTAATAATTCCCTTCTGTTTTTTCGATGAATTCCTGCAAAACTGCATCTAAGAAAAATATGGCCAATTTAACAGCTTCCGTGTCTTTCCATTCGTCGTACAATTCCAAGTTCATGGAAGAAAGACAACAGATAAAAGACTCGTCAATCGAAGAAGGCAAAGCAATTTCTGAACACAAATTACTTGAATTGATTGGCATGTTCAAATCCTTGTAAACTTGCGGTTTATTTTTATTTACATTGTCTGTAAAGAAAATATACGGCAATCCTTTTTGCTGACGACTTTCTAAAACTTTCGCCCATAATTTTCGTTTATCCGCATCACCATCAATCATTTCCTGCATCCAGTAATCAGAAACATTGACTCCGAAAAACAAATTTTGGATTGGACTTCCGATGTCTTTGATGTTCAAAAACTCTTCTGCATCTGGGTGATCAATGTCCAAGTAAGCAGCAAATGCTCCTCTACGAACGCCACCTTGAGAAATGGTATCCATCGCCGTATCAAAAAGTTTCATGAAACTCACCGCTCCACTACTCTTTCCATTGTCAGAAACTGCACTTCCTCGTTCTCTCAAATCTCCGAAATAACCAGAAGTTCCACCACCAATTTTGGTTTGCATGATCACTTCACCCAATTTGTGGGTAATGTGTTCGATGCTATCTGGAACGTGCACGTTGAAACAAGAAATTGGCAATCCTCGCTCCGTTCCCATGTTGGCCCAGATTGGTGAACTCAAGCTCATCCAACCTCTTTCTATCATTTCCTGAAAAGCTTCTTTCAATTCAGGTTTGTATAATCTTCTTGCTGCAGCAGTTGTAATTCGATCAATTGCGCCTTCAACAGTTTCTCCTTTCAATAAATATCCTCTATTCAGGATTTGCTCACTTTCGGAGTTTTTCCACCACAATTTCTCTCTTTGTTCTGTCTCTATAAATTCCATGTTCTATTTTCTCAAGGATGTTGTTGTTGTTCTTGCTGATGTTCTTGCTGATTTGCCGACTAGAATAAATCGTCAGCCGTAATGCTTTTGTCGTGTTTAGTATATTCTACGGGTCTTTTCGCAAAGAAATCGTCCAAACTATTGGCAAAAACTTCTTCTTCAAACCAAGCCATCGGTCTGTATTCTTCCATCGTGGTGTTAAAAATCTTATCGAATCCAATTTGCAGTAAACTTTCATCCACTCTAAATTTCATGAAATTCAACAAGTCTGTTTTATTGATGATGTCCAAATCTCCTTCAATGAAAATCCAGTCTAAAATATTTTTCTCTACATCCAACGAATGTTTTACGGTATTGCGAATCATTTCAATGGTTTCTTCATCAAAAAAGTCTGGATTTTCTTCTCTAATTTTATTGATGATGTAAATTCCACCGTTTGCATGAATCTGTTCGTCCACAGAAGTCCAAGCGATGATGTTACTCACATTCTTCATGTACCCTTTGAATCTCGTAAAAGATAAAATGATTGCAAATTGACTGAAGAGTGAAACGTTTTCGATCAAAATGGTAAACAAAATCAGCGAAACGACATATTCTTTTCGGTTATCCGATTTCGTGTTTTGCAATACTTCTGATAGGTAATCTACACGTTCCTTAATGACTGGAATCGACATCAAATTTTGGAACTCGTTGTTGTAGCCCAATACTTCAACCAATTTGGAATAAGCTTCCGAATGCCGGAATTCACATTCCGCAAACGTACTTCCCAAGCCGTTGAATTCTGGTTTTGGAAAATGATCGTATAAATTTCCCCAAAATGATTTCACAGCCACTTCCACTTGTGCAATTGCCAACAAACTGTTCTTAATTGCCGAACGTTCTGCAGCGTTTAAATGTGAATGAAAATCTTGCGTATCTGCCGTAAAATCGACTTCACTGTGAACCCAGAAGGACTTATTGATTGCTTCCGTAAATTTTAATATCTCTGGATATTCAAAAGGTTTGTAATTTATTCTCTTGTCAAAAATTCCCATTATTGAAATGTTATTAAGTTATCTATTCGTTCTAAAATATTTCAAAGGCCTCTAAATTTGTTTTTTAAAGGTCAAGCGATATCCTCATTTTAAAGTCATTCTTGTCTAACTGCGTTGCTTGCTTCGCAGGTGTGTCAAATTCTGTAATGACTTATTTCACAGTTTAATACATTCGTGAGAAAAAAGGTTGCAGCTTTCGATTCACAAAATGAACTTTCAGCAAATTGCAAAAACTGCACAACTCTTACTTCTTTCGCGAAAGTATAAGTCATATCAGAAAAGGTAGGTCTCCTGGCTCATGTCTCTTTTTCCGTCTTCCCATTCGTTCTTGGACGATCAGTGACGTATTGAAAAAAGATAAGGACATCTACAGTTGCGCGACAGCTTGTGATTTGAACACAATTCCCTATTTAATTTCCTTCAAAATCAAACACCATTTTCCTTCTTATGATAAAATATCTAAGTGTCAAAATTAGTCAAATAAACAGCGATTTTTTCGGCATCGCATGAATAGTTATTGACAAAAGTAGTTTGATTTAGAACATAGATAGTCATTCGCTTTACCCTCATTATTTTAAGTTTTCAACATTCGCAAGATTGATTTTTATTTTTTATAGTGAGAATGGATTCGGGAATACGCAGCTAAAAAAAAATGCCTGAGATTTAAAAAAATCTTGTACTTTTAATGCGTTGAATGTTCGCTTTAATCTCACTTTTACAATCGAACCCAAGTTATTAAAATACTTCTATGAAGCAACTCCTTACTTCACTTCTATTATTGGTAAGCACTTTTTTCTCATTTGCGCAAGAAGCATTTGAAGCTGAAAAATTTAAAGCGGCATTGTTTCGAACCAAAACAGGCGCAAAGTTAGTTTATAATGGAGAAATGCATTCGTTCACACTTCAGCTCGAGGGAAAAATTGAACCCACTGAAGCGGCAAACTTTTTAACGCTCAACAACAATATTCTTCAAATTATGCATGTTCCATTCATGTCAAAGCAGGATTTTGAGAACATGTCAATCGAAAGTCAAAAGAAAAATTTACTTGGACACATGCGATACGAGTTGGATTATTTTAAAGAAATACTCAAAACTAAAAACCTCAAAGAAACAGCTGAATTTGTAACAATCAACGACAAACTTTTTCTCTATTGGACCTATCAAATGCCAAAAATGAAGAATAAATCAGATCAGAAATCCGTTGAAAAACAAGCTTATTGGACGACCGTTTGCTTTGATCAAATCTTAATCATCAACAGACCTCTTCAAAAAGTGAAAGAAACAGAGGACGCAAAAGAAGAAATAATTAAGATCGCAAAAACATTGGTTTTAAATGACTTTCCGATAGATCTTGAAAATCTTTACAATGAACTTAATAAAGAATAAAAATCCATGAAAAATTACCTACTCATTTTAATTGCCACGTTTAGTTTTCAAATAAGCGCTCAGCATCTACCTAAAAAATACAACGACTTTTATAACGACCTGCTATTTTCTGAACCCAAAGTCAGATCTAAAAAGTTAGATAAAGCCATCAAAAAAGAACCAAACGAACCTTGGTACTATTGGATGATGGCGAGCTTTCAATCCATCGTTGGAAAAGAAGCAGAAGCCGTAAAAAGTTATGAAAAAGCGATCGCACTTGACCCGAACTTTTCAGCTGGACATGGAAGTTTAGCGCGTCAGCTATACACTGGTGAAATTCCGCAGTACGATAAAGCGTTGGTGCACATCAACAAAGCCATTCAACTGGATCCTAGTGAAGGATATTACTTCATTGATCGCGGAAACATTTATTTAGCAATGAAGGACTACGATCGTGCCATGCAAAATGCGAACTTAGCCTCTAAAAACCAAGCAGATGAAATTGAAGTTGCTCGTTTGAAAATTGAAATACTTCACCAATCAGGTCAAAAAGAAGCGCTTTATCAATTCGTTAAAGAAAATGATTTATCAGAAGAAGGAACCAGTTTTGGAACAGATTTTATGTTGAAATTAGCATCTGTTTATGAAGAGATGGGAGAAAAAGACAAAGCGTGTCAATTATACCGATACGCAGTAGAATCCTTCATGATCTTTGATGGAAAAATCCCTGAACACATTACTGAGGAGCTACAAAAGTGTGAATAATTAAACCTTAAACGATTTCAAATTATGTACAAGATATCTTTCACATTTCTCTTCCTGTCGCTAGCAATCAGTTCGTTTGCTGCGAAAACATACACCTTGACTTTGACTGTAAAAGACAAAACTACTTTACAAGCAATGTCTTTAGCACAAGTTTCGATTTACACTTCTAGTGGAAAAATAGACCTTGGCAAAACAGATGCAAATGGAAAAATTGAAATTCCGGAACTGGGAGAAAAGAAAATAGATGTATTTGTTGAAGCTCAAGACAGCCGATATCAAACTGTGAGAGAAACTTTTTATAATTCGAAAAAAGAAAACATCGCTCGTGAAATTGTGATGCAATTTACCTATGAGGAACAAATAAAGATTTACGATGCGCTGGATGAGAAATACAACGATCCAAACGAACCCTTTATTAGCGATCTGAAAGATGTCGATACATCAGAATTTAAAGATGCGGAATTTATTGAAGGAAGAGCTGCAATGATGAAGTTTTTGGCAAAGAACATAAAATATCCTGACGACTGTGTAAGAGCTGGGATTGAAGGAAAAGTGTACCTCGAGTTTTTCATTCAAAAAGATGGTAGAATTACGAATGTGAAAGCAACAAAGCGAGTGCACACAAGTCTAGATCTTGAAGCATTGGTCGTTGTTCGAAATATGCCTAAATTCAGTCCTGCAACCTTAAAAGGAGAACCGATTAAGCAAATCTTTCGTTTGACAATTAATTTTAAAATGTAATAGATAAATCTATGAAAATGAAAAAAACCTCCATTTTATTCCTCTTCCTCTCGTTTGCAATGGTTTCATTTGCAGCGAAAACGTACACCTTGACCTTGATTGTAAAAGACCAAGCAACGCTACAACCAATGCCTTTAGCACAGATTTCGATTTACACTTCTAGTGGAAAAATTGACCTTGGCAAAACAGATGCAAATGGAAAAATTGAAATTCCGGAACTGGGAGAAAAGAAAATAGTTGTATTTGTTGAAGCTCAAGACAGCCGATATCAAACTGCGAGAGAAACCTTTTTTAATTCGAAAAAAGAAAACATCGCTCGTGTAATTGTGATGCAATTTACCTACGAAGAACAAATAAAGATTTACGATGCAATCGATGAGGAATACAACGATCCAAACGAACCATTTATTAGCGACCTGAAAGATGTAGACACATCAGAATTTAAAGATGCGGAATTTATTGAAGGAAGACATGCAATGATGAAGTTTCTGGCTATCAACATAAAATATCCTGAAGTCTGTATATTGGAAGGAATTCAGGGAAAAGTATATCTCGAGTTTTTCATTCAAAAAGATGGTAGAATCACAAATGTGAAAGCAATAAGGCAAGTGCACCCGAGTATAGACCTTGAAGCGATTCGCGTGGTAAGAAATATGCCTAAATTCAGTCCTGCAACCTTGAAAGGAGAACCGATTAAGCAAATGTTTCGTTTGCCAGTTAACTTTCTATTACATTAAATAATTTTATAAAAATAAAAATGAAAAAAATCTCCATTCTACTGCTCTTCCTGTCGTTTGCAATTGTTTCTTTTGCAGCGAAAACGTACACCTTAACATTAACCGTCAAAGATAAAGTAACGTCAGATCCACTAGCTTTAACGTCTATTTTCTTACTTTCTACTGAAGGAAAGGTCTTACTCGGTAAAACAGATTTGCAAGGTAATATTGAGGTAGAAGGATTAACGAAAGAATCAATCACCTTATCGGTTGAAGCACAAAGTGAAATTTACGACGTGAATGAAGTTGTTTTGAGTAATACTAAGCTGAAGAACATCTCTGAAACCATTTTAATGCGATACACTTATAAAGAACAGATGAAGATTTATGACGCAATTGATGAAAAATATAATAATCCCGATGAAAAATACATTGACGGAATCAAGAAACCAGATACTGTACGCATTGAAGATGCTGAATTTATAGGCGGTAAAACGGAACTGATGAAGTTTTTGGCGAAAAACATGACGTATCCCGAAGACTGCATTACAAATGGGATTGAAGGAAAAGTGTACCTTTCCTTTTTCATTCAAAAAGACGGAAAAGTTACCCACGTGAAAGCGGTTAGAAAGGTACATCCGAGTCTAGATTTGGAAGCCATACGCACCATGCGCAAATCGCCAAACTGGAAACCCGCTACACGCAACGGAGAACCTATTAAATCGGTTTTTTACATTCCTGTTAATTTCCGATTGAATTAAATATGTCAATAGAAAACATTCCAGAAAGCTATTTGTCGAGCGCTAAAATCGTTCCTGATTTATTCGTCTATGATTTTAAAATGACCAACGACGTTGTTAAAAGTAAGGTCAATTTGAGTATGAATATGTTTAGCTTTTTACAAGTTGCAAGAAAACAAGTTCACTTTGCTGGCACGTCGGTTGCGGTCAATAAAGATCAGTCCTTGTTGCTGAAAAAAGGAAATTGGCTTTGGACAGAATTATTAGAAACCGAAGCGATTTACAACTGTAAACTCTTCTTCTTTTCAGAAAAGATCTTGAAAGATTTTTTGGAAAAACACGCGTCTAAAAAATCCGTTTCAAAAGATGATGTTCCCTATTTCATTATTGGAAACGATGCCTATATTATTTCCTATTTGAATTCCTTAACCAACATCAGTCAAGCGCCATCCGTTTTTATGGAGAATTTACTGGCCGTAAAATTCGAAGAATTGATGCTATACCTGATGACTTTGAGAAGTTATCCTCTTGTATTATGCTTGAAATTCAGATTTACAAATAAAAACCAGTCTGTTTTTAGAAGGAGGTTTTACGAATTTAAAGAATTAATTTTCGTAACTTTATAGTCGGCGAAAACGGCGGATTATTTTGGTTTTAGATACCATTTAAACGAGGTTTAAAACGAATTTAAACTGCTTGATGCGGTTCAATAAATCAAAACACAGACATGACAAAAAACGACGAAATTAAAGAAATGGTGAAGCAAAAATACAGTGAAATTGCTTTACAAGATCAAGATACAAACGCAGCTTCTTGTTGCGGTAGCGGACCTGTTAGCGAGTCAAACAAGCAAGAAGTTTACAACATCATGAGCGACGAATACGAACATTTGGAAGGTTATACACCAGATGCCGATTTGAAATTAGGCTGTGGCTTGCCAACTGAATTTGCCAAAATAAAACCAGGTGATACGGTCGTTGATTTAGGAAGTGGCGCAGGAAATGATTGTTTTGTTGCGCGACACGAAACGGGAATTACAGGAAAAGTAATCGGAATCGATTTCACTGAAGCGATGGTTGAGAAAGCAAGAATCAATGCAGATAAAATGGGATTCAACAATGTTGAGTTTCGATTGGGCGACATTGAAAATATTCCAATTGCAGAAAATGCAGCGGATGTTGTCGTAAGTAATTGTGTGATGAACTTAGTTCCAGACAAACCCAAAGCATTTGCAGAAGTTTTCCGCATCTTGAAAGCAGGTGGACATTTTAGTATTTCAGACATCGTGTTGACAGGAGATTTGCCAGAAAAAATCAAAACGGCTGCAGAAATGTATGCAGGTTGCGTGGCAAGTGCCATCTTGAAAGACGATTATTTAGGAATGATTGAAGGTGCTGGATTTAAAAACCTCGTCCTTCAAAAACAGAAACCAATCATCATTCCAAACGACATTTTGAAAGATTATCTCACGGAAGAAGAAATTACAAAGTACAACGAGCACAAAACCGTTATTTATAGCATCACGGTTTATGGTGAGAAAGCAGGAACTTGTTGCGCACCGGCTTCAAATTGCTGTTGAGATATAACCAAGGTATTTTTCAATGAACAATCCTGTCAGTAATTCCTACAACAAAATCGCAACAATCATCGAGGCGATGCAAGGTGATTTGAAGAAATTTGATTTGCTGAATGTTGTTGAAAAAACAGGTCTGAGTTCGCAAGAAATTCAGCTGATTTTCAAAGATTGGGCTGGTGTTGGTGTTCGCGTTGAACAGTTTTGGGAATACATGCAAGTACCTCACTTGAAAGGAATTCTGAACAAGACACAAGCAACTTTATTTGATTCGTTGGATCACGGAGCGAAATTGGAAAATCCAAGAATTCATTCCTCTTTTGTTGAAATCATAGAAATGTCCGCAGCAGATTTCAAAAATGGCGAAACACTTGCCATTGAATATCGTTTTTATCAATCCTTTTTTGGAGAAATATTAATCGCATCAACTGCTGTGGGCATTTGTTATATCGGTTTTTCAGACAATCAATTGGTAGCATTATCCGCATTGGAAAAACGTTTTCCAAAAGCGACCTTCGTTCAAAAAAGCAATGAAATGCAGCAAAATGTTTTATTGACTTTCAGTGCTGATTGGAGGAAAATCAAGAAAATAAAATTGCATTTAACAGGAACAGATTTTCAAATCCAGGTCTGGAAAAAACTACTCCAAATCCCAACAGCTGATTTATCAACTTACGGAAATTTGTCCAAGCTAATCCAAAAACCCAAAGCTGCCAGAGCAGTTGGAACAGCGATTGGCAGTAATCCCATTGCATTTTTAATTCCTTGTCACCGCGTGATTCAAGGTTCTGGAAACTTAGGCGGATACATGTGGGGCAACACCCGAAAAGCCGCTTTGATTGCGTGGGAAGCATCGCACTAATTCGCATCACTGATTCGTGCATCCATCAAAAGCATATTTTACTACCTTTGCTAAATTAATTTTTGCAACACTTTTTTAAATGAACAACAACGACATTCTTAAAAGACTTCGATATACTTTAGATTTTAACGATACCCAAATGGTAGAATTATTTCAAGCAGCTCCCGCGCCAATCACACGTGTTGAAGTGAGCAATTGGTTGAAAAAAGAAGAAGATGAAGAGTTTGCAGAATTATCAAACTTGATGTTGGATGTGTTTTTGAATGGTTTAATTGAACTCAAACGAGGCAAAAGAGAAGGCGTTGAAGTTGTTGCAAACGAACACCTGAGCAACAACGACATTTTGAAGAAAGTTAAAATTGCTTTGAACTTAAAATCGACGGACATCATTGCGATTTTGGCAATTAAAGATCGTAAAATCAGCGAAACTGAATTGAGTGCTTTCTTGAGAAATGAGAACCACAATCACTTCAAATCTTTTCAAGATCAATACTTGCGCAATTTCTTTAGTGGCTTACAACAAATAGTACGACCAAAGGAAAATAAATAAGCAAAAACTGGAATCATTTCAACTCAAAAAGTGATTATACTTCTTCATCGCTTGATTCAATCTCTTGATTCTGAATTGTAAATTGTATTAAATGTTTTTTAATTAAAACCCTTTTTTTCTACTTTTAAAAGAAAAAATCATGGCAAGTAAAAAAGGAACATACGAAGATGTGTACATCAAACACAACGGCGACTTAAGAAGTTTGAAAGAAGATGTCACTGAATTTTGTGAAAAATACATCAAACCAGTTCATCCAAAAAACTGGGATTGGTCTGAACGCGATTTCGAAAATCCGAAGAACGATCCAACCATTGAGGAAGCTCGTGCGATTCGCGATGTGATATACAAAGACATGAATAGCAAAAAAGATATGGTTGTTGATTTGTCGACGATGAACAACATCGAAGCAATGAAAGCGTATTTGAATCCAAAAAGTAAGCACGAAGCATTCAACATGGAAGAATTTGCTTTTTCATTGAAAGTAGAATTAGAACATGGGAAATTAAAGGCGGTAAATGTCACCAACAATCACCCGTTTTTAACAGCGATGATCGCGATGGCGCACATGACGGAAAGTTTGACATATTACAAGCGTTTAGCAGTCATGGAGGCGGAAGGAGAAGTTTTTGAAATTATGCGCAAGCTCAAAAAAACAAAATCAGGAAAAGAAAAATTACACGAAATGCTCATCGAAACGGAAGAAGAATTGATGGAAGCACGAAAAGGTTTGCAAGAACGTTTGGATAAAATGGATGATATACCAGCTTTGGAACAGATTGGAGATTGATCCATTTGGCGGGAATCCAAACGAACGATTGATTCAGTTAGCTTGAGAAAAATCTTTATATTTGAAATTCAAATGTCTTCAATTTAACCATATAAAATGATTAAACATTCACTTCTTTTGATTTTATGGAGTTCCTTAGGAATGTATTCTCCCTCACCTCAAATACTTAAAAAACAAACGAATGACAAATTAGATCTTTCTATTTTAGTCACAAATATAAAAGTTAAAAAAGGGTCGATTGTGGTTGGTATTTATGATAATCCGAAAGACTATTTGAAAAAAGGAAAAGCTGCGAGGTTATCCAATCACATCGTTTCTGGAAAACAGCTTGAAATCAAACTTAAAAGCATTCCAAAAGGTACGTATGCCATTTCCATTTTCCAGGATTTAAATGCTGACAATAATCTCAACACCAATGCAATCGGAATTCCGATTGAACCTTACGGTTTTTCAAATGGATTTAATCGCAAGTGGTCGCAGCCAACTTTTGATCAATGTAAGTTTGAATTCAAGGAGAATAAATCGATCCTCGTGGAATTAATTCATTGAATGATTTTTTGGATGCAATTTTTCTCTTTTTCTTCCGTTGTAAATTGCTAATCGAAAAGGCAAGTCGCTACCTATGAAAAACTTGAAAAACAACATCTACTTCAAAATCGGAACCATTCTGCTTATCATCTTGTTATTGATGATTCCAACGTCATCGATTAGAGGTTTAATCTACGAAAGAGAAAACACACAAGAAGAAGCAATTCACGAAGTAAGTTCAAAATGGGGAGAAGCGCAAACCATTTCAGGTCCATTCATTTCGATTCCTTATTATCGGTATCATAAAGAATATTCGAAAAAGGATTCTACGGAAAAAATCATTCAATTCAAGGAATATATTCACATTTTACCTTCCCAATTAGACATTCAAGGAAGCATTAATCCCGAAAAAAGATATCGAGGAATTTATGAAATCGTTGTTTACAACTCTCAATTAAACATTTCTGGAACTTTCAATAAATTCGACATCGGCACGCTGGATATTCAGCAAAAAAACATCTTGTTTGACAAAGCCGAATTCGTTGTTGGAATCAATGATTTACGTGGAATTGAAGAACAAATTAAACTGACTTGGGGAACTGAAAAAGTTTCATTTAATCCCGGTGTTTCGTCCAATGACGTGGTTGGAACTGGAATCAATGCCTTGCTGAAACTGGATCCAACTGACAGTACGAAATATACTTTCAACCTGAGTATTCACTTGAAAGGAAGTCAACAGTTGTATTTTACGCCAGTAGGAAAAATCACCGATATCAACATTAGCTCTGAATGGCCAAATCCAAGTTTCAACGGTGCTTTTTTACCAGACCACAGAAACATCAGCGAAAAAGGATTCAAAGCCAATTGGAATGTCTTGCATTTAAACCGAAATTTTCCACAAATTTGGATTGGCGATCAGCATTCGATTCAAGAATCTGCTTTCGGAATTGACTTGCTTTTACCGGTTGATAATTATCAAAAATCATATCGTTCCATAAAATACGCGATCTTGTTTATCGTCTTCACGTTCTTAGTATTTTTCTTCATCGAAATCCTGAATAAAGTTTTCATTCACCCAATTCAATACATCCTTGTTGGTGTTGCACTCATCGTGTTTTATACGCTCCTACTTTCGATCTCAGAACACTTACAGTATAATTTAGCCTTCATCGTATCCGCACTTGCCACACTGATTCTGATTGCCGGTTATGTGCGTGCGATTTTAAGTTCGGCAAAACTGATGTGGTTGATCACGGGGATTTTAACAGTTCTCTATTCATTCATTTTTGTAATTATTCAACTGCAAGATTACGCCTTGTTAATTGGTAGCATTGGAATCTTTATCATTCTCGGATTGGTGATGTACTTCTCCCGAAAAATCAATTGGTATGACTTGAATTTGGGTGAGAAAAACGACGAGATGAAAATGGATTAAACTGCTGTTAATGAAGCAATAAAATACTGATTTTACGATTGAATTTTGAAATATTCAATCGTAATTTAAATGAATTTTATCGGATAATTAGGATTGAAAAATGCACTGAGAATGGATGGTGATTGATACATAAAACAGAAATCCTTCCAATAAATTATTATATTCGTACTCCAAATAATCGATATCAAAAAGTCCTATTGAAATGAAAGTTATAAAAAAAACCGTAAAAAAAGCTAAAAACATACTATATATCAGCAGTTTAATCATCATCTCATCCGCTTGTAAAAAGGACAAAATGATTGATAAAAACAAAGAAATGACTGGAACTTGGAACTCCATTCACACCACTGCAAATTGCGGTGTGAACATCGGAACTCCTGTAAACCCAGAATTGAAATTGATCATTGCTGAAAAAGGATATTACCGTTTGTACCAAAAAGATAAGAAAATTGAAAAAGGAAGAATGCTTATTCAAAACGGGTTGGTAACCTTCAATTGTTCTGAAAACAAAAGTGAACTGGATGGAAAAATTGTCATCAAATTCAACGCGGACTCTTTAAACATTGATCGCAACATCTGCAACGATGATTATTACATGCGTTTTGTTAGATAAAATTTAAAAAATGAAAATAAAACACAAGTCTAAAATCTCCTTTGCTTTACTGGCAATCATCATCATACTTTTGATTGCTCCAATTGTTCCAATCATTTTGAATGGTAAAATGGACAAAGACATTGCTTTGAAACTGCTCTTGATGGCAGCGATATTGGTATTTATTTTACACGTGTTTTTACAAACTTCGTATACGATTGATGGCGGAAAATTAAAAATTAAAAGTGGTATATTTCCGTATCGTCCCATTGAAATTTCAGAGATCAGAGAGATCACAAAGACAAGAAGTTTGTGGTCCTCTCCTGCTCCATCGTTTGATCGAATCATCGTAAAATACGGGAAAAGTCAAAGCATCATCCTTTCACCAAAGGACAAAGTCGCCTTCGCAAAAGATTTGTGCAATATCAATCCAAAAATTGTGAATTTGGTTTTGGAGGATTGAAATCTGAGCGAATTGATGATGAATTTAAACGCTTCTAAATGATCACACTCTCAACTAGAAAAGAAATTGTAAAATCTAAAAAGTTTATCAGTTCTGAACTCACGAAACTTCAAAAAGCAATCTACGACGATGAAATCTTTGAAGATGATAAGGAAGATAATGAAGAGCATATTTACGTAGAAATGTACGACGTGATGCATGATGAAGTTCTGAAATATCGAACATACAACACCATAATTGGACTAAATCATTCCAACATCAACACGTTTACGACCACACTTTCAATCAAATTAACAGAACTCTTCAATGCGATAAACGCAAGCGAGTTCATTTTGATTTCTCATCTTAAAATGGACTTCTTTGGCAATCGAAAAAACAAATTCAAACCTTTGATGAATGCCTATCAAGCGTTGGAGAAAATTACTGGTCAAAAGACGTATGAAGAAGCATTTATTTTTGATCTAACGAGTTTGCCAAACATGATGCAAATCCTTTTCTGGATAACGAGATGTGATGCAAGCGTTCCAGAATATATTTTTATGTTTGACCAAGAAGAGAAAATTCAAATCTCACTTTGTAAGTATGGAAATATTCACCTTACTCAATTTGACACAGAAGTATTGTCCGCGAAAAAATTAACGGATTTGGGTTGGACAATTATCGAGGATGAACTTGACAACTTTAGCCAAGCGGGAGCGATAGAAGGTCGACAATTGAAAATGGAATGAATAAAAGGACGACAATACTACTTTCAAAAATAATCAAGATAACCTATGTTAACATAAAAAATCATTACTGTCTGATGAAAAAGATCGTAGTTTAATTTCCTATCAAGCAAGAAAATGCATCATAAAAAGAAGATAATCAAACGAATCTATTATCCAACAGGACTAATAAGTTTGATATTTCTTCCATTATTATGTATTTTGTTTATCAACAAAAATGAACCTTTTAAAGAATACAGAATCATTTCAGCTACATTTGTGACCAATAACAAAAGCTTAGATTTTGCATTTGTGCCTGCTGAAATTACTTCTAAAAGAGATTTTACTTATTTCACTTTAACAGGAAATGAAAAGGAGGACCAACTGAAAGTTAAACAAGCACGGATCAAAATTCGCGAATTAGTTCGTTCACAAGATACGACACTTGGTGTATGTTTTAGATTCAACGACCTCGCTAAATTTTGGACATTCGTTAAAGCGATCGAAATTTGTAGAACTGAAAATGCGAAACTCTTTGTTCCGTATGAAAATGACATCTGGATTTACAATCTTGCTCCCAAAAAACAAAAAGTAGCAGATGAGTGGGTCTTTGGATGCAATATTATACCAGCGACTAATTGCACCGCTGGATTGACTTCGTATCTTCAAGAACAAAAAGATTTAAAGAGGCAAGAAAATATCAACGAGACGAAAGGATTAATTAAAAAGTATTCTGTTTCGATTCTACTATTTTTAGGGATGGTTTTTCTCACTGTGAAAAAAGCAAACAAAAAGAAATACAAACATTCAATCAAAAGACTATGAAAATCAGAAAATTAATTACTGTGATTCTAATTTTAATCAACACCAACTCATTCGCTCAATATGCAAACTTTGAGTACAATACCGAACTTTGTGAGTGCATTGCTAAATTTGACTCGACAAAATATTCGCGCCAGGAACTGCAAAACACCATTGATTATCTATGGAATTCAAACTACATCAGTACCAATTCAACGCCCCGAAAACTAGAAGATATTGAAAAATTAAATGTTACTGATCTTCGAAAAGAATGTGATGAAAAAATCAACACGTTAAAGTCACTTAAAATCGTAAACGAACCATTTTGGACCAAGCTTTTAGCAGAACAAATCGCTTTTTATGAGAGCACTTGTCGCTTGAAAGAATTTACGATTTTAGCATACGCCAATCCTAAAATACTACTAACTTATGAACTTGTTGACAGCACGTGTATCTATTACAGAGACGCACTGATTGCTGGCGGAGATCAACTCATCAAAGCTTGGTATGCATTGCATGAAAAACAAAAAAGCAACAACGGAAGTCCAGAAAACTTACAGCGTCGATTTGACAATAAATACTATTCTGATCATCGATTAGAATATGCCAGAATGGAAGTCATGAGCTTTGGTTGGTGGAACAGTGCCAATCATTTGTTGCCTCACATCAATACGTATTACGATTACAATGAAGAATTTGAAAAATTATTGATTGATATAGAATGCGATTGCGATGAACCTTGATCCGATAGCTTTCGCGTGGTTGCTCGTGAAATTTTTCAAAATTAATTGCGTTGTTCTAAACTAATCATTTACCTATCAACAATGAAAACACAACATTTCATCTTATTCTTGTTTGCATTTCTGATTGGAAGTTGTTCTTCCAACGTGGAGCAAAAACCGCTTGAAGAAAAACAAATAGAAAATCCTTGGAAATGGTTGAAAATTAAAGTCGATCAAGAGTTAATCTGGATTCCGGCAACTGAAGATACGTGCTTTTATCGTAAAAAATTCGATGAAATTGAAATTTCAAAAGAAGGAGAAAAAAAGCAAAAAATCATCAGCGACCGTTTTGTGTTGAATCAACAACAGCGAGATTCTCTTTTTTTATTGGGACAAGACGCGGTTAAAAATTTCGTGGAATCAGATCATTTCGTAACTTGTTATGCTGGTCAATATGTAACGATCACTTTGGAAGGTTATTCGGGTTCCATATCTTGTGGATATAACTCTATTTCAGATTGGTCAAAAGTTTCAAAAACACTTTCAAAAATTTCAAAATTGACTTTTGAAAAAGTAAAAAAATAAAAAGCTAAAAATGAAATTAATACTCTCCATTCTATCGATTGTCTTTTGTGCTAGCTCATTATTCGCGCAAGAAGAACTAAAAGACATGGATACCATTTTAGATTATAAAGAGCGATTTTATACAGCTGGTAAATTAAACACCGATTCTCAATACAGTCAATTAACCAATTTTTCTCAAGGCGATTCATTAACTAAAAAAGTAAAAAGCGGTTTGTGGATAGAATATTTTGATCGAAAATTTGACGAAGTAAGTGAAGCAAAATACAGGTATTACCGATTGGTTGAATACGATGCTGGTGAACAAGTAGGGAAAATATATTATTTCAAAAAAAATGGCAAGCTCTATCATTCCGAAGTAAGCTATCCGAAAATTAAAGGAGGCATTTATGACGGAACGAGAACCATTTATTACCGAAAAAACAAAATTGATTATGTTTTTTACGATCGTTTTGAAAATGATACCACAAGCGGTCAATATGTTTTTTCTACAAGGTATTATTCCAAAGGCACGATGAGATCGCATGTCTTGATGGATGAAGCGAACTTCATACACTACATTTGGAAATTTGACAAAACTGGTCGTACAAGGTATGAAGTCAAAATTGATCGACAAGAATTATACCTCATCAAAAGAAAAGGACGAAATGCTCGCAAAGAAATATGCAGGATTCGGGAAAACGGAGAAACCTACAAGATTATCAAAAAAGACGGCGTAGAAATCAAGCGAAAAATTTGGAATTCAAAGGATTTTGGAATCGTTTTTAGATAAATTGCCAAAAAACAGTATATTCGTTTGTATCTTTTGCGTAACTAAAAATAGAAACGATGAAACTAATTCAACTCTACGATCAAAACATATCAAACAACATCACTTCTGACAAATCGTACATTCAGTTCGAAAAACTAATTTCGGAATTGAATAAAAGAGATTTGCCAAATTTACTTGTTGATACATTGAATCCAGAAATTGAAGAAATAAATGCCGCGATTCTCGCCGAAAAAAGATGGAAAAATGTCATCAAAAAGAAACAATTTAAAATCCTCAGAAAACTTGAAAAAGAATTGAAAATTGTTCCGATCAAATACTATCGCAACCTGTGGATCGCTATCGGAGTTGGCGGAATTGGTATTCCGATTGGTTTTTTAATCGGCACAGGTTTGGGAAGCATGGCATTTCTAGGATTGGGAATGCCCATTGGATTAGGCATCGGTTTTACGGTTGGAATGGGAATGGATAAAAAAGCAAAATCGGAAGGAAGACAGTTGGCCGTTGAGCTTAAAAATTAAAATAAAAAAGTCTAAATTTGACCATGGATTGTCCAATCTATTGAGTCATTCTAATAAACCAAAAACGAAGAAAAAATGTACTGTTCAGGATGCGGAAATCAATTACAAGGAGACGAGAAATTTTGTCCTGAGTGTGGAAAAAGTACCAGTAACGAGAAAAGCTCACCTGAGAAAAAAGAAGAATTTGAGACTTTGGAATTTAAATCAAGTATTCTTCTCGGTGGATCAATCTTATCTCCAGAAAAACTGATCATCACCGATACCGCTGTAGTTTACAGAAAACGAAACAAATATTTAATCGGAACGGACGAATCGTCGATACCTT
The DNA here is from genome assembly GCA_028689775.1 of Crocinitomicaceae bacterium. Lineage (GTDB taxonomy): Bacteria > Bacteroidota > Bacteroidia > Flavobacteriales_D > Crocinitomicaceae > JAQVCM01. The sequence continues at coordinate 108,881 of JAQVCM010000011.1, forward strand.
TTAGTCGTATTTCCTCTGTTGAAATTAATCGAAAATTAATTGATTCGGATATCCTCATTTACAGCACAGGAAATCAGAAAATTGTCGCGCAAGATTTTTCGATTTCTTCTGCAAAAGAGATTAAAAGTGAGATTGAGAGAAGGATAAATCGATAAGCATTCCTGAAATGAGTTATATACTTCTTCTAATTTTCCCATTTATCATCTTTCCAATATCAACGATTATTTTGTTGTTTTTGAGGGATGAAGATAAAGCTCGAAAACGGTACTTAAACATCATTTTAATTGCCAACAATCTTCTATTTTACATTCCAATTATCATTTGGCAAGTTTTATCGTTCTCATCAATAGATACAGAAAGTGAACAAATGAACAATTTATTTGGATTAACCTACCTCATTCTTTTCCCCGTTTGCGGATTGGCACACGTGACACTTTTGATTTTGAAAATCAGCTTTATTTCGAAAAAATATGAAAATTAAAAAATTAACATTGCGACTACTTGCAACGCTACTCGCAGCTTTCGCAGGTGTTTGGACATATAAGCATGTAAATCTCAATACCAAGCGCGATGTCGGACAAGAGGTTGATCGGTTTAACGGTGTAATCGTCTATTACAACGGTGGTGTAGACAATATTTCAGGAAGAAACACAACCAAAGATGGCTATAATTTGGGGTTAAAATATCAGTGCGTTGAATTTGTGAAACGGTACTATTATGAATATCTCAATCACAAAATGCCGGACAGCTACGGCCATGCGAAAAGCTTCTACAATCCAGCAGTATCGGATGGACAACTGAGTACGATTCGAAATTTAACGCAATATAAAAATGCGAGTAAATCGAAACCAAAAGTGAGTGATTTACTTGTTTTTGACGGAACAATTTTCAATCAATTTGGACATGTTGCCATCATTTCTAAAGTTAGTAACGATGAAATTGAAATCATCCAACAAAATCCAGGTCCGCTTGCGAAATCAAGAGTGACTTTTTCATTGCGCAATGTAGGTGATAAATGGAAAATTGACGATGATGAAATCTTAGGTTGGTTACGCAAGAATTAGAGAACGTAAAAATTAAGAAACTAGGAAAATCGAAAAGATGCTGATCTACGGAAAAAGAAAAATTAGAATAAAGAAATACGACGATTTTCACATTCAATGCGAGAATTGCAGCGCTTGTAAACAACGTTTTTCGGTGTATCAAGCATATTATCATCTCTTTTTTATCCCGATATATCCTGCTAGTCAAAAATCAATTAAGACCATCTGTTTGAATTGCAAAGACAGTTTTAATGAACAAAAAGTATTGCATTATTTAGCGAAAACCAAAACGCCATTTTACTTATACACCGGTTTAATTTTATTTGCAAGTCTTTTTATTTCAGTGATTTACAGCAATATCAATACGCAAAATAAAAAACAAGAATACGCTGAAAACCCCAAGGTGAACGATGTTTATTTGATGAATAAAAAAGACGAAGATGACAATTCAAGCTATTTCTTTGTGAAAATAAAAAGAATAAGTGGAGATACCGTTGAAGTAATCCATAACGCTTATGAATACAGTAGATTTATTAGCAAATTCGATACAGCAGATTATTTTGATAAAAGTGAAAGATCTCTGTTCCTGAAATCAGAACTTAAAGCATACATCCACGACAGGAAGATTACAAGCATCAAAAGAGATTATGAAAAGACGAGTAGATTTAATGTTGAGAAATGATAAATCCAATCAACATCCATCAGCAACACGAACAAATAGAACTTTGTGAAGGAAAATATCTAATTGATTTTGTTGGTGGTTGGTTTGTAGAGCCAAATGATTTCAAGATACTTTTAAAACTTCAGGGCGATTCTAATGTAGTCGCGATAAATGACATTAAATGGAAAGTGCAGACCTTCGAATTTGGAGCAAAATGCAAACGGTTTTATGAATTTAAAATCGAACAATCTGGAATTTACACGTGCAACTTTGAAAACAGTGAACGTGTTGAAATAAAAAGATTTAGCATTCCAATATTCTCGTTTATTTTTCCGAAGTTATATGATAATCGCAAAATAATGATTTATATTTATCGTAAGTTTTAGAAATTTAAAATTCAGCACAGCATGCACACTCACTTTAGATCGATGTTTTCAAAATTCACAATCACTTGCATTTTGTTCTTCAGTTTTCTGACCGTAAATGGTCAAACGAACAAAAAAAGTTATTGGGACAACATTCCAAACGCTGTGGGTTGGATAAACGATTTTGAAAATATTTTTTCAGAAAAAGAAGAACAATTTCTCGACAGTTTGGTTGCGGCTTATGAAGTTGAAACCAGCGTTGAAATTTATGTAATTACCATACCGGAATTTGCAACAGACCGAAATCGCTTCAATGATCTTGTATCCGAAATTGGAAAAAAATGGGGCGTTGGTAAAAGGGAATTAGACAATGGAATTCTGATCGCTATTTCGAAAGAAAATCGAGCGTTGAATGTCAATTTCGGAACTGGATTTACCGGGCATTTAACGGAAGCGGGAGTAACGGAAATCAATCGCACGATATTGATCCCAAATTTTCAAAACGGAGATTTCTTTATGGGAACTCTGGAAGGAATCCAAGAAATCATTAAAATTCTCAATCAAATTATCCAAGAAGATAAAGCGAAAATCAAAGAGTAAAGAATAAAGAGTGAAAAAATCAAATCAACTTAAATAAAATTAAATTAAAATGACGAAAACGCTGCTAATTCTTTTAATTCTAACCGTTGGAATTGGACTTAATGCCTGTAACGATAAGGGAAAAACTCCTGCAAAAAAAGTCGTTGAGAACAGCAAGAAATCGAGTTGGTTTAATTATGATTCCAGTTTTACAGTCAACGATACCATTTTTCTTTACAGAGATGAAATCGCAGGAACTTCTCAAGCTGTATTTTTTGACGAGAACCGAAACAGTACTTTTTACGATGATCTCAAAGTGAGTAATGCGGATCTTTCAGAAGATGAAAGCTATCGATTCTCCATCAACAATTTGAAAGAAAACAACTTAAAATTGATCAAGCAGAAACCGATTATTCCGGACACCAAATGGGTAGTTTTAAAGCAATACAAAGGGCAATTTTATGCGTATAAAGTATGTGACTTTTACCATCAGTATCAAATATCGATCAACGACAGCACGTATATTGAGTGGACAGGCGAAGGTCCTGAAGCAAATCAGATTGAAACACAGAAAAAAATAGATAAAAACACGTATGAATATACGCTTCATGGCGTCATGAACAAGACACAAAAAATACGCATTCACATCATCGATAACGAACGCGGAATAGCGGTTTTTGAAAGCGTACATCCAGAATACAATGAAAATAATTTCTTTTTAATGATTGCTTCCGACAAAGTCAAAACGGTTCCAATTATTGTAAACAATTGTAAAACATCCAAACAAAGCGAGGTACCATTTGAAAAACCAGATTACAAAGCTTTGCTGAAAACCGAAAAATGAATTTAAAGAATTTAAAGCAGGTTAAAAAAAGATTTAAACACAGTTTAAGGCTCGTTTAAATTAAATTTAAAACTTCCAATAGTTACTTAAAACAATTACTCAATGTCAGAATTCTGGGAAGAACATTTTATCAAAAACCAAGAAGCTTGGGGCTTTACTCCTGCTCCTTCAGCAATCTTGGCAAAAGATTTCTTTGTTGAAAAAGGAGTCAAAAATATCCTCATTCCGGGAATCGGATACGGTCGCAACGCACAATTATTTCGCGAAAATGGAATTGCGGTTACCGGAATAGAAATCTCGCAAACAGCAATAGAATTAGCTCAAAAACATTACGGAACCGATTTGAAAATTCATCACGGTTCGGTAACAGATATGCCATTTGATGAAAACAAATACGATGGAATTTTTTGCTACGCTTTGATCCATTTATTAGGTAAAGAAGAACGAATAAAACTAATCCAAGACTGCTACAAGCAACTGACTGATAATGGTTATCTGCTTTTTGCTGTCGTATCTACAAAAGCACCACTTTACGGAAAAGGGGAATTAATCAGCAAAGACTATTATGATTTATTCAATGGCGTGAAAATGTTCTTTTACGACAAAGCGTCCATCAAAGTAGAATTTGAAAAATTTGGATTAGTTGAGATTACAGCAGTCGAAGATATTTTTCCGTTTTATTTGGTGAAATGTCAAAAGAAATAAAACCACAGTTTTTGAAGTGATATTAACGAATGAAAATCGAATATGAAAATCTCTTATTTAATTGGTTTACCACTTGGATTATTTGCAATATTTAGTGCCCTCCTATTTCCCACAATGGGATCAGGCGAAAGTTTAGCTGGATTTATTTTGAACGAATCCTACGGCATCGCTTCAATTGGATTATTCATTTCATTCGTAATCGCATTGGGAATTGCTGGTCGCTCTGCTTCCGTAAACATCGCGAAACAAAAATCAGTATTAGAAACTTCATTTCGATATACCATCACCGTCAATGCAATCATTTGGTCTGTGTTTATCCTACTAACCATCATCAGCAATGATCAAAAAGACTTGTGGTTTTTATTGATTCCGCCATTTATCGCATTTTTGATTAGCACATTTGTCACCGCTTTCACCTTCGGACTTTTGATAAGTTATTTGATAAAAACGAAACATATTAAAAAGAGATTCTACTAAGCCAAGTTGAATTTATAAAACTGTAAACAAGCAACTACTCAGAAGTTACTCCTTGATTCAGAAAAACCATTATCTTCACACCATTCAATAAACTCTGTGAACTCTGTGCCTCCTCAGAGATCTCTGTGTTTAAAAAAGACATCACCAAATGCAAACAACAAATAACATCTTCTTGGTCAGACCTTCCAATTTCGGTTTCAACGCAGAAACGGCTGTCTCCAATGCTTTTCAGAATGAAATCAATGAAAGTCAAGAAAGTATCAAACAAAAAGTATGGGAAGAATTTGACGCATTTGCAGCGAAACTACGGTCACACGGCGTACATGTTACTGTTTTTGACGACACCATTTCACCGGTAAAACCAGATGCTATTTTCCCAAATAACTGGGTGAGTTTGCATCAGGACGGAACCGTCATTTTGTATCCAATGTGCGCTCCGAATAGACGGTACGAGCGAAGAAAAAACATCATCGATTCACTCAAAACAAATTTCAAAATCAGCCAAATCATCGACCTTTCCAAGTACGAAGCTGAAAACCGATTTTTAGAAGGCACAGGAAGTGTTGTATTTGATCACGTTAACAGATTGGCGTACGCGTGTTTATCTCCGCGAACGGACAAAGACATCCTTGCTGAAGTTTGTGAAATACTGAATTACAAAGCAGTTCCGTTCCATTCGCACGATCCGGCAGGAAAAGAGATTTACCATACGAATGTAATGATGTGCATCGCTGAAAAGTTTGCGGTTATTTGTATGGATAGTATCTCAGATCAACAAGAAAGAGAATTTGTTTCTGATTCACTGACCAAAACTGGTCACGAAATAATCGACATCAGCTTTGAACAAATGAACCAGTTTGCTGGAAACATGTTGGCGATTAAAACAACGGAAAATCACACGATTTTAGCCTTGTCAAAAAGTTCGTTTGACAGTTTGACACGTGAGCAGAAAAACAAGATTGAGAAATACAGCGAACTCGTTCCACTCTCCATCAAAACCATTGAAACCATTGGTGGCGGTAGTGCAAGGTGTATGATTGCTGAAGTATTTTCAGAAAGAATTAAGTGACACATCTTTCATCCGCATCACAAGTCAAAAGTAAATTTTTGAATGTCATTAAAAATCTTTATTTTTGATACATTAAAGTCAATCGTTCTGGACAGTACTCCACAATTAAAAAAGAAATAAAACTTAAATACTACCAATGAAAAGTACATTTTTAACCCTAATTATCAGCCTTCTAACTTTTTCAAATGGTTTTGGCCAAGAAAATCTGCCACCGCCAACACAAGATGCTGCAACACCAGAATTTGATTATGGAAGCGTAAAAAACGGAATCTATAAAAATTCATTTTTCGATTTAGAAGTAACTTTCGATCCAGAATGGGCTGTTCAAAATCAGCAACAAGTTGATCAATTACTTGAACTAGGTGAAGAAATGATAGTTGGCGATAATGCTGATTTAAAACGGGTCATCAAGGCTTCAAAAATAAATGTCTCTAACTTACTGACAGTCTACAAATACGAATTAGGTTCTGCAGTAGATTTCAACCCGAGCTTTATGTTAACCGTTGAAAACACGCAATTAGTTCCTGGAATAAAAAACGGAAAAGATTATCTTTTTCACGCCAAAAAATTGCTAAGTAAGCTGGAAATGAAATACGTTTTTGATAAGGATGTATATGAGAAAAAGATTGGAAAAACAACTTTTCACGTCTTAGAAGCTAAAATTGATTTTATGGATTTGAAAATCAAGCAAGATTACATCGTTACCATAAAAAACGGATTTTCAGTGATCTTCATCGCATCGTACAAGACCAAAGCGGAGAAAAAGGAAGTGTACAAAGTCATCAACAACATTAAGATGAATTAGAAATCATTTTAAATGCATTCATATCCTCGTCAAGAAATGAAACAAGTGGCATAGATGGATTCACAAAAACTACTGACAAATGAAAAATAGCACTACACTCTTTTTTATCTTGCTGATCAGTGTTGCGACATGGACAGTGAGTTGTGAAAAAAACCGCGAAGTAAAATTTTCAGGAATTTATGAATGTGCTGTTGAATACCATTATTGGGATATGACTCCAAAAAATATCGACTCCAATTACGTTCAAGAACTTGAAATAAAACAAGAAGGAGAAATGTTGTACATTCTTGGAGAAGAAGTTCCAGTATCTTCTGTCAAAGATGGGCAAGAATTCACGAAAGGATTCGGTCAAAACTATTTTTCAGTTAGTTTTATTAATGGAAAAGTTCACATCCTAAAAAGATCAGGTGGTTTAGGTGGCGGAGCTGGTTGGACATACATCGGAACCAAAAGAGAATAAATGAATCAAAATTTCGAAGAGACATTTATGACTTGAATCCAGCGTCTCTTTGTAAAGTCTTAATAACAAGCTCTAAAAATGGAAAACAAAAAAGGCTTCACCTATTCATTGACCAAGTTCTTAGAAAAGTTCTCAAACTGGAGAATACTCCTTGTTCTACTCGTGTTAAACATCGTTTTCCCAGCGGTAGTTTTTCCATTATTCCAAGGCGATCCAGCAAATGTTCCTTTGGATTTACAATTCTCTTATTCGCCTACGAAAGCCTACGAACTGCTCGCACAATTCAGCGCAGCAGATTTAAAACTTTATCGAATTCTAGAATTAACAGGCGACATTGCTTATCCAATCATTTACGGAGTATTCTTATCACTTTTGATTTTTAAGTTGAGTAGAAATACCATTTTCTCAAGCATTCCTTTATTAGCAATTGTAGCCGATATCCTAGAGAATAGTGGAATCGTGATTCTCATTTCGTCCTTGCCAAAAGAACTGCACACACTTGCATCCATCACCAGCATTTTCAGTTCCTTAAAATGGATTTTGATTGTGTGTTCCATGCTGTTGATTATCGTGCTATTCCTGAGAAATGTATTTACTTCCAAGAAGAAATTGTAGGGAAAAAGAAACAAATTCAACGTGTAAATCAATGGATTCATTCCTTCTTGTTTTTTTAAATTCCCACATCATTCCAAAATTCAATCTTAAATTTACTCCATGAAGATTTTAGTAATTGAAGATGAGATCGAATTACAAGAAGCAATCAAAGATTCACTTCTCAGAGAAAAATATACGGTGGAAACTGCAGGCGATTTTCATACTGCTTATGAGAAAATAGCGCTTTACGATTACGATTGTATTTTATTAGACATCATGCTTCCCGGCGGAAGTGGATTTCAAATTCTTGAAAAATTAAAGGAAATTAGAAAATCCGATAACGTCATTATCAAATGAACTTTGCGTTAGCGGAAATACTCATTTCACACATCATCAGAAATGCCATTTTTCACACCTTCAAATCTGGCAAAATCAAGCTTGCAATCACCAACCAGGAATTCACGATTGCCAATACTGGATCCGAAACTAAACTGGATTCCCAACTAATTTTCAATCGTTTTGAAAAAGATCAAGCCCAAACCAAAAGCACAGGACTCGGATTGGCAATCTGTAAAGCAATCTGTAAATCGAACGGAATGGAAATCAGCTATCTCTTTATAAATGAAATGCATGTGTTTCGTGTTAAATTTTGAAAAAAACAGAAGTACTTGCTTTAAATTCCAGTATCTTTCCAATATTGACATTTAGTTTTGTAGTATAAATTAATTAAACAACAAAAAAGATGAAAAACAAAGCAATCAAATTCATGGCTGTTTTCCTTTTAGGAACAGGATCCATTTTCGCACAAGATGTACAAGAATCTCAAGTTCCGTCCGTCATTGTAAATAACTTTAAAAAGGAATTTCCAAAAGCAAGTGATGTAGAATGGGAGAAAAAGGGCGATAACTACAACGTAGATTTCGAGATTGGATGGGGAGTAGATTACGAAGCTTGGTATGCAGCGACGGGAAAATTGATCAAATACAAGCAAGAAATTTCAGACGCTAATTTACCGCAAGCTGTCAAAGATGCGATTAAAAAAGACCACGCAGGTTTTCGCATAGATGACGCTAAAAAGTATGTTGAAAATGGAGTTGAAACCTACCAAGTAAAACTTGAAAAAGGACAAGACGAACGAAAAATCACTTTTTCGAAAGACGGGAAATTAATTTAAAACTTTTAGACAATGAAAATAGCATGGTTTAGTTTCATCTTGTTGACGCTTTCGTTGACGAGTTGTGATAAAGAAAAAGTAATTTCAAATGCGCAATTGCCTTCTGAAGTGAAGAACTTTGTTTCTCTTCATTTTCCTCAAAACCCAATTATTCATAGCGTTGAAGCCAAAGAAGGGTTTAACAAATCCTATGATTTGATTTTGGAAGGAAATTTCAATCTTGAATTCAATCGCAAGTACCAAATTGAGGAAATTAAAGGAATAACCGCTTTACCCAATTCTGTAATTCCTGAAAAAATCAGAATTTATGTTCAAAACAATTATCCAACAATGGCAATCACCGATTGGGAATTAGAAAAGAAAAATCAAAAAATCGAATTGGATAATCAGCTAACATTAGAATTTACAATGCAAGGTGATTATTTAAGAATTGACAACTGATTCATTCGAGAATCTCCTTTAAATTCAGTTGAACGTATTTTTAGCAAGCTCATTTCGAATCTCGGAATGAGCTTTTTTATTTGTAAAAAATAAACGGACAAAAATCCCATTATTCAGATTCAATTCCTTGCATATTTCTGAATTATGCGTACATTTGAGAAAGCATTTTTAAAAGTTATAAACGAACCTTCTGGGTCGAAAAAATATACTTTAAAAGAATCAATTCATAAACGTATACCTGATTACTATGTTCGAAACATTAGCAAACCTTGATCCGCTCCTGAAGACCTTTTGGTATGTCGCCATTCCCGTAAGTTTAATTTTCCTCATTCAAACCGTCATGACTTTTATTGGTGGCGCGGCAGATAGCATTGATGCTGATTTTGATGGAGATATCGACGGACACGATACGCCCTTTCAACTTTTCTCGTTGCGAAACCTCATCAATTTTTTACTCGGTTTTAGTTGGACAGGAATTTCATTTTTCACCACCGTTTCCAGCAAATTATTCTTAATCATTTTTGCGATTTTGGTCGGATTCTTATTTGTCTATTTGTTTTTCATCATCATCAAACAAGTACAAAAATTAGCCGAAGACAATTCATTTAAAATTGAAAATACCATTGGCAAAACAGCAGAGGTTTACCTTCCAATTCCAGCCAATAAATCTGGAAAAGGAAAAGTAATGATCAGCGTAAACGGCGCTTTCCACGAATTGGATGCCATGACCGCAAACGACAGAATACCATCCAACGCAATCGTTAGAGTACTCGCGGTTGACACCAACATTTTAATAGTAGAAACAATTTAATAAAAATAGAACATGATTGAAAACATGACCCCAATTATCATCATCATTGTAGCAGCAGTCGTTTTTTTCTCGCTGATTACCGCATTAATATCCAGATACAAACGTTGTCCTTCGGATAAAATATTAGTGATTTACGGTCGTACCGGCGGAACTTCTGCCAAATGTGTTCACGGTGGTGGTGCATTTATTTGGCCCGTAATTCAAGATTATGCTTTTCTGGATTTGAAACCTTTGTCCATCGATGCCAACTTGATGAATGCATTGAGTCGTCAAAACATTCGTGTGGATGTTCCATGTCGTTTTACAATTGCCATTTCAACAGAAACGGATAGCATGAATACGGCTGCAGAAAGATTGTTGGGCTTGTCGTCAGAACAAATTCAAGAATTGGCGAAAGACATTTTATTCGGTCAATTGCGTTTGGTGATTGCAACCATGACGATTGAGGAAATCAACTCAGACAGAGATAAATTCTTAGACAACATTTCTAAAAACGTAGACAGTGAGTTGAAGAAAATTGGTTTGAAATTGATCAACGTCAACGTGACAGACATCAAAGACGAATCAGGATACATCGAAGCTTTGGGGAAAGAAGCAGCGGCAAAAGCAATCAACGAAGCAAAAATTAGTGTTGCCGAACAAGAAAAAATCGGGGAAACCGGAAAAGCATTAGCCGACAGAGAAAAAGATACTCAAATTGCAGAAACGCACCGAGACAGAGATGTTAAAATCGCGATCACGCAAAAAGACAGAGAAGTAAGTATTGCGTCTGCCGCAAAAGATGAAGCGATTGGTAAAGCAGAAGCAATGCGAGATACGCGTGTAAAAACTTCGGAAGCAAATGCAATTGCCATTCAAGGAGAAAATACAGCGAAAATTGACATTGCTAATTCCGAAGCATTGCGAAGAGAAAAAGAAGCTGAATCGTTGCGTATTGCCATCACAGCGGAAAAAGTACAACAAGCACGCGCCTTGGAAGAATCCTATGTTGCTGAGCAAAAAGCAGAACAAGCCCGTTCAGAAAGAGAACGTTCTACGCAAATTGCCAACATCGTAATTCCAGCAGAAATCGCGAAACAAAGAGCCATCATTGAGGCACAAGCGCAAGCAGAAACCATCCGTGAAAACGCAAAAGGAGAAGCCGATGCCATCTTTGCAAAAATGGAAGCCGAAGCAAAAGGTTTATTCGAAATCTTGACCAAACAAGCCGAAGGATACAAGCAAGTTGTCGAAGCAGCTGGCGGAGATCCGACCAAAGCGTTCCAATTATTGTTGATTGAAAAACTTCCTGAATTGGTAAAAACACAAGTGGAAGCAGTTAAAAATATCAAAATCGACAAAATTACCGTTTGGGATTCTGGAAACAATGCAGATGGAAATGGTTCGACCGCAAATTTCGTTTCAGGAATGATGAAAACCGTTCCACCGTTGAATGACTTGTTTAACATGGCTGGATTGAATTTACCAACTTATTTGAAAGGTGCTGAGAAGGAAATTGAGAAAGAAAATGGCTTCGATTCAAGTTCGTCATCTCATCAAGTTGGTGCAGAGGAAGAGAAATAGGATGATCGTAAGCACTTTGGAATAAAAACACGGGGAATCAAATTTCCTGTGTTTTAGAAGCCTCAAACTAATTTTATACAATCCGAAATTATCAAGAACTGAACTTCTTGATAATTTGAAATTGCTGGATTCAAGTCATAAATGCAACTTTATCCTCAAACAATAACGACTAACCAAACATCTTAAACAATGAAAAAATCACTTCTTTTACTTGCAATTATAAGCACATTGAATTCATTTGGGCAGACTGCTACTGAATATTTCCAAAGTGGAATTGCAAAACACGAACAACAGGATTTTAAAGGTGCGGTCAAAGAATATGATAAGGCAATAAAATTAGATCAAACGAATAAAAATGCATTCTTCAATCGTGGAACGTGTGCGCTTGCGATGACAGATTTCAAAGCAGCAATGACAGATTTTACCAAAGCTATCGAATTAGACCAAAACTATGCAAATGCATATTACAGCAGAGCAACGGTTTACGTGAGTCAACAAAAATATAAAGAAGCATTGCCAGATCTCGATAAAACGATTGAATTAGATCCTAAAGTTCCAAATGCATTGACATTGAGAGGACAAATCCGAGCGCAAACTGGAAACAAAATTGGAGCTTGTGAAGACTTTCAGCAAGCAAAACTAATTGGCGAAAAGCAAGCTGATAAATACCTATCCCAATTTTGTGGAAATGAAAAACAAGCTGTAGAATCGCTCATCCTCGAGTGGCCAAAAAGCGAAAATTGGAAAATCGGAACGAATCAAGAAAATGATCAAATGACGATGGTTGAATTTATTCATTCGAATGAAACATTGGAAAAATGGACAGAATTTGGAACGATGATAGCCATTAAAGGAGTGAAAAACGTTGCGATGGACAAAGCAATGAACATGACTTTTGACCAAGCAAAGCTAAATTCTCCGAAAGCAAAACTGACATTTATTGAAAAAGATGAAAGCGCTGAATATCCTTGGATAATTTTCACAATTGAATGCCCTAATTTCAAGAATGATAAAACTCCTGAATCGCAACTTTGGTATGTTGTTCAAGGAAAAACTTCCTTATACACCAATTTTAGAGCTGTGAAAAAGGCAACTATTCCTGCAGAACTTAAAGACAAATGGACTGTCTTTTTTAAGACCGCAAAAATCACATCTGAATAAAAATCCTGCGGCGAACAGAATTTTTCTTACGCGCTATTTACAACTAATTATCCAATCTCAAAAAACCTTAGCTTAAAAAAAAATGAAAAATACACTTCTAATCCTCTTGTCAACTTTGACTTTAACTGCATACGGACAAGACAAATACGACTACTTAAGCTTTAATAACTTAATAGAAATTGAAGGAACAAGCTTTGTAATTGGAACGATTGAAAATCGGAGCAAAATGGATGGTCTTAAAAATAGTTATTTGCTTTTCATTGACACGAAGACTGGACAGACAAATCAAGTTGACTTTCCAAATGAAGGATACTTGGAAAAAATTGAGCAAGTAAAAATTGATGATTTAGAAATAAACAAAATCATCGTATCAGCTAAAACAGTTGACTTAGACGGAAAGAAAGGTATTGACTGGAATGATCCAAGACAAATTATCGTTTTATCAACGGACGGCAAAGAAAGAGTTCAATTAACAGACAGTAAATTATACGTTCGAACTTGGGTAGTAAATAAAAAAACGGGAACGATTGTAATTGCAGGACATTACGACACAAACAACAACGGCAAATACGACAAAACAGATAAGAACGAAATTGGGATTTACGACTTAAAATCCTTAAAATTAATAAACAAAATTTGAGATCAAAAGTCAAAAGTCAAATGCACGCTTGTAGAGAAAAAAGCCGTGGTTTAGTGTAAGAATTTTCGAAAAGCAAACCCAAAAAGACTGAATTCCGTCGTTGAAAAATAAATAAGATTGATTCCAAATCATAGCGCTCAAATTAAATCCAAATACTTTAATTATATTTAGACCCTAATTGAGAACCACAGTAGAAATGAAAGCGGTTTGTGTCAAACAAGTGAATTCATTTCAACCTAATTTATAACAGTTATAAAATGAAAAAAGATCAACAAATTTTCGATTTAATCGAAGCTGAAAAAAACAGACAATTACACGGTGTTGAGTTAATTGCTTCTGAAAACTTTGTAAGTGAGGAAGTAATGCAGGCAATGGGTTCTGTGTTAACCAACAAATACGCAGAAGGTTTACCGGGTAAAAGATATTACGGTGGTTGTGAAGTGGTTGACAAAGTTGAGCAATTGGCAATCGATCGTCTGTGTGAACTATTTGGTGCAACTTGGGCCAATGTTCAACCGCACTCTGGTGCACAAGCAAATGCTGCAGTTTTCTTAGCTTGTTTGAACCCTGGAGATACAATTTTAGGATTTGACTTGTCTCACGGAGGTCACTTGACACACGGTTCGCCAGTGAATTTTTCTGGAAAATTATACAATCCAGTATTTTACGGTGTAAATAAAGAAACGGGTCAGATCGATTACGATGCCATGGAAGAAGTGGCTCGCAAAGAGAAACCAAAAATGATTATTTGTGGTGCATCTGCATACAGCCGCGATTGGGATTATGCACGAATCCGCAAAATCGCAGATGAAGTTGGCGCTTTAATTTTAGCCGACATCTCTCACCCAGCTGGTTTAATCGCCTCTGGACTTTTAACAGATCCGTTAGATCATTGTCACATCATCACAACAACTACCCACAAAACGTTGCGTGGTCCGCGTGGTGGCGTTATCATGATGCGTAAAAACTTTGACAATCCATTTGGATTGAAATGGAACAACGGAAATCCAAAATCAATGGCTGCATTGTTAGACGCTGCAGTTTTCCCAGGAATTCAAGGTGGACCTTTGGAGCACGTGATTGCTGCAAAAGCCGTTGCATTCAGAGAAGCATTGTCTCCAGAATATAAAACATACATGCAACAAGTTCAGAAAAATGCGCGTTTGATGGCATCTGAATTGGTGAAATTAGGATATCAAATTGTTTCTGACGGAACAGATAATCACAGCATGCTGATTGATTTGCGTTCAAAAGGAGTTACTGGAAAGGATGCTGAAAACATCTTGGTAAAAGCCGACATTACCGTAAACAAAAACATGGTTCCGTTTGATACAGAATCTCCGTTTGTTACTTCAGGAATTCGCGTTGGAACCGCTGCTATTACGACGCGTGGCTTGAAAGAAGACGAAGTAATTCAAATTGTGAAATGGATGGATTTGGTATTGACAAACGTTGATAACGAGGCAATTATTGAACAAGTGAAAAAAGAAATCAATGCATTGATGAGCAAATATCCGCTTTTTCAAATGTAATTGAATAAAAAAAATTGAAAAGCTACTTATTTCTGTAAGTAGCTTTTTTTTTAACAAATAAAACGGATTTCAATTTCTACCTTCGTGACGATCAATTCAACTAAATAACAACTAGTCATGAAAAAAACTCTACTCGCACTTTCATTACTAAGCATTAGCTTTGTAAATGCTCAACTTGAAAATGGAATGGTTGCTCACTTTCCTTTTAATGGGAATTTAAATGACGTTTCGAATTCGGCTATCGTGTCCACCAATACTGGAGGTTCGACTTTTGGAATGGATCGTAATTCAACTTCCAACAATGCAGTCGTACTTGGAAATGGGAAATACATATCATTCAATAATAATGCAATCAAAACTCAATTTCCAATTACAATTTCTGTTTGGGTGAAATTCAATAGTTTTCCTGAAAACAGCAATGTTTTTTCTTCAGACAACGTAACACAGAATTATCATGGTTATTGGATGAATGTATTGGCATCCGGAAAAGTTGCTCTTAATTTTGGTGCCGGTTTGGGAACTTCAGGTGCTGATAATAGAAGAACATTTTTAGCTAATCAGCAATTAACTGTAGGAAAATGGCATCACATTGTCGCAATAATTCGTTCACACGATGACATGTCAATCTACATGGATTGTCGAAATTCTCCAGGATCATACAGTGGTACTGGTTCAACAAGCATTGAATATTCAACAACTAATTCCCGAATTGGAAATGGAGCCTTACAAACTATTGTACCTCAAGGATGGTTCGTAGACGGTTCGATTGATCAATTAGCGATTTGGAATCGAGACTTATCAAGCGAAGAAGTTTTAAGCTTATGTCAATTAAATTCTACTTTGTCTGTTATAGAAATCCAAAAAGCTTCAAGAGAATTGGTTAAAATTATAAATGTTTTGGGTCAAGAAGTGAAAGCTACACCTAACACTCCATTAATTTATATCTACAGTGATGGTTCAATTGAAAAAGTTGTAATTGTTGAATAAAAACAATTGTAATTTTGAAAGGCTCTTTATGAAAATAAGCGGCTTTTTTTGATAGTAAACAGCTTGATTTAAAAATGAATTTGCGAAGTAGTATGGTCTTGAAATAGGAAAAAATAGTTATTTTTGAATCTAAAATTCGTATCAATGAATTTTAGATTCTTTTTAAACGTTCTTAATTATTAGATTTATGAATAAAATAGTACTCTTAATCACAATTTTAAACTTTGGTTTCTTAAACGCTCAAATTGAAAATGGAATGATTGCTCATTTTCCTTTTAATGGAAATCACAATGACATTTCAGCTTCCGTAATTGTAACAAATAATGTTGGAACTACATTCGGAAATGATCGCAATGCAACTGCAAATCAAGCGGTTGAATTGGGAACAGATAAATACATTTCTTTTACAGACACCGCAGTAAAAACCAAATTACCTTTAACAATTTCTGCCTGGGTGAAATTTAACTCATTCGCAGAAATGAATGTCATCTTCGCATCTGATAATGTATTCGATAACTACCACGGATATTGGTTTTATACCGTTCCAAATACAGGGCAAGTTGCTTTCAGTTATGGCGCTGGAATGGGCGGAACGAATGCAACAAATAGAAGAACAACGACCACGGACACACAATTATCCATTGGAGTTTGGTATCATCTTGTTGCCGTAATTCGAGCACATAAGAACATGGAAATTTACTTCAATTGTGAAAAACAACCATTTAGTTACTCTGGTTCTGGAGCTACCAACATGATTTACTCTTCAACCGAATCACGAATTGGTTCTGCGCCAGGCGATATCACGAATACGAATGGATGGTTTTGCGACGGTTCGATTGACCAACTTGCAATTTGGAAAAGAGCAATTACTCCTGCTGAGATCAATTACTTATGCGACATCAACAATACATTATCTGTCATTGAAAATGACACGACAAAAGAACCAAAAGAAATTCTTAAAATCATCAATGTTCTTGGTCAAGAAGTAGAAGCGACTAAAAACACACCTTTGATTTATATCTACAGTGACGGTTCGACTGAACGAATTGTAATTACGGAATAAGTAGGGATTGCAAATGAATTAATGAAAGGCTGTTTATGAAAATAAGCAGCCTTTTTTCTGATTTAAAGAGATGAAAAGATTAGATCAAGGCGCTGATCAAAATGATGAGTAAAATATCAGCAACTACAATGAACGCCAACTGAATCAACTCTTTTTTACGCGATATGGCGTTCGCTTGATCAAGTTGTAAAGCTGATGAATCAAGTGGTTCCGCTACATTACTTTTCTCTTGAATTGGTTTTTCGAAGCTTGGTTTTTCGAAGCTTTTTGTTTCGACAATTGGTTCTTCAAACGCTGGTTTTTCAAAAACAGGTTCTGATTTTTCCACTTCTAATTTTTCCGCTTCTAGAATCGAAACGTCCGGTTCTATGACAAAATCAATTGGCTCTGGATTGATATTCAAAGGCTCTTTCAATTCTGGAGTTTCAACTTGAAAATCAATCGGAAGTTCCTTTTCATCTTGGATTTCTACGTGATCTTCAACAACTTCTTGATTTTCTAGTTCTTCTTGATCATCTTCTTCTGACACGAATTCTATCAAAGGTTCAAAACTCATTTCAAGTTGTTCAAGTGGTGCTTCAGAAATTTCTTCTATTAGATTTTCTTTTTCTAAATCAGCATTTGCTATAACATCCAATTTCTCTTCGCCTTCGGAAAGTGCTTCTGAGTTTGAAAAAACACTTTTCCACAACAACAATTCATCTCCAACATGCACCACATCTCCTGCTTTCAACAAAGCAATTTCAGAAATGCGATTTCCGTTGACATACGTTCCTTGCTCGGATTCTAGGTCGTTGATAAAATAAGAATCGTTCTGATCTTGAATCAATTGCAAATGATTTTCAGAAACCGAGGGCGCATCCATGATAAAATCGTTTGTCTTCGCTCGTCCAACCGTAATGGTTTTGGGCTGATTAATCTCTAAAACTTTTTTCCAATCCAAGGCGATTCCATTCCCAAAAGTAAGTTGATCAATGGATTTCAATTCAATGGAATCCACTATTTTATGTCCATTTACAAAAGTATCTTTGCCAGTTCCTAAATCGGTCAGAAAGACATTTCCTTCCACATCAACAAAAATCTCAGCGTGTTCAGGAGCGATAGAAGGGTCTATAAGAACCACATCGTTCTCATCATTTTGTCCAATTTTGATTAGCAAAAAACTCATTTTTTATTTTCAATTAAATTGATGAAACTAAGTTAATGATAAAATTGATTTCGAACGTTTTTTGTTTGATTTGTTGTAATTTTCTGTTTTGAAATTCGATGATTGAATACAATCCAAAAACATAGAAACGTAGGTCTAAAGTGTTTTAGTTCTATATTCCCGAAGGGATGACATTGTTCTAAAATATGATAAACCAATAAAACCTTGAATCCCGAAGAGATGACATTATTAAACAGCTCCTGGAAATAAATGGAGATTTCAAAATTTATATTTGAATTAAAACACCATGCAATTCCTTTTTTGAGTATTTTAGTATAAGCTCAATGAACAAGAAGAAATTAGCATTCTATTCATTCTGAAAACAGTTGCCAAACAACTAAATAGCATTCAAAATCACAAATTAAAGATGAATAATTTCAAAGATAAAACTGCATTAATCACCGGAGGCGCTTCTGGGATTGGTAAGATAATGTCGCGCTTGTTGTTAGAGCGAGGTGCGAAAATCATCATTTGGGACATCAATCCGAAAGGAATTGAAGAAACGATCGCGGAATTAAATCATTTGGGAACGATTTCAGGATATGTTGTTGATGTCTCAAAACCCGAACAAATCCAAGAAACAGCCGATCAAGTCAAACGTGAAAAAGGTACCGTTGACATCTTAATAAACAATGCTGGAATCATCGTTGGAAAGTATTTTCACGAACATTCCACTGCTGAAATTTTGGCAACATCCGCAATCAATGCAAGCGCTCCGATGTTGATTACAAGTCAATTTCTTCAAGGAATGTTGGATCAAAACTTAGGATATGTTTGCAACATAGCCTCTTCAGGCGGATTGATCTCCAATCCTAAAATGTCGGTTTATGCTGCTAGTAAATGGTCTTTAATCGGTTGGTCTGACAGTCTTCGCATTGAAATGAAACAACTCAACAAAAATGTACAATTTACGACCATCATGCCGTATTACATCAACACGGGAATGTTTGACGGTGTGAAATCAAAGATTGCAATTCTGGATCCTGAAGCTGCGTCGCTTTCCATTATCAAAGCGATGGAAAAGAACAAGAAAATGGTAACACTTCCAGGCTATATTTACCGCACAACGCGCTTTGCGCAAGCAGTGATGCCGATTAACATGTTTGATTGGTTTACGGGTGGCGTTTTGGGAATTTACAAAACGATGGAACATTTTACAGGTAGAAAAAAATAGATTCAAAGGATTACAAAAGGCGGTCACACAAAATGAATCTAACATTCATTTTTTAACTGAAACATACTTTAAACCCGTTTCAAATCCTTACTTTTGTATAAAATTCAAACAAATATGGAAGCAATAATTAAAACAAACAAAGGAGACATGAAAGTTACTTTCTACGACAAAGATGCTCCGAATACGGTTGCAAATTTCGTGAAATTAGCGAACGAAGGGTACTACAACGGATTGAGCTGGCATAGAGTTCTTCCTGATTTCGTAATTCAAGGTGGATGTCCAAAAGGTGATGGAACTGGTGGACCAGGATACAAAATCGATTGCGAATTAACAGGTGAAAACCAATATCACGATCGTGGCGTTTTATCCATGGCTCACGCAGGAAGAAATACGGGTGGATCTCAATTTTTCGTTTGCCACAGCAGAAATAACACAGCTCACTTAGATAGAAATCATACTTGTTTCGGTAAAGTAATCGAAGGATTGGAAGTGATTGATGCAATCAAAGAAGGTGATAAAATTGAATCAATTACCGTTTTGTAGGATTCACATAAAAATAAAAATCTTAAAACGGAGAAGATTGTTATCTTCTCCGTTTTTTTTACCTCAAAATAGTTATAAATCCTTCTTGTGTTAATTCACAAAAAGAATTCGGTTTAGTACAATGTGTTTTGATTTTGTAAAAATAAACCCCGTCCAGAAAACCTTCGCCATTCCACAAATCCGTTTTTCCTACGGGTAAATTATCGTCGTATCGGTAGACTTCACTCCCCCAACGGTTGAAGATGCTTAATTCAGAATGAACAGGTAAGTTAACCGAAATGCTGAATACATCATGAATTCCATCGCCATTTGGTGTGAAAACATTGGGCAAGCTTATTATTAAAGAATCATAGACAAAAATCGATTGATAAGCTGTATCTGAACATCCAATCGCCGTGTCCCAACCAATGAGTTCAACCAAGTAATTACCTGTTTCTGACAATAAAATGGACGAAACATTGCTCCCAATAAACTCATTATTAAGATACCATTCAAAATTAGTTGCGTTGAATGACGTATTCTGTAAGTTTACTTCTAACGGAGGAGGTCCGCTCAAAGGTGTAGCAAAAAAACTCACTTCTGTCGAATTTATTTCTGGAACAAAAACGGTGGTATCTGTACTGTAGCAACCATTCTTATGGAGCACTCGAAAAGTATAAAACCCAGAACTTAATGCATCGAAATAATTAAGACTGGTTGTCGCGCCTCCAACAAGTGTGTAGGAAACTATGTTTTGCATGTTAGGGAACGACACTTTGCCTGTATTGGATCCACATTCTGAAGGAGTGATGACGATGTTTCCAAACTCAGTTTTAGGAAGCACATTGATTTTCAAAGGTTTTGAAACAAAACAACTGTCATTATTCCAGATTTTAACCGTGTAAAAAACACTTGTATCTGCAGTAAATACGGGATTAGGACAATTCGTGCAACTCAAACCCGTCGTAGGAAACCATTCATACGCTACACCTCCAGAAACATTTAATGACAATTGAGCTCCATAACACAAGGTAGTATCTCGCGGAACAGTAACAGGAAATGTATCGCAAAAAGTAGAATAGGTTAAAATTCCAGCGGTTACAGGATTGGTGTAATATGCGTAGCTTGTATTCGGTAATTCATGAACACAACTAAAGTAAAAATCGTTTGATGCATTCATGAGACTTTTTATATTCGCCAAAGCATCCGTACTATCCATGATTAAGTCAGGCGTATCATCATCTAACCCTTCCAGTATTCCATTTGAGTATCGAAAATGACCACGTACACCAGTTCCATAATATGGAAATGAACTGGAGTCAATTCCTCCGATTTTCCCTAGAAACTGACCATTAAATGAAACGTTAGATCCATCACCATTCATAAAATTCATTACACTCCCTACCATTGCAAATCCAACGTCTTTAGAATTGTCATGCGGAATGAGATCAACAGATTCAGAAGCAGGTATTTGTAAATTCACATCAGTATCTCCCGTATTTAAAACAATCGAATAAGCCGTTAAATCACTGGAATTATCCAAGCATTCAACAATCATATATAAAGCTAATACATTATTTTTAAAATCTTTTGGAAGAATTCTAAAATCAACAAGCCCCAAACTATTACACTGAAAATCAAAACTTAAAAAATGTAAATAGTAAACAAATTTATTATTTACAAAAGGCCATGGTCCAAATCGTGAAGTAATTATGGATTCTGAATTAAAAGTCAATGAATTGTTATTTATTTTGAAATTAATTGGAATAGAACTTATAGAATCATGCGTTTTAGACTCAATTGCTAATACGTATACATTCCCAATTTCTGCACATGTTGAACAATCGAAATAAACTTGTCCTAGTACTGTATCATTACTAACTCCTGCGCCCCAACCCAGTCCTACAACGGAGCCTCTGATTATATTCGAAATCACTTGATTTTGTTGTGAAAAAGAGAAATTAAAAGAAATTAAAAACAGGAAAATAGCAAAATACCTGCTACTAATGGTAGTAGATATCAATTTTACATATTTTCCTGTTTTTGCTGACATTTTTACAATTGTTATTCAATTACTAATTGTTTTGCATCTTTTACTTCACCGTCGCAAATTAATACAACCGTATAAATTCCAGAAGAAAAGTCGGATAAATCGATTGTTAACACGCTTGAGGTACAATCTAAAATGAAATTATTAAAGCCCAATGGATTTTGACTATTTACGATTGATAAATATGCTGAAGACGCCTCTGTAATTTGATACTCAATTTTTAAATTAGTGCTTGTAGGATTTGGAGAAAGTGATTTAATATAAAATGGGTTCACTTTTACTTCTATTTCATCATAATCTTTTACGCCATCTATATTTGCAATAATTTCTAATTTATATTTTTGAGTTATTTCAGGTGTAGCACTAAATGAATTCCCTGAATAAATGAGATTTCCATCCTTGTCATACCAATTATATTCAGCATCTTCTTGAATCGTTTTGGCATTTAACGTGGTAGATTCTCCTTGTTTAATTAATATATCATCGCCTGCATCTGCTTCAAATGGATTTCTTGCATATTTAGTAATATAGTAATGAACCGAACCAGTCCAGTGCTCTCCTATTATAGGATCATCATTTGAATACTTTTGAATAACACGATATCCAAAAGTGTTCTTTTCTGTTAACTCTTTCGACAGAAAACTATACCCGAAATAAATAGAAATTCGCTGATTAGAAGCAAATGGAATATTATTAAACATAACACTATCAGACAATAATTGAATCTTGTTCTCACCAATTATTTTTATATCAGATCGGTCCATGAAGTTGGGATAAAATAAATTCCATCCTAAATCATCAAACAACAAGGTAACTTCCGCTTCGTCGGTTAGTGATTTTCCAGGCTCACCAGAAGGTTTACAAAAAATAATGTCATGATTAAAAGCTTCATCACGCACATTACCTACTGTTACAAAATCCCCAAATGGATATTGTATTCCATTTATAATAGGTTGTTTAATGTTTGGATAAATATCATGGATAAATACATTCCGCATGGCTATGTTATTATTTTGATAAACATCTTGTGCTGCATCACCAACATGAACGGTTATGGGATCTTCAACTGAGTTTTCAATTCTTGCCATAAGACAGTGACCTACATTCTGGTGTGGTGCCCAAGGAAATTCTATGACAATAGATTCTCCAGGAGATAAAGTAGGTATGATTTGAGTACCTATTATTGCTCCATAACCATTTTGATCAGTTCCATCCCAATTTCCCGGCCAACTCGAATTAGTGGCAGCAATAGACCTGTATAATCTTAAAACTTCTGAACCTAATGAAGGAGTACATCCTCTATTTCCCACTCTCACATATACGTAGAATGAATCCTGAGGATTAAATTCGAAGGATAATGCTTCATGAAATTGATTTTCTAAAATAAACCCATCAGGATTGTTGCGAACCCAAATATCAGGACTTTCATCAAAATCCCATGTAAATTGATATCCTGCGTTAGATCCTACATCATTGAAACGATCTCTCATGTATAAATCTACACCTGGGTTTATGCTCAATGATGCAACCTCGACGGCTTTATGCGCATTTACTCTCCCATATCCAAGCATTTGCGATTTACCAGGAATAGTTGGAATGAAATCATAATAATATCCACCAACTTTATCGGCAGTAGAAGTAAGTATGTCCTTAATTTCTCGAGCACCGAGACAAGGATTTTGGGTAAGCATTAATGCTGCCATACCACTAACTAAAGGAGCGGAAAAAGAAGTTCGGTCATATTGATGATAAGAATTCGGATCTTCTGTTGTCCAAATTGCACTGGCAGGTGCAGCTAAATCTAGCCCACTCCCGTAACTTGAAGCAGAATGTTTTTCATCATTGTAAGTAGTACCTCCAACTCCAATTACAAGGGGGTGTACCGCCGGATAACTTAAAACTGGACTGTTACTATTACCTGCTGCAGCAATAATAATCACATTATTATGATATGCATCTTCTATTGCGTCTTGTAATTCCAAACTTGGTCCGTAGCTAAAACTCATATTGATAATTCTTGCATTCATATCTATAGAATATTCAATGGCTTCAGCAATTGCTTGAGTGAATGAAATGCCACATAAAAGTAATTTACAGCCCGATCCATTCCACCCGCCAGCTACTCCAGAAATACCTTTCATATTATGAGTCTTCGCAGATATAACGCCACTAACTCGCGTTCCGTGAACAGCATTCATCTTTGTGTTATTTGTATCCTCTCCAAAATGGTACCCCTTCCAATCATCTATGTATCCATTCCCATCATTATCTATACCGTCTCCTGTAGATGGGTCATTTGGATTACTCCAATCGTCTTCCCCGTCATTTAGAAAGATATTTTGATAACCATCACTTCCCATCCCTAAATCTTCATGACTCCAGTCTATTCCATCATCTAACACAGATACAATAATAGGGCTACCTAATCCAGTTTCTATTTCCACGCGTCGTACATGTTAATTTTGTCAAAATACCACGAACTTGTTGATACTGGGTCATTTGATAACTGTCCTGTCGGTTGATGATAGGAAGGTATATCTACTGCCAATATTAAAGTATTCAAGCTCAGATTTCTAGCAAAATCTATAATTGATTCTTGATTCAACGCAATTTCATAATGATACCAACCTATTTTCAACTTTTCAGTTCGAGTTAAATTTAGCGCGTTTTCAACATTTACAATTTGAGCACTCGTAGCTGAGCTTTTATATTTTACTGAAATTTTATCAGTAGTGACTACGTAAAATTGATTGGTATTGGGATTTTTAACTTTCCACACTTGATTAACTAAATGATATTGAAATCCATTAAATGATTCAATAATTTCTATCTGACCAGGTAATTGATTGCTCTGAGCTTTTACGCTCAGAATATTTACAAACAAAATAACGTTCAATAAAATAAATTTATTCTTGATTCCCAAAAAGACATATAATATTCTCATAATTAATTCAAGTTAGATTAAAACCATTATTCAATTCACAGCAAGTTAAGAGAAAAATGTGATTTAATAGTTAATATTTAAACTGCTATATCATAAACGTTTGATTATCAGTAATAGTTGCTCATTGTCTTGTTTTTCAATATAATTAATTTTTCTAAGACAACTAATTTCAAATTTGTAAAACATAAAAAAGCCTGAAACATCAATGTTTCAGGCTTTTTTATGTGATGGAATTTGGTTACTATAAAAGATTAAAAATGAAAATAATCTCGATTATTTAATCCCTTTAACCTTCTTCAAGTTATCGTAGGCATCTTGCACCTTCTGGAATTTCTCCTTCGCTCCTTTCTGATATTCTTCGCCCATTTGCGCTACTTTATCTGGGTGATAGCGAATGGCCATCATGCGGTATGCTTTTTTGATTTCGTCGTCTGTTGCATTTTGTTCAATTCCAAGTACTTTGAAATCAGAATCTACGCTTCGGTAGAACATTCCTTTCACACTTTCAAAATCTCTGGAGGAAATTCCAAGTAAGGTTGCTATTCTTCTGATCACCATTAATTCAGTTTCGGAAACAACGCCATCCGCTTTCGCAATTCCAAATAAATAATGCAACAACTGAACGCGAACCTCTTCTTTCGTTCGCATTTGAATGTCTCTACAAATTTGTTCTAAAGGAATGTCGTCTGAATCTAAGAAATTCTTTAACGCTTGTAAATGATTTGAAGAAAATTGTGGTCCGAATTGTTGTTTAAAAAATGATTTCACATAATCCAATTCAACTTTCAAAACCTTTCCATCAGCACGCATTACGGCTGCTGATAAAGCAATCAACATCGTTGTAAAATCGGTATTAGAGGAAGTTCGTTGTTGGTAATAAGAAAACAAATCATCAGCTGAATAATGCCTTTTATTACCTTGCTGTGAATTGGTTGCTTTCGATGGTGCGATTAAATTATCGATGTAACCACCAATAAAAAACCCGAAAATAGCGCCTGAAATACTTTTATTTAGAAGGAAATATCCTGCAACGGCTCCGATTAATTTAAACAAACTTTTAATTTTTAGGATCTTTTCATTCAAAAAGATCAATTTTTCTCAAAGATAGTTTTTTGCCTTGGAATTAAGTCTCCAAGGCAAAAAACGTTTCTAATTTTATATTAATTTACACTAATTCAATGCTGCGTTCGATGAATTTACTCAAAGCTTCACCTTTCAGCATTCCTTGTGAAAGCATTGCTAAATCAGTCAATTGTTTTACTTTTTCAACGCGAACTTGCTCGTCTGTATTTACTAAAATTTCACCAACTTTTGGGTGATTGCTATTCACAACCAATTGGTAAGATTCTGGAAAAGCTCCGAAGAATCCTGCGCCACCCATTTTTTGTTGCTCCATCATTCGACGAATGAATTCTGGCTGCGTTACAATGATTGGTGCTTCTGTCTCACTCATGCTTGCAAATTCAACTTTGAATTTCTCTTTGTTGACAGCGCCTTCAAAAATAACTTTCAATTTTTCCTCGTCATCTTTCGATAATTTAGAAGGAATTTCTTCGTCTTTCTTGATCAAGTTGTCCAAAGTGTCTGAATCCACACGTGCGAAAGTCAAATCTCCTTCGTCTTGTTCCATTTTAGAAACCCAGTGCGGAACCAACGGTCCGTCCAATTCCAATACATCGTACGAACGATCTTTTGCCGCTTTCACAAATCCGTATTGTGCGTCTTTGTCGTTGGTGTACAAAGCAACTACTTTCTTGTCTTTATCCGTTTGAAGTGTCGCAATTTTTTCTTTGTATTCCGCAAGCGTATAATACTTTCCGTCCGTTGATTTCACCAAAGAGAATGCTTTTGCTTTTTCTGCAAATTTATCATCTGAAAGCGTTCCGTATTCTACGAATATTTTCAAATCTTCCCATTTTGACTCAAAATCAGCACGGTCTTTCTTGAACATTTCTGCTAATTTATCCGCAACTTTTTTGGTAATGTGACTCGAAATCTTTTTCACATTGCTATCGCTTTGCAAATAAGAACGAGATACGTTTAATGGAATATCTGGCGAGTCAATCACTCCGTGAAGTAAGGTCAAAAATTCAGGTACGATTTCAGAAACACTGTCCGTAATGAAAACTTGATTACTGTATAAATTGATTTTATTTTTCTGAACTTCTACGTTTTCCTTGATTCTCGGGAAATATAAAATTCCGGTCAAGTTGAACGGGTAATCTACATTCAAGTGAATGTGGAACAATGGATCTTCGAAAGACATTGGATACAATTCTCTGTAAAAAGAATTGTAATCTTCTGTCGTCAAATCTGCTGGTGCTTTCGTCCAAGCTGGTGCTGGATTGTTCACTTGATTTGGAACGTCAATCGCAACGCGTTTTACTTTTCCTGCATCGTCTTTTTCGCCTTCTGGAGAATCAATGTATTCCGTTTTATTCCCAAAAATGATTGGAATTGGTAAGAATTTACAATATTTATCTAAAATCCCTTGAATTCTTGCTTTTTCTAAAAACTCGATGGATTCTTCGTTGATGTATAAAACGATGTCCGTTCCTCGGTCTGCTTTTTCAATTTCCGTAATCGTATATTCTGGCGAACCGTTACTTTCCCACATCACCGCTTGCGAACCAGCGTGTCTTGAAAGTGTTCTAATCTCCACTTTTTCAGAAACCATGAACGCGGAGTAAAAACCTAATCCGAAGTGACCGATGATGCTCTCTGCTCCTTCTTTTCCTTCGTATTGTTTTACAAACTCTTCAGCTCCTGAAAATGCAATTTGGTTGATGTATTTATCAATCTCGTCGCTCGTCATTCCGATACCACGATCCGAAATCGTCAATGTTTTAGCTGCTTTGTCTAAAATCACGCGAACTTGCAATTCACCGATTTCACCTTTAAATTCTCCTGTTGCTGCAAGCACTTTCACTTTTTGAGAAGCATCCACTGCGTTTGAAACCAATTCTCTCAAAAAGATTTCGTGGTCTGAATACAAGAATTTTTTAATGATCGGAAAGATGTTCTCCGTCTGCACATTAATTTGACCTTTTTTTACCTGACCTGTTTCCATTTTTATGTTGATTTTAATATATAATTTATGCGTTTCGAGCACTTTGCTGTTACCCCATTCTCAATGACTATGCCAATGGATTTCAGGTGACAAAATGTCGGAAATTGAGCGTCTGTTGTCAGCCAAAAATGTTAATATTTCTATAAAACGTTCAATTCTAAAAAATTAAAGACGTATCTTCGATGTCATGAAGAGAATTACATTCATTTTAATCCTGTTTATTTCCTTTGGATTTGTATCTAAAGACAGCTATACCGCAACTGGTAAAGCCAGTTTTTACCACGTCAAATTTCAAGGTAAACGCACCGCTTCCGGTGAAGTTTTTGATCAGAATCAACTAACAGCAGCTCACAAATCTCTCCCATTCGGAACGATGGTTGAAGTGCGAAACTTGAGCAACGATTCGATTGTCGTGGTAAAAATA
The DNA here is from genome assembly GCA_028689775.1 of Crocinitomicaceae bacterium. Classification (GTDB taxonomy): domain Bacteria; phylum Bacteroidota; class Bacteroidia; order Flavobacteriales_D; family Crocinitomicaceae; genus JAQVCM01. The sequence goes on from JAQVCM010000011.1 coordinate 137,246, forward strand.
AATGATCGATTAAGTCAAAAATCAGGTTTTTTAATTGATGTGAGTACCAAAGCAGCAAAGCATTTGAATTTCATCCGAAATGGACATGCAAAAGTGAGTGTTAAAGAGATTTGAAGGTGGATCCGATCGGTATCGGAGGGCAGATTAATTAAAGTTACCAGCTGCGTCATTGCTTTTGGCGAAATAGATCATCCACAACCGAACGCCGAACACAAGCTGCTTTATATTAAACATTAGGAAGTAAATAGTATCCGCCCGACCAACTACACATCCAAAGTTCCAGGAAACAAGTCTTGTAATTTGTTGCAAGGATAATCAGCGATGACTTCTAGTGTTTTGTTGAGCCACTTGTCGGGGTTCACGTTGTTGAGTTTGCAGCAGGCAAAAAATGTGTAGAACATAGCCGTTTTTTGTGCGCCGTTGTGTGAACCGGCAAAAAGGTAGTTTTTGCGACCGAGTGCAACGGGACGGATTTTATTTTCGATAGCATTGTTGTCGATATGATAGTTGCCATTTTCAAGATAGGTCATCAGACTAGCCCATAATTTAGTACAGTACTCAATAGCTTTTCCAATGAGTGATTTAGGTAAAACGGCATTTCGTTCGCGATGCATCCATTGGCCTAAATCGTTGATGATTGGAAGCGCTTCCTCCAGCCGGAGAGCATGTCGTTCTTCTGCCGATAAATCTGCTAATTTTCGCTCAATGGTATAAAGTTTTTGGATTTCCTGCAATACGTATGATCCTCGCTTTTTATCTTGTAGCAATGCTTTTTCAAAATATCTGCGTGCATGCGCCCAACAAGTAAGGCTTAAACGCTACGCAGCTTTAGCGAAGTTGCGGTTTTAGCCTTACTTGTTACCCACTGGCTTTCTTTCTATTTATTATGACATCTTATACTTTCATTGGGATAATATTTTTTCTTTAACCAAAATGAAACTCGAACCAAAAAGATAAGAACTGGAACTTCAACTAATGGTCCAACTACACCCGCAAAAGCCTGTCCGGAATTTAGTCCAAATACTGCTATAGCAACAGCAATCGCCAATTCAAAGTTATTTCCTGCTGCCGTAAATGAGACGGCTGCATTTTCCTTATAGGAAGCTCCCAGTGCTTTAGTAAAGAAAAAACTGATGACAAACATTAAACTAAAATACAAAATTAAAGGAACTGCAATAATTAAAACGTCCATTGGAATTTCAACAATTAACTCTCCTTTGAGCGAGAACATTATCACAATGGTAAACAAAAGCGCAATTAGGGTTGATGGTGAAATGGTTGGAATAAACTTTTCTGTGTACCACATTTCTCCTTTTAACCTTACCAAAATCACTCTACTTAAAATTCCCATTAAAAAGGGTAGTCCTAAATAGATTGCTACACTTTCTGCAACCGTAGCAATTGATATATCCACAATAGCCCCTTCAAATCCAAAATACGGTGGAAGAACCGTTATAAAAATCCAAGCATAGAAACTATAGGCAAAAACTTGAAAAATACTATTTAAAGCTACCAAGCCTGCTCCATATTCGCTATCTCCTTCAGCAAGGTCGTTCCAAACCAAAACCATTGCGATACAGCGAGCTAATCCGATTAAAATAACGCCTACCATATATTCTGGATAATCACGTAAAAAAGTAATTGCCAAAACAAACATTAAAACGGGGGCAATTATCCAATTTAGAAAAAGTGAAATGGAAAGAATTTTAGTGTTTCTAAAAACTTTTGGCAAAAGCGCATAATTCACTTTAGCCAAAGGTGGATACATCATTAAGATTAATCCTATGGCTATGGGAATGTTCGTGGTGCCTCGACTCATTGAATCAATAATGCTTGGAAATGATGGGAAGAAATATCCGACTCCCACGCCCACGAGCATAGCAATAAATATCCATAGCGTTAAATAATTATTGAGAAAACTGATTTTTTTCATGTATTACTTCTAGTCAATTATCGAAAATGTCTTTTTGCTGCTCAATCACTCCGTTTATATTGCACGATAACTTTACCGTATTGTAGATTGTGCCAAATTTTTCAATATTCTTTTTTAGCAATGGGATATTTAAATTTTCATCAGAACTGTAAATCGTTAGTCTGTAATCGATGTTATCCATTTTCAAAGGTTTTTCCATTCGTTTAGCTGACACATTTACTGTGGCTTTTGAATAAGTAAACTTCATCATAGCAGAAAATCGCTCGACATTTTTTAGCATACACGAAGCAAAAGCTCCTAAAAAAAGCTCGGCAGGATTAGGTAAAGTTTCAGCAGATTTTGAAGTTGTTCCAAAAGCTATGTCATTTTGCTTTATTTGAATAGCAGCGTCTTTATTTGAAAAAGATGATGCCCTAATTTGGTATTCCATAATTATATCTATTTTATATTAGTCGTTTTGAAAATAGTTAAGAAGCTTTTATCTGAGAGAAAACGTAAAACAGTTCTGTTGCAATTTGCAGACTTCTTTCATTATACTTTTCTGCCTGTTGTGGTGTATTGTCAAATGCTTTTGGGTCTTCAAAAGTTATAGGAATTCGTTTTTCTGCTCCGCTAACAAATGGACAGGCTTCGTTTGCTGAATCGCAAGTCATAATTGCAGCAAATTCAGATTTCGGGTTAAAATCATCATTCAATCTTTTTGAAAATCCGATTATTGGATGCTGGTTGTACGCATATTTAATACTGTAAATTGAGTTCTCGTTTTTTGAAATAGTTTTAATCTGAAAACCTGAATTTTGCAAAGTTTCTGCAACGATTGGAAAAAGTGCCGTACTTTCTGTTCCACCTGAATAACAGAATACATTTTTGATATTGAAATGATAAGCTAAAGTTTGTGCCCAAACCTGTGATAAATGACTTCTTCGTGAATTGTGAGTACAGATGAAGTTGATTCTGATATCTTGCTGATTTGAAACTTTAGACTGTATAAATTCCGTTAGTGGTTGTAAAATTGCCTTACGTTCAGTTGAAATTGTTTGAGGATTTAAGGCCTTGATTACTTGTTCAATTTCTGAAAACATTGTTGATTTTGTTATTGACATTTTCTTAATGTTAAATTATTATTTTAGCAACAGCCACTGCCTGGTGTACAAGAAGATCCATTATTATATTCAGATAATTTAACTTTTGGTTTTTCACTTGGTATGCCGCATTTATCTTTCGCCAAACAATCGGTTTGTTTATTAGTCAACAAAAAGTTTTTACCGTCAAAATCAAGTCCGAATTTCCCAATCGTATTACCTTGATATTCCACTTCGATATCTAAATCTTCAATTCCTAAAATGCGTTCGGATAATTCAATGATGCTTAATAGTTTTTCTGGATGCAATCTGTGATCATAGTCATTGGCGTTCCAAAGTTGGAAGTTCACTACCTTCTCGTTTCTCACAGTTCCGCCACAATCAATGAAGTGTTTTGTAACTTTTCCAACTTCTGTTACGTGAAAGTGGTTGGGTACTAATTCCCCATTTGGTAATTGGAAAGCGATCTTATCCAGTTTATTCAATTTGTTTTTAATTTCTGATAACTTCATTTCTCTATATTTATTTGTTTATTGCGATTTAACGATTGATATAATGAAAAAATAATTAGCAACAATCTGCTTTAGGAATGTCCTGATCTAAAAATTGATGCATTAACATTTTCATTTTAGTCCAGTTTTCACTGTCTATACAATAGCAGACTTTGACACCTTCGACAGTCCCTTTAATTAGTCCTAAGGTTTTTAATTCTTTTAAATGTTGTGATATAGTAGGTTGGGCAAGACCAATTTCTTCGGATAAATCTCCGCAATAGCAAGCATCAATTCTAAATAATTGTTGTAAAATAGCTACTCGAGCAGGATGTCCGAAGACTTTTGCGAATAGAGCGATTTCTTTTTGTTGGTCAGTATACATTTTTTATATCCCTTCATTGTTTAATTGCAATATTACGATAAATAATTGAATAGTCTATTCCTTTTTTAAGTTTTGATAGGAACTTAAAATCTTTTACTGGAAATGGTTATGGAAAAATGAAACATTTTTGGTGTATTGCTCTTTTTTTAGCTTGTGGGTAACGGTTTTCGGCTTTGCGAGGGAGCGGATTTTAAGCACTACCTTTGATACGAAGCACGAAAGTTCAAATTTACGAAAAAGTTTCAATCGAAGCACTTCACCCGCTCTCTTGTAAAACCGATGTTGAACTAAACCTACGGTAGCCTTCCGCAACTATCCGTACATTTAGCGTTCACTTAATACATTTTATATGACAACGAAAAAAAAACGCCGGAAGAAGTAAGGTTCAATAAAGTCCTTAATCGTGCCTGTCGCGAAGTTAATGGCTTTTCAGAACTACTTCATCGTTTTGAACGGAATATTTCTGTTTTGGGCCGTAGTAAGAAAACGTTTGAGAATTACAGTCGCCATGTTGCAACAATGGCTTTGCACTTTCAGTGTTTGCCAACTGATTTGGATGCTGAACAAGTGCAAGAATATCTTTTTGAACTGCAAAAACGCAGTAAAACACCTTCGCAATCGTACTTTAAGCATACGGTTTATGGACTTCGATTTCTCCTGAATGGATACAAAAAAGAGAAGCTGATTTACTTCCTTGTACGTATTATCACTTGGTTTTCACCTTGCCAAGTGAATTAAATTCGCTGCCTTTCTTTTGTTCGCATTAATTGTTCAGTTTTAGTTTCATCATTATGTCGGTCTGCTCGTCATTGCCCAATTTGAAAATATGTTTGTCAAACTCTACGAAACCGTTTTTCTTATAAAAGTTTATAGCTCTTGGATTTTCTTCCCAAACGCCTAACCAAACAAAGTCAGAATTTTTCTGTTTTGCGACTTCAATTGCTTTGTTATACAGAATTTGTCCAACACTCTTTCCGTGGAAGTCTTTCAAAACATAAATTCTTTCAATTTCAAGTCCTTTGTCGTCTTGAAGTTCAGTTTGTGATTGTCCAAAATTTAGTTTTAGGTAACCAATTACATTGTCGTTATGTGTCGCAAAATAAAACTCTGCGTTCTTGTCGTTAAGTTCAGTTGTCAATTTGTCGATAGAAAAACCTTCGTTTAAATATTTCGTCATATTTTCTTCGGTATTTCCTGTCGAAAAAGTTTCATAAAAAGTTTGTCTGCCAATTTTCTGTAATTGGTCAATGTCGTCAAACGTTACCTTTTTAATTTTAATTTTTGTCATTTCTTTCGTTTGCAATTTCGTCTTCTAAGGTTGCCACTAACGTTTTGCGGCTGGTGCTCTGTCGTCTGTCCTTGCTAACCATTGTCAGTATTGAGTTTCCGTTTCATTGAGTGTCGGCTGTGCGTTGCGTTTTTAATTTTTTTGAAGGGTCGGGAAATTTTTTAAAAACAATTTTTTTCTTGCGGTGGCTTTGCAAGCTCTTTGACAAAGCTTTGGTCTGTGCTTGGGCTTGTGCGGCTTTGGCAATGTGCTTGCAAATAGGGTTGGGCATTATGTAAATACATCTCTAATCAATTTCTTTATTGTAAGGTTCTCAAGTTTAGATGCAATTGGTGATACATTGTCTAAGTTGTCTTTCCAGTGCATTCCTTCATTGTAAATTATTCCAAGCAGATAATGTGATTCGGGTGAAATAACTCCCATTTCTTCTGCTTTTTCTAATTTTGGTCTTGTTTTTTTAGTTGTCAAAAATGTGGTTTGAGCAACTGGATTTTGTAATCTATTATATGCTATTTCTTCAATTTTCACTCTTACTCCACCACATACTGCAAAAGGACAAAATTGTCGGTCATTCAAGTAATTATCTATTTCGCTAAACAGAAACTGATAAAAGTTATCAGACTCGCCCCAAAGCTCTCTTAAACCAAGTCCATTAAACTCAGCTCGTTTGTTTATGTGTGTTGGGTAAAAATGAAGTAGGTGTTTTGAAACATCATCTTTAATTGAAATATGTTCTCTATTTCTGAGCAGTCTAACGATGCTTTGATTGACTTGAATATTTGATTTTTCGAGGTAGTAAACTTTTTGTTTGCTAAAAGCAAAATTCTTAAAATAGTTTGGGTTTAAATGTGTCAGAATGATTGGGTAAAGTCGCTTCCCTTCATCATTGAAATCTTTTATGAAAGTAGTAATGTAATATTGTGCTGCGGTCAGGTTTGCATCATCAAGGTAGTCGAACACTTCATCAATTATCAGAATGTTGGCATCTTTTTTTAAATGCTGTCTTGCTCTGAATAACATTGAAATGAAAGTCAAAATATCTCTTTGACCATTTGATATATGAATAGCTTCTGGAAATTTCACAACTAATTGTCCACCTGTCTGACTGGCTCTAATTCCTTTCCAAGTGCAATTAAAAGTTGAGAGAGTATGTTCAAATCGCTGTTTGTCTAATTGGTAATTGCTATAGGCACAAGCTGCCTTGAAATTGTTAGGGTTATTGTTGTATAACCATATTAACTGAATTGCCACCAAATAGGCTTTGGATTCCGAATTATACCCAACATCAAATTCGTGTATGAGATTACCAATTGTATTTAAATAATCTATTTGTTTTAAGTCATTTAATCTGTTTGCCGTTATCCAATCTGTTAAAACATCTGCTGTGCCCGCCTGTTGATTTATTTCGTCAATAATAGCATTGATTCGAAGTTGAATTCTTTGACCATTAGCCCTTTCTAATGCTTGGTAATTCTGACTTAATTTTTCAACCAGCTTTAAATTATTTAGTGCAGCATTACGATTGGGTAATACCCGTGAATTTTGACCAAATCTTCCTTGTGATGCCCTGAATTGATTACCAAAAGAAACATTATTAGGTATTCGGTCAACCAAAACTACATCTTTGATTTCAAGCCTTGCACTTGCTCTGCCGAATTGACTCCCAACTCCTTTGGGCTTTGTTGGATTGTTGATGACAAAAAAATCTAGTTCAGAACTTATTGTGTTTGTTGTTGCAGTGGCTTCAAGTGTAGCAATAGATGAATCAGGTCTTTCGTATTCGATATAAATTCTTGGTGGTAACGCTGGATTCTCCTGATGGTAGTTTTCTTCTGTTAAGTTAATTCGCCTGCTATTCATTTCATTGAAAGCCACAGCAAACGAACTTTTACCAAAACCGTTTGGAGCAACTAAAAGACTTGGTTTATTTGGCCAAATATCCAATGTAAACCTCTTGTGGCCTATGCCTTTTATGTTTTCTATTTCAATGACTTTAAGCATACTTTCGATTATTAATCTTCATCCTCCTCACTCTCATTATCCACCAAAACTTCCTCTTCCAATTCATCCAATACAATTTCTTCTTTGGCTTCTATGCCGTAAAGGAGGTTTACCATTTCGTCTATTTCGGCTTCTATGGGGCGGAGTTGGGCGTTCATTTCTGCTCGGTCTATTTCTCCTGCAAAATATTCTTTCTTGATTGCCAAACATTCATCAAACTTTTTGTTGAATGCTTTCAGTTCTTTCTCTGAAGGAATAATAACTGGTAATTTTTTTATGTCATTAACAGGGATATTTACACTTGTATTGAAGAACTCCCTTAACAATTTGAAATGTAAATAGCTATTCAATGTAAGGACAAAATATTTATCGCCAAGAAATGTCTGGTCAAACAAAGCTCTCGACCCATCGTCATTGACAGTTTTTCCTTTCAATCTTGCCTTAAAGTATGAACTATTTGGGTTTAAAACATTTGTATAACAGAATCCTTCTCGGAAGAAGAACTGTGGGTTTCTTATTACTGGATTTCCTTTGCCTTTGCCAGAATTTTCATATAGCCACTTTACAGTTTCTCTGTTCCACAAAATGAAATTATATGTTTCCATAAACCAGCGATTACCTTCTTTATCGCCTTTATCGTATGGCACATAAATTTCTTTTTTTGTTTTTATTCCATTATTTTTTTCGTCATCGGTTAATTCATCAACATTGGCAATTTCATCATTTGAAATAATTCGATAAATAAACCCTTTCCCAAAAACTAATGCACCAAAAGATGATTTGATGTCGTCAAATAATATTCTAATTTCTTTTTCACTTAAGGCATCTAAAACTTCTTTGCAAGTATCTAAATCAGATATGTTCCTAAGTATTTTAAACTCGTTTCTAATCTTGGGATGTTTATCTATTGCTTTGAGTAGTTTTTCAGCTCGGCGTAAAGGAATTTTATCAGCTAAATAATGATTCTCAGATATGCCAATAAACTTACCATTATCGGCAGTTGACATACCAGCTCCTCCATCTGTTAGCAAACCAATCAATGTTAAATTACCCTGCTTTAAATTCTTAACATTTTTCTGAAGCTCTCCTCTATTTCTTTCAATTTCTCTTGATGTTTCAATCTTACTCCACCAAGTGTCAAAAACAGGTCGGGCAGGTTTTACTATTTTTTCCAAAATCTGACAGTTGTATTCTGTTGGTGAGAAAATTGCGTAATTGATGGCTTTACGGTATGGTTCAAATGAAACTTTGAATTTGAGTAAAGTTGAATTTTCGTCTTTGAATACTTTGTCGCCATCGCAAGTATGAGAATGTTTCCATTTTGGTGTGTCGTGTCCTAATGCACTGAATGTTCTATCTAAAATACGTTCCCAACTAGAAAGATTTTCTTTTGATGTCCGAATCTGTTTCCATTCTTCTTCTGTAATATTGAAGGATTCAGCATTTGGTTTTCTAATGTCAATGTAAACTGTCTCAGGTTTATCAATGGCTCTTTCCTTCTTAACCGTGAAAATGGCAGTGTCCACCAATGCGGAAAATGCTTTAGGAGTATTGATAATTTCGGTAACTCGGCATACAGGCAATATTTTTTCCTCGTTTACAAATAGACCTTCCTCTGATTGATTTGTTTTGGCAATGCCTAAGAAATGCATTCGCATATTCTTTTTGGTTTGCAAAGTCAGGAAAGTGTCGGAAGTAATGTAACTCAACAAACCGCCTGATTTCAGTAATTCAAGCCCTCGGAAAGTAAAGTGATTGTAAAGGTCATCGCAAAAGCCGTATTCTTCTTCTAACTTTTTGCTAATACCCATACTGCTGATGAGTTTGGTATTTACATAAGGCGGATTGCCAATAACAATATCAAAGCCCGGGTTTTTGCTTTCCTTGTTAAATATTCCAGGGAAAACAACTCTTTCAATGAAATAATCTTTAATGGTGTTTTTAAAGATTGCCAAATTGCCCAATTCTTCAGCCAATGCCTTTTCTTTTTTGCGGAGTTTGGCAATTTCTTTTTCGGCTGCTCGGTTTGAAACCAAATGATTGATACCCGAACGAACAGAATTTAATTGTTTGGTAATATTGTCGCTTTGGCTGTCAACAACTCGTTCGAGTAATTTTACAATCTTCTCTTTTATTTCTTCTTTGGTTCCGTGTCGGTCGCTTTTGGTAATGAAGTACTGATTTTCGAGATTGACTAATTCTTTCAACAATTTCTCATTGTCAATTTGGTCAATCAAATTATTCAGATTTTGGTCTTTGTAAAAACGGAACAATGAGTTTTTCTTGTAAAACTTAAATTCAAGGTTGGGCAGTGGTTTCAGGTTGTAATTCTCTTTTGAGAAATCAACCCTTTGCTCCACAATCAACGAAAGCCAGCAACGTAGTTTGGTTATTTCAATCGCATATTCCAACAAGTCCACACCAAACAAACAACTCCGCAATAAGCCCAATTTTTTCACATAGCGAATTTGCCCATCAGCAAACATTTCAGAAATATGCTCTCTGAATTGCTCGTCTTTTGACTTCATCATTTCAGCCACCCACACTTTGCCTTCGGGGTCAACGGTAGTTAGCACTTGCATCATTTCTTCCAACATACCCATTGGGAAAGCTCCCGAACCACAAGCAGGGTCAAGCACGGTTGTTTCCAAAAGTTTGTGAATGATGGTTTTGCTGTTTTCGGGTTTTATTTCAGTATCGAGATGTTTCAATAAAGTGCTTCGACACATATAAGAAACCACAGGACGGGGCGTATAGAAGGCACCCGCATTTTTACGGGCTGCTTCTTTGGTATCATCGCTTTGTTCTGCCAACAAGTTTTCAAAAATTCTACCCAACATTTCAGGGTCAACGGCAATTTCTTCTTCAAGTGGTGTGTTCTCTGCAATGGTGAATTTGTATCGGGCAAGAATGCTGTTCAGTCCTTTTTCTCTGTCTAAAAACAAGGTGTCGGGAACAGCAAAGGCATTATTCACTTTCCCCAAATCGCACCAGTCGTTTGGATGAATGTCGAACAAACCTCCATTCAGGTAAGGTGAAAAGAAAATAGCATCTTTGATAGCTTTTTCATCAGAAAAATTTGCAGCATAAACATCAAATACTTTTTTATCACGGTCTTTCTTTTCGCTGTTCAGTGCGTTAAAGAAAAGGTTTTGCAGAATGAATTTATAATAAGCTGTGCCTTTGCTTTTGGGTTTTATCAGGTCGTTTTCTTCTCCATTTTCAAACTCAGGCAACAATAAACCATCTTTCACCACTTTGAGTTCTTTCAAAAACCAAATAAAAATCAATCTGGCAATCAGACGAACGGTAAAATCTTTGTGTTTTTCAGAACCTGAATTTTGATCAGGAATTTTAATGTCTTTTACTGCTTTATTGAACCAAGCAATAATGTCTTCATAAAAATTCTTGTTGAGAACTGAAATGGAGAATACCGATTGCCAGTAGTAATACAACTGCGTGAAACTCTTAACGGCTTTGCTTCCTGTGGTTGGAATCACCAATTGTTTGAGAATGGCTATATGTCCTCTGTGTGGTTGATTGGTGTCAATGTCTTTCAGTAAAGAGACCTTGCCAACTTTTTCACCTTCCCGCCATTCCTGTTTGTATTTAATGCGTTCACTGTTGGCAAACGAAATCAGGTTGCCATATTTAAAAATGATGGTTACTGGTGTGTAAGGGAAAGTGCGGTTAAATGCTCTTGTAATTTCAGCTAAATGGCTTCTTGTAATAGGTAAGCCGTCTTTTCTGTTTTTCAGTGTTACGCCAAAAAGCAACAAGCCGTCATAATCGGCTTTTAGTTTTTTTACTTGTGCTAAATTTTTGAATGTTTCAGTGCCTTCAAAAATGGCATCGTTCACCATACCCAAAGCAAATACATCTTCAATGAGTTTATGTGCTTCGTTGGTAGCTTTGAATCGTTCGCCCAATACATCAACTGCTGATGCAGGTTCGTCAGCCAAATAATCAACTGGCACTTTGAGTTCTTCAAAAAACGCTTTTAAAGCATTTATGAAAGATTCGCTATGGAATTTTGAAATTGAATTCATTATTTACTTATGATAAACCAAGTGATTAAATCGAAATTGTCTTTATTGAATTTCTGCGAAGCAGATCCTTCATTTTTTAATTTTTGAATGGTGGTTTTACTTCCTGATTTCAGTTTGTTCAACATATCGAGTGAAGCTTTTCCCATTTTTTGTTTTACTGTGCCATCTTCCTGCACTTCTTCTTCCGTTGCCTGACTTTTTAACCAAGTGCTTAATGCAGCCGATAAATGTTCGATAGATTTTGGTTCGCCTTGGTCAATGGCTTTTGGCACAAAACGAACTTCTTCTTTGTGTTTTGCCAAAGCGTCCAATACTTCTTTTTGGTTTAAGAATACCGATTTGCCCGAATGGTCAATGTAAATGAGTTCGTAACCCTTGTATTCAAAATTATTGGCTTTGGCAGGTTTGCTTGGATAGCCCAACAAGGCAATCATTCCTTCTTGTGGGCAAACTTCCTGAATGGCTTTAAACCCTGTGTAAATGCCGTTTGGAAGCGATTTATAAAACTGCTCGTTCTTTCGCAGTTCTTCTAGCAATTCCTGACGGAAGGTTTCTAAAGACAAGTCATCAAAGCCTAATGATTTTTCGGTGTCAATTTCATCCCAAGAAGATTGCATTTGCTCCAACATCCTTGCTTTTTGTTTCTGCTCCAGATTTTCATCTTCTGCCATTTCTTTGAATGTGTCGGAGAAATCTAAATGAACTTCCGAACCTGCCAATTTCATTGCAGCCATTCTTTGTTCAATTCTGCCTTGTAAATTCAAATAAGAATTGATGTTGTTGGATGGCCAGAAATTAATGCCAAATATTTTTGTGTTTGGCGAACCCAAACGGTCAATACGACCCATTCGTTGAATAACACGAACAGGATTCCAGTGAATATCATAGTTAATTACCAAATCACAATCTTGCAAGTTTTGTCCCTCACTCAAAGCATCCGTTGCTATCAGAATATCAATCGGGCTTTGCAGTTTTTCATAAGTCCGTTTGTCGTTCTCTGCAATCCAATGTTGCCATTCGTCAAACTGTTGGTTTAAAGAAAGTTCTTTGCTTGATGGTTCAAATTGCCATTCCTTTTCTCTGTATAATTTGGTGAAAGGAGCAAAGCGTTCCAAAATAGGTTCATACTTTTTGGTTTCTCCTTCTTCATTCCAAACGGTCGAAGTATCGCCACTTACAGCAGCCACTTTATCAAAACCTCTTGATTTCAGTTGGTCAAAGAGATAAAAAGCGGTGTCTTTGTAAACGGTAAAGATTAAAACTTTTGGATTACCATTATTATCACCTGACTGTCTTTTCTTTATAATTCGGTTTATCAGTGTTTCCAGTTTATCATCTTCGCTGCTGTGGTTGCGTGGCTTCTTAATCTCTTTCGCAATTTTCCTTTCAAACTGAATTAAGTTCGATTGCAATAATTGCAATGCTTCAATATCTGCTTTTAAATCCTTCTTGTAGTTCTCAATATTGCCCGAACGGTCAATGTCCACCAATCGGGTTTTACGTTTCTTGCCTAAGGTGAAATCTTCTATTTGAGCTAAAATATCATCATCATCAAAGAGGGAAGGTTGGGCTTCATTCCAACCTGTTTCCTTCTTAGTTTCCTGATATTGCTTTATTCTATCGAGTGCATTTTGATGATGAGCTAAAATTTTTTCTGTGGTTGATTGAAAAGAAAACCAAGAAGATTCCAGTCGTTTCACCAACAAGATATACATCATCTTCACCAAGAAATGGTCACGCTGTTTTTCATCGTGTAAAATGTCGGCATCTTCAAATTCGTCAATGTAAAATGAAGGTTGATAACCCGAAAGCATTGGCGGAAAATGGTCGAAGAGTTCTTCAAAGCTTTCAAAGTTTCCGATTTGTTTGGGTGTGACGAAAATGTTTTCGGGCTTTGATTTTTTCGGAAACTCCAAACCGTCCTGATGTCCTTCAATCATTTTGCGGGTTCGTGCAACTGTTAAAGAATCAGTCAGTTTGAAAAAATTAGGCGGTAACTTCTTAATGAATTCACCAATTTTTGGGTCAGGTTCTTGTGTCCATTCGTTGAATGCCTTTTGTGCTGCTCTAAATGTGTAATCAATGTTTTTAATGTCTAATGATTCTTCAAAACCTTTTGCATTGCCGCTAACAATTAGTTTGAATTGATTCCGAATATCCATGAACGAATTATTGATTGGCGTTGCGGAAAGCATCAATACTTTCACATCTTCGTTTTGTGAAAGAATCTGGTCAACCAAAAATTTGTAGCGTTTGGATTTATCGTTTCGCAAATTGTGGCTTTCGTCAATCACAAACAATTTGGGCTTTTCATTCAAAAACATTTTGTCTGCTCGGTCGTGGTATTTCTCCATCAAATCGTCTGTAAGGTCAGTATGAAATCTCAAGAAATATTCAAACTGGTCTTTCTCAAATTTAGAGTTTTGATTCTTCTGGTAAATTCGCCAGTTGTATTGCAGTTTCTTTGGGCAAATTAAAATCACTTCACGTCCTTGTAACTGATAGAATTTCATTACTGCCAAAGCAGTCCAAGTTTTACCCAAACCCACTGCATCGGCTAAAATTGCTCCGTTATGTTTTTGAAGCATTTTAATCAAACTCA
>JAQVCM010000022.1 GCA_028689775.1 Crocinitomicaceae bacterium
AATACAGAATGCTCATACAAAATGGGATGGACAAATATTTGCTTGGGCTGCTATTAGAAATGATTTAAATCACTACTTTGGTGATAGAATTAAATAGCTGGTTGACACAGTTCATTGAACACTCCCGGCTTCACCCTATGTTGATAGATCTCGCTCTTTCAGAGCTTTGCTCGCTTCTAAAAACGATACTTATAATTTCTCAATGAACCAGTCTTTTAAATTACAACTGTTCTCTAAAATTCTTTTTCAAATAGGCTGCTTTTGCCCTGAAAGGTTAACATCTAGTAATGATGGGTGAAGCCCTTCGGAGAAACATCTCAAAGCGTAAAGTTCAATGAATCTGTCTTTTAAGTTTTAACTGTTCTCTAAAATTCTTTTTCAAATAGGCTACTTTTGCCCTGAAAGGGTAAGGTCTAGTAACGATGGGTGAAGCCCATCGAACTAACCATCGCAAAGCGTAAAGCGCTGAAGGCGCGAAATATGCTAACTCAACACTTCCAGATTTAAACTCTGAAATAGTAAGCTATTCTAATCCTTAACATTCTGCGCATCTTCAACTTCGATAATCTGATAACACAACCAAGCCAACTGTTTTTATAAAGTTTTGTAATTTACTCGAAATACGTATCTTTGTGCGATTATAAAAGAAAAAATGAGCTACTTGTTTTTTCTTTTTGTTTTATATAGCATTCCATAGAAATGAAAGAAGAAGTTAAAAAAATAGTGGACCTGATGAGCAAGCGTTTTGTTTCTCATCCATGGCATGGTGTTGAAGTGGGAGAAAATTCCCCTCAGTTTGTTAACGCATACATTGAAATTATTCCTGCAGATACCATCAAATACGAAATCGACAAAGCGTCTGGTTTACCGATGGTTGATAGACCACAAAAGCTGTCAAACAACATGCCTTGTTTGTACGGATTCGTTCCAAAAACCTTGTGTGATGATCGTGTTGCTGCTTTTGCAAATGAGAAAACAAACAGAACAAACATCGTTGGCGACAATGATCCTTTGGACATCTGCGTATTGAGCGAAAGAGGTTTCTTGCACAACAACATCCTTTGCGAAGCAAAAGTAATTGGTGGTTTGAGAATGATTGACGGTGGCGAAGCGGATGACAAAATCATTGCAGTTTTGAAAAACGATCAAGCTTATGGGCACTTCAACGACATTTCAGAAATGCCTAAAATGGTTATCGACCGCGTTCGTCACTTTTTCTTGACATACAAAGATTTGGATGGCGGAGCGAAAAACGTTGAAGTAACGCACGTTTACGGCAAAGAAGAAGCATTTGAGGTCATCAAATTAGCTTCCGAAGACTATGACGCCAAATACGGCAATGTAAATGAAAGTTTAGTAGAAGCTATTTTAGATGCAGTAGCAGTAAAATAAGTAACATCCAAAACAATAAATTGAAAAGCGCTGGTTGAATAACTGGCGCTTTTTTTGGTTCAAATTGTTGAAAATGACGGATTCGATTTGAGATCGGTGTATTTATCTTTTTATAGCAGGGACGCAATGCATTGCGTCCCTGCTATAAAAAGGACAACCGTTCAATCAATTATTTGTAAAATAAAAAAGGGAATGCAAACTGAATTACATTCCCTCATTTATATTTTTGCAATTTATTAACTCAAAGCTTCTTTGACCAAAGAAGAGATCATCTTCCCGTCTGCTTTTCCTGCTAATTTCGGTGTAAGAACTCCCATTACTTTCCCCATGTCTTTTGGACTTGCGGCTCCAGTATCTTGAATTGCTTGAAGAACTTCCGTACGGATTTCTTCTTCGCTCATCATTTTTGGAAGGTATTGTTCAATTATTTCGGCTTGAAAGATTTCATCTTTTGCCAAGTCCTCTCTATTTTGTTCGATGTATAAAGCATAGGTTTCCATGCGTTGCTTGTGTAATTTCATTACAATTTTCATCGCAGTTTCTTCTGTTACTTCACCAGCTCCAGAAGTTGCTTCTAACATTAACTTGGATTTAATATCTCTCAGCGCTTCTAATTTGCCTTTTTCACGGGCAAGCATCGCTGTTTTAATATCGGCATTGATTCTTTCTGTAAATGTCATAATCAATCTACGTTATCGTGTAAAAATGAATTGTTACTTCTTAGTGTTGCTGAATTACCATCACTGGATAAAGAAAATCTAGAAACTTGTGACTCGTTGCTTGGTGTAGATTCATCCATTTGAATGTTTCTACGAACGTAAGCTGGTTCAGATTCTAAATTGCTAATTCCGTCTGTTTTACGTAATTTTTGCGTGTATTGTTGAATTCTTTCCAAACGCTCTTGCGCCAAACGTTGTTGTTCCTCTGCGCTATTTGCTGGCCTTGGTGCAACTTCTCTGATTTCAAATTTTGGTTCGCTTTCGTCATCCAAAACGTGTCTGGTGATTTTCTGCTCAGTTTCTTGAACGCTCGCTTTAATGTCCCAGCTCAATTCAGTTTGCTCTGCTTTTGGAGTTACTTCATTTGAAAACGTATTGCTAGGTGCAGTAAGTTCTACTTTCGCTTCAGGAACTACAAATTCAGTTGGTTTCAAATATGGTTCAGGAGCAACCTCTTGTACAATCTCTGGTCTTACCGCTTGCGCAGTGGATTGCATTGGAGATTGCATCGGCGCTTTGATTTCATTTCTGTTTTCACCGTCTAATTCAATTTTCACTTTTTCAGGTGCTTTTTCAAAACCTGTTGTTGGTGAAGATTTGAATCCAGTAGCGATCAAAGTAACGCTTAATTTGTCACCCAAAGTTGGATCGTAACCGTGACCCCAAATTACGTCTGCTGTAGAACCTGCTTCGTCTTGGATGTAGTCCGTGATGGTTGAAATTTCATCCATGGTTACTTCTTTGTCACCGTAGGTAATGTTCAACAATACGTAGTTTGCACCTTCGATGTTGTTGTCGTTCAACAATGGCGATTGCATTGCTTCTTGGATACAGTGGATTGCTCTGTCTTCGCCTTCTGATGAAGCAGATCCCATAATTGCAACACCAGAATTTTTCATTACCGTGTTCACATCGTTGAAATCGACGTTCATGGATCCAGTTACTGAAATCACGTCAGCAATTCCTTTTGCAGCGATCGTCAGTACGTTGTCTGCTTGAGAGAATGCATTTCCAATGGTCAAGTTTCCTGTGATTTCACGTAAGCGTTCGTTGTTGATAATCAACAAGGTGTCTACGTGACTTCTCATTTCCTCCAAACCTAATTCAGCTTGTTGGCGTCTTTTTCGACCTTCAAAACCAAAAGGAATGGTTACAATTCCAACCGTTAGAATTCCCATTTCTTTTGCAACTTGAGCAATTACAGGAGCAGCACCTGTACCGGTTCCACCACCCATTCCTGCAGTTACGAAAACCATTTTAGTTCCGTTTCCAAGAATGTCTTGAATTTCGTTTATATTTTCAATTGCAGCATTTTTACCAATTTCTGGAATCGCTCCTGCACCTCGTCCTTCTGTCAAACTGAAACCCAATTGGATTTTAATTGGAACAGGAGAGATGTCAAGTGCCTGACGATCTGTGTTGCACACAATAAAGTCTACCCCTTGGATACCTTGGTTGTACATGTGGTTTACTGCATTGCTTCCGCCACCACCAACTCCAATTACTTTGATAATTGAAGATAAATCTTTTGGTAAATCGAATTCCATTTTGCTTGCTTTTAATTAATTTTTTCTATTTTCTCTCTAACTTATTCTTCTTCTGCGAACCA
Source organism: Crocinitomicaceae bacterium (assembly GCA_028689775.1). Lineage (GTDB taxonomy): Bacteria > Bacteroidota > Bacteroidia > Flavobacteriales_D > Crocinitomicaceae > JAQVCM01. Next base: position 3,721 of record JAQVCM010000022.1, read on the forward strand.
GTTTTTACTTTTCGCAAGGATGGATTCAAAGAATCTCCCTTTTGTTTTTTCAGAATGTCCTTTCACTTTATCAACTTTCGTTTCTTCTTTCGATTCAATGATTTCTTGATGTGGTTTTTCATTCTTTTCAAGTGCTTCAAAGCCTTTTAAAACAAGGCCAATCCCGGTTGAATACATCGGGCTTTTTAGCTCTTCAATGGTATTGGTGCTTCCTAAATGTTCTGTTGGATATTCAATTCGAGTATCCATTCCAGTGATGTATTCACACAATTGAGTAATGTGTTTCAATTGTGCTCCACCACCTGTCAAAACGATTCCGCCTATCAATTTCTTTTCATAACCGGAGTTGCGAATTTCATAATAAACGTGTTCGATGATTTCTTCCATTCGCGCTTGGATGATGTTTGCCAAGTTGCGAATAGAGATTTCTTTTGCATCGCGGCCTCTCAAACCTGGAATACAAACGATTTCAGTTTCTTGACTTTCACTTGCCAAGGCAGAACCAAAACGCACTTTTAGTTTCTCAGCTTGCGGACGCATGATCGTGCAACCTTCTTTGATGTCGTCTGTAATCACGTTACCACCAAATGGAATAACTGCAGTATGACGGATAATTCCTTCGTGGAAAATAGCCATGTCTGTTGTACCACCACCTATATCAACCAAAACAATTCCAGCTTCTTTTTCATCGTATGATAAAACAGCTTCTGCAGATGCCAATGGTTCTAAAATCGTTTCATTTACTTCTAATCCTGCACGGTCGACACATTTGTTAATGTTTTTCGCTGCTGCAACATGTCCTGTAATGATGTGAAAGTTTGCTTCCAAACGAACACCAGACATTCCAATTGGATCTTTAATTCCTTGTTCGTCATCCACGATGTATTCTTGCGGAAGCACGTGAATAATTTCCTCACCTGGTTGCATTGCCAAACGATACATGTCGTCAATCAACGCATCAATGTCTTTTTGAGAAATTTCATCTTCAATGTGGTTTCGAGTGTACATTCCACGGTGTTGTAAACTTTTGATGTGCTGACCAGCAATACCAACGTTTACTTTGTTAATTTTCAAAACACCTTCCACATTTTTTTGAGTTTCCTCAACAGCAGTTTTGATTGAGTTAACAGTTTTTTCTATGTTCGAAACCATTCCTCTTGATACCCCTAAAGAATCGCTGCTGCCCATGGATAGAATTTCAATCTTCCCGTGTTCATTTCGTATTCCTACGAAACAAGCTATTTTGGTGGTTCCTATATCTAAACCTACTACTACTGCTTTTGACATAAATCTTTATTTTCTGAGATTAAAACAATGGTTTTTATCTTTCTATTCATTTTTTCTTGCAAACAATTTGTTTTTTGTATTTCAAATTGATTTCCTCATATTTCTCCCAACCTTCGAAGGGAAGACCTTGCTGATAAAAGATGATTAGTTTTTTGAATTTATCTTCAACTTCCTCATCTGTTTTAGCCGATCCAAAAACAATCGTTTGCCCACCAACTTGCGGAATCAGAACAAAATCACCGTTTTTTAACAAGTGAATTTGGCCTATTTGCGAATTCAAGAATGGATCATTACAAACGTACTTCGAAATTCGATAGATTTCATCTAAATTTCGAATAGTTTTCAAGGTATCATTGTTGATAATTTCGGAAACGGAAGGACTGTTTTTTCTGTCTGGAATATTTCCTGTAACAATCACAACCCGTGCGGTATAAAGATAGGAGGGAACCATCACAAAACCGAGTTCATCCAAGTAGTAATTTTCACCAAATTGATTATAAATACGAGCAATTGGTTTTCTGATTTTTACATCAATATTCCAACTTCCACCAATTTTAGCATAAGCCTTAGTGGCTTGAACTTCAGACATTTTTGAAATGTTGTTTTCTATCTGTCTTAAATTAAGATCTTTGAATTTCTGTCCAGGATATAGCAAGCCTTCTCGAACCAAGCGGGTGTATAGCTCGTCTTTTGTAAGAAAAGCATTTTCATCGCTGGCCTCGATTAGAATCTCTGGTTTCTCCATCACGTATTCGTTTTGCTCCGTTTTCGTTAAGCTCATGCTCACGAAAACTCCTGCTATGAAAAGAGTCCAAAGTGCTATTTTAATCCATTTTTTCATTTTTTTATCGCTCTATTTTAAGTTCTTGCTTAAAGTGCTTTTTATTTTTGGAACAATTCTGTCAATGTCTCCTGCGCCAATACTCAGGAAAACTCCTGCTTCTTGATTCTTTAAATGTTCAATAACTTCCTCAGAATTCCATACTTTTTTATCTTTGATGGAACACATTGCTAACAAAGCATCGCTGGTAATTCCTTCCATCGGTTCTTCTCTTGCTGGATAAATTGGCATCAAAATCAATTCATCAACCTGAGATAATTCGTTGGCGAAATTTTGCATAAAGTCTTTGGTTCGACTATACAAATGCGGTTGAAATATTCCTGTGATTTTTTGTCCCGGATACAACAAGCGAACGGATGAAACCAACGCTTTTATTTCTGTTGGATGATGTGCATAATCATCGATGTAAATCAATTCTTTTGTACGAATGTGAAATTCAAACCTTCGCTTAACACCTTTAAAACTTGCTAAACCGTGACGAATTTCTTCTTCTGATAGTCCTAAGTTCAAGCACAAAGCGATGCATCCCAAGGCATTTTCAGCATTGTGAATTCCTGGTAATCCCAATTCGATGTCATTCCACTTGCTTGTTTCAGTGACCATGTCCATGTAGAAATGACCATCTTTTGTTCGTAAATTTTGACCTTTAAAATCGGCATCTTCATCAATCGCGTATGTTTGAATCGTTGCAGGTGATTGAATTTCTAATCCTTTGCGAAGAATTAAAAATCCTTCGGGATTGATTTGATTTGCATAGTCTTGAAATCCTTTCAGGAATGTTTCAGCATTGCCATAAATATCCAAATGATCCGCATCGGTCGAAGTGATGATGGATGCAAATGGATTTAGTTGTAAGAATGAACGGTCAAATTCATCTGCTTCAATGACTGTAAATTCGGATGTTGTTGAAGCGACAAAATTCGTGTTGAAGTTACTGGATATTCCACCTAAAAAAGCATTACATTTTAAATGAGATTCATTTAATATATGAGCTAATAATGTACTTGTAGTTGTTTTTCCGTGTGTTCCAGCAACTCCTAATCCTTTAGAAGCGCGCGTGATCATTCCCAACACAGCTGCTCTTTTCAACACCTTGAAATTGTTGTTTTGAAAGTACGTGTACTCACCCAAACTTGCTGGAATTGCAGGCGTGTAAACCACCAAAGTGTCAGCTGCATTCGAGAATGGAGTTGGAATGTTGTTTCCTAAATCTTCAAAGTGAACGTCAATTCCTTCTTTGACCAGTTCGTCTGTTAAAGGGGATGGCGTTTTGTCATAACCGGAAACATTCCAATTTTTCATCTTGAAATAGCGAGCCAATGCCGACATTCCAATTCCACCGATTCCGATAAAATAAACGTTTTTATATGTTTCTAGCGTACTTTTCATATTGATCCAGAATATACGGATTACTTTTTGATTTTCTCTAATTCGTCTACAATTTCACTGCAAGCGTTCGGTTTTGCCAATGCAGCAATTGCGATGCTTAATTCTTGACTTTGTTGCTCATTCTTCAAAAGATCCAGGGATTTTGAAACTAAACTTTCTCTCGCCTCGCTATCTTTGACTAAAATTGCTGCCTTTTTATTGACCAAAGCCATTGCATTTTTGGTTTGATGATCTTCTGCTACATTTGGAGACGGAACGAGGATGGTTGGTTTTTTTATCAAACACAGTTCTGAAACTGCAATTGCACCAGCACGCGAAATGATCACATCCGCAGCTGCATACGCCAAATCCATTCTTTGAATAAATTCATGTAAGAAAATGCCTTCTTTCGTGGTTTTTTCTATAATTGTTTTCATCATGACGTAGGCATTTTTACCACTTTGCCAGATTACTTGAACGTCATTTTTCTGAAACTCGCTAATTCCAGCCAAAATGCTGTCGTTTAATGTTTTCGCACCCAAGCTTCCACCTACAACTAAAATGGTCTTTTTGCTGGAATCTAATCCGAAAAGCGTTTCTGCTTCCGCTCTTTTTCCTTCGATTTGAGTTACTTCGGATCGCACTGGATTTCCAGTCAATACAATTTTTTCTTTTGGGAAGAATTTTTCCAAACCTTCGTAAGCGGTGCAAATGACACTTACTTTGTTTGCTAATATTTTATTTGTTTTCCCAGGGAAAGAATTTTGTTCTTGAACCAAAGTTGGTATTCCCAAAGATGTTGCTGCTTTCAAAGTTGGTCCACTGGCATATCCTCCAACGCCGACTACCACTTCTGGTTTAAATTTGCGAAGAATTTGATATGCTTCAAACATACTTTTAAGCAATTTGAAGGGCAAAACAAAGTTCGAATACGTCAATTTTCTTTGAAAACCAGTTATCGGTAAACCAACAATTTTATATCCTGCAGCAGGAATTTTTTCCATCTCCATTTTACCCAATGCTCCTACAAATAGAATTTCCACTTCTGGATTTCTTCGTTTGATTTCATTGGCAATGGCAAGTGCTGGGAAAATATGTCCCCCAGTTCCTCCTCCTGATAAGATGACCCGTTTAATCATGCTGAGAATTTATTTTCTGTTTCAATTTCTTCTTTTTCTTCTTCGACTTGTGCCGGTTGTTGTTTGGCTGCAATACTTTGCACAATTCCAATTCCAACACATGCCATGATCAATGCAGATCCACCCATTGCCAATAATGGCATGTTCTGACCTGTTACGGGAGCAATTCCTGTACAAACCATCATGTTGACCACTGCTTGTGACAACAATAATATTCCGATTCCAAGCACGGTGTACGTTTCAAAAAGTTTATCCGATTTCAACGCGATGCGGATCATTCGATAGAGTAAAATAAGGTAGAGCATCACCAAAATAATTGCTCCAACCAAACCAAATTCTTCTACATAACTCGCATAAAAGAAATCGGCGTATGCTTCCGGAACGTATTCTTTCACTTTTCCTCTTCCAGGTCCTTTTCCAAAAATACCGCCATTGTATATTCCCAATTCTGCATTTTTTGCTTGTGCATTGTCAACAATTACAATTTCATCTTGATCGACCGTTTTCATGTCAAACCGATTTAAAATTCGATTTTCCCAGGTTTCGTATCGTGGTAATATATTTATTTCTGGCACTGTTTTGTGAACAACAATCACCACTGCGAAAAGCATGATTCCACCGCCAATTAAGGAAGCAATTTTTCCAAATGGCATTTTCCCTAGAAACAGAATAATCAGTGAAATGCCAAATACCATTGCTGCGGTTGAAAAGTTATCTTTGATAATCAAGCCACAAATGATGATGATTGGCGCCATGATTGGCCAAAAGCCTTCTTTCCATGAGTTCAACACATCTTTTTTCTTGGAAAGTAATCGAGCCAGATATAGAATCAATGCGAGTTTTGCAAAGTCAGATGCTTGAAATGTGAGTCCAACAAACGGAATGGCAATCCATCTTCCCGCGCCGTTTACTTTGGCTCCAAAAAACAAAGTGAATACTAATAGACCAAGTGCAACGATGAATGAAAATCGAGCTAGTTTTGAAAAGTAGGCTGGATCTCTTTTATGCACCCAGAACATCGCGCTGAAAGCAATTCCTACGTAAATGAAATGTTTGAATAAATATTTAAACGGTGTTCCGCCTTCCATTTTCACCAAAATGGGAACAAAGCTGTAAACACTCACCAAAGAAAACGCCAATAAAATGAGTGATATTACCCAAATTACACCATCTCCTTTTAGATATTTAAAATATTTTTTCACCTTATGCTTGCTCGATTTTTAAATGATATTCAAATGTATCTCTTTGATTTGCCCAGTCACTGCCGGATGCTGTAAAAAAGATTATTCCATTTTTTTGTTTTTTGGCTTTGACAAATTCAAATGCTTGCTTGATGCTTTCTGCACCGTGTGTTTCATCCAAATAGCTTGCATTTTCAAGTTCTAAACTACCGTGATTGTGTGCACAAACAATCGAAAGGTTGTCCAATGATTCTGAACTTGTTGAAAATACATTTTTAATGATCGAATGATCTCCAATCCATGTAATCGGTGCTGGAAAACTTTGAAAAAGAGTCAATAAATCATCTGTTAATGGATTGTACCAAGAAAAAACATCCATTCCCCACATTTTACCGTGCGGACGAAGTGTAGCAGATTCTACTTGTTTTAGATTTTCTGCCCGAGCCTCTTCTAATTGCTGAGCTGCTTGGATTGTTACTTTGCTTTTTTCCATTTCAAACTGTTGTAATTTTACAAAGAACGAACCGCCTCTTTGAATTGATTTCCTCTGTCTTCGTAGTTTTCAAACAAGTCAAAACTGGCGCAACTTGGCGATAGTAAAACGGTTTCGTCTTTCTGAGCCAAGCGATATCCGTACGCAACTGCTTCCATTGCAGAACTCGCTTCTACGATGTTTTCAACCACGCCAGTAAAAGTGTCGATGATTTTGCGGTTATCCGTTCCAAGACAAATGATTGCTTTGACTTTCTCTTTTACCAAGTCCATCAACTCTGTGTAATCATTTCCTTTGTCAACACCACCTACGATCCAAACGGTTGGATGTTCCATGCTTTCTAAGGCAAACCACGTGGAGTTGATGTTGGTTGCTTTGGAGTCGTTGATGAATTCGATTCCGTGAACTTTGGCAACAAATTCCAAACGGTGTTCTACGTTTACGAAATCTGCAAAACTATCTCTAACGGTATCTTTGCGAATGTCTAAAATTCGAGCAGCCAAACCGGATGCTAATGTGTTCTGGGTATTGTGCTTACCCTTTAATGCTAAATCATGGATGGACATAATGAATGGTTCTTTTATGTTGATAATTACTTGTTCTTTTGTTGCGTAAGCTCCTGGTTCTTCCAGCATGTGCTGAATTGAAAAAGGCGCTAATTGTATTCCTTGTTTTTTAAGCGTATTGATTTCTTTCACAATCAATTCGTCGTCTAAGTTGTAGATCAACCAATCGTTTGCAGTTTGATTTTGCGCGATTCTAAATTTCGAATCCACGTAGTTTTGCATGTTGTAATCGTATCGGTCCAAATGATCTGGCGAGATGTTCAAAATCATGGCAATGTCTGCTCTGAATTCGTGCATGTCGTCCAACTGAAATGAACTCAATTCCAATACATACCAGTCAAAATTTTCTTCAGCAACTTGCTTCGCGAAACTTTTTCCGATATTTCCTGCCAAACCAACGTTCACTTCTGCCTTTTGCAAAATGTGATACGTCAACATGGTTGTTGTTGTCTTTCCGTTACTTCCGGTGATGCAAATCGTTTTCGCGGTGTTATAATATCCAGCAAATTCGATCTCAGAAATGATCTTCGTTCCTTGCTTTTTCAATTGCTGAATCATCGGAACCGTGTCTGGAATTCCAGGTGATTTAATTACTAAATCTGCTGCCAATACTTTTTCAGCGGTATGTTTTTTCTCTTCCCAAGAAATCTGACGAGAATTCAACTCTTCCTGAAATTCAGCTGTGATTGCTCCAAAATCGGAGACAAAGACATTCCAGTCTTGTTTAATTCCCAAGATCGCAGCACCGACTCCACTTTCGCCAGCGCCCAATACCACTAGATTTCTTCCTTCGCCTTTCATTTTATCTCAATTTCAGGGTTACGATGGTGATGACTGCAAGCAGAATGGAAATGATCCAAAAACGAGCAACAATTTTTGCTTCGTGAATTCCTTTTTTCTGATAATGATGGTGCAAAGGCGCCATTAAGAAGATTCTTCTACCGACGCCAAATCGTTTCTTGGTGATTTTAAACCAGCCAACCTGCATGATGACGGATAAATTCTCTACCAAGAATACACCACATAAAACTGGAATTAATAATTCTTTTCTAATGGAAATGGCAAATACTGCAATGATTCCTCCCAAAGCTAAACTTCCTGTATCGCCCATAAATACCTGAGCAGGGTAGGAGTTGTACCAAAGGAAACCGATACAAGCCCCAACAAAGGCTGCAATGAAAATGACCATTTCTTCCGCATGCGGAATGTACATCACATCCAAGTAATCCGCAAAGCGAACGTTGGAACTTACATAGGCCAAAACAGCAAGTGCAATTCCGATAAATGCGGATGTTCCTGTTGCTAATCCATCCAAACCATCGGTCATGTTTGCGCCGTTGGACACAGCGATTACAATGAAAATCACCATCGGAATGAATAGCAACCAACCGTATGCTTTGTTGGTGTCGCCAATCAACCAGTTGTAATTGAACTCGTTGCTTTTCATAAACGGAACCGTGGTGGTCATGTCACGTGTTTCAATCCAGATGTAATTGCTGTCTTTGGCAGAAATCGAATGTGACTTCGATACAATTGTTTCATCTTGTGTTAGTTGATGTGTGTTTGGCACGCGTTTATGAACCTTTACATCGTCACTGAAATAGAGAATACAACCAACGATGATACCAACACCAATTTGTCCAATTATCTTAGAAGTTCCCTTTAAACCTTCTTTGTTTTTCTTGAAAACTTTGATGTAATCATCAATAAAACCAATCATTCCCAACCAAACAGTTGCGATTAACATCGTGATAACGTAAATGTTATGAAGCTTTGCAAATAAAAGTGTAGGAATTAGAATTGCACTTAAAATGATTAAACCGCCCATGGTTGGAGTTCCGGATTTTTCATTCTGACCAGCCAATCCTAAGTCACGAACTGTTTCACCAATCTGTTGACGTTTCAAAAGGTTGATCAACTTTTGTCCAAACAAGACAGAGATAATCAAAGAGAAAATCAATGCCAATGCTGCACGGAACGAAATGTAATGAAATACTCCAGCTCCTGGGAAATCTAATTTGTCTAAGTAATCAAACAGGTAGTATAGCATCTTGTTATTTATTAAGTTTTAAAAATGTTTCTGTAACTGTTTTCAAGTCATCAAAGTCGTGTTTCACACCGTTGATGTCTTGATATTTTTCATGTCCTTTTCCAGCAATCAAAATGATGTCGCCTTTTTCAGCCATCACACAAGCTGTTTTTATTGCTTGCGCACGATCTTCGATCGATAAGGTTTTGTTAAAATGTTGACCTTCCACACCAGCCATCATTTCCTCGATGATGGTTGAAGGATTTTCAGTTCTTGGATTGTCGGAAGTGATGATTACTTTGTCGCTCAATTCACATGCAATTTTCGCCATAATCGGGCGTTTTGCTTTGTCGCGATCACCACCACAACCCGTGATTGTGAAAACCGTTTCATTTTTTGTTCGAATGTTTGCAATGGTTTTCAAAACATTCTCCAAGGCGTCTGGCGTATGTGCGTAATCTACGATTGCAATGATTCCTGAATCGCTGCGCATGTATTGAAAACGTCCTTCTACGGATTCTAAATTGCTCAAAACGCTTAATACTTCCAGTTTATCTTGCTGTAACAATTGACTGATTCCGTAAGCTAATAAAAGGTTGTAGGCATTAAAGTCGCCAATCAAACGAGACCAAAGCTCTGTTCCATCGATGTTTAATACCAATCCAGAAAATAAGTTTTCGATTACTTTTGCTTTGAAATCTGCAGGAGTTTTTAAAGCGTAACTATATTTAGTTGCTTTGGTGTTTTGCAACATCACATTCCCATTTTTGTCATCCACATTGGTCAATGCAAATGCATCTTTGTCCAATTGATCAAAAAATGCTTTTTTAGCACCGATATATGCCTTGAATGTTTTGTGGTAATCCAGGTGATCGTGTGTGATGTTTGAGAATGCCGCGCCTTCAAATTTCAATCCTGCGATTCTTTTTTGAACGATGGCATGTGAACTTACTTCCATGAAGCAATATTCACATTGATTCTCAACCATTTCACTCAATAATTTGTTGAGTTCAACCGGATTTGGTGTGGTATGTGTCGACGGAATTTCAAGTGTTCCCACTTTATTCACAACGGTAGAAATTAAACCTGTTTTATGACCCAATTGGGTAAATAAATTATGTAAAAGCGTTACAGTTGTTGTTTTCCCATTCGTACCGGTAATTCCAACCAACGCCAATTGTTGACTTGGGTTGTTGTAAAAATTCGAAGCCATGATTCCCAAAGCTTCGGAAGTGTCTTCCACAACAAGTAAGGTTACATGTTCAAGAACAGGAACTATTTTTTGAGAAACGATGATTTCACAGCCATTTTCAATGACGCTTGCAATGTAATCGTGACCATCATTTGCGAAACCTTCAATGGCAACAAACACATTTCCCAGTTTAGCTTGGCGAGAATCAAAGACAATTTCGTTCACGGAGACATCTAAGTTGCCTTGCGCATGTATCGGATGAATTCCTGTTAAGATGTTTTTCAGTTGTCTTTTCATTTCTCAAGATTTATTTCAATGACACCACCATTAAAAACGGGAGATCCTGGCGTGATTGATTGATTTTTAACCGTTCCAAAACCGTTGATTTTGGCAACCATTCCTGCAGTTTCAATTAAGTAAACTGCATCTTTGGCTGACATTCCTCTCACGTCTGGCACTAAGTTTTTTCCAATTATTCTTTGGTGTAAAGCAATTTTATCCGTTTCCGCTTTGGTTACAACCCATTCGTTGCTTTCGTTTTGCGAATACGGAATGTTTAAAAACTTCAAGGTTCTTTTTAAATCGTACGCATTTCCATTTTTAGAAATGGGCGTGTGAGAAATCACTTTTTCTCCTTCATTAATTGCTTTGTGATATTTTAAACTGGTTGCATATACTTTGTTTGCAATTGCTGAGAATACTTTACCGGATACCGAAGCGCCGTAAATATTTTCTCCAGATGCGGTGACAGAAACAATGCACGAGTAAATTGGGTTTTTTACTGGAAAGTATCCAACGAAAGAAGCTAAATAACGCTCTTCTCCTTTATTTCCATAGCGCATGTCGTCGTTTAAAATACGCGCCGTTCCTGTTTTTCCAGCCGTTTCGAAGTAAGATGAATTCAAATATCTCCCAGTTCCTTCGGTCATTACACCTTCCAAAGCATCTTGTAAAATTCTCAAGGTTTGGTCTGAACAAATTTTTTCTTTGATTACGATTGGGGGAAAGGATTTAATGACCTCGTTACCGCGTAAGATTTCTTTGACGAATTGCGGTTTCACAAATTTTCCATTGTTGGCAACAGCGTTGTAGAAAGCCAAGGTTTGCAAAGGAGTTTGCTGTACATCGTATCCAACTGACATCCAAGCCAAAGATCCTGCCCACCAGTTTTTAGAACCAGGTTCGTAAAGCGTTGGTTTTGGCTCACCTTGAATGTCTAAGCCAAGCGGTAAGTTCAGATGAAATGATTTCAAACGGTCAACAAAAGCTTGAGGTTCATCTCTGTAAGCGTTGAATATCACTTTAGAAATGACATTGGATGATTTTTCAAAAGCTTGTTTGATGGTAATTTTTCCATAATCATGGCCTTGTGCTTCTGTTAAGGTTACACCGTAAAACGTATATCTGGTCGCAGCGCGAACGGTGTCTTCCATTTTGATTTTCCCATCTTCCAAAGCTGCCATTAAAGAAGCTAGTTTGAATGTAGAACCTGGAACTTCTTTCGTCCCTACTGCGTGGTTGTAGAGTTCGTAATATTCGCCATCACCTGCAATGGAAAGATTGACAATCGCTTTGATAAAGCCAGTTTTCACGTCCATAACCACAACCGAACCACTTTTTGCGTTGTTGATTTTCAGTTGATTGTGTAATTCCGTGTGCGCTACTTCTTGAATTTCTTTGTCGATGGAAGTCACAACATCAGCACCTTCAACGGCTTCTTTTACAATCTGTCCCGTTTTTTTCCAACCGGTTGAAATGCGTTGTTCAATTTCCTCACCAGCTTCACCAGCCAAATATTGGCGGTATGCACCTTCAATTCCAACGCGTAACTCAGGAGAATTTTTTTCAGCAGCTTTGTAATAACCAATTGTTCTGCTCATCATGTCGCCAAAAGGTCTCTTGCGGATAATCGTTTCGTCAGAATCAATGAATCCTCCTTTGAATCTACCCAAGTTAAACAAAGGCAATTCGCTCATTTGTCGTCTTTCTGCATTGGTTACTTTCTTTTTAATCAGTAAGTAACGCGATTTTCGAGCGCGACCTTGGCGGATGTGATTTTCAAATTCACGTGCTGACATTTCTGGAAATAATTTTGAAAGTCCGCGACTTAAATCCGTTATGTTTTTATTGAAATTCTCTTGCGATGGAACCGTTGGATCCATGTAAATGTCAAACTTTGAAACTGAGGTCACCAACGGAGTTCTGTTTGCGTCCAAAACTTCTCCCAATCGTGGAGTTCTTTTAACAATTCGTGTTGGGATTTTTTCTACTGGTGTTTCAAATTCATTGGATACACCTTGAGATTGAATGGTAATGGTTTTGAAAATAATGACAAGCATGGCCACAACAAACCCAAAATACAGCAGGTAAGCTCTCCATAACACATCTTTTTTTTCTGTTCCCATTATTTTTTATCTTTCTTGATTCGAATCACTTTTGCAGGATTCACCGTTTCTTTCAAGCCCATTGGACCCAATTGTTCCACCAAATAACCTCTCCTGGTTTCTTCTTCTAATTTTGCTTTTGCTTCCACATATTCAGCAGTTGTTGCATCTAATGTTTTTTGAGAAGAATTGATGTCGTTGTTGAGTTGTTTTCCGTAATACCCTTTCGCTACCAACATGATCATCATGAAAATGAAGAAGAAAATGTAGCTCAAATTGTTGAGGATGTAATCTTTCGCAAGGAATTCACCGTTTAATATTTGGACAAAAGGATTCGGTTTCGAACGCTTTGTAGCTTTCGGTTTGCGAGACTTTGCTTTCGTTTTCACGTTTGCTTCAGCTTGCGCGTCTAACTGGTCCTTATCCACGTATTCACTCATTGTTTCGTTCTGCTATTCTTAGTTTTGCGCTTCTTGCGCGTGAGTTTCTTTCGTTTTCTTCTTCGTTTGCAACAATTGGTTTTCGATTGATTTCAGTTAATGGTTTTAATACATTTCCAAAGAAATCTTTCTCGATACTTCCATCTAAGTGACCACGCTTCATGAAGTTTTTCACCAATCGATCTTCTAGCGAATGATAAGACATCACCACCAAGCGCGCTTTTGGAGCCATTACTTCTGGACATTGTAAAAGGAATTTCTCCAAAACATCCATTTCGTTGTTTACTTCAATGCGGATTGCTTGAAAAACCTGTGCGAAGAATTTATGTTCTTTAAATTTAGGTGCGATTGGGTTTAAGATTTCCATCAATTCGCCCGTTGTTTGGATTGCTTTCTTTTGTCTTCCTCGGCAAATGGTTCCTGCGATTTTCCCTGGAACATTCAATTCTCCGTATTTGCGAAAGATTCGAATCAAATCTTCTTCCTCGTATTCGTTGACAACGTTTACTGCAGAGAAATCTCCGTTTTGGTTCATGCGCATATCAAGTGCATCGTCGCTGCGGATTGAGAAACCTCTACTTCCTGCATCAAACTGATGAGATGAAACGCCTAAATCGGCTAGAATTCCGTCTACTTTATCAATTTGCATCATTCGCAAATGATTGTTCAAATACGAAAAGTTGGAAGCAACGAAGTGAAAGTTTGGTGCTTCCCAAGCGTTCGCTGCTGCGTCTGGATCTTGGTCAAATACAATTAATTTCCCTTTTGGAGAAAGTCTTTTGTAAATTTCTTTGGCGTGTCCGCCACCTCCGAAGGTAACGTCAACATAGATTCCGTCCGGATTGATATTTAAACCATCCAAACATTCTTGAAGCATTACTGGTACGTGGTATGTTTCTTCGTTATTCGTCATCTCCTAAGTTACCCATTACATCATCCGCTAAATCTGCGAAGTCCGCCATGTTTACTTCGATCAATTCGAAGTATTTGGTTTTATCCCAAATCTCTATGCGGTCGTTATAGGCAATGAGCATGATGTCTTTGTTTAAACCAACTCGTTCCATGTGTGTCACAGGAATCAAAAGTCTACCTGCAGTGTCTAGTGACATCTGTTTTGCTCCTTGATGAAACAATCGGTAGAACATTCTGTTTTTTGGCTTAAACAAGTTCATCTTCGAAAGTTTATCGCTTAGTTTTTCCCATTCATTCATTGGGTAAAGCGTCAAACAATCCTCAAAACCTTTGTTTAGCATAAAATTTTCTTGGGCAGCAGGAGAAAGTTGCTTCCTCAAACTCGATGGAAACAAGAAACGTCCTTTGACGTCCAACTTTACTTCATATTCTCCTACTAAACCTGCCATAACGGTAATAATGGGTAAAAATAGGGAGAAAATCTCCACTTTTTACCACCAATAATAACTATGTTCATAACTTTCTACGCTATTCCTTTCAAAAGGTTACGGTCTTTTTTAATAAATGATTGATTTTATTGATTTAGCGACGATAATTATTTTGTGGTAAAAAGTGGTAGTTTATTTCAAGTGTGGATAAATTGTTGCTTTTTCCTGCTAATTTTCAAATCTGTCATTTGAAAATAAATCACCTGATTATTTTCTAAAAAAAGCAAACCACAGCCTTCATTTGAGAAATAGTTAACGGATCAATTTACTTCAAAAGAGAGCGAAAAAGAGTTTGTTAGGTGACAATAGATTGAGGTTTAGATTTCTGTGTATTTCATGCCTTTTTAAAGTTTTTCGCTTGTCCTGCATTTGTCCAAGCATTAGAGACATACTTGTACAAGTATTTTTCGTATTATTGTGTAACAAATATTAATCAATGACTTATTCAAATAAAAGAATACTCTTAATTTTGACATTGTTCTTGTCCTCTTTTATTGAATTGAAAGCACAATGTATATGGACTGTGAAATCGACAGAATCTTTTGAATATACAACTGTAATTCCATATTTAATTCCAGGGAAAGTGTATCACGATACACCTCAGTTAAGTTCATTTGCAAATTGCGTTCGTACAGGAAATCGGGGAATGTACATGAACATCGTAAACGGAGAGACAGGTTTGTTGTATTCGCAATCTTTTACTTCGATTTGTACTTCTCAGAGTTATCGATTTTCTTTTTCAGCGATCAACGCAACAAATTCTACCCCAAATCCAAACGTTACTATAAATATTTTGGATAATAATAACATCGTTCTTTCTACGGTAACTTTAACATTAACGAATACGTGGTCTGATGTTGTGATGCCGGCTTTTAATTCAACGACCACCACGATTTGGTTTCAAATCGTAACCAACATACCTGGTGGTCCAGGAAATGACGCTGGTTTTGATGACATCGTACTTTCTACTTGCGCTCCAGCTCCACAGCAAATCAACTTGATACAATGTGCAGGTTCTGCAGTATTTGACTTATATCCTGAAATCGATTCGCCTGTTTTGACGACTGCTGGAGTTTGGACGGGACCTTCGGCGCTGCAAAATGGACACTTGGGAACTTTTAATCCTGCGGTGAATGGAAACGGGAATTATGCGTATGCAATTCTTGGAGCTGGAGGTTGTTCGGACTCAGTTGCCAATTTTAACATTCAACTCACGCAAACGCCACAACTAAATGCAATTGCTGCTGTGAATCATTGTGGACCCTACACACTTCCTGTAATTACGGGAACCAATTTATCTGGAAATGAAAAGTATTACACCTTGGCAAATGGTGGAGGAACGATTTTGCCAGTTGGTTCACAAATAACAACGTCTCAAACGGTCTATGCTTATGGTGGCGCAACTGGTTGTTCTGATGAGAAATCTTTTGTGGTAACCATTAGTACACCAAACGATGCGGGTTCTGATAATGGAGCAAATTATTGTGGTCCTGGACCGGCTGTTAATGTAGGTTCATTTGTGAGTGCGACTGCAACTCCAGGAGGTGTTTGGGCAGAAACTTCTGTTCCAGCTTCCGGCGCTTTTAATGCAACTACGCTGATTTTCAACACGGTGAATGTTGCAACAGGTGTTTATACATTTACCTATTCTTTGCCAGCTAATGGAGCTTGTCCTGCTGATAACGCACTTTTTACAGTTGGATTAGGGAATTATCCATCGGTGCAATTAGGTCCTGACACAACACTTTGTCCAGGTCAAACGCTTGTTTTAAATGCCGCTTCGGTAGGAACTTTTGATTCTTATTTATGGAACAATGGTTCAACCAATCCGACACGAACTGTTACATCAGCTGGCACATACAGCGTTACAGGAACGATTTTAGGTGATAACCAAATCGTGAATGGTGACTTTGAAACTGGGAATGCTGGTTTTACAACAGATTACCTGCCAGCAAGCGGTGGCGCCTATGGTTTATTGTCGAATGCTGGTGAGTATGCAATCGCAAATTCTCCAAATGCTGTTCATAATAATTTTTCTTTTTGCAATGACCACACTCCCGCGCCCGGAACGCAAATGTTAGTGGTGAATGGCTCAGGTACTCCTGGTACAAATGTTTGGTGTCAAACAGTGCCGGTACAACCAAATACAGATTATCAGTTTGGGACTTGGATTACCAATGCATTGAACGACATTAATGTAGCACAACTTCAATTTTCGATCAACGGCTCTACCTTGGGAAATGTTTTTTCTACTTCAACAATTGGATGCAATTGGCAACAGTTTTTTCAAGTTTGGAATTCTGGATCAGCCACCACTGCAGTGATTTGTATTTTAAATCAAAATACATCCAACGCGGGAAATGATTTCGCAATTGACGACATTACCTTCCGACCAATATGTTATTCAACCGATACGATCGTTGTAAATTACAGTACTTTTCCAGTTGTAAATCTTGGTTTAGATACCAATTTATGTTCAGGTGAAACATTGACTTTAGATGCGCAAAATGCTGGAAATACCTTTTTATGGTCAGACGGTTCTAACAATCAAACCTTAGATGTGCTGACAACTGGTAATTATCATGTTACAGTTACGAATCCACATTTTTGTCAGTCATCAGATACGATTTTAGTAAATTTTGAAGCTCCTAAAAACGCTGGACTGGATGCGCAAACAAGTATTTGTGTTTCAAATGGGAACATCAACTTGAATACGCTCTTATCAACGGGTACAACTTCAGGTGGTATTTGGAATGATTTTAATTCGACCACAAATGGTGGACTGAATCCAAATGGAAACTTAGACATCACTTTACTGAATGGAGTTCACCAAGTGAGCTACGTTGTTGCTGGAGTTTATTGTCCAAACGACACTTCGAAAGTTCAGGTGGACGTGAAAAGTCAACCAAACGCTGGATTAGATGGCAGCGTAAAAGTTTGTAATTCGGTTGGAGATTTGGTCAATTTAAATAATTTAATCAGTCCGGCGACGCTTATACCAGTTGGTGTTTGGCAAGAAATAGGAGCAAATCCTTCTAATCAATTCAATACAGGGTCGGGAGTTTTGACTGTTTCCAACTTAAATGCTGGCGTTTACCGATTTAATTATGTGATTCCTGCCACACAGCCTTGCGTGAACGATACCGCTCAAGTACTCGTCACCATCGTTGAAAATCCAGTGGTGAGTTTTAAATCAGATACCTTACAAGGTTGTAGTCCGCTAAATGTTCAGTTTATCAATACCAGTGTTGCATCAGCAACTTCAACTTACCTTTGGAATTTAGGGAATGGAAAGTCGTCTACTTTATTGAATCCAAATCCAAACATGTATGTAGGTGCAGGTTGTTACAACATTTCATTGACGGTTACAGCAGAAAATCTTTGTACCAAAACCTTCTCCATTTCGGATATGATTTGTGTTTTTCCAAATCCAGTGGCTGATTTTAGTTTTTCTCCAATGCCAGCCTATGCGGATGATCCGATGGTGACATTTACAAACAGTTCTACTTTGAACGACTTCAATGCTTGGACATTTGGAGATGGAACAAACAGCAGTTTAGAGAACCCAAAACACTTGTATCCACCAGGAGAAGTTGCAAATTATTTGGCTCAATTAATTGTGTACACCACGAAAGGATGCTCCGATACTGCTCAAAGAGTTGTGCAAATTAACGGACAAACAATCTTTTATGTTCCAAATGCTTTTACGCCAGACGGAGATGAACTAAACAATGTATTTATCCCTGTGTTGAGCGCTGGTTTTGATCCTTCAGATTATACCTTTGTAATTTACAACCGATGGGGCGAAATTGTTTTTGAAACATTTGACATCGCAGTTGGTTGGGATGGAACTTATGGCGGGAAAATCGCTCAAGATGGAGTTTACACCTGGACTATCAACTTCAAGCATATCAGTGAAGATAATCGATATGTGAAGAGGGGAAGTGTCAGTTTGATACGTTAAAATTTATGGATTTAAAATATAGTTCGTTAAAATTTCAATATTCTATGACTTTCTAGAAGCATAATTCTATTTTTATAAGATAAAAAACTCACTTTAACAAATTTAATAAATTGATATACAGTAGATTGCTTGCTATTATTCTATTTTTTTTCACAGCTATTCCTGCTTTCGCAGAAGTTTTTCCAATCAAATTAAGCTATAAAGACGGAATTGATTTTGTGGATGAGGTCATTGATCAAAATAAATCAATTAGCACTATTTTAAAGTCAATCGACAGCTTACAAGAAAAGCATTTCACTTCTTTTCAAGAATACTCTGATTTTTTGATTTATGCTGAGAAAAGACTCAGTCCAAAATATGAAAGTGATATAATTGACTTTACTTTTAAGATCAGTGAGTTATTTCACAAGAACAATGTTCATCAAAATGCATTTATCTACCTCAAGAAAACCTTGCGTTTGGTAGATTTATATCCTGAGAAATCAAAAAACATTCCCTTGGCGATATTGCATGAAGACCTAGGTCTCACGTATTATTATTTTAAAAGATATGATTTGTCCAGCGAGTATTTGTATAAAGCTTTACAACAACATGACATAGAAGATAATACACGAATCAATATATTCAATACCATTGGAATGATTCATAGAGAACGCATGCAAGCTGATTCAGCTAAATTTTATTTTGAAAAAGCGTTAGTGATCGCGAAGCAAAATAAAAGAAGAGACTGGGTAGGTGTTATTTCTGGAAATTTAGGACATTATTATTTTCGAAAAAATGATTTAGTGAATGCACGTAAATTGATCCATAAAGATTTGGAAATCAGTTTGGAAACGAAGAATTATACAAGTGCGTTATACGCCCAAGGACTATTGGTCGAGTTGTTGCTACAGTTGGATAAATTAGAAGAAGCAAATCAAGGACTCATCAACGCAAAAAAGATTTTGGATTATAGTCCAAACTTAACGACCAAATCTTATTTTTTTCGAATTCAATCTTTGTGTCTTCAAAAACAAGGGAAATTTGCTGAAGCATTGAGTAGTTTTCAAAAATTCGTAGCTTTCAGAGACACCATTTCTAAGATGCTGAATTTGGAGAATTTCAGTAACATAGAATTTCAGTTGACGTACGAAAAGAAGCAAGCTGAAATAAATGTTTTGAAACAAAAAGAAGAAAAAGATCGCTTTATCATTGTCGCTCTGTTTGTTTTTTTATCGACCGTTGTACTTGCTTTTAGTATCATTTTTTATCAAGTTGTTAAAAGAAAGAAGCGCGAGCGAGAAATTCTTTCTTTACAAAAATTACGAGTAGAAGAAGAGTTGAAAAATACTGAGAATCAAGTCCACGAAATCTTAAGTAACTTAAGTGAAAAAAATCAATTGATCGTGGAATTAAACTCTGAGATTGAGGATATTCAAGAAAAGCAGCAAAATCAACAAAATCAAATAGAAACTACAAAACTTTCCGAACGACTTCAGTCTTTTGTTTTGTTGACAGAAGACGATTGGATTGTCTTTAAAAGACTTTTTGAGAAATTAAATCCTGGCTTTTTTGAGTATTTCAACACCAATTATCCAGAAGCTACGAATGCCGAAGTACGGCTTGCAGCACTCATTAAATTGAATTTATCCAACAATGAAATGGCAAGAACACTTGGTATTTCAATTGATTCGGTCAGAAAGACCAATTTAAGACTTCGAAAAAGGTTAGGCATCGAAGAACAAGGAGACTTATTGAAGCTAATATTGAGTGTTTAGAATGGTTTCTGAATGTCCTATTTTTGTCTTGTTGCTTGTCTTTAGATTGTCTTCTAGTAAGTAGAATCAGACAACACTTATTGGTTTAGTTTTACAAAAACTAAAAATCAATATATGAAATCAAATCTAATTACGCAATTTAAGCGAAGATTATTATCTGCCTCCGCTTTAAGTCTTTTAATGGTGGGTTCGTGTTTTACGAATGTAAATGCGCAGTCAACAGTAACAATTGGAACAAATCAGTCCGATAATGGTAATTTCCCCATAACTTCAAATTATGGGTACTCCTATTCGCAACAGATATATACAGTGGCGGATTTGAATGCTTCTGGTATGACAGCTCCGGGGACAATCACCAAGTTGCGTTTTTATTTAACAACATCCACTTCCGCAAGCAGCACCGGTTGGACTGTTTATATGGGTAACACTACAAAAGAAGAATTTACATCCAATACAGACTGGATACCAGTTTCAGCACTAACTACGAATTTCAGTGGTACTGCAAGTTTTCCAGCATCTGGAAACTGGATGGAAGTTACCTTGACTACTCCTTTCCAATGGAATGGAATTGACAACATTGTCATAGGTGTTGATGAAAATACTGCGGGTTATAGTTCAGGAAACAGTTCATGGAAAGTTTTTAATGTTGTTACAAATCGTGGAATTCAATACCGTAATGATACTACAAATCCAGACCCAGCGAGTCCACCTTCTGCAACTGGAAGATCTACATCGATTAATACAGTTCAATTCGAATATACACTAGCTCCAGCATGTTCTGGAAATCCAGCAATTACCGCTGTTGTTGCTACTTTAGGAAATGATATTTGTGAAGGTGTCGGTTTTGGTTTAAGTGTGAGTCAAACTGTATTTGTTTCTGGAATTACGTATCAATGGCAACAATTGAATGGAACGAACTGGGAGGATATCATTGGAGCTACTTCATCTTCATATACCAATACGGGATTAGCAGCTTCAACAGATTTTCAAGTTGTTGCTACTTGTCCAGCTACTAGTGGTGTCACTACCAACGGAATTAGTATCAATGTAAATCCAGCACCAACAGTGGTTGTGGATTTTCCAAATGTTTCTATTTGTCCTGGAGATGCTGCAACGTTTACAGCTTCTGGTGCGAGCACGTATTTGTGGTCGCCAGCTACTAGTTTAAGTTCAACTACTGCTGCGGTAGTCAATTCTACATCAACAGTTACAAGAGTTTATACAGTAACTGGAACGGATGTAAACGGATGTACAAACACGGCAACTGCTAAAGTTACGCCGAATGCATCAGTAACTGCTGATATTGTAGTTAATCCTGCTGAAATCTGTACTTCTGGCTCGCCAGTGAGCGCTACTATTGGCGGATCTCTTCCAATGAATACCAATGCAGGTGTTTGGAATTTTCGTTTCTTAGAAGCAGACGGTGTAACTGAAGCTCAGGCTTGGAGTACAAACGATGTTTTTAACTTCATTCCAATGCAAGATTCTACTTACAATTTCTTTTATCAATTAAGCAATACTGCATGTACAGGAACAATAGCGCCGGTACCTTTTAAATTCGTTGTAGGATTTGGTGGTGATGTAACTGTTATCGATTACAACTGTGTCAATTTAGGAGGAACAATTACGGTAAACAATGCCTTCGGTCAGCAAGAAATTGGGGTTATTTATTCAAATCCTTTGGTTGCTTCTTCTTCTGAAATTTCTTTGCAAGGTAACGCTGTTTTCGCAGACAATAGAATGGTTATTACACCTTCAGCAACTTCAAGAAATGGTCAAGGTATCATCACTGTTCCAAATTTCGCTTTAGGAACAAACAATGCAATGAATGTTTCGTTCTTATTAACAATGGATCAGCCAATAAATGTTGGTGCAGATGGAATGAGTTACTCATTCGGAAACGACGTTTCAACAGCTGTGGCTACTCCATTGCAAAATGGTAGAGGTTCAAAATTGAGATTGTGTTTTGACGCAATTGACAACAGTACTGAAAATGGAAACATTGCAGGTATATATCTTGTTTATGGATGGACATCTGCTAATGCATACGGGCCAGCTTCACCGCAAGTTTTAGCATTTAGTAATAATACAGGCTTGTTTATAAACAAAACAGATATCCCAGTCAGCATAATCATTGACGCAGCAGGAAAAGTTAAAGTTACGGTTGATGGAATTGTTGTTTTTGATGGAATTTCATTACCAGCTTCATACCAGAGTGAAGATGTAACTTCTTGGAAACATAATTTCTCAGCATTTACAGGTGGTTATGCATTTCGACATGCGGTTTCTAATTTTGAAATTTCTTCAGGTTCAGTTTTATACGGTACTACAATGTCTCCAACAGCGACTCCAACAAACTGGCAAACTTCAAATACTTTCAGTGGATTGGCTCCTGGAACTTACCAAGTATGGTTAGCGAAAGATTCCACTGCAACTTGTAGTAAAAACCTTGAAACAATTGAAATTTTAAATACCAATCCAGTGATTAATTTAGGAGCTGATACCACTATTTGTCAAGGATCAAGTCTTCTTTTGGATGCTCAAAATACAGGATGTACGTATGTTTGGAGTGGAACTAATAATGTCAATCAAACACATGCTGTAACTCAAAGTGGTACGTATACTGCTTATGCTACAGATGCAATTGGTTGTTTTGGAATTGGTTCGATTAACGTAAGTGTTTCTCAAGCGCCAACGGTTGCTGATATTTACGTTCAAGGGAATTATCCTACGATTTATCTTTCAGCAATTAATCCAATGAATGTAAATACATACAGCTGGAACTTTGGGGATGGAACTACTTCTATGAATGCACCTTCTGGTATTTCTCATACGTATACTACTCCTGGTGATTATATCGTTACGCTAACGATCACCAACTCTTGTGGTTCAGTTGAAATCAATAAAACAATTACCGTTCTTTCTACGGTTTCTGTGGATGCATTAAGTTTGGAAGGTTTATCCATCTATCCGAATCCAGTCTCTTCTGACTTGACTATTTCTTTAACAGATGAAACGGAATCTTTCGTTACAATTACATCAGTTACTGGAGCAATTATTTTAAATACACAAAGTTTCTTAAGTTCTACAAAAATCAATGTTGAAGGCTGGCAAGCTGGCGTTTACTTTGTAACTGTAAGCAATAAAGGAGCTTCAACAACGCAAAGAATTGTTGTTAAATAACCTTTAGTAGTAGTGGTAGTGTTAAAATGGGAGGCTACTTTTTAGTCCTCCCATTTTTTATTTTGTCCTGCTTTTGTCGTGTTGTTTGAACGAACCTTTGGTTTTAATGAAGCGTCTACAATATAAATCTTAATCATCTAAAAATGAAAATATTCGTACTCCTCTTTTCAGTATTTTATTTTAGTTCCTTTTCGCAAACTGTTTTTGCGCAGTGCGGCGGAGCTTCGCCAAATCTAGGGCCAGATACCGTTTTTTGTAGCGGGCAATCAATTGTTCTAAGTTCTTCTGGATCTTTTAGTTCTTATTTATGGAATAACAATACAACCTTACCAACGCGTACAGTAAATCAAGCTGGAACGTATTGGTTGCAAGTTGGAACTGTCGGAACGAATTTAATTGTCAACGGTGATTTTGAATCTGGAAATACCGGCTTTATAACCAATTACAACTTAGGTACTGGTGGTTCTTATGGACTTTTATCTTCTGAAGGAACATTCGCCATCGTGAATTCTCCAAGTGCAGCTCATAATAACTTTTCAAATTGTACAGATCATACACCCGCTCCCGGTACACAAATGATGGTGGTAAATGGTTCTGGAACGCCAAATACAAATGTTTGGTGTCAGACGGTTGTTGTTGATCCGAATACAGATTACCAGTTGGGAACCTGGGCAGCTTCTGCCTTAAACGATCCAAACGTGGCACAACTGCAATTTTCAATCAATAATTCTCCGCTTGGAACTGTTTTTTCTCCTATTTCTACAGGATGTACTTGGACGCAGTTTTTTCAAACGTGGAATTCAGGAATTCAAACCAGCGCGCAAATCTGTATTAAAAATCAAAACATTGGAGGTTCCGGAAATGATTTTATGCTTGATGACATTACGTTTACTCCAATCTGTTATGAGCGTGACTCAATCGTGGTGACTACCATCGCTGCACCTGTAATTACAGCCACTCCAAATGATTCGATTTGTACAGGAGAGCTTTCCAACATTACTGCAAGTTCAAATTCTCCAAACTTAACCTATACATGGAATCCAGGAGCAATTGTTTCTCCAACTTTAAATGTTTCTCCTCCTTCTTCCGCATTTTACACGGTAAAAGCAGTAGATTTAAATGGATGTTTTTCTAATCTAATTAGTAGAATGGTATTTGTACAAGCAGCTCCAACGGTAAGTTTACAATTTTCAGATACCATTTGTGCTGGAAATCAGGCGTCAATCATTGCCAATACCACAGGTACGAATTTAACGTATGAATGGACTCCAAATTTATCAACGAACAATGTCCTGGTAGATTTCCCGCCAGCAAGTACTTCTTATTCAATTATGGTTACCAACTCAGTTGGATGTAGTGCGTACGATACCGCTAGTATTTATGTAATTCCAACTTTGACAAATTCTATTTCTGGTTCACTCGTTGTTTGTGAAGGAGATTCTACGACCTTAACCGTTTCTGGAAACCAAACAGGAATGGAGTATCTTTGGTCTACGGGTGAAACAGGAAATTCAATTGTTGTTACCTCTGCGGAAGCAGGAAGTTTTAGTGTAACCGGAAATTACCACGGTTGTCCAGAAGCTTCTGCAAATACAGTCGTATCGGTTCAAGCTGTTCCTCAATTGTCCTTACCGGCAGATTTTATTACTTGTCCAGGCGAATCCATTTTTGCAACTGCGACTTCTTCTACACCAGGTGCTGTTTTTAATTGGATCAACTTAGGTTTAACAGGAAGTACGCAGACGATTTCACCGACATTAAGTGGATACATTTATGTGACCTCGCAAGTTGGAAATTGTGTTTCTCCAGTAGATTCTTTCTTCATTGATATTTCTCCCAATTGCTTTTTTGAAATTCCAAATGTCTTTACTCCAAATGGAGATAATTCAAATGACTTTTTTCACTTGGTAGACTACAGCGGTATTTCTTCACTGACTTGCGTGATTTTAAATCGTTGGGGAAATAAAGTCGCAAGCTTTGATAAACCAGATTTTAAATGGGACGGCACAGATGGAAATGGACATAAAGTTGCTGATGGAACTTACTTCTACATCATCGAAGCGGAAAACTATGCGAAACAAGCATTTAAAGAACATGGAATGCTTCAACTTATTCGTTAATTACTTCGTTTTTTAAGACGATTCTCATAATAAATTAAAAGTGTTTTTTGGTTTACGATATTATTAGCTAATTTTAAACGATTTTCAAATAATATCATTTAAAGAATATGCTATCTCATCCTTTATTGCTTGTCGGTTTTGCAATTGTTGTTATCATCATGCTTTTGCTCGATCTAGGAATTTTCAACAAAAAAGGACATGTGATTAGCAACAAAGAAGCCATCGTTTGGTCAGTTGTTTGGATTGCGCTTTCCATGATTTTTAGTGTGGTTATCTATTTCAGTTTTGGATATGAAAATGGCGTAAACGTAGGACTCGAGAAGTTTTCTCAATTTCAATCGGCTTATTGGATTGAAAAATCTTTGTCGGTAGACAACCTCTTTGTGTTCATCATGGTATTTAGTTTTTTCAAAGTACCAAAGGAGAATCAACACAAGATCTTGTTTTGGGGAATCATTGGTGCACTTGTATTGCGAGCGATTTTCATCTTCGCTGGGATTGGTTTAATCAAACTTACGTACTTGCCAGATATGGTAATTGGAGGTTGGAACTTCGTGTTGGAACACGCAAATGGGGTGGCAATTGATTACGATACAAAGCAATTCTACAAGCCAAATGTAGTTTTGACCATCTTTGGTTTTTTCTTAGTGTATGCTGGATTCAAGACTTGGCTTACAAGCAGCAACGACGATGAGGAAAAAGATTTCACAAAAAGTGCTGGTTCACGTTTAGTTCATAAATTTTTCAAAGTGAGTAAAAACTTTGATGGAGATAAGTTTTTTACGGTGCAAGACGGAGTGAAGATGGCAACGCCAATGTTGGTTGTAATTGCTGTAATTGAGTTTACCGATTTGATTTTTGCCGTTGATTCCGTACCCGCAATTTTTGCCATTGCACCAGATGATCCATTCATTTTGTACACATCCAACATCTTTGCAATTTTAGGATTGAGAGCTTTGTTCTTCATCTTGGCGAACTTCATTTACATGTTCTCAAAATTGCAATACGGATTGGCGATTATTCTGGTATTTATCGGACTGAAAATGGTGATCTCTCCATTCTATGATATCGATGCACTTCATTCGTTAATTGTAGTTGCTTGCGTGTTGATTGGTTCGGTGATTTTATCTGTAATCAGCTCCAGAAGAGAAAAAGCGATTAAATAAAGGATAAGCTACCCATTAAGTGTTGCGATCAGCACAAGTGTCCCAGTTCCCCAAATGAATTGCGACCAGCAATGAGCGTCCGACCACCGACTCCCGACCACAGTCCCCAAAATAAAACATCCTCAAGATTTCCAAAAATCGCTTAATTGAGTACCTTTGCGACAAATACAATAAGATGAAGATAAAATCAGCAACTTTTACCGTTAGTAATTCTGACCACAAATTAGCTCCAACCGATGGCAGACCTGAGTTTGCGTTTATTGGTAGATCCAATGTTGGGAAGTCTTCCTTGATCAACATGTTGACGGATGTAAAGAAGCTTGCTAAAACGTCATCAACTCCAGGGAAAACACAATTAATCAACCATTTCGAAATCAACAAAGAGTGGTATTTGGTCGATTTACCTGGTTACGGATTTGCAAAAGCATCCAAAACTTCAAGATCTCAATGGGAAAAATTCATTGCTGAATATTTGTTGCAACGCGATACCTTGATGAACATTTTTGTATTGATCGATTCTCGCATCGAACCACAACAAATTGACTTGGAATTTATGGGTTGGTGTGGCGAAAAAGGACTTCCTTTTGCAATCATCTTCACCAAAGCAGATAAATTGAACAGCAGTAAAATTGCTCAAAATGTCGCACATTATAAAAAGGAGTTACTTAAAAACTGGGAAGAACTTCCTCCAATTTTCATCTCTTCAAGCGAATCCAAAAAAGGACGCGAAGAAGTATTGGAATATGTTGATGAGATTTTGAAGAGTTTCGTTATTGAATAATCAACGATTTTTTTTAACTCGACGCCCTTAAAATTGTAAATTTATTTCTTCTGTCTTCTGTCTTTCACTTCAGACAAGGGAATTCCTTTTTCCCGCATGAAAACATTCAGTTTTGGACTTCCAATAATCTGAGAAGAATAAACTCCCGTATGTCCTGAAAAAAAATAGGCAACAGAACAAGCCAAGGCGATAAAAACGCCAGATTCAATTCCGAACAGTTCAATTCCCATAACCGTACAAGCGATTGGTGTATTTGTCGCTCCAGCAAAAACGGCTACAAATCCCATTCCTGCGAGTAATTCCATGGGCAAGGGAATGAACCAAATTAATACATTTCCTAAAGTTGCTCCAATAAAAAACAAAGGAGTTACTTCGCCGCCTTTAAATCCAGCACCAAGGGTAAAAGAGGTAAAGAGAAGTTTTAAAAGGAAATCGTATGAATTCAAATCCACATGAAAGGCATCAATAATAGTTGGAATACCAAGTCCGATGTATTTGCTTGTTCCCATGGAATAAATTGCGATTGCTAAGATTACTCCTCCAATAAATGGTCGAAGTGGTGGATATTTGATCTTCTTGCTAAACAACCCGCTCCAAAAGTGAGTTGATTTAGAAAAAAGCATGGCAACCAGTCCAAATATTATTCCTGCTAATACCGACCACAAGAGATTCACAGGTGTCATTTCTGCAACTTTGGTAATTGCATATTGCGTATGACTAACATTCCAACTTTCACAAAAGTAATTGGCGAAAATTGCCGCCAGAAAACTGGGGATAATTGCATCCAATCTAATTCTACCTAAAATCAATACTTCCAATGCAAATATTCCACCTGCCAATGGCGTTCCAAATACAGAAGCAAAACCAGCGCTAATACCCGCAATTAGCATAATCTGTCGATCGCGTTTCGATAATTTGAAAACCCTTGTAAATTGGTCGGCAATTGCTCCACCAATTTGTACTGCTGTTCCCTCGCGACCAGCAGAACCACCAAATAAATGCGTAATCAATGTTCCAAACAATACGAGTGGAACCATTCGAAAAGGAATTACTTTTTTGGGAGAATGAAACTCTTCAAGCAACAAGTTGTTTCCTTTAACAACGCTACTTCCGTAGTAATGATACGATAATCCGATTATCAGTCCGCCAAGAGGTAACAATGCAATAATCCATAGATGTGATTCTCTGTAATTTGTTACCCAATCTAAGCTCAACAGGAAGAAAGCAGAAATACTTCCAACGAGAACTCCTAAAACTAAACAGATTAAAATCCATTTAAAAAGATAGATGAAAGCTGAGATTTGCTCAGATGAGATTAAAAATTTCTTGATTTTATTATTTTCCATGTTGCCTTAATATAAATAACTCTACTGTGGCTTTAAGCCATTACTTGTAGATGTCATTAGCTCCCTGCGGAACGATTTAAGGCAGACCTCATTGCCGAATGTGTCGTACAAATATAGATAAAAAAGTGTTTTACAAAAACAAACTTTAGCTTTTGTTTTCATTCGAAATTATAAATCACGTCTATATCCAAAATTTCCAGTAATAAAAAAATGACTTCCGATACTGAAATTTGGCAACAGATATTGTTTACTAGATAAATGGCAAGTTGGAGTTACTTCAAAATAGAGATGATCAAAAATCCCAACTGAGACATCAACCCCAATTTTAATTCCTGCCATAAATCCTGCCCCATTTTCTTTTGTAGTTATTCGCCAATCTTCATCTACCAATAGCTCATACTTGGATTTATCGAAGGTTTCAACTGCATATCTTCCTCTGTAAAAAGGAATGTCAAATCCTAGAACCCAACCCATGTAAAAATTAGTTTCCGACGTTTGTAATTCGTGGAATACATAATCCATTCCAAGTTGAAACGTTAAGTAACTGATAGTTTCAGAATAAGTAAATGGAACAGATAGGTTTTCCAAACCTGGTAGTGTGTCTTTCGGCGTTGCAGTGAAGGAGCTGTTTCTCGTCACCTTTCCTTGCTTGAAAAAATAACTAGCACCCAAGTTAAAGTAAGAAAGCATCGACTTATTGAATATGTCTTCCTCAAATCCTTCAATCTTATAGTTTATATTGATTCCCATCAAAGGTCGTGGAAGGTTGAATTGAACCAACGATGCGATTCCAATCCCAAACTGTGTATCGGAGCCGTATGAAGTTCCTTCACGGAAATCCCAAACTTGGCACTTTAGATCATTTATTGGAAGTACTACCAATAAGAATAAAAGAACAATTAATTTTCCCATTTTTTTTCTGGATTGAAACAAATTTAGAAAATTATCTCTAGATAAAATAATCTTTTATATTTTAAAATTATCTGATTTCTAGTACACTGATAAATCTAAATTGTGACCTTACTACCCTGCCTGAAAAGTAGATCCTCTTTTTGCCCTCGTAATTAAAAGGTCTTTTTTGGCTTCTATTCTTTTTCTTCTTCGGAATTCTTCCGTGAGAAAGCTCGTAATGGATTCCTTCTTCTTGGACGATTAACATACACGTGTAATTAATTCCATTGATTATTGTTTTATATAAAAATAGTTGTAGCTTTCCATTTTAATTGAATATTGTTTAAACTACTTAAAAGAAAATAAAGATTAAATTTTTATTTAAAAAACGTAAGATATTCAATTCGTCGGGGACTTTAAACTAACTAATTCTAACACTATGAAATGTAAATTAACTACTCTGAGAAATTTTTTACGATTATTATCACTTCTGTTTTGCGTTCTCTTTAACTCGCTAGTTTTTGGTCAATTCGAGCAGAAAATACTTTCAGAAAATACAGTTGAATCGATTCCATTTGTAAAGATTACCAAATGAGAAATTTAATCTTTTTTATATCTGTTGTATTTTTGGCACCGATAGTTCGTTCACAAGATAAAAGTGAACTATCGGTTGAGTTCAATGTGAATCAAACTCATTACAACATGAAATCAATGAATTATTATACAGACTTGGCATACGTCTTAGGTCCGCAGTGGTACGGTACTGATCGTAAAAAAATTGAAAATGGATTAGATTACAACCTGCATGTTAAATATCAAATTCATGATTTTATTGGAATTGGAATGTTTGCCAATTATCAGTTTTCTTCTATTAGACGTCCAATGAGATATGTTTATACTGACCCGGAATATCCTTTTGATTCTGATCCGATTGTTTTTGAAGGTACAAACTACGTTGAGGTAAATGCGATTTCTTTTGGTTTTTCCAGTAGCTTATATCTTAACCAATTGTTTCATTTGGATGAAAGTTCCTCAAAATTTCTTAAAAACCTTCAATGCTCAATCACTTTGATGGGCGGTTTGGGTTTAAGCAACATGTTTGACGGATTTAAAATTTACAAATGGTCTGATGAAGTCATGACTCAATATAAATCAACAGATTTTCATGGTAAAACAGAATTAAATATTGGGTATCGTTTTGGAAAAACTATTTTTACAGATGCAGGTTTTAAAGTAGGATATCAGTTTTTTAAAACTTCGGCTCTTAAAAATTACACAGGGTACAATATGTATCCAGATAATGATGGCAAACGGACTGTTCATCTAGATTTTAGCGGTTTATATTATGGTATTTATTTAAAAATTGGGAAATAATGAAAGAAAACTTTATTTTATCTGTATTTTCAATTCTTTTTGGGCTTTCGATGGGATCTTGCAAAAAAGAAATACCCATTTTGGAAGAGCCACTTCTGGTGGCACCAGAATCTACGGATTGTCCACCTTTAAAGATTGACACCGGCTACCTTCTTGGAGACCCTTATTTATACAATGATTACGCTGCACCCTTCCAATATGGTGCAGTCGTTAATCCAAATAATGATAATGAGATCATCTTCTATGAAGGTATTGCTCCCAATACTCGGCTATATTATTATAACTTAGCTACGCATGAGAAAAGAATGTTGCTAGATGAATCAGTTCTTGTCTCAATTTCGTGGAGTAAAAAGGATTGGATTTTATTTCAAAAAAGCGCTGACTTTAACCTGTATAAAATGAAAAGTAACGGCGACAGTTTAACGCAACTTTCTTTTGGACAAGAATGGTATGAAGCTCAGTGGAATCACGCAGGAGATAAATACATCGCTTACTATAAAAATGGACACTGGCCAAGAACTTTTATTTTAAATGAAGATGGTTTAGTAATTGATTCGCTAGCCAACTGGCAACACCAATCGGGATCTTGGAGTCATCCAAATTATTACCTCGGGTTCAGAATGAATGAGATTATGATCATGGAAATAGAGACTAAAACCGTTATTAAACATCTTAATCTTGAAAAAAATGTAAATTTTATAAATTGGGGGTCAATAAATGAGATAATCTATACGCAAGGAAACAAAACGTATAACTACAATCTACTAACAAATGAAACCAAACTCATTAAATTCGAATGCTATGTAGGTTATCAAGCCACTTCATTCTCTTCCGATTTTAATAAACTGTTTTTCATGAAAGGAGTAACGTCTTTACAAGCCAATGGTAAATATTTACATGTTGGGAATATAATCACGATGAATAAAGACGGTAGTAATGAGCAACAAATAAATCCATAACGATATTAGATTGTTCATTTTGAATAATGTCGCAGTAAAAAACCAAATAATTGTAGCATGAAATTGATCTTATCAACTATACTTTTTTTAAACGTGTGCTTTTGTTTTGCCCAAGATAAAAATGATTTTTCAATTGAATTCAATGTCAATAGAGCTCATTATGACATGCAAAGTGCAAATTACATCTTTAGTGGAGATTATTTTGTCGCGATGGTTTCACCTCAAAAAGAGGGAACCATTCAATCACTAGATTATGGATTGGATTACAATTTTGGGTTTAGTTATCAACCTTTCAAAGTAATTGATTTTGGTGCTTATGCTAATTTTCAAAATTCTACGCTAAAACGTTCATTTTTATATGAAGATTATAATATGAATATGTCAAAAGGAAGCACGCGTGCAGCGATAAAAGCTTTTTCCTTCGGACTTTCTTCTAATTTATATTTGAATAAGCTGTTTCACTTTGATGAAATGACGAATTCTTTTTTCAATAAAATGAGATTTTCATTAGGTGTAAAAGGAGGAATTGGTTTTAGTTCGTTTGAGGAGCAGATCGCAATTCAAGATTTTAACATTGATTATCGAAATGTACAATATAATGTCACTAATTTTAATGGCAGGATGGAAGTAGCAATCGGATACCCCATCGTTAATAATTCATTGTTTTCAAATATAGGGTTTAAATTTGGCTATCAATTTTTCAAAACACCTACGCTGAAAAACTTTGCAGGCCTATCCTTATCGCCATCAAATGATGTAAATTCAGAAATGAACCTTGACTTTTCTGGTATATTTTATGGCATTTACCTTAACATTGGAAAACACTAACTTGGAAGTCAGTTTAAAATGATTTTGTTACTGCACCACCAACTCATCAATACAATCAAACAACTTCACACAATGTTGTTTGGTCATGTCATGTAAGATGATTTGAGAAGCCAAGGCTAATTGCGTGTAATTCTGAGAAGAATTTCCAAATGACGCAGCACTTGTTTGCCACATTTTAGTAATCAATGCTTGTCCACCTTCAGTTGGGCTGATTTTATTCACCACCGCTTTTACATTCATCGCACCCGCGTGATATACGTGCAGAACAAATAGACGGAACCATAAATCAGATTCGTTATACGTAATTTGATAATCGTTCAAAATTTTCTTCGCTTCAGGTATACAAACACGACTAATTAAACGAGAAGCGCCATAAGCTGATTTTTCGAAATCCTTGCGGTCATCGATTGAACTATTTACCGTCAATCCTTGCGCTCTTGCAACAGAAGGCATCAACTGAAATGCGCCATAAGCACCAGCAACTGATTTTTTCAACTGACCAGGACTTTCAATCAACAAAATCGCTTGTGCATACCAAGGGTCTACACCGTGACTTTCAAAAGCAACAATTCCTCTTGAAATACTTGGATAGACGTCGTTAAACCTGTAAAAATCATTTTTCCCGGTGGTAATAAAGATTTTTTCATCTTCTGGTAATCTATTTGCCAGCTTTGCGCTGTCTTTGAAAATTGTTTTCTGAAGCTCCGATTGTTTCGCCCAATCTTTATTTGACATTTTAGCCAAAACAATTCTTGAAGACGCAACATTGATCAAGCAAGAATCTGGCGACAACAACATGATTTCTTTCCAGAAATTCGGTTGAGGCAAGGTATTCCAAGATAAATCAAACAGAGGTTTAGCGTTCATCAAAATTCCAGCTTGCTTGATGTTCGTGTTTTCAACCATTTCATCGTCCCAACTGGTAATTTGGGAGCAAGCAGGGAAAGTAACTAAGAGAGATAATAAAAAGGAGAAGCGCATTATTTTCATTGCAAATGGATTTAGAAATTGAAAATTACTGAATTTTATGAATTTTTCACAATTAGATGAGATTTTCTTTTACATTTCTGTTGTTAACAAACGATTAAATTGATAAAAGTTACAGATGTTTGTGTTAATTTTACTTTGTGAGAATTCTTAATAAAATCATTCAATTTCCTTTTATCCTCTTGGTGAAAATTTATCAATGGATTATTAGTCCCTTATTTCCAGCCGTATGTCGCTATACACCAACGTGTTCGCAATACACCATCGAAGCAATTGAAGAATGGGGAGTTTTTAAAGGAATGTATTTAGGAGTGAAAAGAATCTCGTCCTGCCACCCTTGGGGCGGACACGGGCACGATCCAGTTCCTAAAAAGCCCCATAAGCCTCATAAGTTAGAAAAAGAGTAAAATAATTTTTTATTTAGCTTTGATTGCGCAGTCTAGCGTTATTTGGCTTCGTTTTTTTGGCAACGCAAAAAAGGAAGGAATTAGTAACTAAAATGAATATTAAATTTTTTAGATTAATATGCTTTTAATAGTATAATCCTTTTTTGCATAAGGCAATGATTCTTGCCAATAATCGCTTAAGGCATTTTTATATCAAAAACCATTTTTACATTATCACCCAAAGTCTGAGCAACCGGACAAGCTCTTCCAGCGGCCAATACTTTTTTTGCTTCTACTTCAGTCCAATTATTTTGACTTAAATCCAAATCAATTCGAATCTCTGCAATTCGTCGTGGACCTTCGCCCATGATCTTGGTTACTTCAGCTTCTGCGTGTTTTAGTTCGATGTTGTGCGAATTGCAATAAATCCCCATGATGGTAATCATGCAAGTTGCATACGAAGTCGCCATTAAATCAGTAGGTGAAAATGCCTCGCCTTTGCCGTGGTTATCAACCGGAGCATCGGTGAAGATGGTTGTTCCTGATGCAAGATGCGTACAAGAGGTTCTTAAGTTTCCTAAATAACTTACTTTTGAAGTTGCCATGTATTTGATAATTTTATGTTATAATTAAATCTTTGATTTTAAAACCAAACTTGAGTTGTCAAAAAAGCGTAACTTTGTTGCTTAAACTTCAAGCAAGGATTGGGGTAAAAATACTGATTTTTGAAACGATGTAAAGGTCAAGGACATTAAATTTTACAACATTCATAAACAAGACATCTTATTAATTGACAAAAGCCAGTTTATTTAATACTGACTTTTTAAAATTGACATAAAAATGAGCGAAATTCTCGAGACTGAAAACGAACGAATTAGAATTAAAAAACCAAAGTGGTTACGCGTAAAATTGCCAACTGGAGAAGAGTATCGTAAAGTACGTGCAATTGTAGACGAACATAAATTACACACCATCTGCGAAAGCGGTAGTTGCCCAAATATGGGTGAATGTTGGGGAGAAGGTACAGCAACTTTCATGATTCTTGGAAATATTTGTACCAGAAGTTGTGGTTTCTGCGCTGTTCAAACGGGTCGTCCTTTAGAGGTTGATATGTTTGAACCAGGTAAAATTGCACATTCCGTGAAAACAATGGGTGTAAAACATTGCGTAATTACTTCTGTAGATAGAGATGATTTGAAAGATGGTGGCTCTGAAATTTGGATGCAAACGGTTCGCGCGGTTCGCAATCAATCTCCAGAAACAACGATGGAAACCTTGATTCCTGATTTTGCAGGGAAATGGGAAAATCTACAAAACATCATTGATGTTGCCCCAGAAATTGTTTCACACAACTTAGAAACGGTAAGAAGGTTAACCAAGGCTGTTCGAATTCAAGCGCGATACGACCGAAGTTTAGAAGTGCTTTTCCGTCTTAAAAAAGGTGGAATGCGCACAAAGTCAGGCGTAATGCTTGGTTTGGGTGAAACGCACGAAGAGGTCTTGGAAACCATGGAAGATTTAAGAAGTGTAAACGTCGACATCTTAACATTGGGACAATACCTTCAGCCAACACCAAAGCATTTGCCGGTTGCAGAATTTGTTACTCCAGAACGTTTTGCTGAATATCAAGAAATAGGATTAAAGATGGGTTTCAAATATGTAGAAAGTGGACCGTTGGTTCGTTCTTCCTACCATGCTGAAAAACACATGTTTGATATGTAACTAAATAGATGGCTAGTCAAACAAAATTAGATTTAAAAGTTTTTAAAAGGCTGATTTTCTTTGTGAAATCGTATCGAAAGATCCTAATCTTCTCGTTGCTTTGCACATTGACACTTTCTGCTTTAACTCCGCTGCGTCCAATGATTATTGGAAGTATGGTGAATGATTACATCATCGATTCTCAAAATGGTTCGGCTTTGCTGAATTGGACGCTAATCTTATTAGGATTATTATTATTCGAAGGCTTGTTTCAATTTCTGAATGCTTATTTCAGTAATTTATTGGCACAATCGGTTATCAGAGATATTCGAAAACGCTTATTCAAACATTTGGTTTCTTTCCGAATGAAATACTTCGATAAAACTCCGATTGGAAATTTAGTAACACGTTTAGTCTCAGACATCGAAGCAATTTCAGAAGTTTTTTCCTCTGGATTGATTGATATATTGGGAGATTTACTGATGTTGATTGTGGTTATTGCACTGATGTTCTTTACCAATTGGCATCTTTCTTTGATGGTTTTGTTGCCGATTCCTTTGCTGTTAATTGCGACCAGAATTTTCGCGAAAGCCATGCGACGCGCTTTCCAGCAAGAACGTTTGCAAGTGACAAGATTAAACACGTTTGTTCAAGAGCATATTTCTGGAATGTCGATCGTGCAATTATTTAACCGTGAAAAGAAAGAATATGCTGCGTTTAAGGAGATTAATCACGGTCACAAACAAGCGCAGATTAACGCAGTTTGGGCATTTTCGATTTTCTTTCCTGTAGTTGAGATCTTATCTTCTTTATCCATCGCACTGATGTTGGTTTGGGGAGGATTCCAGTTTCTAGGAGACAATCAGCCTGATGCTGGGAAAATGTACAAGGAGATTTTCGAATTCACCTTGTGGATCAACATGCTTTTTCGTCCAATTCGCCAACTAGCAGATAAGTTCAACATTCTACAACGTGGTGTTGTTCGCGCTGAACGCGTATTTGAGATTTTGGATATGAACGAAGATGTTCAAGAGCAAGGAAAAATAACATCCATTGACTTCAATCAATCCATTCACTTCAAAGATGTGAGTTTTGCATACATTGATGAAGATTGGGTTTTGAAAAACTTGAATTTATCGATTGAGAAAGGGAAGATGGTCGCGTTTGTCGGTGCGACAGGTGCTGGTAAAACATCTATTGTTAATTTGTTAGGTCGTTTTTATGAATACCAAAAAGGTCAAATTCTTTTAGGTGAAACTGATATTCAAGAGTTAGAACTTGCGTACTTGCGTAAAAACATAGCCATTGTTTTACAAGATGTATTCTTGTTTTCAGGAACGATTTTAAACAACATTACGTTAAGTGATCCTGATATCTCAAGAGAAGAAGTGATCATTGCTTCGAAAGCTGTTGGTGCACACGATTTTATCATGCGTTTACCTGGCGGCTACGATTATGAAGTCGGAGAGCGCGGTGGTGTATTGTCTGTAGGTCAACGACAGTTGTTGGCTTTCATTCGTGCATACGTTTATAATCCGCACATCTTAATTTTGGATGAAGCAACGTCAAGCGTTGACAACGAAACAGAGACTTTGATTCAGCACGCAACTGCAAAATTGACAAAAGGAAGAACTTCGATTGTGATTGCACACCGTTTATCTACAATTCAAAAAGCGGATAACATCATTGTGTTGGAACGCGGGGAAATTGTAGAAATGGGATCACATGCAGATTTAATAGAGAAAGATGGATATTATAGAAAACTGTACGACATTCAGTTTGCTGAGAAGTAAGATTCATTAGTTTATATAGTATAACACGATTAGATTATGATAGGTTTAAATATAGGAGGAGTTCCAGAACATTTTAATTATCCATGGAGATTAGCAATCGAAGAAGGTAGATTAAAAAAACTCGGATTAGATATTCACTGGAGTGATATGAGCGGCGGAACAGGTCAAATGATTCGTGGACTAGAAAATGGTTCAATTGATATCGCTGTTTTACTTACTGAAGGAATTACAAAAGCCGTTTTAGAAGGATTGGATGTTAAGATTCTTCAAGTTTACGTTACTTCTCCACTACATTGGGGTATTCACGTACCTTTTAAGTCAGATATTCAAAACGTTAGCGAGTTGGAAGACAAGATTTTTGCAATTTCTCGTGAAGGATCAGGTTCGCAATTGATGGCATACGTGAAGGCGGATCAAGAAGGATGGGATATTTCAAAATTGAAGTTCAACATTATAGGAGATGTTTACGGTGGATTATGGGCATTACAAAATGACCAAGCTCAAGCCTTCCTGTGGGAGAAGTATACAACATATCCTTTTTGCCAACAAGAGAAATGTCGTTACATCGATGAGGTCGTTACACCTTGGCCTTGTTTCGTCATTGCAGTCAGAAATGAAGTATATGAAAAGCATTCTGATTTATTAAATGAGATGTGTCAAGTGATAAACACGACTGCAGAAGAAGTGAAAGCAAATCCTGAAACTGCAAATTCGATTAGTTGGCGATACAACTTACCGATTGAACAAACCAAAGCTTGGTTGGCGGATGTTGACTGGAATTACCAAGGAGATTCTTATCCAGAAGCTTTTGCAGATGTAGTGAAATACCTTTTGAAGTTAAATTTAATCAATGAAGAACAGTCGAAAGATTGGAATTCCAAATTATTCTTTAAATAGACACCTTATATAGATACAAATTTAAACAAGCCAGAACCTTCAGTTTTGGCTTGTTTGCTTTGTAGCCATTGATATTTCAACGAATTTAGAATAAAACTAAAAATATTTTCGCCTCCAAATTATTACATATCAAAACATTAAGAAAAACTTTAAAAATTAATCGAAAATAAATTAAAAAAAGGCTTGCCAAACAGAATAAAGGCAGTACCTTTGTCCCCGCAAACGAGCACAACGAAACTTGAAATTAGAGAGACAAACTGAGTAATAGGAGTATGTTTTATTTGATAAGTTCTTTAAGAGAGTTTTAAAAAAATAGAAAAACTTTTTTCAACAAAAGCTTGTTTATTAAAATTATGTCAGTATCTTTGCACCCCGAATCAAACGAGAATCGGGATTTAAAAAAGTGAGTTCAACCTCATAATTGTTTTAACGAATAGGAAATGAAAGTTTCGATTTGTTTTAATCAATCAAAAAAGTTCTTT
>JAQVCM010000023.1 GCA_028689775.1 Crocinitomicaceae bacterium
CAGCAAATTTTGCTAATTTTGTGAAAAATTTGCTATAATATTTTTCTAACCCTTTTGCAGATATTACACGATTTGGATTATTTGCTTTAGGTATAATTTGTGCATATTGTACAGTTTCGTATTTGGCTGCTAGGGCATTTAATTCTATTAAACTTCCAAAAATATTAATAAAACCAGCACCCTTTCCTCCATTATCAATTGTATTTTCTAGATCGCGATTTCCGTCTTGCGATGCTCCGCTATTATCAGACGAAGACGGAGTTTCGGTAGTTGTGTCACTATTGTTTATTGATCCTTCCGCCGAATTTCCATCTGTTGCAGAATCTCCGGTAGTTGATTCAGCTTTATCAAAATTATCATATATATTATTATCTTTATCCCTATAGCCTTGAAATTTCCATGAACCATCATTTTGCTTTTCAAAAAAAGACTTATATTCTATTCCATTCACTTTAAACTCAGTGAGTACTCCTTCGTCAACAGGAACTTCGTCGCGACTTATCACGTTTTGAAATTTCGACAGCTACATGTTCTGCCGTGGGTAAGATTGTTCCTAATAAAGGGTCTATTTTGGGCTTGGCATAAATGCCATGTGCCAGACGGACCAATACACGCTCTTTTTCTAAACGAGACAGTACCTGACGAATATTTTCAGGTGTTCCATAATTTGTAAAATCCTCAGCGAAGAATAGTATTCCTCTTGGAGATTTTAAAATTTTATTTTCTATCTTATTTTTAGCTGTTTGCACGTTGTTTAAAATGAATCATTTGTCACAAATTTAGTAAAAATTTGTGACAAATGATTCGCTATTTAGGTATGATTATGCAATGCTACTAAATTTTGAAATATGATTCTTGGATACCAATAAAAACCAACACGTAATCCAAAAAAAGTGCATTAATTTTATATCTGAGGTTTTAATTCTTTTTTCGAATCCTAGCACCGCAAAATAAAATAAGCTCAAATTTTAACCCGAATTTTATCAAAACCAACAATTTTTTATCTTTGCTGTTAAACCTCAAGTTATGAAAGCGAAAAGGAAAGCAGTATGCAATTGGAGCGGTGGTAAAGATTCTGCTTTAGCACTTCAAAAAGTAATTTTGGAAAAAACGTATGAAGTAATTGCTTTGCTTACAACCATTGATCGCGAAGAAAATGCTTCCACGATGCATGCAATTCCGCTTTCGATTCTACAAGCCCAAGCAGAAAGTATTGGAATTCCATTGCATGTTGTCAACCTCAATTTCAAATTAGAAGACGATCAACAGGAAATGTTGCATGCAATCAACCATTTTCAAGAATTGGGAGTTACTCATTTTATTTTTGGTGATATTTTTTTGGAAGACGTGCGAACGTACCGAGAAGAAAAGTTGAATCCTTACGGTATTGAAGCGGTATTTCCACTTTGGAATAAAACTTCAGAACAAGTCATGACCGAATTTTTGGCATCTGGTATCGAAGCGAAAATTATTGTAACCGATGCAAGTAAACTAGCCGATTCCTTCATCGGCAAGAAATTGACCCCTTCCTTAATCGATACTTTTCCTCCAGAAATGGATTGTTGCGGAGAATTGGGGGAGTACCATACGTTGGCATACAACGCACCGATTTTTAGACAAAAAATACCCTTTGAAATCAGAGCTACGAAAAAACGTTCACATCACATTGGAATGGAGGATGGTACAACGCAGCAATTCGACTATTGGCAAGCGATTCTCAAAGAATGAATTGAAACAATCTCATTTTTGCTAGATTGAAGGAGGTTTAACATTAAGGTTAAACTTAAAACTCATTAATAATGAGTGAATTGAAAATGTTTTTAAAATAAATCAAAAAACAACATTTATATCCTTTTTTAATCTAATTTCGCCATTCGAAAGAAAGCGAAAAAATGAGCGAATTGAAAATCATCGGACGAAAAGACAAGGCAGATTTGCCATCTTTGAATTTACAGGATGTTGATGTGAAAATTGACAGCGGTGCTTATTCGTGTTCTATTCATTGTGAATCTTTTGAGTTGATTGAAATGGAAGGGAAACCCGTGCTAGTAGTGGTGTTTTTAGACGCAGAACACCCACAATTTACGGGAAATAAATTTTATTTCGAAAATTATAAAACCAAAAAAGTAAAGAGTTCGACAGGACATCAACAAGAACGATTTTTTGTGTCTTTAGACATTGTTCTTTTTGGAGAAACATTTAAAACTGATTTTTCATTGACCAAAAGAAACGGATTGCGAAATCCAATTTTATTAGGTCGTAAATTGTTAAATCATCATTTCATCATCAATACCACCATGGTTAACCTTTCTTATAAGTTGAAAAGGGAAATCGAAAAATCAAACATTTAAGCATTTATTTAAGAATGAAAATTGCTATTTTATCCAGAAATCCCAACCTATATTCTACGAGAAGATTGGTGGAAGCTGCAGAAACACGTGGTCACGAAGCGTATGTAATCGATCACTTAAAGTGTAACATCGAACTTGAACGAAAAGGACCTTCGATCTTTTACCAGGATCATTATTTGTCTGGTTTTGATGCAGTTATTCCGCGTATCGGTGCGTCAGTAACTTTTTATGGTACTGCGGTAGTCCGACAGTTTGAAATGATGGATGTTTTTTCAGCCGTTGGTTCTCGTGGTATCGTTCATTCTCGCGATAAATTGAGAAGTTCGCAAGTACTTTCAAAAGCTGGTATTGGTCAACCAAAAACTGTTTTTACGAATTACTCTAAAAACGTTCAACAAGTGATTAAATCTGCCGGTGGTGCGCCAGTTATTTTGAAATTATTGGAAGGTACGCAAGGATTAGGTGTTGTTTTGGCAGAAAACGAAACAGCAGCTGAATCTGTTTTGGAAGCATTCAACGGATTAAAAGCAAGGGTAATTGTACAAGAATTTATCAAAGAAGCGAAAGGTGCTGACATTCGTGCGTTTATCGTTGATGGTGAAGTTGTTGGTGCAATGAAACGTCAAGGGAAAGAAGGAGAATTTCGTTCTAATTTGCACCGAGGTGGATCATCAAGTAATATTGATTTAACAGATGAAGAAATAGAAGTCGCGATTCGTGCCGCTAAAGCTGTTGGGCTGGGAATTGCAGGTGTTGATATGTTGCAATCTGAACGTGGACCTTTGGTTTTAGAAGTGAATTCTTCTCCAGGTTTGGAAGGTATTGAACGTACAACGCATTCAGATATTGCAGGAAAAATTATTGAATACATTGAGCGGAATGTGAAAAATAAACAATAAATTCGAGAACCAAAAAAGACAGCATTGAGTAAAAATAAGAAGTTAATCATACTCGGACAAGAGATTTTACCGGGAAAAGGAGCGGAGTTGAATTTGGATGTAGCGAAGTTGCATACAAGTACGCCCATTCAAGTACCAGTAATTGTTCAACGTGCGAAAAATGATGGACCTGTTTTATTGCTGATGGCCGGAATGCACGGCGATGAAATTAACGGAATGGAAATTATTCGTCGCATGATTCGCAAAGGTTGGAATAAACCAACGGCTGGAACGGTGATTTGTATTCCTGTGTTCAACATCTTTGGTTTCTTAAACGTTTCTCGAGAATTACCTGATGGAAGAGATTTAAATCGGAGTTTTCCAGGCTCTCAATCTGGTTCGTTGGCAAGTCAATTTGCTTTTCACTTCATGAAAGAGATTGCGCCAAAAGTAGATTATGTGATTGATTTTCACACCGGTTCGGCTCAACGAAGTAATGCTTCTCAAGTGCGTTGTGTTTTTAGCAATACGACGAGCATCGAATTAGCCAAAGTCTTTAATCCTCCTTTCATTATTAATTCTTCGTACATCTCAAAATCTGTCAGGGAAGCGATGAATAAAATGGGGAAAAGTATCTTACTTTTTGAAGGTGGTAAAACCAATTCAGTCAACGAAGTTGTTGTAAAAGAAGGCTTGGATGGAATAAAAAGAGTGATGGATTATCTTGAAATCCGAAATTTTAAAACGGATATCAGTGAAGCAAGAATTCCAATCTTTGTTCAAAGCTCAAAATGGATTCGGGCTTCTCATGCAGGAATGCTTCTTGTTTTTGCTAAAATTGGCGAAAAAATAGAAAAAGGAGAACTTTTGGGCGTCATCAGTGATCCTTTTGGGAAAATTGAGCGTAAAATTAAATCCCCAATTCAAGGTTATGTTTTCTGCGTGAATGAAACACCGATTGTCAACAAAGGAGATGCGATTTTCCACGTTGGTCCAAGTGTAGAAAACCCGGAAAATAATGCACCTCGAAACTCATTGAAACTGCCAGATTAAAGACTAATATTTTCTATTCTTTATGGTTTGGAGGCAAATCAATTGGGATTTTCGTAATGCGATCGTGCAACACAATTCCTCCTGTTACAGCTACATTCAAGGATGAATTCCCCGGCAATCGAACCAAGAAATGGCATTTTTCTTTCACTGCTGGTGGCAACCCGAAATCTTCTGAGCCCAACAAATAAATTGCTCGTAATGGATGTTCAAATTCCGCAAGCGGAACAGCGTTGTCATCAATTTCAATGCCCACAATGCGACAATCATACGGAATGTTTTGCAGCAAATCCTCCATTTCTGGATAGTAGAAAAGCGGAATCCGTGACCACGTCCGAACTACGTCTGATGTCTGTTTCTTATATTTCT
Source organism: Crocinitomicaceae bacterium (assembly GCA_028689775.1). Lineage (GTDB taxonomy): Bacteria > Bacteroidota > Bacteroidia > Flavobacteriales_D > Crocinitomicaceae > JAQVCM01. The sequence goes on from JAQVCM010000023.1 coordinate 4,649, forward strand.
TTCCAACCGTGAAAATGTAGCTGGAACCAAGCACGTAAGCCGAACGCCACAAAGTACCAATGTTATGTTCTGTTTTATGACGATAAATTCCAATGGCAAAAAAGCCTTGCTCGTTTTTGGTTTGCATGGCACAAAAGTAGTTTCTTTTTTTGAAATGATCTTCAGCGATTAGGGTGTTAGAGATTTTTTAATCGCAAAGAATCGCAAAGTTTTACGCAGAGGTCACACAAAGATTTTTATTTCATTGCGTTCTTTGCGAAATGTTCAGTGAGCTTTGCAGTTAAATCAAACTACTCAAACAAAATCAATCGGTGGTTTGATATCACTCAAATGTTCGGTACTTTTGTGCTTGTGACTGCTAAACGAATTTAGATTCACTTTTTTCGTTGGGTCATTCCAAAATAAAATATTCTTACATGAGCAAATTACTCCAAGAAGACGAAAAATATACCTGGCATCCTTTTACACAAGTACAGACAGAATCCACTCCATTGCCCATTATAAAAGCCAAAGACGCAACGCTTTTTGCGGAAGATGGCAAAACGTATTTAGATTGTAACTCATCTTGGTGGGTGAATACGCACGGACATGGCAATCAGTATATCAAGGAAGCGTTAATTAAACAGTTTGATCAAATAGATCATGTCATTTTTGCTGGTGCAACGCATCCAAAAGCGGTGGAATTATCCAAAAGGATTTTAGATTTTCTACCAAGTAACATGGCGCGAACATTTTTCTCTGATGATGGATCAACAGCAATTGAAGTTGCTCTGAAAATGGTTTTTCAATATTGGCACAATAAGAATCAACCGAAAATGAAAATGATGGCAATGGAAGGTGCGTATCACGGCGATACCTTTGGAGCGATGTCGATTGGACACCGAGGATATTTCAACAAGCCGTTCGAACATCTTTTCTTTGATGTCGATTACATCTCTTTTCCAACGGAAGATAAAGAAGCGGAAATTTTAAAAGATGTTGAAAATCAATTTAAAACAAATGAATTTGCTGGATTAATTGTTGAACCTTTGGTTCAAGGTTCGGCCGGAATGTGCATGTATCGACCTGAATTCTTAGAAGCTCTTTTTGTTTTAGCTAAGAAGCACGAAGTGCTCATTATCTGTGATGAAGTGATGACAGGCTGGGGCAGAACAGGTAAAATGTTTGCCTTGGAATACATTCAAACACAGCCAGATATCATTTGTTTATCCAAGGGTTTAACCGCTGGCGTGATGAGTCTGGGCTTGACTGTAACTACAAGCTTAGTTTTTGAAGCATTTTTAGCGCCAGAAAAGACGAAAGCTTTGTTACACGGACATTCATATACCGCAAATGCACTGGCGTGTGCCGTAGCTTGTGCAAATTTAGATTTGATTGAAAAACCTGCGTTTTTTAAAAATATCGAGCGAATTACAGAACAACATGCTGCTTTCAGAAGTCGGATTAAAGTCCACTCCAAGTTGAAAGAAGTTCGTCAGTTGGGAACAATCATCGCGTTTGAAGTGCAGTTAGAGGAATCTGATAGTAGTTATTTTTCATCTATTCGCGATGAAGCTTATCATTTTTTCTTGTCGAAAGGTTTGCTAATTAGACCATTGGGAAATGTATTTTTCTTAAATCCGCCTTATTGTTCTACGAACGAAGAATTGGAAAAAATGTATTCTGGAATTACTGATTTTTTGAATCAATTGACATAATTTAATTTATAAGATATAGAAAATGAGTTGGTTGATATTAATTGTTGCAGGTTTGTTTGAAGTAGGTTTTACAGCTTGTTTGGGGAAATCGAGAGAAACTTCAGGAATGGAATCCAATCTTTGGTTAGCAGGATTCGGAATTTGTTTGGTGATCAGTATGTTGTTGTTGATGCACGCCACAAAGTCGCTTCCCTTGGGAACGGCTTATGCAGTTTGGACGGGCATTGGTGCTGTAGGGACGGTAATTATGGGAATTTGGATTTTCAAAGAACCAGCTGAGTTTTGGCGTTTGTTTTTTTTGGTAACTTTGATAGCATCCATCGTCGGATTAAAATACGTATCCTCTAATTCGTAAATATGAACTACCTCGGTCATCTCTACTTTTCTAACAATGATTCAGAATTGATGACTGCAAATCTTTTTGGCGATTTTGTAAAAGGTCGAGATCTGAGCGCTTACCAGCCAAAAGTTCAAGAAGGAATCTTGCTGCACAGGAAGATAGATTCCTTCATCGATCAATCAGAAACCGTTTTAATCCTGATGCGAAAGCTTTACGCAAGTTTGCCGAAAGTTTCCAGTGTTGCAATTGATTTGTTTTTTGATCATTTATTGGCTAAAAATTGGAATCAATTTCATCCCGTTCCATTGGATGATTTTTTGAATCAATATTATCAAAATATTCAGCTTTCTGAGCAATTATACGCTGCGAAATTCATCGGGATGATGCAGAAATTAATTGAACACAACTGGATTTCGTATTATCCAACTTTATATGGTTTGGAAAAATCCTGCCAAGGTGTTTCAAGTAGAATATCATTTCCAAATGAGTTAAAGAACGGAAAAATTGTTTTTCTGGAATACGAAGAAGAGATTACAGATACTTTCTTTCAGTTTATGAAGGAGGCAAATGAATATTTTTTGGTTGACTATATAAAATAAAGAAGTATATTAGTTCTATGTTTTCGACCAATATTACTATTTTAATTAATCCTAGAATCTTGATTAAAAGTGTTTTAATTGTCTTTATATTTGTTTTTACTTTAGGGTGTAAATCAAAAAGTGAAAACCAGCAAGTTGACACATCAGCTTCGTCATCGATGAACCAAATGGATTTGACGGATATTTTGATGAATGGTAAATTGGTGATTTTAGCAGAAAATAGTTCTACTTCTTATTTCATCTATCGGGGTAGAAAAATGGGATTTGAATATGAAATTCTAAAAGAATTTGCTTCTGATTTGGGTGTCGAACTAGAGGTTAAATTAATTGATGACCTCAATGAAGCCAACGAAATGCTAAATGCTGGTGAAGGCGATTTGATTGCTTGCAACTATACCATTTCAAACGATAGAAAGAAAGTCATTGATTTTTCTGTTCCCTTTTTAAAAACCAATCAAGTTTTGGTTCAGCGGAAACCAGATGGTTGGGAGAAGATGACTGCGAAAGAAATTTCAGCAAAATTAATAAACGATCCTACTCAACTTGCCAAAAAACGAATTCACGTTTGGGAAGGTTCAACCTATTATCGTCGCTTGATGAATCTACAAGAAGAAATTGGCGATACCATCTACATCCAAGCAGAAACAGGAGATGTAAGTTCGGAGGATTTGATTGAAAATGTTTCGGAAGGGTTGATTGATTATACGGTTGTCGAAAAAAACGTTGCTCAAATCAATAGTCAGTTTTTAGACAACATCGATGTTCACCTTGGAGTTAGTGTGAAACAGAAAATTGCCTTCGGATTGCGGAAAACGAGCCCATTATTGAAAGCACGTTTAGATCAATGGCTATCCAACTACATCGAAAAGCCATCTTTCAAATACCTGAAAAGAAAATATTTTGATTTACCTCAGATTGCTTCACGTTCCAACGATTCTTTCTTGAGTGTTAAAGGTGGTCCATTGTCAAAGTTTGATCATTTATTTAAGAAAACAGCTTCCAAACACGGTTGGGATTGGACGCTTTTAGCTTCTATTTCTTATCAAGAATCTAGATTCAATCCAGAAGCAAACGGAATGGGTGGAGCGTATGGATTGATGCAATTTATGCCTGAAATAGGACCTGTTTTCAATGTGTATCCATCGTCAACTCCAGAAGTTCAAATTGAAGGTGGTATGAAATTACTGCTGCGTATTTACAATTTATGGAAAGACATTCCCGTGGAAGAAGATCGCATTAAGTTTACCCTGGCTTCCTACAATTCAGGTGCGAGTCACGTGCAAGATGCGCAACGATTGGCTGCTAAACACGGATTGAATTCAAAAGTTTGGGATGATGAAGTAGAAGTGATGATGAAAAATCTTTCGAAAAAGGAATATTACCGAGATCCTGTCGTTCAAAGTGGAGCTGCAAGAGGTGTTCACACCGCCAAATATGTTCAAACTATTTACGCAAGATATTTGTCTTACAAGTCGCTGTTTCGCTAGCATTTTGTAATTTAGCAAAAAACGAAATCATCAAAAAATTAATCGTCATTCAAGGTCCTACAGCAAGTGGGAAAACCGCTTTGGGAATTGCCTTGGCTAAACATTGGAATACAGTTGTGTTGTCGGCAGATTCTCGGCAGTTTTACAAAGAAACTTCCATTGGAACTGCTAAGCCGAGCTTGGAAGAACAGGCTGGTATTCAACACTTTTTCGTTGATTCACATTCGATTCATAATCCTTTATCCTCTGCTCAATATGAAAAACAAGCTTTGACTCTGTTAGAGCAGGAATTTAAGAAACACGATGTCATTTTGATGGTTGGTGGTTCTGGAATGTTCGTCGATGCGTTGTGTTACGGTTTAGATGATATTCCGCACGATGTTGATGTGAAGAATGAGTTGAATCAAGAGTTTGAACAAAACGGATTAGCAGCTTTATTGATAGAATTGAAAGCGAAAGATCCAGTATATTTCGAATCAACCGATTTAAAAAATCCGGTTCGAATCATCAGAGCGTTAGAAGTAATTCGAATCAGCGGAAAAACCTATTCCAGTTATCAGAAATTTCAACCACAAACGCGAGATTTTGAAATTCACAAGTTTGTAATTGATTTACCGCGAGAATATTTATATCAGCGAATCAATCACCGAGTTGGTTTGATGATGAAAGCAGGATTGTTAGAAGAAGTTAGGGAGTTAATTCCGTATCAAGATTTACAAACTTTGAATACAGTTGGTTATTCAGAATTGTTCAGCCATTTAAGAAACGAATTTGATTTGGAGCGGGCAATCGAACTGATTCAGCAAAATACCAGAAGATACGCCAAAAGGCAACTTACATGGTTTCGACGAGATCCAAAAAATCAATGGATTTCAGAGACAGATTTTGATTTACAATTTCAATACGTTTTAAATCACGTTCAATTAGATTCTAAATAGATTGAATAACAAGGCTTTAATTTTGTGGAATGATTATTGAAATCACCCCATTGACAACTAGAAAATAATTGAATTATGGACATTACCTTTCAAACCATTATGCCAATACCTTTGGCATCTATACAACATCAAAAAGACAGTATTTGGGGCAATGACTTTGTATTAACGCAAGGTAAAAAGATTCTTTTAAATGCTTCTTCCGGAAAAGGGAAATCTACTTTTACCAATTTAATACTAGGTTTAAGAAAAGATTATGACGGGAAATTGTTGTACAACAAGCAAGATACTTCTCAATTTACCTCGGATGAATGGACTTCCATCAGACAAAAAGACATTGCAGTTGTTTTCCAGGATTTACAACTTTTTCCAAGTTTGACAGTGAAAGAGAATTTACAATTAAAAAGCAATTTAACAGGCACTTTTAACGATAATGAGTTATTGGAAATGTTGAAAACGCTCGAAATAGAAGATAAATGGAATCAGCCGTGTGGATTGCTTTCCATGGGTCAACAACAACGAGTAGCTATCATCCGTGCATTGTCTCAACCTTTTAAATGGTTGATTTTAGACGAGCCTTTTTCGCATTTGGATGAAGAAAATACGCAACGTAGTTTAAAATTAATCAATGAGCGTTGCGATCAACTGCAAGCAGGATTTGTGCTCACATCTTTGGGTGATAGTCACCAATTTAACTATGATCAAGAACTCAAACTATAAGTTATGTTGAATAAATTATTATTTAGAAACCAAGAACGTAAGCAATTAAACATTGCGATTGTTGGTTCTCTCTTAGGAATTACCTTCCTAATTACATCCATTCATTATTTGATTAAAGTGAATGAATTTGGGAAAGGAGCCGATGTTTTGGGTCCAAATACCATCATCGTTCAGAAAAAAGTATCCAATTTAAATACCTTGAACATTGCAAAAACGGACTTTTCCATCGTAGAAATTGAAGCCATCCAAAAGGAAAAATTTGTCTTAGATGTGAAGCCGGTTGTTAGTAATAATTTCAATGTTTCTTTTGAAACTGCTGATCCTTTGGTTCCAAGATTTCGTTCAGATGTGTTCATTCAGACCGTTGACCCGAGTTTCTTGGATGTAAAGTCTGACAAGTGGCATTGGAAAGAAGAGGACGAGTATGTGCCAATTATCTTGCCTCGTGATTTCTTGGTGATGTTGAATACCTTCATGAGTGCAAGTGGAATTCCGCAAGTTTCTGATGATTTAGCAAAGCAGATTAAATTCAGATTTACTTTGTCAAATGACTCTGGAAAAGAGTGGGTGGATGCTCGAATCATTGGATTTACCAATGAAGTGGCTTCCATTTTGGTTCCTGAAACCTTCATGACTTTTGGAAATCAAAAATATGGAGATGAAACGGAGGCTAAAATCACCCAAATTATGATTTCTAGTAAAGAGAATGGTTTTGGATTGGTTGAAGAAATGGTTAAAACCAAACATTTGGAATCCAAAAGCTCTCAAATGATTGTCGGTCGCTTGAAAAGTATGGTTGGAACTTTAATTTTAGTTGTTTTAGGAATCTCGATTTTGGCAGTTTTTCTTTCTGGCTTGGTTCTCATTCAATATGCTCAATTGCTGATGTCGCGCAACGCCTATGAAGTCAGAACATTGCTTCGGATTGGGTATCCAGCGAAGCAATTAATACGTTCCTTTTTTGTCTATTTCTTGAAGATTTTTGGATGGATTACCTTGCTAGGTTTCGGCATGTTCTTCGTTTTCAAATTGTTTCTCGATTCAATGTTTGAAGATGGCGGATTGTACATCGATAAAGGAATTACGATGATCAGCATTTTGGCTTTAGTTCTTGCATATACGGTCTTCGCAATCGCGAGTTTTGTCAATGCGAAAAAAGGAGTTTACAAACAGTTTTGATAAACTTCCTGCGTTAAAAAGCTGTTAATGTTGACATCTTTATATCTTTGTAACGTCTATTAAATATAAATTCATACCAAATATTAAAATAGAAAGAAAACTATGAAACAATTGATAGTATTGGCGTTTATCGCAATTTCATGGGTCGGTTATTCTCAAAAAAGTAAACCAACTCCTGTAACTTCACAAAAATCAAAACCTTCAGCAGAGGCTTCTCGAAAAATTCAAATAAAAGTGAATGGTGAAAAGGATACGACCGTTTTCTTGATTAAATATTATGGAAAAAACTTATTGTATGCAGATACAGCCGAAATGAAGAACGGTTTGGTTGTTTTTGATGGTAAAAAACAAATTCCAGGAATTATTGGATTGCTTCTTCCTGGTCAGCGTTACTTTGAATTTATTTACAACAATGAAGAAATTAATTTAGAGACCAAAGGACCTGATTTTATGAAGAACATGAAAATCAATAAATCGGTTGAAAATAAGATTTTTAGTGATTACATTGCGTACATAACCGCACAAAAAGTAATTGCAAACGAATATTCTTTTAACAGAGAGAAACTAAATAAAGAAGATCCTGAATATACAATTTGGTCGGCTAAAATTGACAGTGTTTCAAGAGAAGTAGAAAACTATCAACTAAAATTGATTCAATCTGATGACAATAAATTAGTTTCTAAAATTGTTAAACTATCGATGGATATCAAAATTCCTGAAACACCAAAAAAAGAGGATGGAACACCAATTTCAACGGATTTTGCGTACCATTATTTCAGAGATCATTATTTTGACAATTTAGATATCAAAGACGACCGATTGGTGAATACACCGATTTTTCATAATAAATTAGATTATTTTTTCAGTGATAAGATGTTGATGCAACAGCCTGATACCATTATCAAATTTGCGATTTTGTTTTTAGATAAACTGGATCAAAAATCAGAAATGTTTAAATATTCTTTGACACACATCACCTCGACTTTTGAAAAATCCAAAATCATGGGAATGGATAAAGTGTTTGTGATGATGGGCGAACGTTATTATTGTTCTAAAAATAGCGAAGGTAAATCGCCAGCATACTGGATGACGGAAACGAAACAAAAAGAATTATGTGATAAAGTAAGGATAAACTTGAATCTAGTTCAAGGTGTTCGGCCTCCAAATGTAACTTTGAGAGATACAACAGATGTGGTTTGGAAAGATTTTTACAGTTTGAAATCAGATTATACCATTCTGTATTTTTGGGAACCAGATTGCGGACACTGTAAAGTTTCTACACCAAAGCTTCAAAAATTATACGAAGAGAAATTGAAAGCTAGAAACGTAGAAGTTTTTGGAATCAGTAAAGCAATAGGAGATGATTTTGGAAAATGGAAAAAATTCATTGCTAAAAATAAATTATCCTTCATCAATGTTGCGTTGACGGATAAATTGTACAGAGAAGCAACGGAAGATGCTCGACAATTTGTGCCAAAATTCACTTCTCTAGAAGCTTTGAATTTTCAAGACACCTATGACATTGCATCCACACCAAGACTTTTTATCTTAGATAAAGACAAAAAAATAATCGGAAAAGGATTGTCAATTTCACAATTAGAAGACTTTATGGATCGCGTTCAAAACATCAAAGATGCTCCGAAAGTGATTAAAGAAGATAAAGAATCAGATGCAAATGAAATGCATTAAATAAATAGCTTAGATTTTTAAATAAGGCTCGTTGGATAAACGAGCCTTTTTAATTGAAACAAATTCCTACTTGGCAGTACTCATTTTTTCGTTCATTGAATTTAGCGCAAAAAAAAGCTTGACGATCATTCGCCAAGCTTTTCTATACAGAGTGAATATCAAAATTATTTCAATTTTGATATCGCATTTCTTAAGTTCGAAATAATTACTGGAACATCTGCTTCAGCACATGTACCAACAGACATTCTAAACCAAGCAGATTCTTCTGAAGCACCGAATGCATAGAAAGGAACTACAGCAACTTTGGCTTCATCCAAAATGTATTTTGTAATGTCTCTCGTCGTTGCCAAAACCGTTCCTGATTCTGTTGTTTTTCCGTGTAAATCAAATTTAATTGTCAAGTAAATAGCAGCTTGTGGTGCAATTGCATCTACTGCAAGTCCTTCTGATTTCATGGCCTGAAATCCTTCGTATAAACCTTTTAAACGTTTGTATACTTCATCTCTTTGTATGTCCATGTATTGATCGTAGGCAGTACTGTTCAAATATTTCGCGGTTGCCAGTTGCTCTGGTTTTGGTGCCCAAGCTCCCATGTGCGAAAGCAAGGATTTCATTTTAGAAACAATTAATTTTGGTCCCATCGTCCAACCAACTCGCAAACCAGTTGCAGATAGGGATTTGGAAATACCATCCACAAAAACAGTGTATTCTTTCATTTCTGGACGTAAAACAACTGGATTGTAATGTTTTGTGTCGCCCATCATCAATTGCCAATAGATTTGGTCATACATCAAGTAAACTGGTTTTTGAGAATCACCTCTGCGACGGTTTTCAGCTAAAATAAGATCGCAAATTTCTTCCAATCCTTCTTTTGTAAAAACAGTTCCTGTTGGATTTTGAGGAGAACAAACTGAAATTAAAGTAACCTTTTGAATGTGTGGCGCAATGTCTTTTGCTGAAAGCATGAAGTGATCTTCCGCTTTTGCTTCAATGATGATTGAATTCACATCGTTTAAACTCGCATATTGACTGTTATTCCAAGATGGAACCGCAAATAAAACAGTATCTTCTGGATCAACCAAGGTTCTGAAAATACAGTAAATGATGGGACGAGCACCGCCAGAAATTAAAATTTCATCGGTTGCATAGTCTAAATCACCTTTCTCTTTTAAGAAACTAGAAACAGCTTGTCTCAACTCTAGCATTCCATCAGCAGCAGGATAATTGGTTTGATCATCCTCGTACTCATCAATGATGTATTGTTTTAATTCTGCTGGAATCGGAAATTGCTTTGGATTAAAATCTCCAATCGTCATGTTGAAAATTTTCTCACCTTGTTTTATTTTTTCATTTACTTCTCCAGCCAACTTAATGATTTCAGAACCAATGATGTTCTCAGCTAATTTTGAGATTTTGGATACCGCGTGATTTCCTGTTTTATTGTCCATCGTTTTTCTTTCAAAATTATGAAAAATAAGTGAATTAGCTTGCCTTGAACTTGAAAGATTGGAGGAATAAATGAACGAGCAGCAAAAATTAATCAAACGCTTATTTTGAAACAGAAAAGAATGGATGGTAAGCACGAAGAGATAGGTGTTAAGCAATGATTAGTCGTTTGACCCAAAAGTACTTACACGTTTAAACAGTGAATCTACCCTCTGAAATATTCCAAAAATCTGCCATCCGATACCTATCATCCGATACCTATCATCCGATACCTATCGGATCAACCTATCATCCGATACCTATCGGATTAATCTAAAATCTACCCAATCTAATTTTTTCCAAATGAATGAATGTCGTTGTGTCGTTCTTCAATTCCATCTTTCACTTTTTTGATCACTTGCGCCAAAATAAAAAGATCTTGCGTTGCATTTGTTTTAAGCCAGATCCAAGAATCCTTTTCGTTTTCTACCGCCATGGCGATGTGGTATAAAAGGTCTAGTTTATTTATTAACAACCATTTCTGTGCTTTTTTACTTCCTTCTGCCGCATGAATCATGGCCATTAAATGCTGGTATCCATTCTTCATCAACCAAGCTCGCGCTTCGTCGTTGAGGTGGATAGCAGAACAGGAAATGGTTAATTCAGGATAACCGTTGTCACTCAACCAAGATAAAAACTCTTGATCTCCCTCAATTGCTTTCACCCACGCCAAAATGATTTTCGGATGATAATTCATCGATTTCATGGGGATGATCTTACTGGAATCTTCAGGGGTTTCCTGAATCGTTTCTTTCTTCTTTTTAAACCAACTAAACATTTGCATAGAATAAATAAGAAATAAATATGGCGGTTAATCCACCAACAACATCGGCAATGATACCACCAATTGCAGCATAACGGGTGTTTTTAACTTTGACAGATCCAAAATAAATAGCGATGACATAGAAAGTAGTTTCAGTACTTCCTTGAAAAGTGGCTGCTAATTTCCCGACAAAGGAGTCGATGCCAAAAGTATCCCAAGATTCAATCATCAATGCTCGTGCACCGCTTCCTGAAAATGGTTTCATAAACAAGACAGGTAAAGCATCCACAAAGGAAGTGGTGGCAACTCCTAAGAAAATCAGAAGTGCTTTGATTGCTTGCATGATTGCATCCAAAGCGCCACAAGAACGAAAGACTGCAATGGCTACCAACATCGCAACTAAGTAAGGCACAATGCTAATGGCAACATCAAAGCCACCTTTGGCACCTTCGATAAACGTTTCGTAAACATTGATTTTAGCGCGAACACCTAATCCGATGAACAAAGTGATTACTCCAAATAAGATGAGATTACTTCCAACACTTGATACCACTTCAATCGATCCTGGATTTTTAATTAGGAACAACATCAAACCGACAATAAAAACGGTCAATGTTCCAACATAGGCTAAAATAACTTTGTTGAATAAGTTGATTTTCTGACGAATACTCACGTAAATTAAACCAGCCAAAGTAGCGAAGAACGTGGCAATTAAAATTGGTAAAAAGACTTCTGATGGCGAAACGGATCCTTTTGCAGCGCGAAGTGCCAAAATGGTAACCGGAATGATGGTCAATCCAGATGCGTTCAAAACAATGAACATGATTTGGGCATTGGTTGCAACCGCTGGATTTGGATTCAAAGTTTGCAATTCTTTCATTGCTTTTAATCCCATTGGAGTAGCGGCATTGTCAAGTCCAAGCATGTTGGCCGAAATGTTCATCATCATCGACCCAACAGCTGGATGATCTTTGGGAACTTCTGGGAAAATTTTAGAAAATAAAGGAGAAACAACTTTAGATAATTTGCCGATTGCTCCGCCTTCTTCACCGATTTTCATAAATCCCATCCACAAGCAAAGAGCTCCTGTTAGATACAATGAAATTTCAAATCCATTTTTTGCTGCATCAAATAAGGAATTAATCATCGTCTGGAAAATGGCAGTATCTTGCCAAAAAATCAATTTCATCAGCGCTGTAAACATCGCTATGAAAAACATTCCAATCCAAATTCTATTTAATAACATCCGCTAATATCGAATTAATTATTGGTTTTTGAAGCGGCGTGCTTCACACAGATATCAACAAAGTTTTCAAGAATGGTCGTCCCCATGTTTCCTGAAACTTCTGGATGAAACTGGACGCCACACCAAGGTTTGCTTGTGTGATACATCGCTTCGTTGATGCAAGCATCTGAAACGGCTAGTAATTTGAAGCCACGTGGAATAGAAATGGATTCACAATGATCTTCAACCATTTCAAATTCAGTCGGTAATTTATTGAAAATTGGATGGTCTTCAATGCTTTCAATGGTCTGCCAATCGCGATCTTCCTTTTGAATGGAAGGGGAAGCGCCGTGCATAATGCCTAAGATTTGATGTCCGAAACAGATTCCAAATATGGGAACTTTTGCATTTAAAATCCAAGCCAATTGCTCGATGTAGGGAATGTTATCTACTTCAGTCACTAAAATGGGCGCACCAGAAATGATGATCCCAATCGCATCACCTAAAGAATCTGACTTCGCGTCCCACAAACCAATCGTTTTGTAATCCATTTGAAGATCGACTGCTTGTTCGATATAAGGTGTTTTTTGACTTCCGCAATTTATAATTAAAATCATTCACTTTTGGCTTTATCTGTTCAAACCGAACCTTTGAACTTTAAAAGTACTGATTTTTTTTTATTCATTTAGAAATCCGACACCTTGACGTATAATCTCTGGAACTCCTGATGATAAATCGATAACGGTAGAGGCATTTAATTTTCCATAACCGCCATCAATCACTAAATCTACCTCATTTTCAAAGCGTTGATAAATCTCGTAAGGATCATTAAAATATTCTAAAAAAGTATCCTCATTGTCATGTAAAGATGTCGTTGCAATTGGACTGCCAAGTGCTTCTGCCAGTCTTAAAGTAATGGCATTGTCTGGAATACGAATCCCGATTTCCTTTCGGTTGGAGTCGAAGAGGCGAGGGATTTCGTTGGTTGCAGTCAAAATAAACGTAAAAGGTCCTGGAAGATTCTGTTTTAATAATTTGAAAGTAGGCCTGTCGATTTGTTTGATGTATTGAGATAATTCACTTAAGTTGTTGCAAATGATGGAGAATCTGGCTTTGTTGAGTTTAATTCCTTTCAGTTTTGCCAATTTAGCCAATGCCGATTTATTATACAAATCACAACCCATTGCATAAACTGAGTCAGTTGGAAAGATGATAATTCCCCCTTTTTTAAGTGAATTAACGGCTTGCTGAATGATTCGCTCGTCGATATTGTCTGGATTTATTTCAAGAAGCATACGTTGAATTTTTACGCAAAGGTACGAAAACTTGAAAGATTATAAAAGTTCCTATTTGAATGGATTTTGTACAAATCAAATTGGTAAAAAAAGATCTTTAAAAAAATAATAAGGTGCTGTATTTAACTTTTTTTGAGATGCGTTTCGAATAAATAAACGAGCTGATTTAAAGCGATTTAATTTGTTTTCTTATCGAATTAATTCTCGATTTCAAATGATTTTTCATTGGATTTAATTAACATAATAACTGTTAATTAAATGATTATCAGGACTTAATTCATCTTACATTGCAACAAGAAACAAAATTGAAAGAGATTTGAAAATTGAAATCAATATTTTTTCTACTAATTATTAACTCATTTTATTAATCATTAAAAAATAGCATTATGGGAAATTTACTTTATTTTATAGCAGTCATTATTTTAATATTTTGGGCTATCGGTTTTTTTGGATACGCAATCGGAGGATTGATTCACTTATTACTTGTTTTGGCACTCGTTTTAGTAGTTGTTAGACTTGTTAAAGCAGTTTAAATCCAAATTCAAATCATCAGTAATCATTTATATAATTAACTAAAATCAATTACAATGAAAAATTCATTAATTTTAATTTTCGCTCTATCAACAGGGTTATTAAGTTCAGTTTACGCTCAAACGGAATTTAGAGAAAGATTATCAGGAGGTTTAAAAGCAGGTGTCAACTACTCAAATGTTTGGGATGAAGACGAGCAAGAATTTGAAGCAGATGCAAAATATGGTTTTGCTGGTGGTGCTTTTATCTCCATTCCAATTGGAAAATACTTGGGATTACAGCCAGAGGTTTTAATTTCTCAAAAAGGATTTCAAGCAAGCGGCGTACTTTTAGGGAATACGTATTCCTTAAAAAGAACAGCCACGTATCTTGATATTCCATTACAACTTCAATTGAAGCCAAGTGAATTTATTACCATTTTGGCAGGACCTCAAATTGCATTTCAAATTGCTGAAACCAACCGTTATACGTATGGAACGAATGCGATAGAGCAGGAACAAGAGTTTGAAAATGATAACATTCGTAAAAACTTACTTGGTTTTGTTGGTGGTGTAGACATCAATGTGTCTCATTTTGTAATCTCCGGTCGTTATGGATTTGATTTTCAAAAGAACAATGGAGATGGATCTTCAACTACTCCACGATACAGAAATAATTGGGCACAACTAGCCGTTGGATTTAGATTTTAAGAACAAGAAGCGAAGAGATGAAATACCTCGCTTGAACCAACTAAAACGAATTTAGAAAAATAGAAATGATGGGAAATTTACTTTATTACATCGCCTTGATAATCATTATTGTATGGGCAATCGGATATTTTGGTTATGCAGCAGGAGGAATCATTCATTTTTTATTGGTTTTAGCAGTCATTCTAGTAATCATTAAAATTATCAAAGCTGTTTAGATTCAAGTTTTCGATAATACCATAATAAAAAGAGGCATGCAACGGATCGGTTGTATGCCTCTTTCAGTTCATAGAAATCAGTTAGTGCGATTTTATCTTCCAATCATTTTGGAAATGATGCCTTTCTCAGAACCGTATTCAGCGATCAATATTCCGGAAAAATGGATGACTATGAAGGCTAAAATATAGTACAAGGATAATTCATGTATTCCTTCCAACGTATCTTTCCAAGTCGGAGGACCATTTACGATTAAAAAACCAGTCGCCAACGTCGCCGCTAATCCAACATAAAAAAACACGTAGCTCCATTGTTGAAATTTTCGCTTCATCGTTTTTTCCCGAAGAGGTGATTTGAATTTCATCTGTCCGAAAAATGGTAAAAGCAAACGTATCGCATACAAACCAATTAAAACATATCCAATGTAAACGTGCCAATCCCACATCGGTTTTCGTATTTTCTTGGCAATTTTCGTCAAATCTTCTGACGATAAATTGACATCTCTTTGTGTTAGTTCTGAACCTAATATTTCAGATACATTGACTTTGTTCAACCAAGTGAGCCTAAGAAAAATAGTAAACAACATAAAGAAGATGCAAAAAGCAATGGCCCAATGCATTATTTTGTAAATGCTTGAATATTTCTGTTCTTCCATGGTTCAGGTATTTTTTTTTAGCTAAAGAAGTTTAAAATTTTACGCAGAAAGCCAAGCTTTTTATCTGTAAATGGAAAATACCTAAAGTCTACATCAAACCAATTTACTTGTTTCATCACACTTTTAGTATGACTAAAGCATTCAAAACTAGCGTTTCCGTGGTAATTTCCAAAACCACTTGTTCCACGTCCACCGAATGGAAGTTTTTCATTAGCTAAGTGCATCATCGTATCGTTGATTAATACACCTCCACTCGGAAAAGCTTCAATGGTATCGCGAATAAACGGTTTGTCTTTACTGAAAATATATAAAGCAAGTGGATTTGGACTTTTTTCGTAAAATTTACGAATCTCAATGCGGTCTTTGTAAAAATAAACTGGAAGAACAGGTCCAAAAATTTCTTCTTGCATTAATGCATGATGTTGATCAAAAATCTCAACAATGGTTGGTTCGATTACTAAATTTTCAGCATCAAATTTTCCTCCAAATAAAATTTTGTGTTTTCCAGTAACTAACTTTTCGATGCGATCAAAATGTCTTCGATTCACAATTTTGGTTTGATTATTTAGATTCTCTACTTTAAATTGCTTCATATAACGCGTACAACTTTCAAGGAAAACTTCTTTTCGAGCGAGTGGAACTAATACGTAATCAGGTGCAACGCATGTTTGACCTGCATTGACCATTTTACCCCAAATCAAACGTTTAACTGCTTTATCGTAATTGACAGTTCTTGAGAATATTGCAGGAGATTTTCCGCCTAATTCTAGAGTTACTGGACAAAGTTGTTTTGCTGCTTTTTCGTATACCAATTGACCAACTTGTGTAGATCCTGTATAGAAAATATGGTCGAATGGATGATCTAATAAATTGGAAGTAAAATCTCCATCGCCTTGTAGAATGCGTACGAAGGAAGATTTGAAAGTTTCTTTGATCATTTTTTCCAAGACCGCAGCTGTATGCGGCGTCAATTCACTCGGTTTTACAATTGCAGTATTTCCTGCTGCAATGGCTCCAACTAATGGAACTAAGGTCAAATTGATTGGATAATTCCAGGCACCAATGATTAAAACAACACCTTTTGCTTCGTGCATAATTCGCGAAGACGCAGGCATCAATGGGAGTGGAGTTCGAACGCGCTTTGCTTTCATCAAGGACTTTAAGTTCTTCTTGAAATACTTGATTTCGAGCATTACTGGTAAAATCTCAGTCAAAACAGTCTCAAATTCTGATTTGTTAAAATCATTTTTAAGTGCTGCAATTAATTCTTGCTCGTAATCTTTAAGCGCTTTTTCAAGCTTTCTTAAATGGCTTAAGCGTTGATAAAGGGTTGCATTTACTCTGTTTTTAAATCCATCGTGAATGTGATCTAAGGTACTCGTTACTTCCTTTTCAGTTATCATTTCTTCTACTTTTTTCGGTTGCGCATACCAAATTCCACAATGCTCTAGAACCGACATTCGCGTCCCAGTCGTCATTATCTCCTGGAGCTACTTCATTCAAGTCGAAAGCTACGATTTTTTTTCCAGCTTTGACGATTTCAAATAATAAATATGAGATTTCCTCCAACTCAAATCCACCTACAACGGGAGTTCCCGTATTTGGACAAAGATTTGGTTTTAAGCCATCTATGTCAAATGAAATGTAAATGTTTTGCGGTAAAGATTCGATGATTTCATCGACCAAATTTTTCCAAGTTTTTCCGTTGAATTGCGCTTCTTTTAAATCCCAGTCAAAAAAAGTTTTCACACGACCCTCGCTGTTCTTGATTAAATCAATTTCACTTTGCGCAATGTCTCGAATTCCAACTTGAACCAATTTCTGCATGTTGTCGCAATTCTTCAACACGTTGTACATGATGCTGGCGTGGGATTGCTGAAAACCTTCGTATGCTTCGCGTAAATCTGCATGTGCATCAATTTGTAAAACTCCAAACGGAATGTTTAATTCGTTCACGGCTTCAATCAATCCCAAAGAAACGCTATGTTCTCCGCCTAAAAGTGCTGGGATTTTATTTTCAGCAAATAAAGATCTTGCTTTTTCTTTTAAGTTTTCTTTTAAAGCATTTTGTGCTTCAGCGATTACTTCAACTAATTTTTGATAGTCAGGTTCGTCTTCTATCTTTCCGCCATTTTCTAAAAACTGGATGTAATCAATCGCTTTGATACACAATTCGGTATTTATCAAACTCCATTCTTCAGAGATTTTAGACATGAAAACTTTCGTTTCCCATGCACGCTCCAGATTTGGATGGAAAAAATCCAGTTGTGTGGATGCTTCCAAGATTACTCTAGGTCCATCACTTGCACCTTTTCCATACGATGCCGTTGCATCAAAAGGGATTGGTGTAATTACGATTTGAGCTTCTTCAGCTGTAACTGGAAAGCCAAAAATGTTTCCGTTGGCGATTCCAACTCCGTTTGGGTCAAATGTCATGTTGTATCTTTATTTTAAAATCTGACAGTACAAAATTAAAAAAGGTGGCAAACTTTTAATCAGTAATACCACCTTAATCATTATCTTAAATAAACACTTCAAAAAGCGTTTTATTCCTTTTTATTTTAAAAGTTCTTTTACAAAATTAGGAGTTGCAAAAGTTCCCATATGAATGTCAGCGTTGTAATATCTCAAACCATTTTCATTAGAAAAGGCATCAATCGCATCCAAATTCTCAACTTTCTTAGGGTTTTTAGCACCTTTCAATCCGTATTGGAAACTCCACATTCCTGTAGGATACGTTGGTACGAAGAACAAAGAAACTGGAGCGTTTTCAGCACCAAAGATTCCTCTTAACGTAAAGTTTAATTCAGAAAATGCTTTTTCGTTGAATTTAGGAGATTCTCCCTGTGCAACTAAAATTCCACCTTCTTTCAACGCTTTGTGACAATTTTGGTAAAAAGATACGGAGAACAAACCTTCAGCTGGACCAACTGGGTCTGAACCATCAACGATAATTAAATCATAAACTCCTTCTTCAGCATCGCGAACAAACGCAATTCCATCATCTACAATTAAGTTTAATTTTGGATTATCAAATTCACTTGCAATGTTTGGAAGGTGAATTTTACAAGCTTCGATAACTTCGCCGTCAATTTCAACCATTGTTACTTTTTCTACACCTTTGTGCCGCAGAATTTCACGAATAGTACCACCGTCACCACCACCGATAACCAAAACGTTTTTCACGTTACCGTGCGTAAACATCGCTGGATGAGAAATCATTTCGTGGTAATGGTATTCGTCTACTTCAGTGGTCATAACCATGTCATCTAAAGTCAACATTTTACCATATTTGTAGGATTCTAATACACGTACACGTTGGAACGGAGACCGAACATCGTGAAAAACCTCACCTGTAAAACGCAAAGAAAGTGCTTGATCTTCATCTTTATCTGTAAACCAAACGTTTCTTGTGTACATTTCTGGGTTTCTCCACTCAGTTGCTTTCTCACGCATGGAAGAGATGTCAAAGTCGTTGCGTGTTAACAATTGAACAGCACCACGTTTCATCTCAATTGCAGAATATTGTTTTGCTCCAAAAGCTTCTTTCAAATAATCGAAAGAAATCCAAGCGTCCATTACACCACAAGTGAAAAGATCAACTGCTGCATAACCATATTCTGGCCATGTATGAATTGCTAAGTGACTTTCCTGAATTACGACCACACCTGAAACACCAAATGGTGAGAAATGGTGGAATGTAGAATTAATTACGGTAGCACCTGCTTTTTTAGCAGCTTCTACCATGTCGCGTTCAATGGATGACACATCGTTCATGATGTGTGGATCGCAACCCATAAACTCAACAAGAATATGATTTCCTAATGCATTACTCATTTTTTATTCCTATATTAAAAATTGAAGTACAAAAGTAAGGGTTTATGCTTTAGTTTTATCGTATATTTTTGACAATCTTGAATAATTATCATTAAATGGAATGAAATCTCCCTTGTTGAACAAAGCTGAAATTCAAATTCTATCATTTCCTTGTGGCAAAGTTTCGCAAAATTGGAATCTGTTTTTCTTCATTCTCACTTCACCAATACCACAAATCCATCTGATTTTACCAACAAACTCGCATCCTCAACCGAACGAACACTTAGTTGATAAAAATACGTTCCATCAACGGCATCTGCTCCGTTCCAAAGTGGCGTGAATGAAACGGTTGGTAGTGATTTCAAGTCTTTTCCAGAAACCATTTCATTTCCCCAACGGTTGAAGATTTGAAAATCGATGTAAACGGGAATGTTGGTCGAGATTCCAAAAAAATCATTGTTGCCGTCGTTGTTGGGCGTGAACACGTTGGGAACTTGAATCATCAGCGTGTCGTTCACATAAATATGTACGATCAATGTATCTGCGCAAGCAGGATTATTTTGCCAAGCGATAAGCGTCGTGGTGTAAACGCCAACACTATCAAAAACATACGAAGGAAAATTAGCACCTTGTGAATTGCCATTCAAAAACCATTCATAACCATCCGCATTGGTGCTATTATTCGTAAAAATAACAGCCAAAGGCGCACCACCGCTTGGCGGATTGGCAATGAACGAAGCGTTTACGGTAATTGTTTCGGGAATAAAAATAACAGAATCTTTGCCACAACCATTTTCACCAAAAACGGTAAGTGTATGATTTCCTGGAGTTAGATTATTGAAAATACCCGAAACTTTGGGAATGCTGCCATCCATTGAAAATCTGGAAGTTTGTTTCCCTTTTGCAATGACCGTTCCGGTGGAATCTCCACAAATGGAAGGTGAAATTACGATACTGGAAAAATCTGGAAGTGAATCTACCACTACGTTAACCGAACGCACCACCGAACAGGTATCGTTGTTCCAGATACGAACGGTGTAAAACATGGAACTGTCTGTGCTCACCATTGGATTTGGACAATCTGTGCAACTTAAACCGGTTGCTGGTTGCCATTCGTAACGAATACCGCCGCTGGCTTGAAACTGTAAAGGCGCATTTTGGCAAATGGTGGTGTCGGGTGAAACAGTTACATCGAAAGGTTCGCAGGTGGAAACGTAGGTGAGGAAGAGTTGGTAAACTGAGTTTGAGCGAGGACCGATATTACTTTGATACTCGAAAGTAACATCAAAATTATTATTGTTGGTAAGATACGGATTAATAACAGCTATGGCATCAGAGCCAGACATAAAATTTGTTGGTGTATCATTTCCCAATCCGAACAATGTTTCGTTTTGATAATAAAAAGACCCTGATACTCCCGAACACATCTCACTAGAGTTATATTCTGCCCCACCAAGTAATCCGAAATTAATGTTGTTTATCTTAATATTACTCCCGTCTTGAATGGTATCACAAAAATGACCTGCACTCAATGAAAGCCCTATTGGTTTTGTTAAATTCAATGGGTTGAAGGAGGTTAAGTTGTAATTTAAAATTGGAGTTGCATCATATTTGTTAAAAAAAACAGAGGTGTTAATATAAGGAAGTATTGGATTGTCAAATGTTATGTAAAGATAAAACTCAGCATATACGCCACCAAGATTGGGAGAATATTGATATGGTGGTGTAAATGAGTAAGTATTTTGATTAGTATTAATTAGATGTTTAACATTTATTACAATTGTTTCTAAATTAAGTTCAGAATTATTTGTGTTAATATTAAAATAATTATTCAATGAATTATTAGTACTCAATATAATTTCAGTCCCATCAAAGATGATTTTATTTGGTGCTGGTGAATTATAAGCATTACAATACAGAAACGCACTTCTAATCGTGCTACCACTTTCAATATGAACATTAAAATTACCTGTCAAGTATGAATAACCTGGATTATAACCATCTCCAGTAACACCACCTTTAAAAATATCTTGATAAAGTACATTTTGAGAATGACATAAAAGAGTAGGACTAAAACAGAAAAACAAAAATAATTTAAAAATCACTTGCATAGTAAAAATATTTAGCATAAGTTTAACGTGAATATATAAAAAAAACACTATGAAAAAGACTATTGCTAAAATTTTAACACTTTGTTGTTTGACGCTAATGTTCGGAAATAATTTAAACGCACAAAATTCAGCGCAAATTTTAACGCCTACATATCTTTACAATATTAATGGCGTATTAAATTACGACTCTCTCCCCAAAGTCCCTAACTACATTCCCGGCGATATGTTTTTCGGTTACAACGGTGACCCAGCCAAAGGTTCTCAAAACATCCAAGTTGATAAAAATGGAAAAATTATCTTCTTTATCGTGGATGGCTTTATATTTGACCGCAAAGGAAATAAACTTGGTAATGTATCCAATAAAGCTCCAAATCATATGCTTAGTACTCCTTATGGGGATGGCGCATCTGAGATTGGATATGCAGATGGCGGTTTTGGTGAAACGGCAATTATACCATCGCCAGATTGTGAAACTTCCAACAGTTATTTCTTAGTAACTACCTATCGCTTATTTGGAAGTCTAGGAGCCCCAGATGGGTACTCTGCGTCTTGGGACAAAGTTGTTATTTCTTACGATGCCAATGATAATATAACGTCAGGGTCATATGTTTTGTCGAATCAAATCTATGCTACTAACCCTGGAAATATTGAACAATTTCTTTTCAGAAACCTTATTCCAGGATTCAGTGAAGGCGGTATTGGCGGCCATTGCAATTCCCCTCTGATAGCTGTTTCAAAAGTACTGAGCGAAAACAAACGTTTTATTTTCGTCTTAAATCAAGGACTTGTTTATCGATTAAAAATTCAAGGTGATCAGTTAATATATGAAAATTCTTTAGATTTACTATCATATTTTAATCATTTCGATAAGTGTAATCCTTGGGATAAATCTGAATTAGAGCTGATTTCTTTACCTAATGGTGACTTGCGTTTGGCATTTTTCGTTAATGGGAAAGTTTTGCAACAAGATCCTCTAAAAATTGGTTTTGCTACTTTAGATTTCAGTTCAACTACAGGTAATGTAATTCCAGGGAGTTTAAAGACAGTGCTTTACAATACAACAGACGAACTTGCAATTAAAGGTGCGGAATTATCTCCTGATGGCACCAAAATATATTTATCACACAATTCACATAGCTTATATCCGAGTACCTTGGATATGTTTGACTTAACAGTAACAAACCCAATTGCAAGTCGCTTGGTATTGAGTACGAATTCCGATTTTGCAGATAGTCAAATTGAATCTGGAATGGATGGTATTTTGTTAATACCATCAAGCAACCAGTTATACAAAATCACGAATCCAAATACGTTAACGCCAGCATTATCAAATTATCAAAGTTTAGTAAGTTATCCCGCGACCTGTCGATTTCCAACGTGCGACCCATACGAACGAGTAAGACTGATGCAAGATCAAATTGATGGTGAAGATTATAGTACTTTTGGAAACGTAACTTATTCAGCGGGTATGTATGAGGTCTTTGGAACACAAACATGGAGTTCTGGTATAGGTAATAATCCGTTTAACGCAACGGGCATTATTCACATCAAAGATTCGATTGTAATTTCAACGACTGCAATATTAAATATCAATGACTTAACAATTGAATTTGGTCCCAATGCACGCATCATTATTGAGGCTGGAATGTCCGTTGGAGGTATGATATACAACGGTGGAAGATTGAACCTCAATAACTCAATCCTAACATCTGACAGTCAATGTTTAAAAGATATGTGGCGCGGGATTGAAGTTCGAGGAAAATCAACTTCTTCACAAGGTACACTTACTAATTCTGTTCAAGGAAAAGTGGTGATGAATAATTCCGTTATCAGTAATGCAATCAAAGGCATTGTTGCAATGAGATACAACATGAGTGTAATTGGAGGAAATGTAACTTTTACAGCTGTCAATAATGGTGCTGGAGGAATTGTTCGAGCTACAAATTCTACTTTTTTAAATAATCAAAATGATGTTTCACTTTTAAACTATAGCACTCAAACATCGAATAATCTTTCCAATTTCATCAATTGTAAATTTGAAACAAATTCGGTATTAAATCGACCTAACTTGGAACTAGAAAGTCATATATATCTAAGTAATGTAAAGGGAATCAGTATTTTAGGTTGTGATTTTTTGAATTCTAATCCAGAGTTATTCTCAATTGATAAATTAGGAATAGGGATTAACGCCATAGGTGCAAGCTTTACAGTTGAACCAAGGTGTATGAATCTAATTTATCCTTGTAATCAGCTTGATAGAGGGAAATTCGAAGGTCTTACGTATGGTATTTCAGTCAACTCTTTTTTAAGTACGTTAACTTTTAAATGCGATAGAACTGATTTTAAAAACAATGCTATTGGAATTTTCACAGCTTTTACAATGAATCCGAAAATCATAAGAAATACTTTTGAAGTAAAAGAAATTTCAACTTCAAATCCGATAATAAATCAATCTGCGGGGATTTATATGGTATATACAACAAATTATTCAGTTGAAGAAAACAGATTCAAAGAATTTGATGACGTTTCTATCCCCACCGGTACTGCAAACAGTTATGGAATTGTAGTTAATAATTCTGGACAAGAAAATAATCTGATTTATAAAAACACGTTTAGCAATTTGAGAATTGGAGGACAATCAGAAGGAATTAACGGAAGAACTATTAATAGCATAACTGACCCAGTAGATTCTGAACGTAAAATGTCAGGACTACAATGGAAGTGTAATACATTTAACTCTCCAATTTATACTACTGATTTAATGGTAATTGACGGAGTAATTGATTATAATCAAGGATATATTTATACCTCAAACTTAGATTCTGCTAGATTAAGAGCGGCGAACAATAAATTTTCATTATCAGGTGAGAATATGTATCTTGAACATGATTTTAAGGTGACTTTAACAAGTAAAAACATTTTATATGTTCACACAAGTAGCACTAATTATGTACCTGATTCATACTCGGGCTTAAGAATGGGAATAGCTCCAAGTCAATTCAATGGCACAAACATCCCACATTCTGATTTAGGTTGTCCTTCAAAAATTAGTGATGGAACAATTGTATTGTCGACGCCATTTGAAATCTTCTCCTTAAATGCTGGGAAAGATCCTTATGGAAGAAGAGTCCTCTCAGAAAAAAACAATGAGTTGATTCGATACTTACTAACAGATACTACTGTAGAAGATGGTTATACCATTTTGAATGAATTACTAAATGAAAAAGAAGATTACAAGGTGTTAAGGGCAGAAAATCAGCTTTTTAACTTAAACTACACTTTGAGTGAAGTAATCACAGATAACCCCAATCTTTCAGGAAATGAAGTTGAATTATTGACTATCAAAAATACAATTCATCAAGAAGGAATAGAAGTTCTAAAAGATGAAAATACTTCAGCTCAATTATTGGAAAGTTTAAATTTAATAATGAATACAACAACAGATATAATGCTCAAAAAACAAGCGGAAAATATTTATTCTTTTTCTCAACCACTTGATTTATCATACTATTTCTTAGAAGATATGAGTCCAAAGTCTTATCAAGAAGAAAACCAATTAAAATCGAATATAAATACAATTTCTATTTATCCGAATCCTTCATCGAATGAATTGACTTTCAAAATGGATTTTGAATCAGATGAAAACGTAGAAGCAAAAGTTTATTCAACTTTAGGTACTCAAATTGCTGTTTGGAGTTTAAATAAAAATAACTTAACGGTTAATGTAAGTGATTTAATCAAAGGAATTTACATTGTTAAAATCACTGATGGAACAGGTGGAAATTCACAAAACATCAAATTTATAAAAAAATAAAATTCGTTTAAGTTTTTACGTAAAAGCACAGTTTCCTGATATGGAGGCTGTGCTTTTTTGATGGTAAAAGCAATAAATGTTACACAAAAAAATCATATAAAGAGTTTTTTATCCGAAATTAAAATAAAAGCAGTATATTTGTAAATATTTTGTATAAATGATGTTTTCAAAAGCTTGTGAATACGGTATTAGGGCTACAATTTACATTGCGTCTCAAACGGCAAATGGTGCACGCGTAAGTTTAAAAGAAATAGCCGAGAAGATTGATTCTCCAGAAGCATTTACTGCTAAAATATTGCAGCAACTTTCAAGGAGCGGAATTATTGATTCTGTGAAAGGTCCATCTGGCGGATTTGCAATTCGAAGAAGAGAAGTGAAAGAAGTGCGATTAATCGAAATTGTACAAGCAATTGATGGCAATCAAATTTTTGAAGGTTGTGGATTGGGCTTGACAGCTTGTTCAGAAACAGAGCCTTGTCCAGTTCATTTTGAATTTAAAGTAATTCGAGATGGTTTACAAAAAATGTTAGAAGAAGCCAAAATTCATGAATTATCAGAAAGTATGATTCAAGGATTCACTTTTTTAAAGCGAAATTAATGCAATGAATGAAACTTTTTAAGTAATTTAATCGCCTTAATCTAATAAATTGTTAAAATTTTTAAATTTATCTAATTATGAGTACAGCAAATGTTACCCCAAATCAATACAATAATTCTAGTTTCTTTGGAAAATTATTGAATAAACAACTTCATTCTTTCAACGAGAATCCATTTGGATTAATGGCAGCATACATGATTGCACAAAGTTGTTTTGGATCTGTTGCTTGTTATTTAGCGATAACTAGTGGTGGAGGTTACATCCCAATTGGAATTAGTGTTTCTTTAGCGATGGCGGCAAACGCATTCTTTATTGCGCAATTTACACCGAAATACACACTTATGGTAACAAACATAAGCTTTATTATTAATGGCTTAATGATGTTGTACTATTTGTTTATGTAATACAAAAACAATTAGAAATAAAATGGTTAAAGAAATAGAAGACATCGAAGATGTGAAACTCTTAGTCAATACTTTTTATGATAAAATTCAAGTTGACTCCTTGTTAGGAGGAATCTTTCATGCAATTTTGGAAGGAAAGTGGGACAAACATTTGCCCATCATGTATCGATTTTGGCAAACCGTTTTATTGAAAGAACATACCTATCAAGGAAGTCCTTTTCGACCGCATGCAAAATTGCCTGTCACAAAAGCTCATTTTGACCGTTGGTTAAAATTGTGGCACGAAACCCTTGATGAAAATTTTGTAGGTGAAGGTGTTTTTTTAGCTAAAAAACAAGCCGGTGTGATGGCGGAAATGTTTATGCATAAGATTAATTATTATCGCAATGATCCTTCCGCTTTTATCTTATGATAAGTCTGTGAAATCTGTAAAAATGAGTAGCCTCGTTTTTATTTGGATTGGTTTTTTGTTGGCCATTAGTTTCATGGAATCGTGGTTGAAATTTAGAGCTCCTGGCGTGACGATGGAGGTAGGTTTGTCTGTTGGTAATCTAGTTTTCAATGCCTTGAATAAAGTAGAGTTGACCTTGATTTTTTTGTTGATTTTGTTTTCACTTTTTAGTGCTAGCAAACCGATCTACAAAGAGGTTTCTTTTCTTATTCCGATGCTGATTGTTTTGATTCAAACCGTTGTATTATTGCCTCAAATGGATCAACGAGTCCTTTTATTATTGAACAAAGAAATGCTACCGCCTTCCAATCTGCACTTTTATTATGTAGGAGGAGAGGTTTTGAAACTAACAAGCCTTTCGGTGCTTGGAATAAGACTAATTAAATAACATATACGATGGAGCAAGAACAAATCATTCAAGCAATCAATGAAAAATATAAAAATCTAGGTGAAAATCCGGACACGTATTTCAAAGGATTGTTGCAGGCAAAACCGATTAACTATTGGGACTATATTGAAGTGGATACCTTATTGTCGCTTCAAAAACCAAGGACAGATTTCCCCGATGAAGAAATTTTCATCATGTATCATCAAATTACGGAGTTGACTTTGAAATTGATGGTTCACGAAATCAAACAAGTTGTTTCGAAAGAAACGTTAACGGAAGAATTTTTGTTAGATCGAATTCAGCGTTTAAACAGATATACAGAAGCATTGATCAACTCGTTTGACATCATGCGTGATGGAATGAATTACGATGATTACAACGTTTTCAGAATGACTTTGGCTCCGGCAAGTGGTTTTCAAAGTGTTCAATTTAGACACATCGAAATCTATTGTACCCGTTTGAACAATTTGGTCAACGATGCAGGGAAAGAAAACTTAACGGATGCACCAAGCTTAGAGGAATGTTTTGAATACATTTATTGGAAAGATGCAGGTACGAATCGTGAAACGGGTGCGAAAACACTGACGATGAGACAGTTTGAAGATAAGTATGCGGAAAGTTTATTGGATCTAGCTCGTAAGATGAAAGGCAAGACAATCGAAGATCGTTTGAACGAATTGCCAAGTATTTCGGACGAATTGAAAGAAAAATTAAGGAAATTTGATTACCTCTATAACATTGCATGGCCTTTGGTTCACATCAATACGGCAAAACATTATTTGGATAAAAAAGGTTCAAATACAACAGATGCAACTGGTACTGGTGGTTCTCAATGGAAAAAATATTTACACCCAGCGTTTCAACAACGGAAGTTTTTCCCAAATTTTTGGGATGATCAAGAAATTGATGGTTGGGGAAAAGAATTGACAGCTGAAGATATTCTAGAACAAAGAAAATCTTAATTGATACCGATGTTTTTTAGCTGAACAAACACCTTGGAAGATTTACTTCGTACTTGTATTTGCCGGCAAAAAAAAACTCCGTGACAGGATGAAAATAATATGGAGATGAGTGAAAAAAAACCATTAAAAAGAAGTGAATTCTTGATTCGTATGAGTCATGATCACCACGATGGATTATTACTTTGCTGGAAAATAAGAAGTGGAATTCAGAAAAAGGTGGAAACGGAAAGAATCAAGAAATATGTAGATTGGTTTTTTGAAAATCAATTGTTGCCACACTTTGAGATGGAAGAACAAGACGTTTTTCCAGTATTGGGAAATGAACACGAATTGGTGAAAAAGGCGTTGTCTGAACATCGTCGTTTGATTCGTTTGTTTCAAAAGAAAGATGAGGTTTTAAAAACACTAAGTATATTTGAAGAAGAACTCGAAAGTCACATCCGATTTGAAGAACGTGTTTTGTTTCAAGAAATTCAGGAAGTTGCTTCGGAAGAACAACAAGCCCAAATTCTGAAAAAGCACGCGTCAACAGGAGGAGAAGATTGCAAGACATGGAATGACCCTTTTTGGGAAAAAGTAAAAGCAAATTGAGTATCTTTGCATTTTAAACGTCATTTTTGAGTTGATTTTAGAATTAATTGCGAAAATGACAGAATAAATAGCAAAATTGTGTTGCAGATAAAAATTAAATGATTAAATTTGCAATCCAATTCTGAGAATAATAGATTTAAAATATATAAAAAAATGAAAAAAGGCATACACCCAGAAGATTACAGATTCGTTGTGTTTAAAGACATGACTAACGATTATTCGTTCCTTGGTCGTTCAACAGCTAGTTCAACTGAAACTGTTTCTTGGGAAGATGGAAACGAATATCCATTGGTTAAATTGGATATTTCTCACAAATCTCACCCATTCTTTACGGGAGTTGTTAAGTTTGTGGATACTGCAGGACGTATTGATAAATTCAACACTCGTTACGGTCGTCACAAAAAAGATTAAGATCTAAAAAATATACAAAGCTCTCTTCTTGAGGGCTTTTTTTTTGCTCTTTTTTTTGTTATCTTGTAGATAAATTTTAAGTTGTAGCCAATAATTGTGTTAATTTAGAGTTCAAATTTTATGTTTGTGAAGCACTTTATTTTATATATTTTTTTATCCCTTTCATTTCTTTCTTCCGCTGGAAAAATAGAGAAGGCATTTCAAAAACTTTCTGTTTATAACTATTTTGAAGCAAAAAATTTGTTTGAGAAAACAATGAAAAAGAAGCCGGTTCCATCCAATTATGGATTGGCAATTATTTACTATCGAAACGATAATCCATTTCACAACTTGGATTCAGCGTACGTATTGATTGGTAGAGCCGAGGCTTTGTTTGAAATTCAAAAAGACAAAGAGAAACAAAAAATGGCTGCTTATGGCTGTACGTATCCTGCAATTCATACGTTGAGACAATCCATCAGTACCGAATTTTATAAAATTGCTTTGCAAGCGAATACGGAAATGTCTTTTCAATTGTTTATAGATCAACATCCGTGGGCTGATGAAGTTCAAACATCTATCTACAAAAGAGATTCCATTGCATTTGAACTGGCGAAGGATTTGAACGTGAGTAAACAATACAATTTGTTTATGAAGAAATATCCTGAATCTGTTTTTCAAACACAAGCCTTGGCAAGTTATCGACTGACCTTGTATCAAGAGAAAACAAAATCAGGAACGCTGGAAGATTTGGTAAGTTTTATCAATATCTTCCCAGATAATCCCTATAAAGCCGATGCGGAAGATCGGGTTTACAACATGTTGACGGATAAAAATCGAATGAGTGATTACATGAATTTCATCGAGAATTATCCATCAAATAAAAATGTAAATGAAGCTTGGAGAAGGCTTTATCAGTTATACATGTACGATTATTCAGAAACACGAATTGATCAATTTTTATTGGAATATCCAAATTATCCTTTTCAAGATGAAGTGCTGCAAGACAAAGAAATTGCTTTGCAAAACTTGCTTCCTTTCCGAAAAGGATCTTTATTTGGTTGGATGGACTTTCAAGGTTCTGTGGTGTATTCTCCAGAATATGAATCCATGGGATTATTCAAAGAAGGATTGTCTTTGGTTTCTAAAAACGGGAAATATGGCTACGTAGACAAAGGAAATCAAGTGGTGATTCCGATGATCTACGATGCTGGATTTGATTTTGAGCAAGGAAGAGCAATTGTAGAGAAAAATGGAAAGTCTGGAATTATTGATCGAACCGGAAAATTACTTTTCGAAATCGATTTTGAAGACATTGGTCAATTTTCTGATGGATTGATTTATGCTACCAAGGATTCATTGTATGCTTATTACGATAAATATGGTGTGCAACATTTCAATGCTTTGTTTCAGGAGGCATTTAGTTTCTCAGATGGATTGGCACAGGTTCAAGTGAATGGAAAACAAACGTTTATTGATTTAGAAGGAAAGTTTGTGATTGAACCAATTTACGGACAGCTTTCTAAATTTACGGATAGTTTATTCATTTTTGAAGCAGATGAACTGTTTGGAATTGTTCATCGAAATGGCAAAGTAATTACACCTGCTATTTACGATCAAATTGGTAAATTAACCAGCCAAAGAGCAATTGTTGTCTTAGATGATAAGATTGGCTACATCAATGAGTTTGGGGTAGAAGTTGTCAAACCAACTTTTGAAGTGTTTCCAAATTTCATGGAAAATGCACGTTTTACGGGGAAATATGCCAAAGCTCGCTTGAAAAATAAGTATGGTATTGTTGATGCAACGGGAAAATGGATTATTCCTGCGAGCTACACCGATTTAGGCGATGTTTCGACCATGATGGCCTTCACCAAAGGAAAAAATTGGGGCTATATTGATCTTCAAAATAAAGTACTTCAGGCGCCAAAATACGATTACGCTGAAAGCATGCTGAATGGTCTTGCGCTTGCAGAATTATTGGTGCAACAAGGAATGATTAATGCAAAAGGTGAATGGATTATTCCCAATAAATTTTCGAATATTGAACGCTTGGACAATGGATATTATCTGACCTCAGACGGCGCAAAACTGGGAATTTATTCTGCTAAGGGAAAAGAATTGGTTCCAAACCGATACCAACAAATTCGAATTTTAGATGCGGATTTTATGTTGCTTTCTAATCCAGGAGAAATTCATTATTTGTATTTTCCTGAAGGTAGAATTGTAAAACCGAAGATGGATTAATATCAGAAATAAACAATTGATTGATGATGAAGGGTGCACTTGAAAATTGGGTTGATTCCTTGAAGTTAAAAGAGGACGATGTCATTCTTTTTGCGACCAATCTTGCTGGAATGGCAAAAGTGATGAAAGCAAAAGGAGAGACGTTTAGCGTCGATGTTTTTATCGAAACCTTTCAACGAGCATTGCCTCAAGGAACGATCATTGTTCCTGCATATACGGACAATCTAAAGTGCGGTGATGTTTTTGACCCGAAAACATCTAAACCAACTACAGGAGCGATTTCGAATAAAGTACAAAGAAGAAAGGATTTTAAACGAACTTCTGATCCTTTGCATTCAGTTTTTGTTTGGGGAGCAAAAACGAATGAAATATTGGCTTTAGAAGATGAAAGTACCTTTGGGAAGCAAAGCATATTTGGTTTTTTACACAAGGTCAATGCCAAGATGATTATCATTGACGAGCATTTGCAAAATAGTTTTACGTTTATTCATTACGTAGAAGAGCAAATGAAAGTGAAGTATCGGAGATATTATAACTACAACATCAAAGTGGTTGAAGATGGAAAAGTCGTGAAAAACAAGGTGCTTTTTTACACCAAAAGAAGAGGAGTTGAAAATGATTTGTACGATTTACAAGTTACGCTTCGGGCAAACAAAACGGTGACTTTATCCTATTTTGATACCATTGAGATTCAACTTTTAAATTTTAAGGAAGCGTATAATTCCATCCAAAATTATCTACTTTCTGGAAAACGAATTTATTACTTTAGTATCTTAACTTGGGTAAAGAGTGTCGCAAAAACGATTTTGAGAAGAAAATGAGTTAGAATCAGTTGCTAATTGAGAGAAATCTCCTAGCCCCGATTGAAGCGACATCCTCCAGCCATTTTCTGGATGGAGATACAGCGGAAAGCGGGAAATAGCTCCTTAAAAAATTGGAATTACATGCTATTCCCATTATTCAAACGACTTGAAGATTTCTTTGTTAAATAAAACTAGATATTCCCTTCTTTATTTCCGGTTCTCTTTGTAAATTTGAAAAAAAATCAAATAACATGAGTAATTTCAATTGGACTACCATTAAAAAATATACCGATATCAAGTTTGAATACTTTGAAGGAATCGCAAAAATAACCATCAACCGCCCGAAAGTGTATAATGCTTTTAGACCGGAAACGAACATGGAAATGTTGGATGCGATGGAAATTTGTAGAGAACGAAACGACGTTGGAGTTGTTGTTCTGACAGGAGAAGGCGACAAAGCATTTTGTTCTGGCGGAGATCAAAACGTAAAAGGAAAAGGCGGATATATTTCTGAAAATGGAGTTCCGCGCTTGAATGTTTTGGATTTACACAAAGCAATACGCTCGATGCCGAAACCGGTGATCGCGATGGTAAACGGATATGCAATTGGTGGTGGCCACGTTCTACATGTTGTTTGTGACTTAACGATTGCGTCAGAAAATGCTCGCTTTGGTCAAACTGGACCTAAAGTGGGAAGTTTTGACGGTGGATTTGGTTCGTCCTATTTGGCGCGTTGCGTTGGACAGAAAAAAGCACGTGAAATTTGGTTTTTATGTGAACAATATACTGCACAGGAAGCTGAAGACATGGGAATGGTCAACAAAGTTGTTCCTTTAAGTGAATTGGAAAAAACGACTGTTGAATGGTGTAGAACGATTATGAAACGCAGTCCTTTGGCAATTCGTATGATTAAACGTGGTTTGAATGCTGAGTTGGACGGTCAGCACGGATTGATGGAATTTGCAGGTGATGCGACCTTGATGTATTATTTGACAGAAGAAGCACAAGAAGGAAAGCATGCGTTTTTAGAAAAAAGAGATCCTGATTTCCAAAAGTTTCCAAAATTCCCTTGATTTAAGCGGAATGAAAATTCCATTTTTGTTATAAAAAACGAGAGAGAAAAGATGGCTTGAATGGCTTGCGAATTCGTCAAATAAACACGTTTTTGCGGATCATTCGATTCTTCTTATTATATTTGTCTTTCGAAAAAAAATAAGCATTGATATGTCTATGAAAGAAGTTACAAAACCAAGCAAAACGACTAAGAAAGCAGCTGTTGCTTCGGGACCAAAATTCTCAAAGGAAACGTATGTGAAATGGTATAAAGATATGCTATTGATGCGAAAATTTGAAGAGAAAACGGGTCAACTTTATATTCAACAAAAGTTTGGTGGTTTTTGTCACTTATACATTGGTCAAGAGGCGATTGTTGCAGGAACTGTAAGCGCGAGCCGTCCCACGGATAGTCACATGACTGCTTACCGTGATCACGCACATCCGCTTGGTTTGGGAACTGATCCACGTGTTTTGATGGCTGAATTATACGGACGTACAACAGGTTGTTCGAAAGGTAAAGGAGGTTCTATGCACTTTTTTGATAAGAGTAAAAACTTCATGGGTGGACACGGAATCGTTGGAGCTCAAATTCCAATGGGAACAGGTGTTGCTTTTGCAGAACAATATAAAGGTACAGACAATGTAGTCTTCGTTTCCATGGGTGACGGAGCGGTTAGACAAGGTGCGTTGCACGAAACGTTTAACATGGCGATGTTGTGGAAATTGCCAGTTATTTACATCATTGAAAATAACAATTACGCGATGGGAACTTCAGTTGAACGTACTACAACGGTTACTGATCTTTCTAAAATTGGATTGTCGTATGACATGCCATCCAAATCGGTAAATGGAATGTCGCCAGAGGCAGTGCATGAAGCAATTGAAGAAGCGTGTGCACGAGCAAGAAGAGGAGATGGACCAACACTTTTGGATATTCGTACGTACCGATACAAAGGTCACTCTTTGTCTGATCCACAGAAATACAGAACGAAAGCAGAGGTTGCTGAATGGATAGAGAAAGATCCAATTTTACACTGTTTGAATGTAATTCAAGATAACAAATGGTTGACTGAAAAGGAAATCGACGGAATCGGAGAATGGGTTAAAAACGAAGTAGAGGAATCTGTGAAGTTTGCGGAAGAATCTCCGTATCCAGAAGCACACGAATTGTATGAGGACGTTTACATGCAAAAAGATTATCCTTACATTAAAGAATATTAATATTAGACGGATTTTTTAAAATTTCCTAAATCTATAACTTATTAAAATACATTATGGCTGAAATCGTTTACATGCCCAAATTAAGTGACACCATGACGGAAGGAGTGGTTGCTGAATGGCATAAAAAAGTTGGTGACGAAGTAAAATCTGGAGAAGTTCTGGCTGAAATCGAAACTGATAAAGCAACCATGGAATTTGAATCTTTTTACGATGGTGTTTTGTTATACATCGGCGTTGAAAAAGGTAAAAGTGTTCCTGTAGATGTTGTTTTGGCAGTAATTGGAGAAAAAGGAGAAGATTTTGCCGCTTTATTAGAAAAAGAAGTAGCTTCGAAAGGTGGAGATTCCAAAAAAGAAGCAGTGAAAGAAGTTTCTAAAGAGGAAACAAAATCAGAAACGAAAGCTGACGCTAAGCCTGCACCAGTTGCAGATTCTAAACCTGCTGTTACAGAAGCACCAAAAGCGTCTCAATCAACTTCAAATGATGGTGATCGTATATTTGCTTCTCCATTAGCTAAAAAAGTAGCTGAGGAAAAAGGAATAGACATCAATTTAGTTGCAGGAACAGGTGATGCTGGACGAGTAGTGAAAAGAGACGTTGATCATTACGTTCCGTACATTCCAGCTGCTGGAAATTTTACACAAGCTCCAGTAGGAGAAGAGTCTTATACAGAAGAGAATGTTTCACAAATGCGTAAAGTAATTGCGAGACGTTTGGGTGAAAGTAAATTTACAGCTCCTCATTTCTACTTGACATTGGACATCGATATGGATCAAGCAATCGAAGCTCGTAAAGCGATGAATGCGGATAAAAATGTTAAAATCTCATTCAACGATTTGGTGTTGAAAGCATCGGCAATGGCTTTGCGTAAACATCCAGTAATCAACAGTTCTTGGAGAGGTGATACCATTCGCAGAAACCAACACATTCACATTGGTGTTGCGGTTGCTGTAGACGAAGGTTTATTAGTGCCAGTAATTCGCTTCGCAGATTCTAAAGGATTGCAACAAATTGGTGCGGAAGTAAAAGACTTCGCTGAAAGAGCAAAAGCTAAGAAATTGCAACCAGCTGATTGGGAGGGAAATACATTTACAATTTCCAACTTGGGAATGTTCGGAATTGAATCTTTTACAGCAATTATTAATTCGCCAGACAGTTGCATCTTAGCAGTTGGGGGAATTAAAGAAGTTCCAGTTGTGAAAAACGGACAAGTTGTTCCAGGAAATGTCATGAAATTAACGCTTTCTTGCGACCACAGAGTTGTGGACGGAGCAAGTGGCGCAGCATTTTTACAAACGTTAAAATCGTACTTGGAAAATCCAGTAACGATGTTGGTTTAATTGCTGAATTATATAATTTTTAAACGCCTTGCTTTGTAGTAAGGCGTTTTTTTTGATTTGTAAAAATTGGGAGAGAAGAACCTATAATATTGCAAGTCACATGAATTTATTTTTTATCTTTGAGTAAATAGTTGTGAAATTTTTCTCATATGTAACGGCTAAATTCAGGTTACCTGGAATCCTGCTAAAATAGCAGTTATCATCAAAAAGTAACGAATATAATAAATTGTCAAAAGATCGAAAAAAGTTAAAAAAGAAAGCGTACAATCAAAAAAATATAAAGATACGACTATGAAAAAACGCATTATTTTCTTTTTTCTTCTTTTTTGTTTTACGAGTATTGCCCAAAAAGAAAATTTGCAAATTCGTACAGATACGCTGTATTTTCCATATCAACAAGGTGTGCAAATGATTCAGATACATTATGCTTATATTCTTGAAAACAAAATAAGTTCCAAAGAGGCATTTTCTAATTATAATTATTTTTACTCTCCAATACCAGATCGATCTGGGCTGATAGATTGTCCAACAGTTCAATATATTTTTAGAGATAGGGTTGGAGAAATTATTTCTACTTACAACTTTTTTGATAAACAAGAAATCAATAAAAATGAATTACGTTCACCTCATGCAGTAGTTGTTCTTGATGATTCACTTGCACTAAGTTTTGGAAAACTATTCACTTTCTATTATCTCGATGCAATTCCTGCTAAAAAGAATTATAAAGGAGGTGAAAGTGTAATTGGAAGATACCGAATATATGTTTACCCAACAGTTGAATATTATGGAAAAAAAGGGCTTATTAATAGAGAGGGAGAGATGGTTTTAAAACCTGAATACGATGATATTTTCTTAGGAGGTAAATCACCTATTGTTGCCAAAGATGGAAAAATCGGGTTTTTAAATCCAGAGGGAAAGCCAATCACTCCTATCAAATTTCAGGATATATTCTATAATTCTTATGGATATATTAGAAACTAAAGTTTCGGAGTTATTAAAATGCTAGTAATCAGCAATATAAATTCATAAAAACGTTGCACTTTCCATTATAAATCATTAATTTTGAATTAGTTAGAAACAAAAAACTGATTCGGGAAAATG
>JAQVCM010000024.1 GCA_028689775.1 Crocinitomicaceae bacterium
TTTTTGACACTGTCTACCAGGTCTTTGGAAAATTGTTCAAAATCGAATTTTTCTTTCATAATTGTCAAAATTTACTCCTTTTTCTTGAAAAAATAAAATTTTGACACAGTTTAATGAACATACTCATGTTCTGCAACATGAAAAGAGATACAAATGACCGCATTCTTTTCCGTTCCAATAGTAATTTTCACGTATACCTCTTGTTTTTTCACCAATTTCCCAAAAACCCACATAGCTGATCCACCATACAGTTTCTCTTCAATTGGTCCTTCGCTGTAATCTCTGCAATTTAATTCGTCTAATACTTTTTTACGATCAATCGGTCTAAGTTCTAAATCAACAAGTGCTTGCGTGTTTTTACCTCTATCATCCCGAAAAAGAACATCCCAAATTTTCATTTTTTCTTTGAATTCTTTCAAAAATGAGTTTACCTCTTTTTCAGTAATAATAGGTGTTGGTTTAGTGAAACAAAATTACGAATATAATCTTATAGAAAGCACTTAAAAGTGAAGTTTAACAAGTAAAAATAACCGATACACAACTTTAAAGTGCAATTAATCGTTTTGTCCATGAAAAATAATTCACCGCTGATACAGATTACGCAACAAATATTTATTCGGCACTTCATACAATTCACAAGCACACGCTTTCCAAAACTCAGTGGTATACTTGCTTTTTCTGCGCATTGCCACGTTGGAATTATATTCTTTTCTATTGACTGTTTCCAGATATTGAACATTTTCTACAAACATTTCATAAACTTTAAGAATCTTGGTGGATTTTTTATCCTTGTCGTGCTTTGTTTTGTACTCCCGTATCGATTTGTAGTAAATTAAATTATCAAAGTCATTAATGGAAGAAACATCCAAACCTTCGTAATTTCGGAATACCAAGATGACTTGATGTCGTATGCGGTTGACTTCTGTTTTCGCAAAGTGATTGGTTCCAATAAAGTCTTTGTCTTCCAAGGTATAGGTGATGTAAGATTCATTGGTTTCAATACGCGCTTGATTGTTGCTTTTTTTCTGTTTTTCAACTTGAAAGGGAAGATATCTAAAAGGTGGTTGCGGAACACTTGGGAACCAACCAATTTGAATGTTTCGCGGTTGCAATTCGTCTTCAACAACTTGATTGGCAAAAGCCCTACTTTCTTTAATGTGTAAATCAAAATTATCCTTGTTTAGCTTTGAAACATACGCTCCTTTTCCATCCATGTAAAAGGCAACAGAATCGTCGTTGAATTGATAACTTCGATAACAAAAATCCATCTTCTGGTAGCTGTATTTTTTTGGATTGGTATTCACCGTAAACGTTTCCAATTCTTGAATTCGTTGGTTTAACTGAATGGTATCATTCGGCGATAAATTCTTTTTCAGGAAGAAAATTCTTTCAAACGAAACCAAATTGAAAAATAAGGTATCGCTTGGTTTCAGCTTTTCTAAATCACGCCAATTCAACTCGCCATTGAGGTTGGTTTCTGCATAAAAATACTTGTTATTGGAAAGGACTTCCACAAATGGGATGGGTTTGCGGTTGATGTCCGTCACAACGATTTGTGCGGAAATGCACGTGTAAATAATGAAAAAAATGAGGGTTGAAAATAAGCGCATCAGATTGAATTTAGAGTTTTTGAGTATGCTGTTAATTTTTTTTCAATGTGTTTCTCCGAAATCGAATTGTTTGAATCAACACCAGAATCAGCAACAAGATACTGAAAAAAGAAATCAAGTAAGAAATGGTGAAAGCATGAATCAAAAACAAGGTTGAATATACTAAAAAAGCAATAACTCGGCTGTAGAACTGAGAAGCCAACAAAACCTTTTTACTTGTACGCATCGCAATCAATCCAACTAAACTTGCACTTGTGAAAACCCAAAACAAGGAGTGCATTGGTTCTGTGTAAACACTGATTGCAATGGTTATCAACTGTAAAACACAAATTAATCCTGAAAATAAAATCAATTGAGAGAAAGTTTTGAGACTTTTATTTACCACCTGATTTTGTTTCATAAAAACATCAGAAGCAAACGGATCTAGAAATTCTTTTTCTGTCACTTTTAGGGTGGTTAAACTACTTTTAAACATGAGATCAATCCAATTGAGCGGGAAACTTGGTCTGCATTTCAGAAAAGCCAAGTAATACTTTTCTTCCGTTGTATTTTTATCAATTGGCAAGTTGGTTTTATGGTAATCTAACTTGAATTTCAATTCTTGAATTTTCGAATCATCCAGTTCGAAGCTTTTGTATGGATACAACGTGAAAACAGTGTCAACATCTGAATTGACCCGAATACTTCTAGCGGAATAAAATTGACCCGGCGGAATGAATTTTAAATTTATCATACTTTGATTATTGAATATAACCACTGTAAATTCCTCTATAAAGATATAAAATTCAATTAGATTCAAATATGTGATTAATTAAAATGCGCTTTCATCTTCACCGCTGATAAAGATTACGCAACAAATATTTATTCGGCACTTCATACAATTCACAAGCACACGCTTTCCAAAACTCAGTGGTATACTTGCTTTTTCTGCGCATTGCCACGTTGGAATTATATTCTTTTCTATTGACTGTTTCCAGATATTGAACATTTTCTACAAACATTTCATAAACTTTAAGAATCTTGGTGGATTTTTTATCCTTGTCGTGCTTTGTTTTGTACTCCCGTATCGATTTGTAGTAAATTAAATTATCAAAGTCATTAATGGAAGAAACATCCAAACCTTCGTAATTTCGGAATACCAAGATGACTTGATGTCGTATGCGGTTGACTTCTGTTTTCGCAAAGTGATTGGTTCCAATAAAGTCTTTGTCTTCCAAGGTATAGGTGATGTAAGATTCATTGGTTTCAATACGCGCTTGATTGTTGCTTTTTTTCTGTTTTTCAACTTGAAAGGGAAGATATCTAAAAGGTGGTTGCGGAACACTTGGGAACCAACCAATTTGAATGTTTCGCGGTTGCAATTCGTCTTCAACAACTTGATTGGCAAAAGCCCTACTTTCTTTAATGTGTAAATCAAAATTATCCTTGTTTAGCTTTGAAACATACGCTCCTTTTCCATCCATGTAAAAGGCAACAGAATCGTCGTTGAATTGATAACTTCGATAACAAAAATCCATCTTCTGGTAGCTGTATTTTTTTGGATTGGTATTCACCGTAAACGTTTCCAATTCTTGAATTCGTTGGTTTAACTGAATGGTATCATTCGGCGATAAATTCTTTTTCAGGAAGAAAATTCTTTCAAACGAAACCAAATTGAAAAATAAGGTATCGCTTGGTTTCAGCTTTTCTAAATCACGCCAATTCAACTCGCCATTGAGGTTGGTTTCTGCATAAAAATACTTGTTATTGGAAAGGACTTCCACAAATGGGATGGGTTTGCGGTTGATGTCCGTCACAACGATTTGTGCGGAAATGCACGTGTAAATAATGAAAAAAATGAGGGTTGAAAATAAGCGCATCAGATTGAATTTAGAGTTTTTGAGTATGCTGTTAATTTTTTTTCAATGTGTTTCTCCGAAATCGAATTGTTTGAATCAACACCAGAATCAGCAACAAGATACTGAAAAAAGAAATCAAGTAAGAAATGGTGAAAGCATGAATCAAAAACAAGGTTGAATATACTAAAAAAGCAATAACTCGGCTGTAGAACTGAGAAGCCAACAAAACCTTTTTACTTGTACGCATCGCAATCAATCCAACTAAACTTGCACTTGTGAAAACCCAAAACAAGGAGTGCATTGGTTCTGTGTAAACACTGATTGCAATGGTTATCAACTGTAAAACACAAATTAATCCTGAAAATAAAATCAATTGAGAGAAAGTTTTGAGACTTTTATTTACCACCTGATTTTGTTTCATAAAAACATCAGAAGCAAACGGATCTAGAAATTCTTTTTCTGTCACTTTTAGGGTGGTTAAACTACTTTTAAACATGAGATCAATCCAATTGAGCGGGAAACTTGGTCTGCATTTCAGAAAAGCCAAGTAATACTTTTCTTCCGTTGTATTTTTATCAATTGGCAAGTTGGTTTTATGGTAATCTAACTTGAATTTCAATTCTTGAATTTTCGAATCATCCACTGCAATGCCTTTGTATGGATACAACGAAAAAGTAGTGTCAACATCTGAGTTTACCCGAATACTTCTAGCGGAATAAAATTGACCCAGCGGAATGAATTTTAAATTTATCATACTTTGAAGATTTAGAATTTAATTCTGGAATGCTTACTAAATAACATTCAAAAAACAAGCTTACGAAAATGCTGCAGCTGCAAAACCTCCACGAGCAATAAAGTCGCTCAACGAATCAAAAGAGAATGCCCTTCCCGCAAATCCTGAAGTAATGGCGATTGAAATGATGAGTAAACATAAAACAAATTATTCAAACTTTGCATTTTTCCACAATTGATTTGGAGCATATTTCTGATAAACAAGCAAAAACACACCGACTTTGTTAGCCTTTTAACCTATAATTCTTCTAAAATACTGCTATCTTTGCACTCGATTCAACAAAAATTCAGCAATGAGCTCAAAATATCAAGATTACAAAGGATTAAATCTACCAGAAGTTGCCAAAAACGTGATGGAAAAATGGGATGCCGAAAATATTTTCGAACAATCCATTACCTCTCGCGAAGGGAATAAACCGTTCGTGTTTTTCGAAGGACCGCCATCTGCAAACGGATTGCCGGGAATTCACCACGTGATGGCGCGCTCGATTAAAGATATTTTTTGTCGCTATAAAACGTTGAAAGGTTTCCAAGTAAAACGCAAAGCCGGTTGGGATACCCACGGTTTGCCGGTTGAATTGGGCGTTGAAAAAGAATTGGGAATCACCAAAGAAGACATTGGAAAGAAAATTACGGTTGAAGCATACAACGACGCTTGTAAAGCTGCCGTAATGCGCTA
Organism: Crocinitomicaceae bacterium; assembly: GCA_028689775.1. Taxonomy (GTDB): domain Bacteria; phylum Bacteroidota; class Bacteroidia; order Flavobacteriales_D; family Crocinitomicaceae; genus JAQVCM01. Next base: position 4,920 of record JAQVCM010000024.1, read on the forward strand.
CACCGACATTTGGAACGACCTCACCAAACAAATGGGTTATTGGGTGGACATGGAAAATCCATACATCACCTACGAATCCAAATACATGGAATCCGTTTGGTGGTTGTTGGGTCAATTGTACAACAAAAATTTGATGTACAAAGGGTACACCATCCAACCGTATTCCCCAAAAGCAGGAACTGGACTTTCGTCGCACGAATTGAATCAGCCGGGATGCTACAAGGATGTTATGGATACAACAGTCGTAGCACAATTTAAAGTAATTGCAGATGGCAAATTACAAATTGCAGATTGGGATACGGAGAAAATTAAATCTCCGATTTACTTCTTAGCCTGGACGACGACTCCTTGGACCTTGCCATCAAACACCGCTTTGGCTGTGGGACCGAAAATTGAATACGTGCTTGTTCAATCTTTTAATCCTTACACTTTTGATGCGATCAATGTGATTCTAGCCAAAAACTTGGTTGGAAAGCAATTTGCGAAAAACTACACGGCGGTTGAAACTGCTGAAGAATTGAACAATTATACTGCTGGAGATAAAAACATTCCATACTTCATTTTAGGTGAATGTGTTGGAAAAGATTTGGTTGGAATTCAATACGAACAACTGCTTCCGTATGCTTTGCCACACGAAAATCCAGAGAAAGCGTTTCACGTCATTTCAGGAGATTTTGTAACGACAGAAGACGGAACTGGAATTGTACACATCGCTCCTACTTTTGGTGCGGATGATGCCAAAGTTGCTGCGGAAGCAGGAATTCCAGGAATGTTGGTATTGGACGAAACTGGAAAAGCAGTTCCATTGGTTGATTTGCAAGGTAAATTCCGTCCAGAAATGGGCGAATTTGCTGGAATGTATGTCAAAAACGAATATTACGACGAAGGAACTGCCCCTGATAAATCAGCAGATGTACAGATTTCCATCAAGTTAAAAATTGAAAACAAAGCCTTTAAGGTTGAAAAATACGAACACAGTTACCCACATTGCTGGAGAACTGATAAACCAGTTTTATATTATCCATTAGATTCTTGGTTCATTCGCGCTTCAAACATGAAAGAACGCATGCTAGAATTGAACAACACCATCAACTGGAAACCAGAATCTACGGGAACTGGACGTTTCGGAAAATGGTTGGAAAATGTAAACGATTGGAACCTTTCTCGTTCTCGCTATTGGGGAATTCCAATTCCAATTTGGACGACAGAAGAAAACGACGAACACCTCATCATTTCTTCCATCGAAGAATTGAAAAATGAATGTGATAAAGCAGTGAAAGCTGGTGTAATGACAGAAAACCCATTAGCGGATTTCGTTGTTGGCGACATGTCCGATGAAAATTATTCTTTGGTTGATTTACATAAAAACTACGTAGATAAAATCACCTTAGTTTCTTCCACCGGAAAACCGATGAAGCGCGAAGCAGATTTGATTGATGTTTGGTTTGATTCTGGTGCGATGCCGTATGCACAATGGCATTACCCGTTTGAAAACAAAGATTTGATTGATAACCACGGAAGTTTCCCAGGTGATTTCATCGCGGAAGGTGTGGATCAAACGCGTGGTTGGTTTTATACTTTGCATGCCATTGCAACCATGGTTTTCGATTCTGTAGCATACAAAAATGTGATTTCGAACGGATTGGTACTCGACAAAAACGGACAAAAAATGTCCAAACGTTTGGGGAATACCGTCGATCCATTCATGACCTTGGATAAATACGGTCCAGATGCGACGCGTTGGTACATGATTACAAATGCACAACCGTGGGATAATTTAAAATTCGATTTAGACGGAATTACGGAAGTGCAGCGCAAGTTCTTCGGAACATTGTACAACACCTATTCTTTCTTCACTTTGTACGCCAACATCGATGGTTTCGAATATTCAGAAGCGGATATTGAAATTGCAAAACGTCCAGAAATTGACCGTTGGGTATTGTCCAAATTAAACACTTTGGTTCAAAATGTAGATGAAGCGTTTGAAACGTACGAACCAACCAAAGCAGGTCGTTTGATTCAAGAATTTGTGAACGATCAACTCTCCAACTGGTACGTGCGTTTATGCCGCAGAAGATTCTGGAAATCAGAGGATTCTCAAGATAAAATTTCTGCTTATCAAACGCTCTACACGTGTTTGGAAACCGTTGCGATTATCAGTTCGCCAATTGCACCGTTCTTCATGGATCAATTGTTTAGCGACTTGAACAAAGTAACGAATCGTTTTGACACCACTTCTGTTCACTTGGTGGATTTCCCGAAAGCGAATGAAGCGATTATCAACAAAGAATTGGAAGCACAAATGGACATCGCGCAAAAAGTTTCATCCTTAGTTTTAGGACTGAGAAAGAAAGAGCGTTTGAGAGTTCGTCAGCCCTTGCAGAAAATCATGGTTCCAGCATTGAGTGCTGAATTTGCGAAAAACATCCAACACGTTTCCGAATTGATTTTATCAGAAGTGAACGTGAAAGAATTGGAATTGTTGAATGAAGGAAACAGCATGTTGGTGAAAAGCATCAAAGCAAACTTCAAAACCATCGGGCCAAAATACGGCAAGCAAATGAAATCCATCGCAGCTTTGGTTGCGAAACTGGACCAAGACGACATCGCTAAAATCGAATCCAATTCAGGTTGGAAAGGCGACATCGACGGAACAGAAATCGAACTAGACTTAGCAGATTTTGAAATCGCTGCGCAAGACATCCCAGGATGGTTGGTAAGTTCCGAAAACGGAATCACTGTTGCGTTGGACATTACGTTGAGCGAAGAATTGAAACAAGAAGGAATTGCCAGAGAATTGATCAACCGCGTTCAAAACTTGAGAAAAGATTCTGGCTTGGAAGTAACCGATAAAATCAACTTGAAAATCGAATGTTCCGCTGAAATTCAAGAAGCAATTGCGAAAAATCAAGCTTATGTTACTGCCGAAGTTTTGGCTGCTGATATTCAGTTTGTCGCGTTAAACGGCGATGCTTTAATCGTTGATTTAGTGGATGAAGGAGATTCTAAAATCTTCTTGGAAAAAGCATAAAACTAAGTTTTAAAGCATACTAAAAAGGGGATTTGATTCAATCAAAGCTCCTTTTTTCATTTTAAGATGCATGAGATTTATCTAAATGCAATTATTAGTAAGAAAAGCTGTAATTTAGTACCTTCTATGAGGCTAAGGAAATACTTGTTACATACTCTGATTTGGATATTTGTGTTTGCAGTAACAAATACGTATTCTCAAGTAAAAATCTATCCTGACATTTCTACCGCATCATCTGTATTCTGGACTTCCTACAAGAAAGGTATTGAATTTCAATCAACAAACATCGAGAAGGCGGATTCTATGCGCTATGTTTTGCTCAAATTAGCGAAACAAGAAAACGATTCCATTCAGTTTTTTGCAAATTTATTTGATGCTGAAATTGATAAAATCCACGGCGCAAAAGACATTTATTTTGGAAAGATCTTAGCCCTTTCTGAGAATTCAAAGCAGCTAAGATTCTCTAAAATCCAGTATGAAATTGACATTCGGATGGCAGATTATTATCAGTATAAACTGGATTATCAGCGAAGCAACGAATTGCTTAGAACCCTTTTGCGAGAAAAACGAAAAACAAGAGAAAACAAAGATATTTCTAAGATATACAAGTTACTTGCGCTTTCAAAGATGAATGAAAACGACAAAGACAGTGCGCTTTATTTTGTAGCAGAGACCATCCAATTTGCCAGACGTTCAGCTCAAAAAACAGTAATGTCTTCCGCTTTTCATTTGCAAGCAACCGTTTACAAATATTTTGGACAAGTAGAACTGAGTGTTTCTAAAAACTTAATTGCCTTACAACTCGCAACAGAAGCCAATTACACACCCAAAGTCATTCAATATACTTTGACCTTGGGCGTTTCTCAAATGTCGATTTTAAACTTCAACGAAGCAAAACTCTATTTCCAGCAAGCTCTGGAAAATGCGAATCGTATCAAAGACAACCGTCAAAAATCAATTGCGCAGCTAAATTTAGGTGTCATCTATCTGAAAGAGAAAAATTATAAAAAAGCAATTTCCTATCAAAACAGTGCACTTCAAACCTTGACCAATTTGAAAGATTACGACGGTTTGGGAATGGTTTACAACAATTTAGGAGATATTTATCGAGAAACACAAGATTATCCGAAAGCCTTGAGTAATTACAACAAATCCTTGGTTTACTTCGAATCCATTGGAAATCAAGCCGAAATAGCAGCCGTTTACCACAGCGTTGGAATCGTATTTTACAAACAAGGGAAAAATCAAAATGCCATCAATTACTTAAACAGATCGGCAGACATTCGTTCCAAATTTGGTTTCAAAGGTGTGATTTATGAAACCTATCGCGCCATATCTGAAGTCTACGAAAAAACGGGAAGTTATAAAATGGCGTATGACTACCTCCGAAAATATGCCGATTATTCTGATAGTGCAAAAATCATTGAATCCAGTGCAAAAATTGCAGAACTCAACGAACTTTACCGAACCGAACAACGAGAACAATTCATCTCCATTCAATCCGATTCCATCCAACGTCAAAAGCAAGAAAAACAGCTGACATCCATTCAGTTAGAAAATGTCGAACTAAAAAACAGCATGCAGACCTATTTCATTTTTGGGTTTATTTTAGTGGTGTTTTTGGGAGGGATCATTTTGTTTTACAGGTGGAATCAAACCAACATTCGACAGCAACAGCAAGAATCTGAAATGAACCAAACGCTGCTAAGAACGCAGATGAATCCACACTTTGTATTCAACGCGATGTCTGTAATTCAAAGTTATATTTACGAAAATGACACCAAAAACTCATCTAAATTCTTGGTCAACTTCTCAAAACTGATGCGTTTGATTTTAGAAAACTCCTCCAAAGAATTTATTTTATTGGAAACCGAAATTGATATTTTAGATAAATACTTGAGTATTCAGAAATTAAGGTTTGGAGAACGATTTGAATATGAAATAGATACAGAATCAATTTTTTCTCTCAATGATGTCGTGATTCCACCGATGTTAACGCAACCATTTGTAGAAAATGCCATTGAACACGGACGATTGCATTTGCGGACAGATGGATTTATCAAAGTGCGTTTTTATCACGAAAACACCATGTTGTTTATTGAAGTGACCGACAACGGAATCGGACGTAAAAACGCTGAAGAAAACAACAAAGGTCGCGAACATAAAAGTTTGGCAATGAAAATTACCAAGGAAAGAATCGATAATTTAAATAAGAAATACCGTGCAGAAGGTTTTTTGTTAGTAGAAGATTACAATAAAGTAGAGCAATCTGGAACGAAAGTATTAATTTCGATACCATATCGGATGAATTCACAAATTACAAGCGCATGAAAGTAGTAATTATAGATGACGAACAAAAAACAAGAGAACTGATTGCCAAAATGATAGAGTCATTTGACTTGGGAATTGAAACGTATCCAATTGGTGAAAATGTTGCTTCTGGTTTGAAAGCAATTGAAGAAATAAATCCACAAATCGTTTTTTTAGACATTCAAATGCCGGATGGAACTGGTTTTGATTTATTGAAACAGATTAAAAACAAAAAGTTTGAAGTGGTATTCATCACTGCGCATGAAGAATTTGCTGTTAAAGCAATTAAATTCAGCGCCTTGGATTATATCTTAAAACCAATTGACCCGGAAGAATTAAGAGAAGCGGTTGTACGAGCAATCGAAAGTATTGGTCACAAAAAAGAAGAAAGTCAATTTGAAGCTTTGCAAAGCAACATGCAGCCAACTCAAAAAAGAAGGCTTGTTTTGAAGACACAAGAAAGTGTTCACGTCGTTGATTTAGAAAACATTGTACGTTGTGAAGCAGATCGAAACTATACATCGTTTTTCTTATTTGACGGAAAGCGGATTCTAGTTTCTAAGACTTTAAAAGATTACGAAACCTTGTTGTCGGCACATAATTTCCTACGCGTTCAACAATCCCATTTAATCAACTTGGATTTTGTAGATCGTTTTGACAAGAAAAACGGTGGTTCTGTTGTGATGAAAGACGGTTCAGAAGTTCCAATTAGTCCAGCCAAAAAGGACATGTTTTTCCAGATTTTAGAAAATTTATAAGCGTACAGAGAATGAGAAGCGCGAAAAGACTATTCTTTCAACGCTTCCTCAATGCTCAATGTCAATTCGATAAAATCATCAACCGACAATTGTTCTGGTCTTAGTGTCAAGAAACGGTGCTCAAAGGGTTTGTCTCCGATCATTGTTTTCACGGAGTTACGAATCATTTTGCGTCGTTGATTGAAACATAATTTCACCACTTGGATGAATTTTTTCTCGTCGCATGCTAAGGTATCGCGGTCGTTTCTTGTTAAACGAATGACACCTGATTTCACTTTCGGTGGCGGATTGAAAACGGTTTCATCGACCGTAAAACAATATTCAATGTCGTAAAACGCTTGCATCAACACACTGATAATTCCGTAAGCTTTGCTTCCTGGCTTTTCAGCAATTCTCCAAGCAACTTCGCGTTGAAACATCCCCATGATTTCGGGAATCTGATTTCTGTATTCTAAACAGCGAAATAAAATCTGCGTTGAAATGTTGTATGGGAAATTTCCAACTACCGAAAATGGCTCTGAACCAAAGTGAGTTGCGAGATTATCTTTCAAAAAATCTGCTTCTAAAATTCGGTTTTCTAATTGTGGAAAATTTTCATTCAGGTAAACAATAGACTCTTTATCAATGTCCATTACCCAAAGTTCATTCTTCTTGTTTTCAAGCAAATAGATTGTCAAAGCTCCCATTCCTGGACCAATTTCCAAGACTTTGTAGCATCCACGATGTCCTTGAAATTGATCAGCAATTCGCTTACTGACAGCTTTGTCAATTAAGAAATGCTGTCCGAGGTGTTTTTTGGCTTTAACGGACATCTTTAAATTCTTCAATAACGTTTAATACTGTACGAAAAGCAGCAAACTTGCCATTGAAACGAATGCTGTGTTCCGTTTGAAGTTTTTGTGCGTGTTCATTCAAGTAGATGTTATACATTTCCTGCGAAGGAGAAACATACATGATTGAAAAAGTAACTCCACCTTCTTCTTCGCCTTGGATACGCGACAAACGGCTTTCAATAAAACAACCGGTATTCATCACTTCAGGAATGTGTTCTTCGCGCATCCACTTCAACCAATTCACGTGTTCGGAAGCGTCGATATTTACAGTAACATTATACAAAATCATGGCACAAAGTTACGAAAAAAGTAGTCGAATCAAGATATTATAAAATCTAGAAGTAAGCTTTACAAATAAAATAACAATTGTTATTCGGCTGATTATTAAAAATCAAGAATTCAAAAAGTAGACCACACGAAGAAACGCTATCTTTGAAAAGAATTGAAAGCAAGATAATCCATATCTTAACGCTTCCTATTGAATTGCATCAACATGTTTAAACTTCATCCTCTTTTTAAACTCCGAACGGAAGTAACTCCTGGGATAATCGCGTTATTGCAAGGAACTGTTTTGGGAACCAAAGGAGCGAAATACAAACATTTAGATACTTCAAAACGCATTTATGAAGCAGATAATCCTTTGTTTTTATCCGTAGAACGGCGCGAGAAAACATTGGGAAACGCAACCTTTTGTAGAAGAGGCGAACATTGGTACATTCGTTACTTTGCTTTTCAATCTAGCTTGCAGCGAGCTGAAAATGGAAAGTCAAAGCAGAAAAAAAACTCCATCTTAAAACAAGAATTAAATTCCTTTTTTCAGCAAGTATTGAAGGGAAATGGAACCCAAAAACCGATATCATCTTTGTATGCCTACATCGATCCAAAAAATGACAGAAGTAAATGGATGAGTGAAGATTTCGGCTTTAAAACGATTTCACACGTGGCAACACAAAGCTTCAGCAGAATCAATCCTAAAAAATCAAATCGACTGAAAATCTGCACAAACTGGAATGAAATTGCTCCAATTATCCGAGCATTTTATGGGGACAATCAATATTATTTTGAAACCCATTGTTCTAAACCTCCTTTTTACGTTTTAAAAAATGACGAGCAAGAAATCATCGCGATTACAAGGGTGATCGTCGTGAATTGGAAAATCGAGCGACTTCCGGGTAGAATGGGTGGTTTTTTAACCAAAGCGATTCCGTTCATTCCATTTTTAAGAAAATTAATTCGTCCAAACAAGCATCAGTTTTTAGCACCCGAAATTGCATGGGCTAAAAGGAACGATCCAAAAATATTTAGCGAATTATTTGAAAGCGTCTTGGCAGACAACGATTTAAACCTCATGCTTTGGTGGACAGATATCAAAAATCCGCTCTATCAGCAGGTCAAAGACAAAACGAATTGGGGAATACTTCATCACCTCATCGGTGTTTCAGAAGTTGACGTGGTTCAATTGAAATCAGATTCGCATCAAGCAGAAAACCAACAAGCTATATTTGTTTCAGCCCACGACATGGTTTAATAAATATTGTTATGAAGGGCATTCAATTCTCAAGTAGAATATAAATGTTAGCGCCCTTTCTATCAATACATTATGCCCCTTCAAAAACCTGCTCAATTTCTTCTTCAGCTTGCTGAAACGTGGATTTTAATTTTTCGCTTCCATTTTCTTTTTTAAAAAGTGAAACTAAGAAAAGGATTATCATTAACTTGTGCTTCTAAAACTATGAAAAATGATTAAAAACTACCGCATGAAGATGGTGCTTTCTCTCCTAAGTATTGTCTTTTCTTTTTCCTTTTCAATGGCTCAGTCCTCCAATTTTTGGACAAACGTAGCAGAAAGTAACATTCAAACTTCCGGAAACCGATTAATAAATCCAGACCATTATTTAACTTTAAAACTGGATATAAACGGACTAAAAAACAAATTAGCAAGTGCCACTTTAAAAAGTGCAAGTTCCACACCTGTCGTGATTCTTTTACCTCATCCAGACGGTAAAAATTATGAATATCAAGTTTTCTTAAACACGACGATGTCAGCTGGTTTAGCTACACAATTTCCAGAAATTCGCTCCTACGATGCGTTGGCAATGGATCAATCCGGCAGAACCGTAAAATTAGACATTACACCGCAAGGTTTTCACGCGATGATTCTTTCAGCGACAACGTCAACGATTTACATTGACCCGTATTCTTTCGGCGGAACTGATGTTGAAAACTACCAAGTGTATTATCGAAAAGATTTCAAATCCAATAAAGTATTTCGCTGTGATGTTGAAACCATTTCTTCTTTGGACTTCGGAACAGAAGAAATTACGCCAAAAGCTTTTGGTACATGTGAATTGAGAACGTATCGCGTTGCCATTTCCGCAACTGGTGAATACACTATTTTCCATGGTGGAACTGTAGCTCAGGCACTAGCAGCACAAGTTACAACAATGAATAGAGTGAATGGAATTTATGAGCGCGACATGGCCATTACAATGTCCATTGTTCCAAACAACAACCTCTTAATCTATACCAATACATCCACCGATCCATTCTCAAATGGAAATCCAGGTTCTATGATTAATCAAAATCAAACGACTGTTAATAACATCATTGGAAGCGGAAACTACGACATCGGTCACGTTTTCGGAACCAACAGTGGTGGTTTAGCAGGGTTGGGCGTTGTTTGTACTTCGAGTCAAAAAGCACGTGGAGTTACAGGAAGTGGCGCTCCAATTGGAGATCCATTCGACATTGATTATGTAGCACATGAAATGGGTCACCAGTTTAGCGGAAACCATACATTCAATAATTCCTGTAGTGGAAATAGAAATTCTTCTACAGCTGTAGAACCAGGAAGTGGCTCAACGATCATGGCGTATGCAGGTATTTGCGTTCCAAACGTAGCCAACAACAGTGACGATCATTTCCACGGAAAAACGTTGCAAGAAATTGGAAATTTCATCACAAATGGTTCACACACCTGTCCCGTTAAAACACCGTTAACCAACAACGCACCAATCATTGCAAGTACGGTTGGAAATGTTACCATTCCTGCCAATACCCCATTTTCATTAACAGCAATTGCATCCGATTTGGATGGAGACACACTTACTTATTGCTGGGAACAGATGAATGTTGAAATATCAACACAGCCTCCAGTTGCAAGTGCTACCAACGGTCCAAATTTTAGATCTTTACCTCCAAATGAAAATCCAACCCGATACTTTCCAAGCATTCCAAGTTTGTTAAGCAATAGTCCAAATACATGGGAGGTTTTACCATCTTCCAGTAGAACAATGAGTTTCAGGGTAACCGTTAGAGACAATGCAGTTGGTGGAGGTTGTAATGACCACAAGGATTTGATCGTTACAACGACTTCCACTTCAGGTCCATTTGTAGTAACTTACCCATCCATGGCGAATATTAACTGGCAAATTGGAACTAACAAAACGGTTATTTGGCAAGTTGCCAATACCGATTTAGCACCTGTTTCTTGCTCAGAAGTAACAATTCTACTTTCAATTGATGGCGGTTTAACGTTCACCACTTTACTTGCGAATACACCAAATGATGGTTCGCAATCCGTATTGGTTCCGAACACTCCAACAACCCAAGCAATCATCATGGTACGCTCATCCAACGGATCGTTCTTCGACATCTCTGACAATGTATTTAGCATCAGCAACCAACCAGGATGTGACTTCCCAGACGTGCCAGTAGTTTCAGGAAATTTATCACTTTGTCCAAACGGAACAACCACTTTGAGCATCGCATCAGGATATTTATATGACGCAACAAATTGGGCTTGGTATGCAGATTCTTGCGGTGGAACATCCATTGGAACAGGTACTTCCGCAACCATTACAACTCCTGGTTTTTACTATGTAAGAGGTGAAGGTGGTTGTGCTGTCAACGCTACTTGTAGAGCAGTTTACGTTCAACCGACGACCGTTATTACCTCGGTAACTCAAACGGGTCTTACCTTAAAAGCAAATCAAGCAAGTGCATCGTATCAGTGGCTGAAATGTCCTGAAATGACTGTAATTACTGGACAAACAGGTCAAGTATTTACTGCAACTCAAAATGGTAGTTACGCTGTTCAGGTGAACAAATCTGGATGTTTAGATACTTCGGATTGTATTTTAATCAACACAGTTGGTGTGGTAGACCTCAATCTTATAGACATCCAAATCTTTCCAAATCCAGTAACTGATATCTTAACGGTTGATTTTGGAAAGGAAATTCAATTGGATCAAGTTTTTGTAACAGATGCATGGGGAAGAATCATCTTCGAATATGCTTCCTTGAACACCCAAGTTTTGAATATTGATTTATCAAAAGAAAGTACAGGAATTTACTTCTTGAATATTCAAGCAAATCAAGAAGCGAAAGTATTGAAAATCATCAAGCAATAATAACAAATTAAAAAAACGAGAAGTAGTTTCATAGCTGCTTCTTGTTTTAAATGTCTTTTATTTTAACAGTATGAAAAAACTACTATTACTCTTATTTATAAGCTTCTCTTGTGTGATATTTAGTCAAAAATACACGTTTTACAAAACGGGAAGACCACAAAGTTTCGAATACAATAATGCAGAAAAAATTGTTTCTAAAAAATGGAAAATTGAATTCAAGTATGTTGCTTTTGATGGAAATAACTTTGCCTTATTGGATAGTATAAATGCCATCAATGATAAAACCACAGCCAAATTAGTCGCTCAAAAAGGTGCGAAATGGCAAGATGAATTTCTGATGGAAGTCAATACAATGTTGGATAGAACAAATCAAATTCGAGCAAAGATCAACAAGGAAATCGTGACCTTAAATAATGGGAGTGAGAAACATATTCATTTTGAACAATATTGCCTTAAAAACCGTTACAAAGCATACGTAGTTGGGCAGATTTTAGAAAAAGGAGAACGTCACTTTTACATTTTACAAGTATATCACGTAAATCTGAAAAAAATGACCTTTAAACTGAAAGAGGAAAAACAGAAACCTTTGCACTTCAGTTATCCTGAAAATGGAATTTTAAGTTAGGACAATAAGATCCCTCAATCCAATTATACTTGGTAGTCATCTTCTTACAAGGAATTTATTTCCTAAGCATCTACTTTTTGATTTGCCTCGTTGAAAGCACAACTTGCACAGGTTGATTTTTTTGAAAAAAAAGCACGGTACAACTTGATTCCGAGATAAACCAACGCTGCTAAAATTGAAATTATTACGAGTATCGTTTGCATCTTATGAAAAAATTAAAAACGTGATGTAACTGGCAATATACGCAATTACACCCATGTATACAAATTGAATGAACGGCCATTTCCAAGAATTCGTTTCTCTTTTCACAACCGCAACCGTTGCCATGCATTGCATTGCATAAACATAAAAAACCATCAGCGACAAACCTGCAGCTAAAGAATAAATCGGTGTTCCATCTGGCCATCTTTGCGAACGCATTTTATGCAGTAATCCTACATTCTCTTCCCCGTCATCTTTTACACTGTAAATGGTAGCCATCGAGCCAACAAAAACCTCTCTTGCAGCAAAAGATGTCAAGAGTGAAATTCCAATTTTCCAATCGTATCCCAGAGGACGTATGGCTGGTTCAATGAATTTACCTAGAATTCCCATGTATGAATTTTCCAATTCAGCAGAAGCAACATCTTGTCTGTAAATCGTTTGGAGCGAATCATTGTCAGCAACTGGAACTTCAATTTTCTGAACTGCTATTTCGATGCGATCACCAGGACCGTAGTTGGCCATTGCCCATAAAACAATAGAAACCGCTAAAATAACCTTACCAGCATCAAAAATAAACACCTTGATTTTATCAAATAAACTAACGAAAACATTTCCCCATCTTGGTGAACGAAATTCTGGAAGTTCTAACATCAACACACTGGTTTCTTTCGATTTAATAATCCATTTCATGACAATCGCAACCAATAAAGCAGAAACAACACCCAAGGAATAAAGTCCAAATAAGACCAAACCTTGTAGGTTTAAAAATCCAAAAACCGTTTCCTTCGGGATTACCAAAGCAATCAACAAGGTAAATACAGGAATTCTTGCACTACAACTAATCAAAGGTGCAACCATGATGGTAATCATTCGCTCTTTCCAGTTGGAAATCGTCCGAGCAGCCATCACTCCAGGAATTGCACAAGCAGCACTTGACATCAAGGGAACAACACTCTTACCATTTAAGCCAAAAGGTCGCATCAAGCGATCCATGATGAAAACTACGCGCGCCATGTAACCTGTTTCCTCTAAGATTCCGAGACAGAAAAACAACAAAGCAATTTGAGGAATGAAAACGATTACACCGCCCAAGCCGGGAACAATTCCTTGCGACAATAAATCGGTAAATATTCCAGGAGGAAGTACGTCATGCAGGTAATTACTAAAAGTACCGAAAACGGTATCAATCATTTCCATCGGATATTCTGCAATTGAGAAAATCAATTGAAAAAGCGCTAAAAGAATACCCGTAAATATCAAATAACCATAAATTCGATGCACCAAAATTCGGTCAAGCCACTCGTATTTCTTTGGTCGAACTTTATCCGGATTGATTTGCACCAATTCTTTCAAGAATTCCTGAATGAATCGAAAACGTTGCGTTGTTTCTGCGGACTGACCTTCTAGGTCTGCCCCCAACTTCAATTCATAATTTTCAAGAACTGCTTGATGATTTTCAGTTGAAAATCCTTTTTCGAGGTTTTTCTTAATTTCATTCATTCCCAAACCAGCTCGTGCGTTGGTATCAACCACAGGAACGCTCGGGAATCTTTTTTCAAAAACTGCTTTATCAAAAACTTTCCCTGCTCGATATGCCATGTCAGACATGTTCAAAATAAGCATTACGGGAATTTTAAGATCGTAAATCTGTGTAAATAAAAGCAGGTTGCGCTCTAAATTGGAAGCATCCACTACCACCATAACCGCTTCTGGATGATCTGGGTGTTTTGGGTCGTTTAAAACATCAAAAACTACTTTTTCATCCGTCGATCTCGGATAAATACTGTAGGTTCCTGGTAAATCAACAATCTCAACGTTGTGATCACCAACTTTTACTCTTCCCACTTTCTTGTCCACCGTTACGCCGGGAAAATTTCCAACGTGCTGATTTAATCCAGTTAGACGATTAAAAATAGAAGTTTTCCCTGTGTTTGGATTACCAACAAGTGCGATTTTTTTGAAACTCATAGCGAGTAAAAGTAATAAGAATTCGTGAAATGTTTACTTCACCTCAACCAATTTAGCCTCGTCTAAGCGTAAAGACAAAACATAACCACCAATGTTTACGGCGATTGGATCTCCGAAAGGAGCTTTAAACAACACCTCAACTTCCTGACCGTCATACAGTCCCATTTCTAATAATTTAGAAGAAATCTCAGAATTTAAAAGCTTAATCACTTTTACCTTTTTACCCTTAATTGCATTCGCTAAAGTAAACATGTTGTGTGTTGTTTGATATGGTTACAAAATTACAATAAGCTTCCATAAAAACCCATACCACAAAAAGGGTATTTAGAGAGATTCTAAATAATTTTTAAACCTGTTGATCAATACATTATATAATTCGGACTAGTTGCTCCTTTTTTAAATGTCAAATATATTTAAAAGCCACTAAATAAAATTAACGAACGAATTATCAGCTTGATTTTCATCTCAGTTAAATTACAATTAAAAAAAATCAATATTTTTTTTAATAAAGTAAGAAATACGTGAATAAAAAACCTATATTTGCACTCGCTAATCAGTCGAGATTAGTTTTAAAAAACATAATTGCCCGGGTGGCGGAATTGGTAGACGCGCTGGATTCAAAATCCAGTACTGCAAGGTGTGCGGGTTCGATTCCCGCCCCGGGTACAAAAAAGAGAGTGATAAAGAGAGCGAAAGCGAAATTTAACACTCTCTTTTTTTTCATTTTCATTCTCACACTCTTTCTAAATAGAAATATGTTTGATTTTCAGAAATTAGAAGTTTACAAAAAATCGAAAATATTTCATGTTTCTTGTAAAACATTAATACTGAAATACAAGTTTGATCGCTATGTTAATGATCAGTTGGGAAGAGCATCTTTTAGTGTACCTTTAAATATTGCTGAAGGTTCTGGGAAATTTTCTAGTAAAGACAGGAAGAATTATTTTACAACCGCAAGAGCTTCGGTTTTTGAATGTGTAGCAGTTCTTGACATACTTTCTGATGAAAATTCTATTTCAGAAGCAGAATTGGAGATGTTGATGAAAAATGCAGATGAGCTTTCGAGAATTCTGTATGTAATGATTAAGAATTTAGGTTAAAAAAATATCTAAAATATCCGAGGAGCGCTTCCAGCTCTAAAGATTAAAGGTCTTGATTTTCTTCGGAATTTCAAGACTTTTTTTGTTTTCAGATGTTAGCTAGTTTGCCCTCAAGAGGGAAAAGGAGAGTGATAAAGAGAGCGAGAGCTAAATTTAACACTCTCCTTTTTTTTCATTTTCATTCTCACGCTCTTTCTAAATAGAAATATGTTTGATTTCCAGAAATTAGAGGTTTGCCATAAATCAAAATAGATAAATAATAACATTAAAAATATCCGAGGGGCGCTTCCAGCTCTAAAGATTAAAGGTCTTGATTTTCTTCGGAATTTCAAGACTTTTTTTGTTTTAAGCTATTTGCTATCTCACTCTCTGGATGTTGATTGCTTTTACCGAAACATCTTTCCCGCATTTATCACAACAATGTTATTTTTTACTGATGTACAAATCTTCAATATTTCCATAAAAAGCACAAGCATATTTACCGGGTTCTGAAATGAATTTAAACGATTTTTGAAAGAGATCTGGTAGAATTGGAAAACCTTATTTCACCTTTTCGTCTTCGTAAAAGAAAATACTTAGATTTCCGGAGGTTTCGACGATTGCGATTTCAATCTGACCTAAATGAGAAACGCTCTTCTGTCCAACATTTGCGCATGATCCGGTTTCTATCTTAAAGTTGGTAATATAAGAAAAAACCTCTAAAAGCAAAAAAGGGTTACGTTTCCGTAACCCTTGCTTCTGCTCTCCCTCTAGGACTCGAACCTAGGACCCTCTGATTAACAGTCAGATGCTCTAACCAACTGAGCTAAGGAAGAATTGCTCTTTCATTGCTGAAATGCGATTGCAAAGATACATAATCATTTTTGAAATAAAAGCTTTTTGATGAAAAAAAACGAAAGATTTTCAATGTTTTTTATAAGCTTTTGATTTTGAACGATTAAAAATCTTCTTCATCTAGCGTAAAATCATCTAAAGAAGAATCTAAGCAATCACTTTCGCTTTCGCAGTCCGACATGTCATTATCTACAATGTCTTCTGTCATGTCATCTTCGCATTTTGCAGGACGTAAAATATTTGTTTTGGATACGTTCAATCGAATCTCAGCTCTTAAAAAACCGTCTTCTTGATTGTATGCTTTTGCAAACGGGCTTCCAACTAATTCCACTAAAGTTCCTTTTTTCAAGAAATCTAAAATTCTTAAATTAGCACCTTCTTTTTTCCAAATGGTGCAATTCACCCAAGTTGTTTTTGTTTTTGACTCTCCTGTTCGTTTATCACGCCAGTTCTTATTGTGTGCTACTGGAAAATTGATTGCTACAACACCTCGCTCCATGTTTTTCATGACAGCGTCCTTTCCGATGTTTCCTATTAATCTTGTTTCAAATACCGTTGCCATCTAGTGAGTATATTTAGTAATTGTTTGTTTTAGTATCTACTTAAAGTCTTACATTATATGCAAGATATGAATTATTTTTAATTAATTAAATTTTGCACCTTTTGAAGACCTTCAAAAAAAATTGGAAATGAACAAATTACCATTTCGGACAATCGTCACAGCCATTCGTTGGTTTCAGGTATAAGAAAAAACCAGCAACAACTTGACCCATTGCATATCCATACTTTTGGGATGCGTATGCTTTCAGGTCGTTCGATCTGGTTTTGACTTTTACTTGGTGCATAAATCCACCACTCATCTCTCCTTGAAGAAAGAAGTGATTGAAAAACTCTAAACGCAATCCAAGATGTGCAGATGCTGCGTAACCAGACATGGAAATCGTAACCATGTCTTTCTGTTGTGCAAAATCAAAGTCATTGAAAGACAACAAACTTCCTAAACCAAGTCCGACATTACCAGTAACTCCAAACTTTTTGTTTTTAGTGCGGTATAAATTTTGCGAACGCATGATTTCAAAATGCAAGTAATTTAAACCATTTGAATTTTCATAATGAAAGTTTTCACGGTTGGTGGTCACTTGTTTATCATTGTAATTTCCTTCGGTCCAAACTGTATCCAATCCTGGACGAATAAAACCATCTAAAAGAACTTGGTTTCGGTCGTTGAACAAATATTTCATGTGGTCGTAACCAAAAGAAATTGCCCATTTGTCTTTAAAATAATAACCAACACGTGCATTAAACTGAGGAACTGTTAAGTTGCCCAAATCCATGTATTCTTTAAACTTCGTACTTGGATTGTCGCTTGCTTTAGACTGTTTTAAGGTAAAATCATAACCTTCTCCTACAAATCGCAGGTTGCTTTTGGTGTATGCACTGCGGTTATATCCCCAATAGCCAAACATTGTTCCTTTCGCATAGGAAGTTTTTGCTTTTTTCTTCTTTTTAACCTGTGCATTCACGTTGAAATTCAAGGTCATGCAAATCAATAAAAGGGCTGTAATAACTTTCATCTTAACTCATTTTCAAAAATGCAACTTCTTTCTCTGTCAAATGTCTGTAGTAACCTCTTGGCAAATCACGTTTCGTTAAACTCGCGAATTGTACACGATCTAATTTGTCGACGTTGTAACCCAAAGATTCAAAAATACGGCGAACAATTCTATTTTTACCTGAATGTAATTCAACACCCACTTCTCTCGAACCGCCGCTTTCAATGTACTCTACACGATCACATTTAATCAAGCCATCTTCCAATTGAAGTCCAGCTCTCATTTTCTCAACATCTTCCAACGTGACTGGCTTGTTGGCTTCCACATGATAGATCTTCGTAGCTTTGTATTTTGGATGCGTTAGTTTTTTGGCCAAATCACCGTCGTTCGTAAACAACAACAATCCCGTTGTATCACGATCCAATCTTCCAACTGGATAAATACGTTCACGACACGCTTTTTTGACCAAAGACATCACTGTTTTTCTTCCCATTGGGTCGTCCATCGTGGTGATGAAACCTTTTGGTTTATTTAGTAAAACGTATTGTTTTTTCTCCGCATTGATCGTTTGACCGTCGTATTTAACAACGTCTCCCGGTTTGATTTTATATCCTAATTCTAAAATAATTTGGTCGTTTACGCTAACCACACCTGTTTGAATCAATACATCTGCTTCTCTACGAGATGCAATTCCTGCATTGGATAAAAACTTGTTTAAACGTACCGCATCTTCGTTAAATTTTGGCATTGGGTCACCCGTTTTTTCTCTTTCTTTATATGGAATGAATTTAGTCGGTTTCCCTGGTTTACCAGCGTATTGATCTTTTTTCTTACGACCTTCAATTTGTTTTTTCTGAAAAGTTGAAGCTGGATTTTTGGATTTGAATTTCTTATCCTTAGAAGCATCAGTTTTAGGTTTTTCTGATTTAGGCTTCTCTGTATTTTTGTCATTTGTGTTCATCACGAGCATAATATTTCGGCAAAGATAATCCAAAAAACACGATGGTCACTGAATTATTTTTTAAGTTCATCAATTGAAAAGTAATTGCATTCCCTGATTCCCAAATTACTAGGTGAAAAATCTAGCTTGAAAAGGATTTTAGCAAGATGAGTTTTCAGGTCTAATAATATTTAATTACCCGAATTATCTTCGAAATCTTTTCAGAAACACCAGCATTTACATAATAGATTTCTTGCTCCGTCCAATTTCCAAGGTGATCAAATTTAATGTAGTTAAAGTTCGTAGAGCCGCCGTCTGAGTAGTTGACTGCATCGACAAGACCAGATTTATTATACTGATAATGTGCGGTATATTTAACTTTATCAAATCTATCCTTGTAGGTAATTGAATCTAATATTGCTTCTTTGGAATATGCTATCTCGTAGGAATAATTCTTGTTTCCGTTCAAAGCATTGTACTCCGCGCCATAAGATCGAAGTCCGAATTCATTTTTCTTATGTTTATACAACAAGTAGTAAGAGCTATCAATGTCGCAAACAACAATTGAAGTATCAAATCCTGTTTCATCTGAATGATAATAGTGAATTGTTTGATTGGCTGAGTCAACAGCATGTGTAGTGATTTTTTTTACCCGTTTTTCTTTTCCATAAACTGTATCTAAAATCGGAACTCTTGTTTTAACGACATCAAGTCCACGATATTCGGTTTCAAAAGTGCAATTTCCATTTCGATTGTATTCGCTGATGATCTTCGTGTCAAAGCCATAATAAAAACTGCTTGTATCAAAACTAATGGTCGTTACGGAAGCCGATTTCACATTTCCTTTGAGTTCAGCAAAATATAAATCGTTGTAATTGAGCTGACTCATTACATTGTTTGCGAAAAGAATTGCGAAAAGAATAGCTGTATTTCGGAGTTTCATCATCATTTGCAACTATTATTCAGGAAAAACCTGTTTGGCATTTTGGTAATATTCAAATCCTTCCCAGTCAAATCCGTAATCGTTCTTATTCTTTCCAACTTGATGCGGCAAAATTGTAAAATCACTGGTGTCCACGTGATTTGTCGGATCATATACAGTTATTTTCTTCAATTCACCTTTCGCTTCGTACTCAAATTCATAATGAATTCTATTTTCTAAATCGTAATAATTCTTGAAGAAGGAAAGAAGCTGATTTGTACTTACATCTGCAGCAAAATCATAGATTGGCAAAAGTAAATCTTCAAAAACCTGTAATCGAATCACGGTGTGTTTTTTCCCTTTAAAGTAGGTAATCACTTCATACTTGGTGTATTTATCACGTTTTTCTTTTTTGGTAAAAAACGTAATTTGATCAATTTCTTTGAAGTTCTCTAAAACAGCGTCAACTGACTCTTCTTTTCCAAGATAATAATCGATTGCCACTAATTGGTTTTCTTCTATCGACTCAATCAGTTTAAACTCGTTATCCTCATCCACATGCGCTTTGTAGTAATCGCTGTATTGAGCAATGCTATTTTCATCAATTAGATTGGATTCGAAATCAAAGTATTTATTTTTCATAACAGTTTGCAATAATTTAGTCCTTAAACGCTTCGTATCGAAACGTTTCCAAATATCCAAGCGGTCCGTCTTTCTTAATCACCTTGGTATGATTGATTAAAATTGGCCTGTTGTATTTGTCAAACTCAAATTCATTTTTAGACGCACTGATGAATTGGTTTTCAGAAAAAGAGGAATCCGAATAACTAATCCATTGGTTCTTATCATTGTATTGATAAGTTCGTCTTCTTTCGAATGGATAATTTTCAATGATTCGTTGTTTCAAAACTCCAGTACTCCAATATTCATATCGGTGTACATTCTTCACTTTCACCTTTTTAGAAACTTGATATCGCTTGATTGGATGTTGGTATGTTCCCCAAATAATCCAGTCGGATTTAGATGGTTTTAAAATGGTATCCACAGATAAAGTTCCCCAATCTTTCTTGTTTTTCAGTAAGAATAAGTTTTGTCCTGTTTCTAAATCTTGATACCTCGCATATTTATTTCTATTGATGACAGAACGGTGCATTATAAAATTATCTGTTCTATTGAATTGTTTATCTGTTTGAAAATCATCATCTTGATTTCCATTTGTCAATTCTTCCACAAAGGTAACTTCCAAAGGTGCAAATCCAAACTGATCTTTTTTCTTGGTGTAATTAAACCCTAAGCGTGCAATTTCTCGGTCATCGTAATAGTAATAAATAGCGATTCGATCCACGCTGCCATCTTTTGAAAAGTAATATTCAATCTTCTCTTTTGGGGTCGCGTTTTTAGTGTAATACATCGTCACGGAATCTTGTGGTTGCAAAGAAAAAGTTCTTTTGGTGATTTTCTCAATCCGATGCGCACGAATCAAAGAATCATTGAACCAAAGCGGAAAAGAAACCTCAGATTCAAATACATCGTTGTAAAATAAAGGGTTCAACCATTGCGCCACCTGGTCTGGTTCGTTATCAGATTGGATTTCATCCTTCTTTCCGCCACAACTAAGCAGTGAAAAAAGCAAAATACATCCAAAAAAAGTTCGTGTCCAAGTTCTCATCCGATATTAAAAATACATAATTTTTTATAGATTTGACGTTATAGTCTTTGAAAACCTTGTTTTAAATTATCAATCCAAGGTGCTTCATATTTACTAAATTTGACAGATGAATTTATACTCCAATAAGCAACGATGGAAAATAGCACTTTATAGCGTTGCGTTGCTTCTCGTTGGCGCTTCTTTGCTTTATTCCAATTCGATTGTGACGAAAGTGAGTGATAGAGAGCGCGACCGTGTGCGACAATGGGCGGATGCAATCAAGAAAAAGGTGGAATTGGTACAATTAACCAACCGTACTTTCTCGCAATTGCGCGACAAAGAAAAAGCAGAAATGGAAGTTTGGATTGATGCTACCAAAGAGATATCCAAGCCAATTGCCGGTAATTTTATGCCCGATTATACCTTACCACTCAAAATAATCAGCAACAATAAAGATATTCCTGTTATTTTATTGGATCAAAACAGAACGGTTTCTTCGTTTATCAACTTAAGCATCGACACTTCCTCTTTGCGAAAAATATATCCAGAAATTAGTAAAAAAGCACTTCAGAAGAAATTCAACGACAGTATTTTAAAGCTTTCGGATCAATGGCGAATTAAAAATCCTGCGTTTACGATTGAGGTTTTTGAAGGCTTATTTATGACTTACATTTACAACGATTCTCGGGAGTTGATTCGCTTGGAAAAAGAACGCGACTCTTTGATTCAATCTTTTAACTTAGAGCTGATTGATAACGAAAGCATGGTTCCCGTTTTGTTGATTGACCAGCAATCGGATTCCATCTTGGCAACCAATTTAGCGCCAGAATTATTGGTTGATTCTATTTTCAAAAACACGGTCAATCAGCTGAAAACCATCAATCAAGCAATTGAAATTAATTTCTCTACAGAGCAAAATAGTTTGTTATTGTACGACGACAGTCCTGAATTGAAACAATTACAATACTTTCCATACATTCAATTCATTATTATTTTTCTATTTATTCTGATTGGTTATTTGATTTTCAGTACATTCAGAAAAGCAGAACAAAATCAAGTGTGGGCTGGAATGGCCAAGGAAACAGCGCACCAATTGGGAACACCTTTATCGTCTTTAATGGCTTGGATTCAACTTTTGGAAGCAACGGGCGATACCGATCCGATGATTCTCGAAAAGATGCAAAACGACGTAAACCGTTTAAATACCGTGACCGATCGTTTCTCCAAAATTGGTTCTACTACCAAACTAGATTTGGTCAACATCGTGGATACCACACGCAGTGTAATGGATTATTTACGTCCACGAATCTCGAATAAAATTGAATTTGAATTCCTAGCAGATGACGAAAGTTTGGAAGTGATGCACAATCCGCCTTTGATGGAATGGGTGATTGAAAACATCAGTAAAAACGCCGTTGACTCGATGGAAATTGAAGGGAAACTAACCGTTCACGTTCATAGTTCCGTGAAATGGGTTTACATCGACATCATCGATACCGGAAAAGGAATTCCTCCAAAAAATCACGCAACCATTTTCCAGCCTGGTTACACCACCAAAAAACGTGGTTGGGGATTGGGATTGTCGTTGGTGAAAAGAATTATTACCGAAAATCACTTCGGGAAGGTTTATGTTTTAGAATCTGAAGTTGGCAAAGGCGCAACGTTTCGGATTAGTTTGCCGAGATGAAAATTCAGATTGAAGATTAGCAGATGGCAGATTTTCTTCTTAGCACTTCAAAATAAACTCCCTCAAAATCTTCGCGTGATCAAATGCCAATTCAGGTAAATCATCCATCGGAAACCAGCGCACATCTTTTGCATCATCGGCTGCTTGTGCGATAACGTTTGCAGCTACTTCCGCATAAAAAACTACCGAAACCATATCTCCACGAGGATCTCTTCCTGGTTTTCCATAAGTTTTGAATTGAGTTAAACTTTTGATTGAAATGGAAGTTTCTTCTAATAATTCTCGCTTCGCTGCCGGTTCTAAATCTTCGCCTTTATCCACAAATCCTCCTGGCAAGGCCCAATTGTTTCGAAATGGTTCATTGAGCCGTTGGATTAGCAGGACTTCGGTTTTAGAATTGAATTGGCGGGTGAGAATGATGTCGACGGTGAGGAAAATGTGTGGGATGTATGGCATACAGTTTTGGTTTTGAATAATATATTCAGAAATAGATGATTAAAAATAAGTCTTAACTGCGAATTCAAATTGAGTAATGAAAATTTCTTTAAATCTAGAGATGTTATTTTGTTCGTAGAAAAGCAACATGGCTTT
The DNA here is from genome assembly GCA_028689775.1 of Crocinitomicaceae bacterium. Lineage (GTDB taxonomy): Bacteria > Bacteroidota > Bacteroidia > Flavobacteriales_D > Crocinitomicaceae > JAQVCM01. The sequence goes on from JAQVCM010000024.1 coordinate 28,336, forward strand.
TTTATATTCTACGGAGTCAACAGTTCGAAAAGACAATGGACAAAAACCTTCATCCATTAATAGCGCATTACTTACAATTCGTGCTGTTCTTTTATTTCCGTCCATAAAAGGTTGGATATAGGAAATCAGAACCAAGGCTAAGAGGGCTTTTTCAAATACATTTTCTTTTTTATTAATTAAGTCGCAGGAACTTTTAAGCGCTTCTAAAATTTGAAATTCATTTTCGAGAGGACGATAATTTGTTCCAGAAATACCAACTCTTCGTCTCCTCAAGTTCCTTTCTACATCCAATTCTTTTATTAAAACACTATGAATATCTTCTATTTTTGAAACAGTTAAAGGTTTTAAATAATCGGGATTTTCAATGATAAAATCTAAAGCATCTTTATGATTTAACAACATAATCGCCTCTTCTTTCGTTTTTCCTAAGGCAGTCTCTTTTTCTTTAATCAATCTTTCCGTTTCTAACAATGAATATGTATTCCCTTCAATTTGAGAGGATTTCCAACTTAAATCAATTGCCAACCTTTCCAATTCTCTTTTATATTCTGAATCACTATTGTCCGATAAAAAGATTCAAAACTAAGATCAAAGATTTCTCGATGCAAAAGCATCATCGAAAAGACAGGCATGACGTGGGATTGGTGTTTTTTAACTTTTTGCTAGGCAATGCATTGCCTAGCAAAAAGTTAAAAAACAATTTCTTCCTCCTGAACCTGTCTTTCCTTAAATTTCAGAAGAAATTTGAGGAATCTTTTGTTCGACAATTATAGCCCTCAAAAAAAGAATTTACTAAGATCTATTGACTATCAATGGGTTTCATTTGCGCTTTAAGTTTTTATCGGACAACAGTGATTCTGAATCTGATAATTGAGAAATATTTGATTGGTATGTTTCATGTAGTTTGGAGAGTTTTTCGAACTCTTCTTTTGAAAAAACACGATGTTTATTTAATGTTTCAGTTATTACTTGTAAATTAAAACTTTCTTTAATAACACGGTCATCAATTTCTTTTTCATAATACTTTTCAAGATCTATGGATTCTAAAAGTTCATAAGCAGTTGATAAATTGTATCTTGTTCCTTTACCTATTCCGGTTTTAACAAGGTATTGATCTGAAATAAGTTTGGCTAAAATTCGTTTTAATGTTGCGTAACTTATCTGCAAAGCAAGACCTTCAAAAACTTCTTTAGAAGAACTTGAATTCATTTTCTTAATGTATTCTATTACTTGTAATTCACGTTCATCTTTCATTTGTAGCTCATTTTATACGTAAAAATACGATTTCTAGCTCATTTTATATGAAATTTGAGCTACATTTATATAAGTTTTGAGCTACAAATCTGAAAAGGTACCAATGAAGTCTCACTAAAATGAAAGTCTTACATTCGGCTTATTCAATTTAATGACAGCCTGTTTAACTCTATTTTGATCTTCATTCGAAAGAAAAACAGGTAATAAAACCTCAATATCTATTTTTAGCAAGCGATTGATGATGATTAAATCTTTCAGCGTAAATGGTTTTATTCCATTCATCAGTTCTGACATGTATGTTTTGCTTTTATGTCCTAAAAGTGCAGCTAAGTTTTCTTGTGTTAAATCAAACTCTTTGATTTTTTTGCGGATCGCTAATTTTCTTTTTTCAAGAAATACTCTTTCTAATTCAGCAATGTTTTCTGCATTTTCGCTTTCTTTCAACTTTTCATCATCAATTGTATTGACATCATTCCAATTTAAATCTTCATATTTTTGGATGATATCACGTAATTGAGATCTTAATTTTTTAAAATAAAGTTTCAGTAAAAATACATTAAAGATTAATAACAGGCAAAACGGTTGTAAATAAGGGCTTTACAGCCGTTTTGTGATTTTTTGGTAATGAGGTAAAAAGCAGGAAAAAGCGAGGTTTGGCAAAAGTAAGGTTACTAAAACGTTACTTTTAAATATTAGAAACAATCGTTTTAAAATACTGTATTTCAGCTTTCTGCATAGTTTTTCATATTGTTCAGTAGCTCACATAGGTTTAATTTTATCATTAAGAATTGTGAGTATGGAAACGACAAAAAAATCAACGTTTAAGGTATTGTTCTATCTTAAAAAGAACGCTCCAAAGAAAAACGGAAAAGTTACGGTTATGTGCAGAATTACCGTAAACGGCAAACAGTCTGCATTCAGTACAAAGCTGGATATTTCCGCAACAAATTGGGATTTGAAGTACGGTAGGGTTTTAGGTAAAAGCCGAGAAGCACAAGACACAAACAGGAAACTTGACAAAATTCGTTCGGGTATTGAGGAATGCTATTCCAAAATTCTGAAGAATGAGGGGGCTGTAAACAGTGCTAAACTTAAAAACACCTTTCTCGGTATGGAAAGTGGAGAAATAACCTTTTTCAAATTCTATGAACAGTTCCTGTCCGACTATGAGAAAAAGGTTAATAGTGGACTTCGGGTAAATGGCACACGCAGTAAATACAAAATACTTTTGAAACATCTTCGAAATTTTGCACTTACAAAATATGGTTATTCCGATGTGTCTTTTAACGACCTTACTCCTGATTTTGTACAGGAATTTGATTACTACCTGCGTGACGCCCAAAGCTTGGCGCACAACACCATTTGGCTGTATATGATTGGCTTTACCACGCTTTGTCGATTAGCAATGAGCAGAAAGCATCTTGCTTTCAATCCGTTCAGCGAGTACAAGAACACTAAAAAGGACAAAGACAGAGGTTATCTGCTACGGAACGAGTTGGAACAGCTTGTAACATTCAACTGCGAGAAAAAGAAAGACGAATTGGTTAAAGATTTGTTTGTGTTCAGTTGCTTTACAGGATTGTCTTATTCGGATATGAAAGGGCTTAGAAACAGTAATATTCAGGATTTCTTTGATGACAATCAATGGATTATCGTACGCAGAAAGAAAACGGCTACATCGTCAAACGTGATGCTTTTGGATATACCGAAAATGATTATCGAAAAGTATGCAGGATTTGCAAAGGACGGAAAGGTATTTCCTGTACCTTCAAATACAATCTGTAATGACAGCCTAAAGAGAATATCACAACTTATTGACTGCCTGAAAGAAAAGAAAGTAACCTTTCATTTGGCACGTCATACATTTGCCACATTGTTTTTGAGTGAGGGCGTTCCGCTCGAAAGTTTGAGCAAAATGTTAGGGCATAAAAACATTGCCACAACACAGATTTATGCCAAGATACTTAACGAGAAAGTTGGTAAGGATATGCAAAAAGTATCACATAAATTCAAAGGTATGGAGCAGTTTTTTGTGGCTCAATTCTAAAACCTGTAAAGCGATTAAAGAAAGCCAATGCAGTTTTTTGCATTGGCTTTTTGTATTTTTGAAGTCAATAAAACAACAAATTATGATTGAACAATTTTCACAAAAGACACAAGAAGAATTAAAATCTTATGTTTATATTTTAATAGACCCAAGAGATAATAAAATATTCTATGTTGGAAAAGGGTATGGAAATCGTGTTTTTTCACATATTAATGAAGCGATATTCAACCCAGTCGGAACTGAAAAATTAGAGATTATAAGAGCCATAAAACAAGAAGATCTAAAAGTAAAACATTTTATAGTGCGACACGGATTAGAAGAAAATGAAGCACTAATAGTTGAAGCTGTTTTAATTGATTTTTTAACTTTTAAGGATTTTATAGAGGTTGCGAAAATTTCAAATATAGTTGCAGGACATTATTCATTTAATCAAGGGATTAAAACTGTTAATGAGTGTGAAATACTTTACAATTGTGAAGTATTGAAAAAAGAAGATATTAAACATAACGTTTTAGTAATCAATATAAACAAAACATACGATAATAAACGAAAAAAGAAAAGTGAGAACCCTATTTATGACAGACCAAATATTTATGAAGCAACCAGAGGTTGGTGGGTATTAGACAAAGACAGAGCAGAAAATTCAGATTTCGTTTTAGCTGAATATAAAGGTGTAATAAGAGCGATATTTAAGCCTGAAAAATGGGTTCAAGATATTGAAAATAGAGGTGTCAAAAGATGGGGATTTGAAGGTTCAGAAGTTACTTCAAAAGAAATTCTTGATATATATATGAATAAAGAAGTTCCTAAAATTAGAGGAATGGCAAATCCAATTCGTTATTTTGAAAAAATACCCACAACTACAGGGTATTAGGCAAGAAACAGCCCGCCGCTTAAAGCAGTGGCTGTTTCTTTAATTGACCTCCCGGTTACAGTTTCAGATAGTTGGTTAACGCTGATAGTTGTCTTCCAATACCTTGATAATATCGCTTTCACGAAACAATATTTTTCGTTCGAGCTTGATAAAAGGTATCAGTCCGTCATCCCTGTACTGTTGCAATGTCCGTTTGCTGATATGTAACATCTCGCAAACCTGTTCGCCTGACAGGTAGATTTCTCCTTTTAAGAGTGGATGAAAATATTCCCTGATATACAGCAGTTCATTTTTGATGCCTACTACAGCTTCGAGCAAGGCAATCATATCTTCGTTTGAATTTCCAATCTGTTTCATTTCTTTTGCTTTTTTAATGGTCGCTCTCCCTGCAGCAGTAATTCCACTTCGGATAATCTGAAATATGTTTTCCGATTGATTTGCGTTGCCCCAAGAATACCTTTTGCCCTGTACGTCTGCAAAGTTCGTTTACTGATGTTGAGCAGTTGGCAGGCTTCCTGTTGGTCGAGCCATTTTGTTGCCTGTTGCAGTGCTTTGTAGGGTGCAGTCATTTCCGCTATCAAATTGGAAACTTCCTTTACTTCCCTATGCAATGCCTTTAAAATCTGAATGTCCAAAACCGTTATTTCCATATCATGTCATTTATACCTCGAAAATAAAAGCAATTCATATAAGATTTCTCAATGTTGCAGTCAGAGGTAGCGTTTGGCGTACAGTTGCCAAATACGGTATTACATTCCCAATTTTGGTTTATTATTTTTCGGACGAGTTTGTTGTGATTTGATTGTATTGTCCATTCTCAAAGCTGGTTTTTTGTTGGTTTGTACAGTCTGACTTTTTCCATCGTTTTTGAAATCCGAACGCATAACCGTTTTTGTTGCACCTATTACGCTTTCAGGTTCGGTAGTCTGTTTTTGTTGTTCAACACGCTTGCCACCGAACAACCTGCCCAGACCTAAACCCTTTGTATCTTTGAATTGACGTTTAAAGTTGGTAATAAAATTGGAAATCGGGTCGCTATGCTTATCGACCTGCATAAAAGGAGCATTCTTTTTTTTCTCGGATAGCTCGTTTTCTTTACGCTCTTTGTTGGTATTTACTTTTTGTGCCATAGGTTCAAAATTTTTCCCAATATAGAACACAAGAGAATGTATTATTTTCATTTGGCTTTTTGTGGCAGTATTTGGCTTATATTGGCACAATAGGAATGGAAAGTAATCCTTAAAACACTTTAACTTTTCCTCGCAAAGCCCTCACGGATTTAAAGAGTTTTCTACGGATAAAGGAAAGCATACCAAAAACATCCTATCCTTACCCCTTACGTGTTTTTTGTACCCTTTCTTTGATTGGAATGGATTAAAAAAGAATAAAAAGGTCGCAAAGATAAAGCGGACAGCCACCGCACCACCCAACCAAAAGCTTACGGCATAATGGCAGGGCAAAAGGTGGCTTCGCAGAGTTGTTGTGTGATTGCCCTGCCACCCTTCGGGACTTATTCCGTTTCCTTTTGGTTTTTCCCCTGTCCGCCTTGTTAAAATGGCTTTCTTTTTTTTCTGTTTTTTTGTTTTGAAAATAATTTTTGAGAGGGAATTACGCATCCTTATCAATGGGCAGTTATCAAAACAATGGCTTGTGCTTATCGTTATAGATTTCCTTAATCAGTTCTCCGAACTCCTGAAAGTGGTACTCGATAATGTTGTCCAGATACGCATAAATCGTCAGTTTGTCAATTCCTATAATGTTGGTAAGCCTGTTAAATGTTTCGTGGTGTTCCTGCCGTACATAGACTGATTTACCCCTACTTGCAGTACTGTTCGGAATTTTAAAGAACTGTCCGCAGTAATCCTCTTTGGTCAGTTTTTTGGTTTTAGAAGTGCCTTTTTTAGAATTGTTGACCAATGGCTTTGAATGTTCCGTTTCTGTTGCTATTTCCTCGGGTTCTTCTCCTGCCATTACACGCATAATAGCTTCCTCGTCAACTTCGGGTTTTGCAAAGTCTTCCCGATGTGTTATTCCTTGTTGTTTCATCAAAGGTTGTTTCTTTTCATCAGTTAGGAAATTTTCAATAGAGAAATCCTCTTTTTCGGGTTGATGATTTTTGTTTTCTTCGTGTATCATATCTCTTATTTTTAATATTATATCCAATTAGCTATCTGGTTAGCTGAATAGTTAGTTCTATATACTGTTGTATCTATGTAGCCAACTATTTACCTATGTACCTGCATACACTTAACTGGCTAGTTCATTAACTCAAAAAATAGCAATTAGTCCGCATTCAATCACGCAGATTTGCTGTCGATTTTTTTGCCATTCATTTACTTAATTAAGGATATAACCAATCAGCCAGTTAATTAGTTACAAAGGAAATAAAAGCAATTCCTGCCCCCATAAGGGTGGCAGTATTTGGCGTTCAAAGGCTTTATTTGGCGTAATCGTAAGTCGTTGTTTTTCAAATAGTCTTATCGAACTTTGTAATCGGGGCAGTTGATTTTTTCGGCTAACTCCAATCCGTTTGCAAAACGGATTTTTCTGAACTCCTGTTCAGAGCAAGTTATCTTTTGAGGTACTCGAAATGAATTTCGGCACTCAAAAGCACTTGCCCTTGCAGGGAGCTGAAAACCGCTCCGAAGTCGCAGTTTTGTTTAACATTAGAAATGGATTTATTATGGAAGAAAAGAACAGTAAACAAATTAGGAAAACAGGGAGAAAACCGAAGAATGACCCTGCCGTACATCGGTATTCTATTAACCTGAATGCAGAGGAAAACGCCAAGTTCCTTGCCCTCTTTGACCAATCGGGGATAAGTGTAAAGGCACATTTCATTACGGCTTGCATCTTTCAAAAGACCGTAAAGACCGTAAAAATTGATATGAATGCGGTAGAATACCACTCAGGACTGACCAAATTTTTCAGTCAGTTTCGAGGAATAGCAACCAATTACAATCAGATTGTAAGGCTATTGAACGCCAATTTTTCGGAGAAAAAAGCATCTGCATATCTCTATAAATTGGAAAAACAGACCGCAAAAATGAAAGAACTGTTGCTAAAGGTTTTAATTCTTACCGACAGATTTGAAAAGCAATATCTACATAAAGAGTAAAATTATGATTGCAAAAATCGGAAAGGGAAGCAATATGTACGGAGCGATTTTGTACAATCAGCAGAAAGTGGACAGGGAAAACGGAGCGGTTTTGTTGCTGAACAAAATACCCGACACAATGGACGGCAGGTATTCCGTAGCGTATTTCAATAAATGTTTTGAGCCGTATTTGTCTGCAAACATCAAAACAGAAAAAACGGTACGGCATATTTCATTGAACCCAGACCCGAAAGACGAGGTAAGCGATGAGCAGTTTACGGAAATGGCACAGGAATATATGGAACGTATGGGCTACGGAAATCAGCCTTATATTGTTTTCAAACATACGGACATTGACCGAATGCATATCCATATCGTTTCGACCTGTGTAGGCATTGACGGTAAGAAAATCCCCGATGATTACGACCACCCACGTTCAATGGCAATCTGTCGGGATTTTGAAACGAAATACAACCTGCACAAAGCAACCGAGCAGGAGCAGAAACAAGCCAACAAAGTTTTCAAACCTGTGGATTACCACAAAGGCGACATCAAAAGTCAGATTGCTTCGGTAGTACGGCATTTGCCGAAGTATTACAGCTTTCCGACTATGGGAAGCTATAATGCTTTATTGTCGCTGTTCAACATCACAGCGGAAGAAGTCAAAGGCGAGCGGAACGGTCAGCCGGTAAACGGATTGGTCTATGTGGCAGTGGACGAAAACGGAAACAAGGCAAGCAATCCGTTTAAGGCATCGCTTTTCGGAAAAGACGCAGGAGTTGCACAACTACAAAAGCATTTTGAACAGTCAAAAGAGAAAATGAAAACCAATCCTGTAAGGTCAGTTTTAAAGAATACTGTTGAATTGGCTATGCACACGACAAGCAACGAAATAGAATTTAGAAAACAATTGACCGAACACGGTATTAATACGATTGTTCGCAGAAACGACAACGGACGGATTTACGGAGTAACTTTCATTGACCACGAGAGCCGTAGTGTATGGAATGGTTCACAGTTAGACAGAAACCTGTCTGCAAATGTTTTTAACGATTGGTGGAACAACGGCAACAAACCCGAACTGAAAACACAGGATAACCCTCTTTCCAAAACGAATACAATAGACAACCAACCAACGAAAGACCTTTTTGAGTTTATCCCACAGGAACATTCTCAGAATTTCGATATAGGATTATTCAGCCTTTTACCTGATGCACAAGGCGTGGATTATAAAGAAGAAACATTTGCTAAACGGATGAAGAAGAAAAAGAGACGATTGCAATAAACAATGCAATGCCATTGCATTACTTTTTTACTAACTTTGCAAAAGAATATGAAAGTCTTTTACTCCATATTGGCAATTTATATGATGACGGTATTTTTAATGCCGTGTACCGATATGTATGAAAAGGACAACTTTCAAAACCATAACCATTCGGAAGAATTAACCCATCAAGGAAGCCACGACCATCAGGAAACAACTGATATGTGCAGTCCATTTTGTTTATGCGGTTGTTGTGGAATAGTTTCAGGTATAGTGCTTCAATGTAATGTATACAGCTTAGTTAAGGCGAAGACTTTTGACCTTTCTAAGCCTAAAGTTTATTATAAATGTACCTTTATATCCCACTATCTGGGGAAAATTTGGCAACCGCCAAAGATTAATGCATAATTTTTAGTGTTTTAATGATTATTGCTTTTTGCTTACAGCATTAAGCTGAATGTTTTTGGGTCATACTTCGTATTCCCGAATTTATAATCATTGCAATTTATCATTAATTATTCATCATTAATCACAATAAAAGTGTTAAATAGTATTATAAAATTCTCTATAAAGAATAAGTTCATTATAGGATTAATGACCTTGTTTCTCATCATTTGGGGGGTATGGAGTGCCAAGCAAATCCCCATTGATGCCCAACCTGACATTACAAACAATCAGGTTCAGATTATTACCCTGTCGCCTACATTGGCAGGACAAGAAGTAGAACAATTAGTAACATTTCCCGTAGAGCAAAGTATCGTTAATCTTCCAAAAGTAGAAGAGATAAGAAGTGTTTCAAGATTTGGATTATCTGTTGTAACCGTTGTCTTTCAAGATAATGTCGATATTTATTTTGCACGACAGTTAGTAAGCCAACAGCTGAAAGAAGCACAAGACCAGATACCTGAGGGGGTTGGAACACCTGAACTTGCTCCTGTCAGTACAGGTCTTGGCGAAGTGTACCAATATATTCTTCATCCCAAAGAAGGCAGTGAAGACAAATATTCCGCAATGGATTTGCGGACAATGCAGGACTGGATTGTTGCCAGACAACTTTACGGTACTCCGGGAATTGCAGAAGTCAATAGTTTCGGTGGTCTGCTTAAACAATACGAAGTTTCTATCGACCCAAACCGTATCAAGGCAATGGACGTTAGTATTTCCGATATTTTTACCGCACTCGAAAACAATAACCAAAATACCGGAGGTGCTTATATCGACAAGAAGCCCAATGCGTACTTTATTCGTGGGATTGGTCTGGTTACTTCATTGGAAGATGTAGGGAATATCGTCGTTAAAAATACAGGTAGCGTTCCGGTATTTATCAAAGATGTGGCAGAAGTACAATTTGGTCACGCTACCCGGTACGGGGCTTTGACCTATAATGGCGAAGTAGATGCCGTGGGTGGGATTGTAATGATGTTGAAGGGAGAAAACACCTCTGAAGTTGTAAAAAATATCAAAGAAAAAATACCAGTTATCCAACAATCTCTACCCGAAGACGTGGTCATAGAACCGTTTTTAGATAGAATGGATTTGGTTGATAGAGCGATAAGTACGGTTCAAAAGAACCTCATTGAGGGCGCACTGATTGTTATTTTTGTATTAATTCTTTTCCTGGGGAATTTCAGGGCAGGACTGATTGTAGCCTCAGCTATACCGCTATCTATGCTTTTTGCGTTGGGAATGATGAGGTTGTTTGGTGTTAGTGCCAACTTGATGAGTATGGGGGCTATTGATTTCGGATTGGTAATAGATGGTTCCCTGATTGTTGTTGAAGCGACAATGCACCATTTGGGCTTGCGGAAATCCACACAAAAACTTACGCAGGCAGAAATGGACGAGGAGGTATATGAATCTGCACGGAAAATTCGTACGAGTGCCGCATTTGGCGAGGTTATCATTCTCATTGTCTATATCCCTATCCTTACTTTGGTGGGTATAGAGGGTAAAATGTTTACGCCAATGGCACAGACTGTAAGTTTTGCCATTTTGGGTGCATTGATTTTGTCCTTTACCTATATCCCGATGATGAGTGCTTTGTGTTTGTCTAAAAAGCCGATTACCAAAAAGAATTTTTCAGACAAAATGATGGACTATCTTCAAGGGGTTTATAAACCATTGTTAGAAAAAGCCATTCGGATGAAATATGTGGTTATTGCGGTTGCCGTTGGGCTGTTTACCATAAGTATATTCTTTTTTTCACGGATGGGCGGAGAGTTCCTGCCAAAATTGGGCGAGGGCGATTTTGCTTTCCACTGTATCCTGCCACAAGGAACATCGTTAAGCCAAAGTCTGGAAACCTCTATGCAGGCATCCAAGATAATCAAAGAGTTCGACGAAGTAAAAATGGTCGTAGGTAAGACAGGTGCAGGAGAAATACCGACAGACCCGATGCCTCCGGAAGCTACCGACCTGATGATTATCCTGAAACCACAGGACGAATGGAAAAAAGATAAATCCTATGACGAGCTTTCCAATGAAATGATGGAGAAGCTCGAAGTTATTCCCGGTGTATTCTTTGAAGCCAATCAGCCGATACAGATGCGATTTAATGAACTGATGACAGGTATCAGGCAGGATGTAGCCGTTAAGATATTCGGAGAAGACCTCGACAGTTTGTTGGTTTATGCCAATAAAGCGAATGCTATTATTCAAACAGTAGAAGGTGCGACTGCTCCGCAGGTAGAACGGGTAGCAGGTCTTCCCCAAATCAATATCGAATATGACCGTACCCGAATAGCCAATTACGGCTTGAATGTACAGGAAATAAACGATATTGTCAGCACTGCGTTCGCAGGTAAATCAGCAGGTGTGATTTATGAAAACGAACGAAGATTTGATTTGGTGGTACGGCTTGATGAAGCCCACCGCAGTTCCATTGAGGATGTGAGCAATCTGTTTATCCCACTACCAAACGGCGACCAAATACCGCTTTCACAGGTTGCAAACATTGATTACAAATTAGGGCCCGCACAAATCAGCCGTGAAGGCGGTAAACGCAGGATATATGTCGGCTTCAACGTACAGGGGCGGGATGTAGCCAGCGTTGTCAATGAAATTCAGGATAAATTGGCTGAACAGATTAAGCTACCGACAGGTTATTATTTTACTAAAGTTTCGGAGTTATTAAAATGCTAGTAATCAGCAATATAAATTCATAAAAACGTTGCACTTTCCATTATAAATCATTAATTTTGAATTAGTTAGAAACAAAAAACTGATTCGGGAAAATGCA
>JAQVCM010000001.1 GCA_028689775.1 Crocinitomicaceae bacterium
TTTTTGACACTGTCTACCAGGTCTTTGGAAAATTGTTCAAAATCGAATTTTTCTTTCATAATTGTCAAAATTTACTCCTTTTTCTTGAAAAAATAAAATTTTGACACAGTTTAATGAACATACTCGGCTCTTTCGTTTACCTCGAACTCAAAAAATACAATCAAACTTTTATTGAGCAAATCGAAAAAGCCAAAAACACAGAAGAATTGCTGCAAGTTTGGGAACAGATGAAAAACAAGTCTTTCTTAAACTATAATGTAGATATTCAAAAGCAAGAAGAACATATTGAAGCATTTAAAGCACTCACATTAACAGAACAAAAACAGCATTTATGTGAGTTGTTGGATAAAAACCAATTGTATGTCAATTGTTCGTCGCTTGAGGATAAAATGTTTGAATGTACGGAGGAGGAAAAAAGAATCACGAAGAACTTTTATGAATAAAAGACCTCGAAGAGGTCAAAGATTTATAAAATGAATTACACATCTTGGAAAATAAAAGAAAATAATGGCATTCCTACACGAAATATTTAATAATCCATTTGCTAGAAAGGCTTTGGCGGAAGTGAAATTACCTAATCACATTAGCGATAATCTGAAATATAATATCCGTTTATATCAGGAAGAAGCTTTCAAGAGATACTTGTATTTGGAGCAAGAAGATTTTGATGAAAAACCTGACAAACCAATGCACTTGCTTTACAATATGGCAACAGGAAGTGGAAAAACAATGGTAATGGCGGGATTGATTTTGCATTTGTACACAAAAGGATATCGCAATTTTCTGTTTTTTGTGAACTCCAATAATATCATTCAGAAAACCAAAGATAATTTCCTAAATCCGCTTTCTTCAAAGTATTTGTTTAGCGATAAAATAGTGATTGATAGTCAGTCTATTTTAATCAAAGAAGTGGATAATTTTGAAGAAGCTGATGAACAAAATATCAATATCAAATTTACGACCATTCAACAATTGCATATTGACTTGAATAATACCAAAGAAAACAGCTTGACTTATGAAGGTTTTGAAAATAAAAAGTTGGTTTTAATTGCAGATGAAGCGCATCATCTGAGTGCAGGAACAAAAAGTGGAAATTTATTGGGCAGTTGGGAAGATACGGTTGAGAAAATTCATCAATCCAATTTTGATAATCTATTGTTGGAATTTACCGCTACCTTGGATTATTCTAGCAAAGAAATTGTCGAAAAATACCAGAATAAAGTACTTTACAAATACGATTTGGCACAATTTAGAATCGATAAATTTTCTAAAGAAATCAATCTAATTCGCTCGCATTATGAGGAAGAAGAACGAATTATTCAAGCGTTAATTTTGAATTTATACCGTCAAGAATTAGCAACTTCTCACAATGTCAATTTAAAGCCAGTTATTTTATTCAAAGCCAAACGAACCATTAAAGAATCGGAAGAAAATAAAGTGAAGTTTCATCAATTAATCGAAGAGCTTTCGGAACGAAAAATAGAAAAAATCAAGAATACTTCCACGGTTTCAATCGTACAAAAGGCATTTCAATTTTTTGTAAACCAAGGCATTTCAGATAATGAAATTGTGAATCGAATCCAACGTAATTTCAAAGAAGAAAACTGTTTAAGCGCCAATAATGATAAAGAAGCAGAAAAGAATCAGATTTTACTCAACACCTTAGAAGACGAAAACAATCCAATTCGAGCGGTCTTTGCCGTTCAGAAACTCAATGAAGGTTGGGACGTGTTGAATTTGTTTGATATAGTTCGACTGTATGAAGGTAGAGATGGTAATGACAATAAACCAGGGAAAACTACACTTTCCGAAGCACAGTTAATTGGTCGTGGAGCACGTTATTATCCTTTTGCTTTAGAAATTGGACAAGATAAATATACTCGGAAATATGATGGCGATATTTCCAATGATTTAAAGGTTTTGGAAGAGTTGTATTACCACACCAAAGAAGACAGTCGCTATATTTCAGAACTCAAAAAAGCCTTGGTGGAATCGGGAATTTATGAAGACGAAGAGAATTTAGTCACAAAACAACTAACCTTAAAGTTGGATTATAAAAAATCAGAGCATTATCAAAACGATTATGTTTTCTTCAATAAAAAAGTACTGAAAAACTTTCACAATATCCAATCTTTTTCCGATTTAGGAGTCAAAAGAACCGATTATCGCCACACACTTTCTTCGGGAATTGGTAGAATGTCGAGTGCTTTTTTTGAAATGGAAAATCCTGTTTCTAATGATGAAGTAATTAAAGGAAAAGATGTTTCTATTTCAGCCATTCCAACACATATTATTCATTTTGCATTGAGTCAAAATCCGTTTTTCTATTACGATAATTTAACCCATTATTTTCCACATATCAATTCCATAGTTGATTTTATAAAAAGTAAAGACTATCTGGGTGAATTGAAAATTACTTTTAGAGGAACGCACGACAGACTTCAAGACATCACACATTTTGATTACCTACAAGCATTAAACGGACTTTTACAAACCATTGAAGCAGAAATAAAAGGAAATTCAACCGATTATGAAGGATCTGAATTCATCAAGCAACACATTCATCAAGTTTTTACAGACAAAGAAATCCGAGTACGAAAAGGAGACGAACGAGAAGACGGACAAGAATCTTTAATTGCCAATGAGCCTTGGTATGCTTACAATGCAAATTTTGGAACCAGCGAAGAGAAGAATTTCATAGAATTATTTGCTAGGAAATTTGAAAGTTTGCAACAGCGATACGAAGACATTTACATTCTGCGAAATGAGCGTGAATTAGCCATTTACGATAAACAAGGACGAAGATTTGAGCCTGATTTTTTACTGTTTTGCAAGCAAAAGGAACAAAACATTGCTTATCAGGTTTTTATCGAACCCAAAGGAAAACACCTAATTGCTACCGATAAATGGAAGGAAGAGTTTTTAAACGAAATTGCTGAAGACAAAAAAATGATTGAAATTCATTCAGATAAATATTTATTGACCGCTGTGCCTTTCTATAATTACAGCAACGAAAATGAGTTTGCGAAAACTTTGACAAGTGTTTTAGAAATGAATTAATTAGAGCCATTAAAAACGGCAAAGTATTTATCGACGGCTGGACGGCAAGTTTAAACGCTACATTACAGCATTATAAAGCAGATATGAAAATTGTTTTTTAGAAATGGATAAATGTTATTTATTCTATAATCTTGATTATTAGCTTTCTAAAAAAAGTGAAAAATACTGAAAAAGAATGTAAAAAAATAGTTTTCACAAAAGTCCATCGATAAATGTGATCAAACTCACAAAAGTCCTTCGGTAAATGTGATGAAACCCACAAAAGTCCTATGACAAATGTGATGAAACTCACAAAAGTCCTTCGATAAATGTGATTTACGTTTATTTTCTTACTATTTTTGCTTTATGGAAAGAGTTGTTTTAGAAGAATTACTCCAATGGAAGCAGGGTATAAGCAGAAAACCATTGTTGTTACGAGGAGCTCGTCAAGTTGGGAAAACTTGGATTATGAAAGAATTTGGACGTAAGTATTACGATCAAGTTCTTTATATCAATTTCGAACGGGATAAACTATTACAAGACTTATTCAAAACAGATTTTAATATTCAGCGAATTTTATCAGCTTTACAAATTCAATCTGGAATAGTACCGCAAGCTGATAATACGCTCATCATATTTGACGAAATACAAGAGGCGGAAGGTGCGCTAACGTCCCTAAAGTATTTTCAAGAAGAAGCGCCAGAATATCATGTCATGGGAGCGGGTTCATTATTGGGAATTGCTTTAAATAACACTTCTTTTCCAGTAGGCAAAATCCAGTTTGTAGAAATGCATCCGATGAATTTTTATGAATTTTTAGAATCGATAGGAGAAATTGGTATTTTGAATTTATTAAAAGTAAAGGATTGGCAATTGATTCAAACTTTTCATGAAAGAATTATCGAACTCTTAAAGCAGTATTATTTTGTAGGAGGAATGCCCGAAGTAGTGAAAAATTATATTGATCAACGTAATTATATAGAGGTAAGGAAATTACAATTCGATATTTTAAGTGCTTATGAACTCGATTTTGCAAAGCATGCACCTCAGCAAATCATTCCGAAAATTAGAATGGTTTGGAAAAGTTTACCTTCTCAATTGGCTAGAGAAAATAAGAAATTTGTCTATGGATTAGTGAAAAGTGGTGCAAGAGCAAGAGAGTATGAAGATGCGCTGAATTGGTTGGTTGATTACGGATTAATCCACCGTATTTATAGAATCAGCAAACCAGGATTTCCAGTCCGTTCTTATGAAGATTTAAAAGCTTTCAAGTTGTATGCCTTAGATACAGGTCTCTTAGGAGCTTTGTCAGGTCTTGATGCACAAGTTTTACTGCATAAAAATAAATTATTTACTGAGTTTAAAGGAGCTTTAACAGAACAGTTTGTTTTACAACAACTCATGAGTGAAATGGGAATACATCCCAATTATTGGTCCAATGACACTTCAAACAGCGAAGTTGATTTTATTATAGAACATCAGCAAAATCTGTTTCCAATAGAAGTAAAAGCAGATGAGAATTTACAGTCAAAATCGTTGAAAAGCTATCATCAACAGTTTGATCCCAAGATGAGTATCCGAACATCTTTGAGTTATTTCAGAAAAGAAGACTGGCTGATTAACATTCCACTCTATGCCATTCGAGAAATCCGTTCCATTATTTCTGAATTGTAAAGGGCCTTTCAATTTTGAGGAAGGGAAACTGCGAGGTTAAACACTACTTTTTAAAATGACAAGGAGCCTGATAAGCAAGCGTTTTGAAATAGAATAACCGTAAATTTCAAATCACCTAAAAATGCACCGCGAAAGGCAGCACGGAAGGTAATATCGGCATATCGCAATATACCGATATGCGATTACGCACTCCCGTTTCAAAAAACACCACCTTGAATCTTGCTTTTTTTCAAACTTTATTCAGGATTATCAACTAAAAACCAAGCAAGGATCTTTTACTAGCTTCGATTTCGTAATATTCCATTACTTTTGTACTTTCATATAAAGTCTGTCATTCGTTTTAATTCTCATGCATGAATACTGAAGCACGTAAGTATGTGATTCTCATTTTTTTCCTTTTCGTTGGTGTAATTTATGCCACTCGATTGTTTTACATGCAAGTGGTGGACGATAGTTGGACGCTGCGTGCACAAGAAATTGCAGAGAAACGAAAATTAATTGTTCCTCCAAGAGGAATTGTAAAAGATCGGAATGGGAAATTAATTGTCATCAACAAAACGTACTACAACTTGATGATGACGGAGAAGAATATTACCAATTTAGATACCGTTGCTTTTGCAAAATTGATTGGTTGGACTCCCGAACAAGTTAAATTGCGGTTTGAAGAAATTAAATTAGCTGAAGGATTTGACATCGATCCCAAAACCAAGAAAAGAACGCAGCCTCGTTATCAGAAAATTCGTTCGTATGCATTCGTCAAAGAAATGACCACCGAAGAAATGGCTCAAATCGCACCATATTTAGAGAATTTTCCTGGATTTTACGAAGAGATTACCAGCATGCGAAGTTATCCGTTTGCCAATGCTGCTAATATTTTAGGATATGTGAGTGAGGTAAATGGAGAGGAAATAAAAGAAGATCATTATTACCGATCAGGAGATAATATTGGACGAACCGGAATTGAACGTTTTTACGAGAAAGATTTAAGAGGTCGAAAAGGCGTTTATTATATTGTAACTTCTGCCATGAACAACGCCATTCAATCGTATGCTGATGGTAAATATGACACGACAGCCAAGCAAGGTGCAACGTTACAGTTGAGTATCGATGCAGACATACAAGCGTATGGTGAAAAATTAATGGTCAATAAAAGAGGTGTAATTGTAGCGATTGAACCAGCAACGGGTGAGATTTTGGCCATGGTTTCTTCACCGACTTTTGATCCAAATTCATTTGTAGGAAAGCGTGCAACATCGATTAATTATCCAAAATTACTCATGGATCCAGATAAGCCACTTTATCCTCGACCTTTGCAGGCAGAATATCCTCCAGGATCTATATTTAAACTTTTACAAGCTTTGGTTGCAATGCAAGAAGGAGTGATTACGGCCAATACTGGATTTCCATGTAATAAAAGTTTAGTTGGTTGTCACCCGCATCCAAGCGCGAGAAATATCATGGAGGCGGTTCAAATGTCTTGTAACCCTTATTTTTATCAATCAACCAAACGTGTAATTCAATCAGGTAAAAAATCGAATATTTATGCAGATTCTGAATATGGCTTGAACTTGTGGGCTGATTACATGCACAGTTTTGGCTTGGGTAACAAACTAGAAATCGATATTCCAGGCGAACGTGGCGGTTTGATTCCAGATGCAAATTACTATGATAATTTATTTCCATCCAAAAAACGACCTTATGGACACCACCGATGGGCATTCTCAACCATACGTTCTATATCAATTGGACAAGGTGAAGTAAAAACCACGCCACTTCAAATGGCGAATATTGCTGCTTTGATTGCAAACCGAGGATGGTATTATACGCCACACTTGGTGAAATCGATCGGTGGTAAAGGAGCAAAAACGGAATACCGTGAAAAGCACATGACAATGGTTGATGCCAAACATTATGACCCAATTATCGAAGGAATGCGAAGAGCAGTCAACGAAGGTGGCGGAACTGCTCGTCAAGCTCGAATTGATAGCATCGTTGTTTGTGGTAAAACAGGTACGGCACAAAATCCACATGGAGCCGATCACTCGATCTTCATTACGTTTGCACCGATGGATAATCCTAAGATTGCAGTGGCTGTATTTGTTGAAAATGCAGGTTTTGGAGGAACGTGGGCAGCACCGATTGCGAGTTTGATTATGGAAAAATACATCACCAAAAACATCAAGGATAAAGCGAAAGAAACGCGTATTTTGGAAGCGAATCTGATGAATGTAGCAAAAAGAGGGAAGTAAAATGACGAGAGGTAAATCCATAGGGGCGAATTTGGACTGGGTTTTATTTTCAGTTTTCATCATCATGTTGGTGATGGGAGTTGCCAATATTTATTCCGTTTCCTATGACGCGGAACATCCATATATTTTAGATTTTTCGCAGAAATACGGAAAACAAATCATGTGGATTGGCGTTTCATTCTTCCTAGGAATCTTGATCTTTCTGATTGATTCTGACATCTATCGGAAATTTGCCATACCCATTTATTTATTCTGTATTGTTTTATTGGTCGTCGTACTTTTTATGCCGCCTGTAAATGGCGCAAGGGCTTGGTTAGGTGTTGGATCTCTCGGTATTCAGCCAGCTGAGTTTGCCAAAGTGGGAACGGCGATTGCGTTAGCGAGTTACATCAATGCCTTGAATATGAACCAACAAAGTGTGAAGACGGTTTTGCTCGCAAACTTGATTCTGTTGTTTCCAATGGTCTTGATTTTGATGCAGCCGGATGCTGGTTCGTTCGTCGTGTTCACTGCGTTTTTATTTGTGATGTACCGCGAAGGATTGACGTACGACCCGATTATTTTAAAAGTAATCAACACCATTCCAGGAGTTCGATTTAAGAGTACTTGGGTAGGAAGTCACTTCATTCCGATTTTATTTGTAGTTGTATTTCTGTCGTTGATAACACTTTTAATGGCAGAAAATGAATTGAGTTTTGATGCTTTTCCGGGCGTAGAAATTCCTGGATTTATTGGAGTGATTATTTCGTTGTTGGTGATTTCGATCATCGGATATTTCATATTACGCATCTTTTCAGCAAGAAGAGATCGCAACAAAGTATCAGTAATTGTTCTGATTGCCTTCATTCTTTCAGCTGGAATTTCAACCATCGTACATGTTGGATTTGAAAGCTTGGCCATTCACCAAAAAGAACGAATTGAGCTTTTCTTGGGATTACGAGAAGATCCAAATGGCGATGATTACAACCGAAATCGTGCAATGGCAGCTGTTGGTTCGGGTGGACTTTCTGGAAAAGGATATAAAAAAGCAAGTTTATCAAGTGCGGAAGCGAATCACGTTCCCGAAAGTGAAACCGATTTTATCTTCTGTCCTTTGGCAGAAGAATGGGGATTCTTTGGAAGTATAACGGTCGTGATTCTATTCATGGTGATGCTGACGCGAATAGTGATTATTGCCGAGCGACAACGTTCACGCTTCATCCGAGTTTACGCCTATTCGGTTGCGGTGATTCTATTCTATCACTTTGCAATCAACATCGGAATGGATATCGGATTGGCGCCTGTAATTGGAATTCCGTTACCATTTTTTAGTTATGGAGGCTCATCGATGATGTCGTTTTGTGTGATGATGTTTGTGCTCTTGAAATTGGATAGTCAGCGCGCAGACCTTTTGTCGTAGGAAGTAGTATTTAAAGCGAATAAATTTATTTGTATTTTGCAAATGATTTATCTTGAAAATTAATTAGCAATGAAAGTTAGCGAACTCAATCAAGAGCAGAGTTAATTTCATCCCAAACTATCCCTGCCGTATAATCCCAATTGAAGTTCTCGCTTCTCTTCAATCCTTTTTGAATTAAAGAAGATCGTAAAGCATCATTTTCACTCATTTCTTTCATCGCATTTGCAATTTCTGAAATATCCAAAGGGTTGACATACAAAGCTGCATCGCCACAAACTTCTGGTAGAGAAGTCAAATTTCCTGCGATGATAGGAACACCAGCTTGCATGGCTTCCACAAGTGGAATTCCGAATCCTTCAAAATAAGGGACGTATGTCAAACAATTTGCAGCAGCCATCACGTGCGTTAATTTCCCCAATGGAAGATGACCGGTAAAGTGGATTTTTGCAATGGTGTTTTCTGAAATTCCTTCTAAGTAAGAGTTGTCTTTTTTCCAAAGATTTTCGCCCACAATAACAAGGTTTTCTTTTCCGTTTTGATTGGAGAATTTTTCAAATGCTTGTAAAAGACGTTGGATGTTTTTTCGTGGATGCAAAGCGCCTACGAAAATAAAATAAGGATTTCCTTGGGAGAATTCGTTCCGAATAAGTTCTTTTTGGATTTCAGAAATTGGTTGGAAAAGGGGAGAAACACCATTCCAAGCAACTGTAATTTTTGCTGGATTGATTTGGTATCTTTCCACAATATCTTGTTTTGAGTATTCTGAAACGGTGATGATTTTCCTTGCTTTTTGAGCGAATTTCGGAAAGAAATGTTTCAGATAGGTTCTCGGAACCCACGGAACGTCTTGCGGATGTTGTTCAAAATTCAAATCGTGGATCACACCAATTTGTGGCACTTTGGACCGTAAACTCAAATATCCGTCAGGAGAAAAGAAAACATCTGCTTTGTATTTTTTCAGCGCATTGAATACGGAAAATTCAAACCAAATGTAAAATAGAATCGGATGGCGAGCAGGTGGATTTAAAACAACTGGAATGACATTGTCAGCAAAAACAAACTTCGGGTCAAACGGCCGATCAAACAGGAATATAAAGGTGTGTTCTGGATGACTTTCAGCCAAACGCTTGGTTACTTCGTAAGTGAACCAACCAAAACCTTCCATCTTATGAGAAAGTAAAAACCGTGTATTTATCGCTATTCGCATCCGTCACGAAAGTAAGTATTTGTATTGTATCTGTAGCTAAAGTGTGAATTAAAATGTCTCAGTCTTTGAAAGTGTAGAACCAGTTGGATCTGGTTTCCTCCAAAAGCGTGTTGTCAATTGAATTCCGGAGTCAGCTCATTTATATTGATAAAAGAGTTGAAAATTGGCTTTAGCCGAACATGCTAGAAATTCGCTTTGAAAAACATCTGCTAATTTTCCACAATATCATCCTATTTCCAAGATTTAAATCTTAAATTTGGTATAAATAGATCGACCCATGAAAAAATTCCTTTTCACCTTGTTGCTGATTCCTTTCTTTGGAACAACTCAAAAAACAAATACCATTCGCTTGGACATTCCGATTTCTAAAGTCAAATTATTTCCTTCTTCGGGCGAAATGGTTCATCAAAAGGACATCAAGTTAACGAGTGGAAGAAACCTGTTGATATTTTCTGAACTTTCTGCACAAGTAGATCCACAAAGTATCCAATTTTCAGCTGATCAAGAGTACAGATTAATTTCCGTGACCACAGAATTGGATTTCAAATCTGCTGAGATGCGAAATGAACGAATTGTCAAATTGAAAGATTCTTTGAATAAATTGAATGATGATTCACAATTGAATAAAGATGAGTTGGCGGCGTATCAAACGCAAATGAATTTATTGTCGGCAAATCAAAACATCAAAGGTGACAATGCGACATTGACAGTTGCGCAACTGAGAGAAGCAATGGATTTTTACAGACAAAAAACATTGGAAATTAGCCGAAATGTAAGTCGATTAAACAAAGAGCGAACTGAATTAAATATGCGATTAACCAAAGTGAAAACGCAATTATCAGAGTTGAATTTCAAAGAAAATCAGCGAAGTAACCAAATAATTATCCTCATCGATGTTGAAAGTTCGGCTGTTGCTGCCTGTAAATTGTCATACCTTGTATCCAATTGCGGCTGGGAAGCAGCTTATGATTTGTCAGCAAAAGATTTGAACGAAAAGATAAATCTAAAATACAAAGCAAGATTATACAACAATACCGGAAATGATTGGAACAATGTAGACTTAGTGCTTTCAACTGCTGATCCAAAAATGTCTGCCACGCAACCGATTTTAGCGCCGTGGTACGTGAATGTTGAACCAGTTTATCAAGCACCCATATCAATAAGAGGAGCAAGAAGTGACGCTAGTTTATACATTGATGGTGTAAAATCAGAAAGTAAAAAAAGCATGAACACGGTTTCAGACGAAGTTTATGAAAATCGAGATCAAGATAATAAGCAAGGAGTTAATTTTAAGCAAATTGAAGTCAATGCATTTACAACAGAGTTCAATATCAAAGATAAATTCTCGTGTCCTTCGGAT
The DNA here is from genome assembly GCA_028689775.1 of Crocinitomicaceae bacterium. Taxonomy (GTDB): domain Bacteria; phylum Bacteroidota; class Bacteroidia; order Flavobacteriales_D; family Crocinitomicaceae; genus JAQVCM01. The sequence goes on from JAQVCM010000001.1 coordinate 10,929, forward strand.
GCAAAACCATATTCTGTCGACATTAAAGAAGTTGATTTGCCATCAACTTTCACGCATTTCACGGTTCCGAAAATGGATAACGGTGCTTTCATCATGGCGAATATTTTGAACTGGCAAGAATTGGAATTAATTTCCGGACCATCGAGTATTTATCTAAACGGTGCTTTTATTGGAAATTCAGAAATTGATACCAGAAGTGCGAGTGATACACTTTCTCTTTCTTTTGGAAGAGACAATAAAGTGGTTGTTTTGCGTAAACTGAAAAAAGAAATGAGTTCCCGCAAAGTGATGGGAAGTAGCAAAAGAGAGACGTTCTTGTACGAAACGACGCTTAGAAATAACCATCCTTACGCAATTAAAATCAATGTATTTGATCAAATTCCTATTTCTAAAAATGATCAAATTGGCGTAACGCAAGAAGTACTTTCCAACGGAGTCGTTAATTCCATTACAGGAGAAGTCAAATGGGAAATCACCTTGCAACCTGGAGAATCTAAAACATTTGACTTTGGTTATAGTGTGAAATATCCGAAAGATATGCATGTTCGAATGACGCAGTATAGAACGGTTAGTGCGCCTAGTTTTTAGGATTGAAATTAGTATTGAAGCATTACAATACAATGAAAAAACTTGATTGCGTGCTTATCATTCCAAATCAAAAAGAAATGATTGAGAGACCATTTGAATTAAATTTTCGCAGGAAACGAATGACTAGATTTTTGGGGAATCAATGCATACTTGCCTGCTTTTTCCTGCTTTCCTGCCTAAATAATAGTCTGTTTTTCGCACAAGATTTTCAGAAAGAAACGGTTGTTTTACATCAAAAAACAATTGCAAAAAGTGATAGTTTGGCGATATCAGTACTACATCGTGTAATTGCTACAAATAAACTTTCATCAAACGGGCAGGAGCGAATGACTCCAGTTTCAGGATTTATTATCAGATCAGAGTATTGGGTGTTTTGGAACAACGCATGTGATTCTATTCAGATTCCTATTTGGTCTCGAAAAAAGATAGTGGAAGATAATTTCACGATCTCTTTTCGAAAACTTCAAAATAAAATGGACGCAATTATACTGCAATATTCAAGAACTGACGATCCAACATTTTTCACCTCCGATGCAAGACGTGTTTTTCAAATTATTGATTTGAATACAAGGCACATGGTACTAGATAAAGAATTTCCTGAAATCACAGTCCAGGATCGTACGGAGAAAGTCGATGGTTTTGAATCAGTTGATGTATTTAGACAAAGGTATGAATTGACATTTGAAGATAATGATGATGTAACGATAACGCACACAGGAGCTTGGGTTAAGAAAGGGTTAAACGGGACATATGTAAAAAGCAAGTCTACTATTCCAAAGCAAATCTTTAAATTCACGTATCACAAAGATGGATCCATTTGGTATAAAAAGATATGATATAAACCATTTTAAACACGCATACCGTTCTGTCCCATTTAGGGATTAAATCTAAAAATGAAGTCAAAATCACAATTAAAAATTGAATGCAATGAGTAAATTTCAAGAAATTGTTCAGTCAGAAACACCAACTTTGGTCGATTTCTTTGCAACCTGGTGTGGACCTTGTCAAGCGATGTCTCCAATTTTAGATCAATTGAAAGATAAAATGGGAGAGAAAGTTCGCATTTTAAAAATCGATGTCGATAAAAACCAAGATGTTGCGGCTAAATTTAAAGTTCGTGGCGTACCCACTTTTGTTCTTTTTCAAAGCGGAGAAATTCTATGGAGACAAAGTGGCGGAATGGAATTGGCAACCTTAGAACAAAAAATAACGAGTGCGGTAAAGTAAGTTAGATTGGTTAATTTTGCAGCATGAAAGTTGAAAATATAGATTTTATATTGACGGATATCGAAGGAACAACTACTTCCATCTCGTTTGTTTATGAAGTTCTTTTCCCGTATTTCAGGGAAAATATTTCCAAATTGAAAACCATGATTCACTTGGATGAGGTGGCGGAAGCTTTCCAACAAACGGCTGAAGTTGTTGAACAAGAGGAAGGTAGAGTTGTAACGGATCACGATGAAATCATCGCAATGTTATTGAAATGGAGTTTGGAAGATCGAAAGATCAAACCTTTGAAAACGGTTCAAGGTTTCTTGTGGAGAACGGGTTATGAATCGGGTGAGATTTTAGGTCACGTTTATTCAGATGTTCCTGTTGCGCTTGAAAAATGGAAAAAAGAAGGTGTTCAAATGGGAGTTTTTTCATCCGGTTCAATAGCTGCACAAAAATTAATATTCGGCTTCAGCGAGCAAGGAGATTTAACTCCATTTTTTTCCGCTTATTTTGACATCAACACCGGTGGAAAAAGAGATGCTGAAACCTATGAAATCATTGCTAAAAATATTTCCGTTTCAAACGAACACATTCTTTTCCTATCAGATATTGTAGAAGAATTAGTTGCTGCGGATGAAGCTGGATTTCAAACCATTCAATTGGTTCGAGAGGGAAATACTGCAAATTGGAAGTCGCACGTAAGTGATTTTAGCGAAATTCAAATAGAAAAATAATTAAAAAATAGATTAACAGCATGAGTAAATTCAGAACCATCTGGCCAACAGAAGATAAATACGTAGAAGTAATTGATCAACGACAATTGCCGCATGAATTTGTAGTTGTCAAATTGAAAACATACAAAGACGCTGAAAATGCAATCAAAGAAATGATTGTTCGTGGTGCACCGTTAATTGGGGCTACTGCTGCGTATGGAATTTATTTAGCAGTTCGTGAAATGATTGAAAAAGAATTGGACGGTTCATTTTTAGACCAAGCTTTTTCAGATTTAAGAGCTTCTCGTCCTACAGCGGTAAACCTTTTTTGGGCTTTGGATAAAATGAGCGTTGCGCTGGATGATGCCGATGATTTTTTGAAAGTCAGTTGGGAGTCTGCAGCTGCTTTGGTTGAAGAAGATGTGGAAACGTGTCGAATGATTGGCGTTCACGGTTTACCAATTATCGAAGAAATTGCTGCTCGTAAAAACGGGGAAGCGGTGAATGTTTTAACGCATTGCAACGCTGGAATGTTAGGTTGTGTGGAATGGGGAACGATTACTTCACCGATTTATCAAGCGGTTCAAAAAGGAATAAAAGTTCACGTTTGGGTGGATGAAACCAGACCACGTAATCAAGGCTCAAACTTGACGTGTTACGAATTAACCAAACACGAAGTAAATCATACCTTGATTGTTGATAATGCCGGCGGACATTTGATGCAACACGGAATGGTAGACATGGTAATCGTAGGAACCGACCGTACAACACGCGATGGAGATGTTGCCAATAAAATTGGAACATACTTGAAGGCACTTGCTGCAAAAGATAATAACATTCCTTTTTACGTTGCTTTGCCTTCGACTACCTTAGACATGACGATTCGCGATGGTTTGAAAGAAATTCCAATCGAAGAGCGGAATCAGGACGAAGTAAGATATTCCATTGGAAAAAATGCACAAGGAGTAATTGAACCAGTTTTGATTTGCCCAATAACAACTCCAGCAAGTAATTACGGTTTTGACGTCACGCCAGCGAGATTAATCACTAAAATAATTACCGAAAGAGGAGTTTGCGATGCTTCTGAAGCAGGATTATTAGAACTTTTTCCAGAATACAAGTAAGAAATTAAAACACGAAATTATTCAGCTGGTGTTTATTCGTCAGCTGAATTTTTTTTGTCCGAAAGTTGTTCCTTCGCTAATTTCTCCATTGACATCAATTTCTCAACTTCTTCAGAAGTCAAAGTAATTCGATTAGGATCCACGATGTCTTTCTGCGCTTTTAATTGAAGTGCGTTGCCTTTTAAATCTGCTATATCAATAGAAATTCCCATTTTGAGGTCAATTGGTTTGTGCAAATTTATGGATTTCATGGGATTTTCGTTTATTTTCTTGTTAATTTATGCGGTCATCAAGTTGTTTCGGGTATTCGGTTTTTTATCGAATAAGGGTTCATTTATTAGAATCATTGAAATGTTTTTTGTATTTTTAGTATGGAAATCAATTTACCACGATTGATTTCATTTAAAACCACACAATTCACGGATATGAAAGAAGATTATCTACATCAAATTTGGCTAACCAAACGTTTCCCCAGCAATGAATTACATACCGTTGACGGTAGACCGTTGATTATCCATCAAACAGGTTGGCACAACCATGAAAGTGGTCCTGATTTTTTCAATGGAAGCATTGAGTTAGACGGAATCAAATGGAGTGGAAACATTGAAATTCACATCAAATCTTCGGATTGGTATGCGCACAAACATCAGCACGATGAAGCGTATAACAATGTCATTCTGCACGTCGTTTATTCCCACGATCAAGCCGTTTTAATCGAAGGCGAAGAAATTCCGACCTTGGAACTAAAGCCGATTTTGGATAGTAGACATTGGTCGAGTTATGAATCTTTGATTAAACAAACGAGTTGGATTCCCTGCGAATCGCAAATAAATACGATAGATCCTTTTTTTATCAGCATGCAGATCGAACAAGCTTTGGTAATTCGATTGGCAAGAAAATCAGAATTGTTAGAGAAACGATTCCAACTTTTGGGGAGAAATTTACAACAATTGCAATATGAAGTTTTGGCGCAAGCTTTTGGAGCGAAAATCAATGCGATGCCATTCGTAGAACTAACGCAGCGAATGCCTATCAAAACCATTTGGAGAGAGGGAAAAGCAACTTCCTATCCGCTTTTAATGGGTTCTGCAGGATTGCTTGAAGGTATTGTTGAACCAGATTTGAAATCGATGCAAGACGAATGGAAGTTTTATTTGTTGAAATATCGATTCGATTCGATGGAGAAATCTTCATGGAAAAAGAAAGGATTACGGCCTTCAGGATTTCCTGAAATAAGAATCAAGCAATTCGCGCAAGTGATCAATCAAACAAATACTGATTTTTCATTTTTCGATAAATCAATCGCTGAATTGAAACAATTCTTTCAACTCAAAGATGAATCTGGAAATGAGATTTTGACCAAAGGATTTCAGAATTTGATGTTAATGAATGCAATTGTTCCTTTGCTTTTCTGGTATGGAGACTATAAAAGCGATGAAAGTTATAAAGACAAAGCCATTGATTTACTGTCAGATTTACCTGCGGAAAACAATACCATCATCCAATCTTGGAAAAAATTGGATTTGAAAGTAAAATCGGCCTTCGATTCTCAAGGTTTATTGGAATTAAAGAACGAAATTTGTAATTATAAGAAATGTCTGAACTGTAAAATCGGTGTAAAACTATTAGACAATGGCAAATAAAAGAGCTTTAAAACTAATTCAGAAAATCATCTTCTTTTTTGAGATGAGGTCGTACGGTGTTTGTTCATCGCTTGCACGGAAGATGGGAATTCGTTCTTCGAAAGTACGTGTAGCATTTATCTATGCATCTTTTGTTACCTTAGGTTCTCCACTTTTGATTTACCTTCCAATGGCTTGGATTCTTGAGCACAAGCACTTCTTTAAATTACAAAAAAAACGCAAAACTTCCATCTGGGAAATCTAAATTTATTTCAGAACCATGAGAATAGTAATTACAGGATCTAACGGATTGTTAGGGCAAAAAATAGTAAAGTTATGTCTTGAACGAAATTGGGACTTTATCGCTACTTCAAAAGGTGTCAACAGAAATCCAGATTGTCCAAATGGGAATTACCTGGCGATGGATGTGACGAATAAATTAGAAATCAATCAAGTTTTTAGTTCGTTTTACCCAACGCATGTCATTCATACCGCTGCAATTACCAACGTAGATTACTGCGAAGATCACCAAGATGAATGTCAAGAAGTAAATGTACGTGCAACGCAACTTTTATTTCAAGCGACCAAACAATTTGAAGCACATTTTCAATTGTTATCAACTGATTTTGTATTCGACGGAGAAAAAGGAAATTATACGGAAACAGATCTTGTTAATCCGTTAAGTGTTTACGCGAAATCGAAAGTGGACGCTGAAAACATTTTGTTGCATGACGAATATACCAATTGGTCTGTTGCCCGAACAATCATCGTTTATGGTGAAGGAAACAATCTTTCTCGCTCCAACATTATTTTATGGGCAATCGACACCTTGAAAAAAGGAAATGAAATGACCATTGTCAACGATCAATATAGAATGCCAACGTGGGCAGATGATTTGGCTTGGGGATGTTTGGAAATTGCAAAAAGAGATAAAACAGGAATTTTTAATCTTTCTGGACCAACGCTATATTCTATTTATGATTTAGTGGTTGAAATTGCCAACTACTTAGCGATTTCCACTGAGAACATCAAAGCAATTAGCTCCTCAACATTAAGTCAAGCGGCCAAAAGACCGCCAAGAACAGGATTTGATTTGTCAAAATCTCGAAGAGAATTAGATTATAATCCACTTGAATTAAAAGAAACATTGGATTTGCTTTTAAAATGATGTTTTAGAATGGGTCAAAAAAGATTCCTCCAGAATCGAAACTAAAAAATTGCGAAAATCTTTCAATTGGAATGGGACTTTAATCCATTCAAATGGATAAATGGAAGGCAGTTTGGCTTTCAAGCTGTGCAAATTGCGATAAACCTTTCAGTTGGAATGCGGCTTTAGCCCATTCATAATGAATAAATGGAAAGAGAATCTGGCTTTAGCCAAAAAATTTACCAGCTTCAATTACAATTCATAAATCCTCCTTCAAGCAAAAAAGATTCCTCCAGAATCGAAACTGAAAAATTGCGAAAATCTTTCAATTGGAATGGGACTTTAATCCATTCAAATGGATAAATGGAAGGCAGTTTGGCTCTCAAGCTGTGCAAATTGCGATAAACCTTTCAGTTGGAATGCGGCTTTAGCCCATTCAAATGAATAAATGGAAAGAGAATCTGGCTTTAACCAAAAAATTTACCAGCTTCAATTACAATTCATAAATCCTCCTTCAAGCAAAAAAGATTCCTCCAGAACCGAAACTGAAAAATTGCGAAAATCTTTCAATTGGAATGGGACTTTAATCCATTCAAATGGATAAATGGAAGGCAGTTTGGCTTTCAAGCTGTGCAAATTGCGATAAACCTTTCAGTTGGAATGCGGCTTTAGCCCATTCATAATGAATAAATGGAAAGAGAATCTGGCTTTAGCCAAAAAATTTACCAGCTTCAATTACAATTCATAAATCCTCCTTCAAGCAAAAAAGATTCCTCCAGAATCGAAACTGAAAAATTGCGAAAATCTTTCAATTGGAATGGGACTTTAATCCATTCAAATGGATAAATGGAAGGCAGTTTGGCTCTCAAGCTGTGCAAATTGCGATAAACCTTTCAATTGGAATGTGGCTTTAGCCCATTCAAATGAATAAATGGAAAGAGAATCTGGCTTTAGCCGAAAAATTTACCAGCTTCAATTACAATTCATAAATCCTCCTTCAAGCAAAAAAGATTCCTCCAGAATCGAAACTGAAAAAGTTTCGCTCCTGTTCGGAATGACTTGGGAGTACAGGGTTTTTTCAAATTCTCAAAAGCTTAGCTTTTGAGAATTTGCATTTAAACGACTGCGCTCGTCATTCCGAAGGAGTCTGCGAGTGAGGAATCTTTTTTCTTCAGATTGACGATTGCCTGTCGAAAAGGAGTTTGCGAGTGAAGAATCTTTTTTCTTCTGATTGACAATTGTCTTTCGAAAACGAGTTTGCGAGTGAGGAATCTTTTTTCTTTTTTGAAAGTCTACAATTCATTGTCTTTAAAACAGAAACAGAGCCGCAGAATAAATCCTCTTCACACTTGCTGGAAACATCTGGGGATTTCAAAATCTTTTGATCGAAAAATCACTAAAAAAAATAATTTTGTAATTATCTTTCAAACTTTTTTATATTTGATTTCCATACACGGATATAAACATCATTTTTAAGACAATCAATGGCAAATCTCTGGATTAAAAAGTCAATTACCGCACTTCAACAAGAAGCAAATGAAGGCAACGACGGTTTAGCAAGAACATTAAGCGCAAGGTCGCTTGTTGCGTTGGGAATTGGCGCCATTATTGGTGCTGGATTATTCTCAATAACTGGAATTGCAGCTGGTCAGAATGCTGGACCAGCAGTTACCATTTCTTTTGTCATTGCAGCTGTTGCCTGTGCTTTCGCAGGACTATGTTATGCTGAATTTGCATCCATGATTCCAATTGCAGGAAGTGCCTACACCTATTCTTATGCAACGATGGGAGAGTTTATCGCTTGGATTATTGGTTGGGATTTAGTGTTGGAATATGCCGTTGGCGCGGCCACCGTTTCGATCAGTTGGTCACGATATTTAGTCGTCATACTTCAAGAGTTTCATATTCATTTGCCCACAGCATTAACACTTTCACCTTTTGAGGAAGGAGGAATCATTAATTTACCAGCTGTTGCAATCATTGTGATGATGTCTTTGTTGCTGGTTCGCGGAACCAAAGAATCTGCAAAATTCAATGCAATCATCGTTATTCTAAAAGTAACAGTTGTTTTAGTATTCATTATTTTGGGTTGGGGATTTATTAATGCAGATAATTATACGCCTTATTTACCAGAAAATGACGGTCAATTTGGTCACTTTGGGATGAGTGGAATTATTCGTGCAGCTGGAATTATTTTCTTCGCCTACATCGGTTTTGACGCCGTTTCGACCGCTGCTCAAGAAGCTAAAAATCCGAAAAGAGACATGCCAATCGGAATTTTGGTGTCGCTGGCAATTTGTACGGTATTATACATCCTTTTTGCACACGTAATGACAGGTGTAGCGCATTACACTGAATTTCAGGGTGCTGTTGGAATTGCACCAGTCGCAGTTGCGATTGAACACATGGGAGCTGTAGGGCCAGATGGCATCATCGTTCCGGCTTATCCTTGGTTGAATAAAGCAATTATTCTTTCCATTTTATTTGGATATTCATCCGTAATTATGGTTTTATTAATGGGACAATCTCGTGTTTTCTTCTCCATGTCGAAAGACGGACTTTTACCAAAAGCATTTTCCGCAGTACACGCTCGCTTCAAAACTCCTTTTAAGTCGAGTTTGTTGTTTATGTTGTTTGTCAGCTTATTTGCAGCTTTTATTCCTGCGAGAGTAGTGGGAGAGATGACCAGTATTGGAACCCTATTAGCGTTCGTTTTGGTTTGTGTCGGTATTATCGTTTTGAGAAAAACACAGCCAGATTTACCACGCGCTTTCAAAACTCCGTTAGTGCCTTTAATTCCTATCTTAGGAATCGCATCCTGTGTGTTTATGATGGTTTTTTTACCGCTTGATACGTGGTTGCGATTGATTATCTGGATGCTTGTTGGAGTGGATGTATACATGTTTTATGGTGCTAAGAAAAGTAAATTAGGAAATGAATTCAAAAGTGCGAAAGGTTTGAGACCATTATATTGGACAGGAATTGCCTTGGCAATAGGACTCGGAATCATTGCCTTGTTGCACCATAACACCATGGCAGAAGGACAATCAGATACTGGTTTGTTTTTCACTTCTTTAGTTTTGACTGTCGTACACGTGTTTTATTTCAGTTTTAAATTGGGAGTCAAAAAAACAATCGAACAAGATTAAAATTTAAGGAACATGCGACATGGAAGACCCAATTGAATTTTCAAAACGCTCCAGAAGAGCAATACTCATTTTCGTAACGATCATGTTGGTGTTGGTCTTGCTTCCAAGGTTGTATTTTTTGCTCAATCCGCCTGGAGATTTTGAATACCATCAAACCGCGCAGCAGAAAGAGGATTTTAAAAACTTTGAATATAAAAAAGAAGAGAAAACGAAATACCAGAAAAAATCTCGCTTCAAAAAGCCGTCAAAAAAGTTTGATCCAAATCAATACACCGAACAAAATTGGATGGATTTAGGATTGAGTGAAAAGCAAGTTTCGACCTTAATGAAATTTGCCAAAAGTGGATTTTATTCAGACGAGGATTTGAGAAAAGTATTTGTTATTTCAGATGCGTTTTTTGAAAACATCCGAGATTTTTTGGTGTATCCGGAAAAGCCTATTCGGGAGCACGGAAAAAGTCAGATTCCTCAGACAGCAGTAAAGAAAGAAAAAGTTGAACTCAACACAGCTTCATTAGAAGAATTGATGAGCATCGATGGAATTGGTCAGTTTTACGCTGAGAAAATAATTCAGAAAAGAAATGAATTACAAGGATTTATTAACGAGGATCAGTTACTTGAAATTTGGAAATTTGATCCGGAAAAACTAGAAATTATTCGGCCGTTCATTTTGGTAGATTCAAAAGCGGTCATTCCATTTGACATCAACAAAGTTACTTACGCTGAATTAAGGAAACACCCCTATTTTAGCAATAATGTAGCCAATTCAATTATCAAATTAAGAACACAGCTCGGCACGTATAAACGAATTGAGGATTTGAAAAAATCGGTTTTGATTTCAGAAGAGCTTTATGAAAAAATAAAACCTTATGTTTCTGTTGAGGAATAGTTTGTAAATCAAGTGTGAATTTAAAAACACTTGTTTAACTTTGCATTTATTTTCTTTGAAATGAGATGTAAAGCATGGATTTGAAATTATTTATCTAATCAAATATTAAATGATAGAACAAAAAATTAAAGATGTAATTAGAGATATTCCTGATTTTCCAAAACCGGGAATTATTTTTAAGGACATCACACCAATTATGATGAATCCTCAGTTGTCTGAAGAAATCATCCAGCATTTAGTTGCTTTATTCAAAGATCAAAAGATTGATAAAATTGCAGGAATTGAAAGCAGAGGTTTTCTATTGGGTTATCCATTAGCAGTTCGCTTAGGTCTTCCATTCATTATGATTCGCAAAGTAGGTAAATTACCGTACGAAAAAGTATCTTATTCGTACGATTTAGAATACGGAAGTTCGACGATTGAAATGCATACAGACGCTGTAAAACCAGGAGATAGAGTTTTGATTCACGATGATTTATTAGCAACAGGTGGTTCAGCTGGTGCAGCCGCAGAACTTGTAAAACAATGTGGAGGTGAAGTAGCAGGATTTAACTTCTTAGTGTCTTTGAGTTTTTTAAACGGTGAAGAGAAATTGCGTCCGTATAGTAAAAATATTACTAATTTAGTGCGCTACTAATCAATTTACGAACATCCAAAAGATATAAATATGAATTTTGAAATGAATGAAAATCAAAAAATGATCGTGCAAATGGTACGTGATTTTGCTGAAAAAGAAATCCGTCCTGATTTTATGGAGTGGGATGAATCACAGGAATTTCCTGTTCACGTTTTCAAGAAGTTAGGAGAACTTGGACTCATGGGAGTTTTTATTCCTGAAGAATACGGAGGTTCTGGATTTGGTTATGATGAGTACATTACTGTGGTCTCAGAAATTGCTAAAGTATGCGGGTCAATAGGCCTTTCTGTTGCAGCACACAACTCTCTTTGTACTGGACATATTTACTACCACGGTTCTGAGGAACAAAAAAGAAAATACCTTCCAAAATTAGCAAGCGCTGAGTTTATTGGAGCTTGGGGGTTAACAGAAACTGGAACAGGTTCTGATGCTGGAGGAATGAATACAACAGCTGTACTTGAAGGAAATGAATGGGTTTTGAACGGCTCTAAAAATTTCATCACGCACGGTGCATCCGGTGACGTTGCGGTAGTTATTGCGCGTACGGGTGAAAAAGGAGATTCGAAAGGAATGTCTGCTTTCATCATTGAAAAAGGAACTCCAGGATTTTCTTCAGGAAAAAAAGAAAATAAAATGGGAATGCGTGCCTCTGAAACATGTGAGTTGATTTTTGACAATTGTCGTATTCCGGCTGAAAATTTAATTGGTGAACAAGGAACAGGTTTCCAGCAATCAATGCAAATTTTGGATGGAGGAAGAATTTCTATTGGAGCATTAGCGCTTGGTATTGCAAAAGGTGCATTCGAAGCTGCGGTGAAATACTCCAAAGAAAGAGAGCAATTTGGTAAACCAATTTCGCAATTTCAAGCTATTTCTTTCAAATTAGCAGACATGGCAACTCAAATTGAAGCTGCTGAATTGTTGTTATATCAAGCGGCATATTTGAAAAATAACAAGAAGAACTTGACAAAAGAATCTGCAATTGCGAAATATTACGCTTCAGAAGTAGCGGTTCGTGTTGCTGATGACGCAGTACAAATTTTTGGAGGTTACGGATACACAAAAGACTTCCCAGTTGAGAAGTTTTACCGTGATGCGAAGCTTTGTACAATCGGTGAAGGTACTTCCGAAATACAAAAATTAGTGATTTCAAGAGAATTATTAAAATAAGTTTGTTAATTAAAAAATTGGACTTATCTTTGCAGTCCAATAAAAAGAAATTTAATAACCAAGATATGTTAATTATACCAGTTAAAGAAGGCGAAAACATCGAAAGAGCGCTTAAGAAATACAAGAAAAAATTCGACAAAACGAATGTAATGAAGGAATTAAGAACTCGTAAAGAGTTTGTTAAACCATCTATCATTGGACGTCAAGCAAGAATCAAAGCTGCATACAAAGCAAGAATGATTTCTGCTGAAATCTAGTAACTTTTGTTTGAAAAGAACGTAAAAGGAGTCTATATGGCTCCTTTTTTTGTTTTTAATGATTTTGAATCTTACTTGGTTTCTGAAAAACGTTTTTCGGAACATACCGTTACTGCCTACTTAAAAGATTTGGAACAATTTACTTCATTTGCTTTGATTGATTCGATGGAATCAATCAATGAGGTCAATCATCAGCTCGTAAGAGGATGGATTGTTCATTTAATAGATCACAAAACGACGAATAGATCTGTCAATCGAAAGCTATCTACTTTACGAACCTTTTTTAAGTGGCTTGTTAAAAACGGAATGATAGAATCAGATCCGATGCTCAAAGTAAAAGGACCGAAATCAGAGAAGAAACTTCCTTCATTTGCAAAAGAAAGTGAAATGAATTCAAGCGTCGCCAAAGATTTCTTCTCCGATGATTTTGACGGCATTCGTGACCTTTTAATGGTTGAAATGTTTTATCAAACAGGAATTCGACTTTCAGAATTAATAAATTTGAAGGATGGAGATGTTACGCGTTCAAGTATCAAAGTTCTTGGTAAAAGAAACAAAGAGCGCATCATTCCGATCAGTGATTCTTTTTCTAGAAATATCGAATCATTTAGGAGCCACAAAATGAAACTGTTTCCAAATGAGTCGCATTTTTTCGTCAGTAATAAAGGGAATAAATTGTATCCCAAGTTTGTTTATAGAAAAATAAATTCCTACCTTGGTAGCGTAACAAATTTGGATATAAAGAGCCCTCACGTTCTAAGACATACCTTTGCAACGCACATGTTAAACAATGGAGCAGGGTTGGAAGTTTTAAAAGACATCTTAGGACATGCAAGTTTATCGGCAACACAAGTTTATACCCACAATTCGTTTGCGCAGTTAAATAACATTTATTCACAAGCTCACCCGCGTGGGCACAAAAACAAAGAGGATGGATATCAAGATTAATGCAGTTAACTTTACGGTTGATAAAAAACTAGTAGACCATTTGACAGAGAAAGTTTCTAAATTGACTTTATTTTTTGATCAAATTATATCAAGTGAAATATTTTTAAGGGTAGATAAAAATGACGAGAAAGAAAATAAGATTACTGAAATCAAAATTTTGATACCAGGGAAAGAATTATTTGCAAAAAAACAATGTAAAACATTTGAAGAAGCTGGAGATTTAGTTGTTGAGGCACTTCGCAAACAAATTGTTAAGCACAAGGAGAAACAGCTCATTTGATTGATAATTAAAGACTTGTAATGGGCGGCTTTTTGTCGCCCATTATTTTTTGAAAAATATTTTAAAATTTCTTCAAAAAGCTATTGCGGATAAAGAAAAACTTCCTACATTTGCAAACCCAAACGGGAAAACATTTGAAATCGTTCTTTAAAATTATAATATTACCAATTTTTTAATGTGCCGGTGTAGCTCAGTTGGCTAGAGCAGCTGATTTGTAATCAGCAGGTCGGGGGTTCGAGTCCCTCCACCGGCTCAAAATGGGGGTGTCGCATAGTGGCTATTGCACCAGACTGTAAATCTGTCACCGTAAGGTATCGTTGGTTCGAGTCCATCCACCCCCACCACATTAATTATATTACAAGCGGGAGTAGCTCAGTTGGTAGAGCGTCAGCCTTCCAAGCTGAGGGTCGCGAGTTCGAGTCTCGTCTCCCGCTCATAATTTTAAAGAATCGATGCCGGTGTAGCTCAGGGGTAGAGTGCTTCCTTGGTAAGGAAGAGGTCACGAGTTCAAATCTCGTCATTGGCTCACGCAAAACGATTCATCCAATTTATGGATGAAATTTTTGCATATTAAAAGGTTAGGCAATTTATTAATAACTAAGTAACAAATAAAACAATGGCTAAGGAAAATTTCAATCGTTCCAAACCACACGTTAACATCGGAACAATCGGTCACGTAGATCACGGTAAAACAACTTTGACAGCTGCAATTTCAAGCGTACTTTCAGGAAGAGGTTTGGCTGCAGTACGTGATTTCAGTACTATTGATAACGCTCCAGAGGAGAAAGAACGTGGTATTACAATTAACACTTCACACGTAGAGTACGAGACATTAAACCGTCACTACGCACACGTTGACTGTCCAGGTCACGCCGATTACGTAAAAAACATGGTTACAGGTGCTGCCCAAATGGACGGTGCTATTTTAGTTGTTGCTGCAACTGATGGACCAATGCCACAAACACGTGAGCACATCCTTTTAGGTCGCCAAGTTGGTATTCCTGCAATGGTTGTTTTCATGAACAAAGTAGATTTAGTTGACGATCCAGAGCTTTTAGAGCTTGTTGAAATGGAAATTCGTGAATTGTTATCTTTCTATAGTTATGATGGTGACAACGCTCCAGTAATTCAAGGATCTGCATTAGGTGCTTTGAATGGTGAAGAGCAGTGGGTTGCTAAAATTGACGAATTGATGGATGCTGTTGATTCTTATATCGAATTACCTCCACGTGAAGTTGACAAACCTTTCTTGATGCCAGTTGAAGATGTATTTACGATCACTGGTCGTGGTACTGTAGCAACAGGACGTATCGAAACAGGTGTAATCAACTCTGGTGAAGCTGTAGATATCTTAGGAATGGGTGACCTTAAACTTTCTTCTACTGTAACAGGTGTTGAGATGTTCCGTAAGATTTTGGACAGAGGTGAAGCAGGTGATAACGTTGGTCTTTTATTGAGAGGTATTGATAAATCTCAAATCAAAAGAGGAATGGTAATCTGTAAACCAGGTTCTACAAAACCTCACACAGATTTCAAAGCTGAGATCTATGTATTGAAAAAAGAAGAAGGTGGACGTCATACTCCATTCCACAACAAATACCGTCCTCAGTTCTACTTCCGTACAACAGACGTTACAGGTGAAATCTTCATGACTGATGGTCGTGAGATGGTTATGCCAGGTGACAACGTAAGTATCGAGGTTAAATTGATTGTTCCTGTAGCAATGGACAAAGGTTTACGTTTCGCTATCCGTGAGGGTGGTAGAACAGTAGGTGCTGGTCAAGTTACAGAAATTCTTGCTTAATTTCACAAGCAAATAAATAATTGGAAGGGGGAGTTTAGCTCCCCCTTTTACACGGGCGTAGCTCAGCTGGTAGAGTACTGGTCTCCAAAACCATTGGTCGTGGGTTCGAACCCTACCGCCCGTGCAAATACGAAGAAAGGTGTCGAAAATAAAGAATTACATTGACGAAACAGTCAACGAAATGGTTCACCATGTTACGTGGCCTACTTGGAAAGAATTGCAGAGCAATACAATTTTGGTTGTAGTTGCTTCTGTGCTTTTTGCATTAATGATTTTTGTAATGGATTACCTTTTTGGAATCTCCGCAAATGACAAGGCAGCTTGGCAAGGAGCTCTAGGATTCATTTACAACATGTTTAACTAAGTACTATGGGTGATATTAAAAAGCGCTGGTACGTAGTAAGATCAGTAAGTGGGAAAGAAAAAAAGGTGAAGGAATATCTTGATCTTGAAATTTCTCGTTTAAACTTGTCTGATTACGTCGAGCAGGTATTAATTCCTACGGAGAAAGTTTTTCAAATTAGAAATGGTAAAAAGAACGTAAAAGAAAGAGCATATCTTCCTGGATACGTTTTGATTGAAGCTGCTCTTGTAGGGGAGGTTCAACACGTTGTGAAAGGGATTCCGAATGTGATTGGTTTTTTAGGAACCGAGAAAGGAGGAGAGCCTGTTCCAATGCGAATTTCTGAGGTAAATAGAATTTTAGGAAAAGTTGATGAATTAACTAGTACGGAGGAAGAAATGAAAATTCCTTTTGTTATTGGAGAACCAGTTAAAGTAATTGACGGTCCTTTCAATAACTTCTCTGGTATTATTGATGAAATCAATGAAGATAAAAAGAAACTTAAAGTGATGGTGAAAATCTTCGGAAGAAAAAATCTTCTGGAATTGAGCTACATGCAAGTGGAAAAAGAACTATAGTAGTATATTAACCCGTAGAAGTGAGTGAATTGATCAAAAGCTTCCCTTTTGTGCTCACGTTTGACTACACAATTTATAAATAAATGGCTAAAGAAGTAGCAGCACTGATCAAATTACAGATCAAAGGTGGCGCAGCCAATCCAGCTCCTCCAGTTGGTCCTGCACTTGGTGCAAAAGGGGTCAACATCATGGAATTCTGCAAGCAGTATAATGCTCGTACGCAGGATAAGCCAGGAAAGGTTTTACCATGTGTTATCACAGTTTACAGTGATAAATCTTTTGATTTCATTATCAAAACTCCTCCAGCAGCGACTCAAATCATGGAACAAGCTAAACTTAAAAAAGGTTCAGCGGCACCTAACAAAACAAAAGTTGGGTCTATGAGTTGGGATCAAGTAAAATTGATTGCTGAAGATAAGATGGCAGATTTGAATTGCTTTACAATTGATAGAGCAATGACAATGATTGCCGGAACAGCTAGAAGTATGGGTGTAACAGTTAAAGGTGGTGAATCACCTAAGGCTAAATAAGTACGATCATGGGTAGAGTATCTAAAAAGAGAAAAGAAGTTCTTGCTAAATTTGATTTAGTGAAAGCTTACTCCATTCAGGAGGCGTGTGGTCTTATTAAAGACATTACAACAACCAAATTCGACGCTTCAGTTGATATCAGTGTAAGATTAGGAGTAGATCCTAGAAAAGCAAATCAAATGGTACGTGGTACTGTTGCATTGCCTCACGGAACTGGAAAGGATGTTAAAGTATTAGTACTTTGTACACCTGACAAGGAAGCTGAAGCAATCGCTGCAGGTGCTGATTTCGTTGGTTTGGACGACTACATTGAGAAAATCAAAGGAGGTTGGACTGACATCGATGTAATTATTACGATGCCATCTGTAATGGGTAAAGTTGGAGCATTAGGACGAATTCTAGGACCTAGAAGTTTGATGCCTAATCCAAAAACTGGAACTGTAACGATGGAAGTAGGTAAAGCAGTTGAAGAAGTTAAAGCTGGTAAGATTGACTTTAAAGTTGATAAATACGGAAACATTCACTCAGCAATCGGTAAAGCTAGCTTTGAAAGCAGCAAGATTCAGGAGAATGCACTGGAACTTATCGGTGCTTTGAATAAGTTGAAACCTGCTGCAGCGAAAGGTGTTTATATCAAAAGTATTTACATCAGTTCTACGATGAGTCCTAGTATTAACATTGATGCTAAATCTGTGGTAGCTTAAAACTTAGTAATTATGACAAAAGACAACAAAGCTCAGTACATAGACGATTTAGCAGTTGAATTATCAAATGCAGGTATTTTTTACTTGGCTGATACTTCAGGTTTAACTGTTGATGCAATCAATCAATTACGAAGAAAATGCTTTCACGCTAACATCCAATTGAAGGTTGTTAAAAACACCTTGCTTGCAAAAGCAATGGAGCGTGTTGAAGGTAAAGATTTTGGTAACTTGAATGAAGTATTAGCAGGACCGACATCAATTATGTTTTCTGAAGTAGGTAATTTACCTGCAAAAATTATTCAAGATTTCCGTAAGAAAAATGCTAAGCCTATCCTTAAAGGTGCTTACATTGATGAAGCAGTATTCATTGGCGATGACCAATTAGAAAACTTAGCTTCATTGAAAAGCAAGGACGAAGTACTTGGAGAAATCATTGGATTATTACAATCTCCTGCTAAAAATGTTATCTCTGCTCTTAAAGGACAGGGTGGCAAAATTGCAGGGATTCTTAAAACACTCGAGGCAAGAGTTTAACTTTCCACAAATTAATTATTGTATTATCATTTTATAAAAATAAATAAAAATGGCTGATTTAAAGCAAATTGCAGAAACACTAGTAAACCTTACAGTTAAAGAAGTAAACGAATTAGCAACTATCCTTAAGGATGAGTACGGTATCGAACCAGCTGCTGCTGCAGCAGTTATGGTTGCTGGTGGTGCTGCTGAAGGTGCTGCTGCTGAAGAGAAAACAGAATTTGATGTTATCTTGAAAGCTGGTGGACCAAACAAACTTGCTGTTGTTAAACTTGTAAAAGAATTAACTGGTAACGGATTGAAAGAATCTAAAGATTTAGTAGACGCAGCTCCTTCAACGTTGAAAGAAGGTGTTTCTAAAGACGAAGCTGAAGCATTAAAAACTGCTCTTATTGAAGCAGGAGCTGAAGTTGAAGTTAAATAAATTTTCTACTTTTTAGATGAGAAAGGTGTCCGTCATTTGGCGGATGCCTATTCTTGTTTAAATATATTAAGTGCATAAAAGTCAGTTTTTTTAATTAAATCTTTTAGCCTTGGCAACATCAAGCAATATCACCACAAGAATAAATTTTGCATCAAGCAAAAACAAATTTGAGTATCCTGACTTTCTAGATATTCAATTAAAATCTTTCCAAGAGTTTTTTCAATTAGAAACGACTCCTGAGAATAGAGACAGTGAAGGATTATTTAAAGTATTTTCAGAAAACTTTCCAATTACGGATACGAGAAATCAGTTCGTTTTAGAGTTTTTGGATTATTTTATTGATCCACCAAGATACACCATTGATGAGTGTATCGAGAGAGGATTAACTTATAGTGTTCCACTAAAAGCTAAATTAAAGCTGTATTGTACTGATCCTGAACATGAGGATTTCGAAACAATTGTGCAAGATGTTTATCTTGGTACAATTCCATATATGACTCCAAAGGGGTCTTTTGTTGTGAATGGTGCTGAACGTGTTATCGTTTCTCAATTACACCGTTCTCCAGGAGTATTCTTCGGACAAAGTCGTCACGCAAATGGTACTAAACTTTACTCTGCAAGAGTAATTCCTTTTAAAGGTTCTTGGATTGAATTCGCTACAGACATTAATAATGTGATGTATGCATATATCGATCGTAAGAAAAAGTTACCTGTTACGACTCTTTTCCGTGCAATCGGTTATGAAACTGATAAGGATATCTTGGAAATTTTCGGATTGGCAGACGAAGTGAAAGCCACGAAAGTAAACCTTAAGAAATTAGTTGGACGTAAATTAGCTGCACGTGTTTTGAAAACATGGGTTGAAGATTTCGTTGATGAAGATACTGGTGAAGTTGTTTCAATTGAACGTAACGAGGTTCTTATGGACCGTGAAATGGTCATTGAAGAAGAACACATCGATATGATTTTAGATGCTGGAGTAAAAACGGTTATCCTTCATAAGGAAGACGTGAATACTGCAGACTATACAATCATCTACAATACCCTACAAAAAGATACTTCTAACTCCGGGAAAGAAGCTGTTGAACATATTTATAGACAATTGCGTAACGCTGAACCGCCAGATTACGAAACTGCAAAAAATGTTTTTGATAAACTTTTCTTCTCAGATACACGATATGATTTAGGTGAAGTTGGTCGATTCCGTTTGAACAAGAAATTAAATCTTGATCCAGATGAGTCTTCTCGAGTTCTTACTAAAAATGATATTATTTGCATCATCAAATATTTGATTGAATTAATAAATTCAAAAGCTGAAGTTGATGATATTGACCACTTATCAAACCGTCGTGTAAGAACGGTGGGTGAGCAATTATATGCTCAATTTGGTGTTGGTCTTGCTCGTATGGCACGTACAATCCGTGAAAGAATGAACGTGAGAGACAATGAGGTGTTTACACCAATTGACTTGATCAACGCGAAGACTTTGTCTTCTGTTATCAACTCTTTCTTTGGAACGAACCAATTGTCTCAGTTTATGGACCAAACGAACCCATTGTCTGAAGTGACGCACAAACGTCGTTTGTCTGCACTAGGGCCTGGTGGTTTGTCTCGTGAAAG
Organism: Crocinitomicaceae bacterium; assembly: GCA_028689775.1. GTDB lineage: Bacteria > Bacteroidota > Bacteroidia > Flavobacteriales_D > Crocinitomicaceae > JAQVCM01. The sequence continues at coordinate 31,205 of JAQVCM010000001.1, forward strand.
AGCTGGTTTTGAGGTACGTGACGTTCACTACACACACTACGGACGTTTATGTACAATTGAAACTCCGGAAGGACCGAATATTGGATTGATTTCTTCTCTTTGTGTTTACGCGAAAGTAAATAAACTTGGTTTTATTGAAACTCCATACAAAGCAGTAGTTGATGGTAAAGTGATGCTTGATGCAGAACCTACTTATTTAACAGCTGAAGAAGAAGATGATCAAATGATTGCACAAGCAAAAGCTGCTATCGATGATAAAGGAAACTTTATCAATGAAATGGTAAAAGCTAGATGTGAGGGTGATTTCCCAGTTGTTCCACCTTCTGCCTTAACATTAATGGATGTTGGTGCAAATCAAATTGCATCAGTTGCGGCTTCTTCTATTCCTTTCTTGGAACATGATGATGCCAACCGTGCATTGATGGGATCAAACATGCAGCGTCAAGCTGTTCCTTTGTTAAAACCTCAGTCTCCAATTGTTGGAACAGGAATCGAACGTCTTGTGGCGAGAGATTCAAGAGTGTTGATTAACGCAGAAGGTACAGGTACCGTTGAGTATGTTGACGCAAATGAAATTTCTATTCGATACAATTGGACAGAAGACGATAAATTAGTAAGTTTTGAAAGTGAATTAAAAACATATCAACTTACTAAATTCCAAAAAACGAATCAAAGTACGATCATTAACTTGAAACCAATCGTTCAGAAAGGTGACAAAGTTGAAAGAGGTCAAGTACTTTGTGAAGGATATGCAACTCAGGCAGGTGAACTTGCTTTAGGTCAAAACTTGAAAGTGGCATTCATGCCGTGGAAAGGGTATAACTTTGAGGATGCAATCGTTATTTCTGAAAAAGTGGTTAGAGATGATATCTTTACATCTATCCACATCGATGAATACACATTGGAAGTAAGAGACACGAAACGTGGAATGGAAGAATTAACTTCTGATATTCCAAACGTAAGTGAAGAAGCTACCAAAGATTTGGATGAAAATGGATTAATTAGAATTGGAGCTGAAGTAACTGAAGGCGACATTTTAATTGGAAAAATCACTCCAAAAGGAGAGACAGATCCTTCGCCAGAAGAGAAATTATTGAGAGCTATTTTCGGTGACAAAGCTGGAGATGTTAAGGATGCTTCTTTGAAAGCTGGTCCTTCACTTCGTGGTGTTGTTGTTGATAAGAAACTTTTCTCTAGATCTATGAAAGATCGTAAATCAAAAGCGCAAGATAAACCAATTTTGGAATCTTTAGATGTTGATTACGAGAAAGACATGGCTGGATTGAAAGACCAATTGGTTGACAAGTTATTACTTATTTTAGGTGAAACTAAATCAGGAGGAGTTTTCAATAATTTTAAAGAAGAAATCGTTAAAAAAGGTACGAAGTTCATTCAGAAAAATTTGTCTGCAATTGACTATTCAATAGTTAATCCGACAAACTGGACAGCTGACGCGAAATTAAATACGTTGGTTGGTAGAGTGATTCATAACTTCAATATCAAAGCAAACGACCTTTTAGGTATCTACAAACGTAAGAAATTCCATATTTCTGTCGGAGATGATTTACCTGCAGGAATTGTTAAAATGGCAAAAGTTTACATCGCGAAGAAACGGAAGTTAAAAGTAGGTGATAAAATGGCTGGTCGTCACGGAAACAAAGGAATCGTTGCGAACATTGTTCGTGCTGAAGATATGCCTTTCTTGGCAGATGGAACCCCAGTTGATATCGTGTTGAACCCATTGGGTGTACCTTCACGTATGAACTTAGGTCAAATCTATGAAACTGTCTTAGGTTGGGCTGGAGAAAAATTAGGAGTTAAATTTGCTACTCCAATTTTCGACGGTGCTACACCTCAAGAAATAGATGAGTGGACTGAAAAAGCAGGAGTACCACGTTCAGGTAAAACCTATCTTTATGATGGAGGTACCGGAGAACGTTTCCATCAGACAGCAACTGTCGGTGTAATTTACATGTTGAAATTATCCCACATGGTTGATGACAAGATGCACTCCCGTTCAATCGGACCATACTCATTGATTACACAACAACCATTGGGTGGTAAAGCCCAGTTTGGTGGTCAACGTTTCGGAGAGATGGAGGTTTGGGCATTAGAAGCATTTGGTGCTGCTAATATCCTTCAGGAAATCTTAACCGTGAAATCTGATGATGTAACAGGTCGTGCGAAAGCTTACGAAGCAATCGTTAAGGGAGACAACATCCCTGAGCCAGGAATTCCAGAATCATTCAACGTATTGTTGCATGAGCTAAGAGGACTTGGTTTGAACGTTACTATGGATTAATAATCGAGTTGTTTAATTTGAAAACAAGCATTTAGAATGGCTTACAGAAAAGAAACACCAAAAAAACAAAGTAGTTTTAATAAAATTACCATTTCACTAGCTTCTCCAGAATTAATTCTGGAGCAGTCTAGTGGTGAAGTATTAAAACCGGAAACTATAAATTATAGAACCTACAAACCTGAAAGGGATGGTCTATTCTGCGAACGTATTTTTGGTCCGGTAAAGGACTACGAATGTCATTGTGGGAAGTACAAAAGAATCCGATACAAAGGAATCGTTTGTGACCGTTGTGGAGTTGAAGTAACAGAAAAGAAAGTTCGACGTGAGCGCATGGGACATATTTCCCTTGTTGTTCCAGTTGCACACATCTGGTATTTCCGTTCTTTGCCAAATAAAATTGGTTATTTGTTAGGTCTTCCTACCAAAAAATTGGATCAAATTATCTATTACGAACGTTACGTTGTTATCCAAGCGGGTATTGCAACGGAGGTTGAAAATGGAGAGTCTTTAAAGTATTTAGATTTCCTTACGGAAGAAGAATACTTGGATATTTTAGATTTACTTCCAAAGGAAAATCAATATCTTGAAGATACAGATCCAAACAAATTCATCGCAAAGATGGGTGCTGAAGCACTTCACGATTTGCTACGTGGATTGAATTTGGAGGAAATGTCTTACGATTTGCGTCATAAAGCGAATACAGAAACATCTGTACAACGTAAAAATGAAGCATTGAAAAGATTACAAGTTGTGGAAGCAATGCGTGAGTCACAAACCCGTATCGAAAACCGTCCTGAATGGATGATCGTGAAGGTTGTTCCAGTGATTCCACCAGAACTTCGTCCATTAGTTCCATTAGATGGTGGACGTTTCGCAACGTCGGATTTGAACGATTTATACAGACGAGTAATCATCCGTAACAACCGTTTGAAACGATTAATCGAAATTAAAGCTCCTGAGGTAATTTTAAGAAACGAGAAAAGAATGTTGCAAGAATCTGTAGATTCATTGTTTGACAACTCTCGTAAATCTTCAGCTGTAAAAACAGAGTCTAATCGTCCGTTGAAATCTCTTTCTGATTCATTGAAAGGTAAACAAGGTCGTTTCCGTCAAAACTTACTTGGAAAACGTGTGGATTATTCTGCTCGTTCGGTAATTGTTGTTGGACCAGATTTGAAATTACACGAATGTGGATTGCCAAAAGGAATGGCTGCTGAGCTTTACAAACCATTTATCATTCGCAAGATGATTGAGCGTGGTATTGTGAAAACAGTAAAATCAGCTAAGAAAATTGTTGATCGCAAAGAACCAGTAGTTTGGGATATTTTGGAAAGCATCTTGAAAGGACATCCAGTTCTTTTAAACCGTGCCCCAACGCTTCACAGACTAGGTATTCAAGCGTTCCAACCAAAATTGATTGAAGGAAAAGCAATTCGTCTTCACCCATTGGCAACTACGGCGTTCAACGCCGATTTCGATGGTGACCAGATGGCTGTTCACTTGCCGTTAGGTAACGCAGCAATCTTAGAAGCGCAATTGTTGATGCTTGCATCACATAATATTTTGAACCCTGCGAATGGTGCTCCAATTGCTGTACCATCTCAGGATATGGTTCTAGGTTTGTATTACATTACAAAACGTAGAACTTCTACTCCTGAATACAAAGTACTTGGTGAAAACGGTATTTTCTATTCTCCGGAAGAAGTAATTATCGCTCACAACGAAGGGAAATTGGAATTACATGCATCTATTAAAGTTAAATCTTACGATTTAAATGAAGCAGGAGTTCCAGAATTGATGATGATTGAAACGACTTGTGGACGTGTTTTATTTAATGAATATGTGCCGCATGAGGTAGGATTCGTAAATGACATTTTGACCAAAAAAGCGTTAAGAGATATTATCGGTAACGTATTGAAAATTTCAGGTACAGCTCGTACAGCTCAGTTCTTAGATGATATCAAGGAATTAGGTTACGACATGGCATTTAGAGGTGGACTTTCTTTCAACTTGGATGATATTATCATTCCTTTGGAAAAAGAAATTTTAGTAACTAAAGCTGAAGCTGACGTGAAAGATGTAATGATGAACTATAACATGGGTCTGATTACAAATAACGAACGTTACAACCAAGTTATTGATATTTGGACGCATACCAACTCCCGATTGACGAATACGTTAATGGATCAATTGAAAAACGATAACCAAGGATTCAACTCCATCTACATGATGTTTGATTCTGGTGCACGTGGATCGAAAGAGCAAATTAGACAGTTATCCGGAATGCGTGGATTGATGGCGAAACCACAAAAATCTGGTACTTCGGCTCAAGAAATTATTGAAAATCCAATTCTTTCCAACTTTAAAGAAGGATTGTCTGTATTGGAGTACTTTATTTCTACGCACGGTGCTCGTAAAGGTTTGGCCGATACGGCATTGAAAACGGCCGATGCTGGTTACTTGACACGAAGATTGGTTGACGTTTCTCAAGACGTTATTATCAATATGGATGACTGTGGTACTTTACGTGGACTTGTTGCTACAGCGTTGAAGAAAAATGATGAAGTTGTTGAGCCATTGTACGATCGTATTTTGGGTAGAACATCTGTTCACGATATCTTCATTCCAGAAACAGAAACACTTTTAGTTTCAGCTGGTGAATTAATTTCTGAAGATGTTGCGGTTGCAATTGAAAAAGCAGGAATTGATGAAGTTGAAATTCGTTCCGTTCTTACATGTGAAATGAGAAGAGGAGTTTGTTCTAAATGTTATGGACGTAACTTAGCTACACATCGTATCGCACAAGAAGGAGATACAGTAGGTGTAGTTGCTGCACAATCTATTGGGGAACCAGGAACACAGTTGACATTACGTACATTCCACGTTGGGGGTACTGCATCGAACTCTACAGATATTTCTGACTTGAAATCAAAAGCTACCGGTAAATTAGAAATCGAAGAGCTTAGAACAATCGTTATGAAAAATGCTGATGGTTCATCCAAAGAAGTAGTTGTAGGACGTTCAGCTGAAGCGAAAGTGACGGATGAAAATACTGGAATTGTTTTGATGACAGCCAACATTCCTTACGGATCTGAATTGATGACGAAGAGCAATACGAAAATCAAGAAAGGCGATGTAATCGTTCGATGGGACCCGTATAATGCTGTAATTATCTCTGAGGTATCTGGTAAAGTTGTTTTCGATAGTGTTATTGAAGGAATTACTTACCGTCAAGAAGTGGATGAGCAAACTGGATTTACTGAAAAAGTAATTACAGAAACAAAAGATAAAAAGAAAAACCCTGCAATTCATATCATTGATGTGAAAACGAAGGAAATCTTAAGAGAATACAGTTTACCAGTTGACTCTCACGTTTCAGTAAACGAAGGAGAAAAAGTGGAAGCAGGTTCTGTTTTAGTTAAGATTCCACGTGTATCTGGAAGAACTGGGGATATTACAGGAGGTTTACCTCGAGTAACAGAATTATTTGAAGCTCGTAATCCTTCTAACCCAGCAGTTGTATCTGAGATTGATGGTATTGCAGAATATGGTAAAATCAAAAGAGGTAACAGAGAAATCCAAATTACTTCTAAAAATGGAGATGTTCGTAAATACTTAGTTCCACTTTCTAAACACATCCTTGTGCAAGAAAATGACTTCGTAAGAGCTGGACAACCATTGTCTGATGGAGCTGTAACACCAAATGACATTCTTAACATTGAAGGACCGACTAAAGTTCAAGAATACATTGTAAATGAGATTCAAGAAGTTTACCGTCTGCAAGGTGTGAAGATCAACGACAAACACTTCGAGGTGATCGTTCGTCAAATGATGTTGAAAGTGGAGATTATCGATGCAGGTGATACGAAGTTCTTAGAAGGGCAATCGGTTCATAAAGCTGACTTTATGGAAGATAACGATGCAATCTACGGAATGAAAGTTGTCATTGATGCAGGAGAATCTACAGATCTTAGAGCAGGACAAATAGTTTCTTCACGACGATTAAGAGATGAAAATTCTCAGTTGAAACGTGCAGACAAACAATTAGTTGATGCAAGAGATGCAGTTCCAGCAACTTCTAAACCATTGTTGCAAGGAATTACAAGAGCATCGTTGCAAACTCAGTCATTCATTTCTGCAGCTTCCTTCCAGGAAACTACAAAAGTATTGAATGAGGCAGCGATTTCAGGAAAAGTTGATCACTTGATGGGCTTGAAAGAAAATGTAATTGTAGGACACTTGATTCCAGCAGGAACAGGTATCCGTAAATTCCAGAAAATGATTGTTGCAAACAAAGAAGACTTGGAACAATTATCAGGTAATTAATCAAATAATTAAGGAAGGACTTTCGAGTCCTTCCTTTTTAAATTTACACGGGTATGGAAAATCAAAATGAAAACCAAATAAACATCGAACTGAATGAAGAAACGGCAAGTGGAATTTATTCTAACTTGGCGATTATCACGCATTCACAAGCTGAATTTGTTGCTGATTTTGTTCAAATGTTGCCAGGTATGCCGAAAGCTATCGTGAAGTCTCGAATCATTATGACACCGCAAAATGCGAAAAGATTGATGCGTGCATTGATTGAAAATGTTCAGAAATACGAACAAAGTATGGGACCAATTAACGATCAAGATATGCCGGGAACACCTCCAATGAATTTTGGACCTCCAACGACTCAAGCGTAAAACGATATTCTAAAGCCTTCAATTTTGAAGGTTTTTTTTTGCTCTATTTTTAGATTAATTGAAATATTTTAAAAATAGATTATGATTAATTACTTGAATTTTAACAGATTGCGTTTGAATTGTATTTGTTAAATTTTTTATGTTAACAAAAATAGATTTAAATAGTTGAGAATACAGAATACATTGGTAAATTTGTAGAAAGCAGAATGCAATGACTGAACAAATTAATACAATTGTACTCCATCTTAAGAATAGATTCACTGAAATCCATTCGCAATTAGTTGCGGAGAGAGCGCAGAATGATTCCTTGAAAAATGAAGTGAGTCAATTAATTAATTTGATGCAAACGAAGGAAAGTGAAATTTTCAATTTAGAAGAGAAAAAACTTCTTTTGGAACAAAAAGTACTTAAAATGCAGAACGAAATGCTTCAGCTGAATGAAATTATCGAATCTCAGAAAAACGTGCTACCAGCAAGTAGAGACGGAGAGATAGACGATTTAGTGCGGGAAATAGAACACTGCATAAGTCATTTAAAGCAATAACAAATGAGCAAATTATCTATAAAAGTGATAGTCGCTGGAAGAACATACCCATTGACTGTTAATGAAGGCGAAGAGGCTAAAGTACTCAAAGCTGCTGAAGATATTAATAAAGCGATTAAGTTATTGCAAGACAATTATGCAGTTAAAGATATGCAAGATTTATTGGCAATGACAGCTTTACAATTAGCCACAAAACCAGCAAGTAAAAGTGCTGAAGTGGTTCAATTACCTCCAGATTATGAAGCAGTTGAAAGTCAACTGACTGAGTTGTTGAACGAGGTTGAAGGTCTGAACTAGTCAATTATTTTTTAATGTTTCCCACGCTGTTGCAGTTTTAATTGTGATGGGTGGGTTTTTTATTTTAATAATTTATGGATACAAGTAGTATATTGATAGGATTAGTAAGTATTTTGATAGGAGGAGGTCTTGCCTTTTTCGCTCAAAATGTTCTGTTGAAGAAACGAAAAGAACAACTTCTTAAAGACGCCGAAAATGAAGGTGAAACGATTAAGAAAGAAAAGATTCTTCAAGCAAAAGAAAAGTTCATGCGTTTGAAAGAAGAGCATGAAGCAACGATGAAAGATCGCGAACGTAAGATGCAATCTTCTGAAGATAGAGCAAAAGCGAAGGAAAAAACTTTGTCACAAAAAACAGAAGAAGTAACTAGAAAAGAGAAAGATCTAGAGAAAACGAAAGTAGATTTAGACCAAAAACTTACAGCTGTTGAAGTTAAAAATCAAGAGCTTGAAAAGATCCAACACAAACGTGTAACCGAGCTTTCGAGAATTAGTGGAATGTCTCCTGAAGATGCAAAGACCATGATGATGGAAGCTTTGACAGATGAAGCGAGAACGGAAGCAATGGTTCAAATTAAAGAAATTACCGAAGAAGCGAAATTAAATGCAAACAAAGAAGCTCGTAAGATTGTTATTCAAACTATTCAAAGAGTTGCTACCGAACAAGCAGTTGAAAATGCAGTTTCTATTTTCAACATTGAATCTGATGAAGTAAAAGGAAGAATTATTGGTCGTGAAGGTCGTAACATTCGTGCAATTGAAGCAGCAACAGGTGTCGAAATCGTTGTAGATGATACACCGGAAGCAATTATCCTTTCTTGTTTTGATCCAGTACGTAGAGAGATTGCGCGATTATCATTACACCAATTGGTTTCTGATGGACGTATTCACCCAGCAAGAATTGAAGAAGTGGTTGCGAAAACCAAAAAATCTTTGGAAGACGAAATCGCAGAGACTGGAAAAAGAACTTGTATCGATTTAGGTATTCACGGACTTCACCCAGAATTGACCAGAATGGTTGGTAGAATGAAATACCGTTCTTCTTACGGACAAAACTTATTGCAACACTCGCGTGAAGTAGCGAACTTATGTGCTGTGATGGCCGCTGAGTTAGGATTAAACGTGAAGTTAGCGAAGAGAGCAGGATTATTACACGATATTGGAAAAGTTCCAGACGATGAGCCAGAATTGCCGCACGCATTGTTGGGAATGAAGCTTGCAGAGAAATATGGTGAAAGACCAGAAATCTGTAATGCCATCGGAGCTCACCACGACGAAATTGAAATGAATACCTTGATTTCACCAATCGTACAAGTTTGTGATGCAATTTCTGGAGCTAGACCAGGAGCTCGTAGAGAAGTTGTAGAATCTTACATCAAGCGATTGAAAGATTTGGAAGCATTGGCTTTGTCTTATGACGGAGTTAGCAGTGCGTATGCAATTCAAGCAGGAAGAGAATTACGCGTATTGGTAGAAAGTGAAAAAATATCCGATTTAAAATCAGACGAACTTTCATTTACGATATCGCAACGTATCCAGACGGAGATGACCTATCCAGGACAGGTGAAGGTTACGGTGATTCGAGAAAAACGATCCGTGAACTACGCAAAATAAAATCAGAAGCCCTTTTAAATCGAAAGGGCTTTTTTTTGAATGTATCTATGATTAAAAAATGGTTGAAAAATGATTTCTTAAAATCTGTTTTGGTCTTAATGACTGGAACGGTTTTGGCTCAGATTTTCGGTTTTTTAATTTCCCCTATTTTAACGCGCATTTACACTCCTGAGCAAATGGGAGAGTTAAACATATACTTGCGTGCAGTCGGTTTTATCGCAGCATTAGCAACTGCTCGATATGAATTATCACTTCCTTTGCCTAAAAGCGAGCAACATGCATATTTACTGTATCGCTTAAGCTTTCGAATCGCCCGTAATATTTTTATTGTCTGCATTCTTGCATCTGGAATTTACTTGCTGACCGTCGATTTCTCAAGAGCTACATTCTGGTTGATCTTCTTTGTACTAATTTCATCCGTAGCGGTTGTTTTTTCAAATTTAGGCACCAATTGGGCAATTCGTACCAAACAATTCAAGCGCATTTCATTTTTCAGAATGTCAAATTCATTGATCAACAATTCTTTAAAGTGGGTTTTTGGCGTTTTTGGATTAGGAACAATTGGATTACTTCTAGCTTCATTCATCGGCAGTACTTTATCAACTCTTCCTTTTTTAAAGGATTGGTTGAAAATAAGAAAACAATATACACCGTTTCATTCTAAGCCAAAAACGAAGGTATTAATTCGTGCGTATCGCGAATTCCCGATGGTCAACTTACCACATGTCTTGGTAGATTATGGGAAAGATTTATTACTTGCTTTCTTCATGGTTTTTTATTTTAGTAAAGAGGTTTTTGGGTGGTATAGTCATTCGTATATGATTCTTCAATTGCCCATTGCATTAATCGGAGCTGCAATTGGTCAAGTCTTTTTCAATAAATGTGCAGAGTTGGTGAACGAAGGAAAATCCACAGTAGGGATTTTGAAGAAAACCGTTCGAACTTTATTTTTGATCTCTATTCTTCCTTTTTCAGTTTTGTTTTTCTTTGGAGAAGACTTGTTTGCTTTCGTTTTTGGTCAAAACTGGAGAGAATCAGGAGTTTATTCAGAGATTATGTCTATTTGGTTTTTTATGAGTTTCATGACCTCCGTAACCTCAACTTTACCAACGATTTTAAGACGTCAAAAGCAGTTTTTTGTTTTGGGAATTATTAGCGCTGTGATACAAATCTTCTGTTTTGGTGTTTTACCCATGTTAATCGGAAAAACAGACGAATCATTTATTACGATTTTATATGTGGTTTCGATCATTCAGTCGATTTTCTTTATTTATGTTTTGATCCGCATTTTTGCTTATGCGAGAGCTGGAGTTCTACCAGAATCAAGATAATAAACGCTGGTAAATTTGATTGAAAATAGTTCTGTTTGCCTCTTTGGTAGCCTTTTTTAAGATAATTTCCTCATTTTTACTTTTCACAAAATCAGGATTTAACTGAAGAGCTTCTTCGAGCGATTGATTCAATTCACTTCGAGTTGAAACAACGATTCCGTTTTCTCCATTTTCAATCCATTCCTTGTTGGCCGGCAAATCAGAAACAACGGGGATACAGCCATAACCCATCGCCTCCAGTAAACTGATTGATGTGCCGTCGGTATCTGGAATTGAAACGTACATTGAAGCTCGTAGATACCAATTTTGATTATCAGCAGGGCCAACGAAACCAACAAATTCAACTTGATTATTCGGAATAGATTCCTTTGCAACGATTTTCAAGTCTTCCGTTAAAGGACCGTTTGCGGCAACAACTAATTTCCAGTCTGGATGATTCTTCAAGAATTCAGCACTTCCTTTGATGATTAAATCGATGTTGTACAAAGAATCGTGTAATCGGTTGGAGTAAATGATTTTTTCCTTTGGAAGTCTGATTAGATTTTCATCCCATTCAATTCCAAAATTAGCGATGACTACCTTTTTTTTAGTGCCGAAAAACGAATAGATTGAATCGGCCATGATTTGCGCATCGGCAGTAATTTCATCCGAATATTTAAGACTGGTATAGGTTAATGCTTTAAAGAATATATTTTTATTCGGAAAGATTAATACGTCATCTCCCCAAGTAGTCAAAACTTGTTTGTATTTATTTCTGTTCGCCAAAGAAACCAAGAAACCAATTGAATTTGCTTGGTGTACGTGAATGATATCTGGTTGAAAATCAGCAGCTATTTTCCGTATTTTTTTAACTGTTTCTAAAATTCCAATTGGACTTTTCAAGCTGAAACTCACAGTTTCGCACGGAGCAAAATCAACTTGGTGCGAACCGATTATTAAAATTTCCGAACACATTTCGCGCATCAAGTTGTAATAGCTTTTAAGATGAACAGGATTGACGGTGCTACCAATCAGAAGTACTTTTGGTTTCTTATTCATTTGCTATTTTATTTGATTTGGAATTCATTTTTTGAGAGTAGAATACGGTATTTTAAATGGAATAATTGAAGTGCTATTTTGAATGACGTCATTTTTACTTTGCCCAAGCATCATATAAAGGTTTCAGTTCTGGATATTTCTCAAGTAATGCGGAGTCTTTTGTACGCGTATCACCAATTACTTTCGCTGGATTTCCTGCGAGAATTGAAAAGTCTGGAAATTCTCCTTGTACGTAGCTATATGCCGCAATTAAAGATCCTTTTCCGATGTTTGTATTGGGCATGATGGTCGAATGTGGTCCGATAAATGTAAATTTTCCAATTCGGATGTTTCCTTTTATATATCCTTTCATTTCCGCTCCGGCGTATGATTTTCCATATAGTCGAATGGATTGATGACTCGAATGCGTTGTGATTGTTACAAAAGTTGTTATTTGACAACCTTCTTCGATAATAAGCTCATTACTTGCTTCTAAAAAATTGTGATGACCGATGTAAACACCTTCGCCTAAAGTCAAATTTTGTGGATAGTCGATGAAGGTTGAACTTGAAACAGAAGTATTTTTAATTGGTTTTCCATCTTTACCAATAAAACAAGGGATCATGCGAGGCATCTTTCTTTTAAGCCGATAATTATTCCAATAAATCAAGAAAGACCTAGCGATAGATTTCATGTATTTTATATTTAAAACAAAAGAAAACAAATGTACAAAATAAAAACTAGCACGCTTGTGACTATCACATTCATTAACGTTTGTAATAGGATATTTAACGATGAATTTCTCGTATATTTGGCCTAAATTTTCTTTGTATGTGTGGAATAAGTGGATTAATCAATAAGCGAGATCAAACCATTTCTACTGATTTAATTCAGGAAATGAATCGATGTATTGCCCATCGTGGACCTGATGGAGAAGGATTTTTCCATGGAAATAATTTTGCATTTGGACATCGGAGATTATCGATTCTAGATTTATCCGAAGATGGTGCTCAACCGATGCATTATTTAGAAAAACTGACCATCACGTATAACGGAGAAATATACAACTACATTGAGTTGCGTGAAGAGCTTGCGGCGAAAGGATATTCGTTCCGATCCCAGTCAGATACTGAAGTGATTTTGGCAGCATACGATGCTTGGGGAAATGCATGTGTGAATCGTTTTAATGGAATGTGGGCTTTTGCGCTGTATGATCAAGAAAAAGAAGTGATTTTTTGCAGTCGAGATCGATTTGGAATTAAACCATTTTACTTTATTTCGACCGAACAACAGTTTGCTTTTGGTTCAGAAATCAAGCAAATCTTACCATTTGTAGCAAAAAATGGTACGCATCAACTCAATCAGCAAATTCTCTTAGATTATCTCATTTTAGGATTTGAAGAGCATACCAAAGGAACTTTTTTCAAAGGCATTGAAAAGCTGTTGCCAGGAACAAATTTGATTTACGATTTAAAAAGTCACCAATACAAAGAGGAAGCTTATTATTCACTTGCGGAAAAAACGAATCCAACTAAAATAAGTCAGGAAGAAGCCGTAGCGAAATACAAAGAAGTTTTTACCTCAGCAGTTCAATTGCGCATGCGAAGTGATGTAGAAGTTGGAACTTGTTTGAGCGGAGGATTGGACAGTTCATCCGTAACAGCAATTGCATCCCAAGTTTTAAAATCGCAATCAAGCGCAAAGATAAAAGCCATTCATGCACACGTTGACGAAGAAAAGTTAGATGAAAGTAATTTTGCAAAGCAAGTTTCTGAATATTGTAAGACAGATTTACACCTTATCAAACCGAGTAGCGCAGATTTTCGATCTTCAGTAGAAGATATCATTCGGATTCAAGAAGAACCATTCGGAAGTCCGTCGATTATTTTACAATACTTTGTCTTGAAGAAAGCCAGAGAATTAAACTGTTTGGTGATGTTGGATGGACAAGGCGGTGACGAAACCTTGTTGGGTTATGAGCGTTATTATCCATCCTATTTATTGGCGCAAAAAGGAACGAAAAAGTGGAAAGAGTTTTTAAATTCGAGCAAGAACTCTCGTTTATCCAAAATCGACTTGTTGAAATATTTCATTTATTTCACGTCGTATGCGATCCGTTTAAAAAAGTTAAAACAAAGACATCAGTATATAAAGCCCTCGATATTAGCTGCTTTTCAGTCAGAAGAATTGAGAGAAATGACCATTTCTTACAAGCACATCATCAAGCTGCAGCAACTCGAGATTTCGAAGACACAATTACCTCATTTGTTGAAGTATGAAGACAAAAACTCGATGGCTAATTCGGTAGAAACAAGACTTCCATTTTTAGATTACAGATGTGTAGAAGCAGCACTTTCCATTCCGGATGAATTTAAAATTAAGGAAGGTTGGACCAAGTTTGTTTTGCGTAAAGCGATGGAAACTTTGTTGCCAGAAAATGTCATTTGGCGAAAAGGTAAATTGGGTTTCAATGCCCCAGAGAAAACGTGGTTAGATGATCTTTTGCCAGAGATGAAGGAGAAAATTTCTAAATCGCAAATATTAGACCAAGTCATTCAAAAATCAGCCTTTCAAATGGAGGATTTGGATTTAAGAACGCAATGGAGGTTATACAACATTGTAGTTTGGGAAGATGTTTATCAAGTAGTTTGGGAATAAATTGGTCATAAGACCTTGATTGATTAGCTTTGTCGCATGCAGGAACCGAAAAAAATACGTGTTTGTCATTTTACATCCGCACATCCATCAGATGATGTACGTATTTTTCACAAAGAGTGTGTATCGCTTGCGAAGGCAGGTTACGGTGTTTTTCTTGTTGCAGCAAATACAAATGAACGTTTCGAAAAAGGAGTTCAGATTATCAATGCCAGTTCTACAGCAACGGGTAGATTTTCAAGAATGTGGAAAACAACCAAAGCAGTATATCAAAAAGCAAAAGAATTGGATGTTGATGTATATCATTTTCACGACCCAGAATTGCTTCCATTTGCGCTGAAATTAAAGCGACAAGGTAAGAAAGTTATTTATGATGCACACGAGGATTTACCGCGCCAAATTTCAGGAAAGCCATGGATTCCAGCATTATTACGCAAACCGACTGCATGGATTATTGAGAAGTATGAAAACTACGTTGTTTCACGTTTAAATTACGTTATTGTATCTACACCAACCATTGAAAGACGCTTCAAAAAAATCACGTCAGCTTGTTTGGCGGTATGTAATTACCCCATCGTAGAAGAAATTTCATCGCCTTCAGTTTGGTCAGAAAAGCAACAAGAAATATGTTATGTTGGTGGACTAACAAAGATTAGAGGTATTGTTGAAATCGTCGAAGCACTTCAGTTTACACCAGAAGTTAAGTTGAATCTTGCAGGAAAATTTTCCCCAGAATCATTTAGAAATCAAGTGACAAGTTTGCGAAGTTGGAATCAGGTAAATGAACTTGGATATCAAAACAGAGAAGGAATCATCTCTATTTTAAATCGCTCTAAAATTGGATTAGTAACACTTTATCCGCAGTCTAATTATCTTGATTCTTTACCGATTAAAATGTTTGAATACATGTTGGCAGGTATTCCTGTAGTAGCATCAAATTTTCCACTTTGGAAAGAAATAATTGCAGATTCGCAATGTGGAGTTACAATTGACCCAAAAAACCCTACTGAAATTGCACAGGCCATTACTGAACTACTTAGCGACGATGAAGGTATGAGAGCAATGGGACTTCGAGGTCGACAAAAAGTGCTTGAAAAATACAATTGGACAGCTGAAGCATATAAGTTATTGGATATTTATGACCAAGTTATTATAGAAAGTAAATGACAGTAACTGAGAAAAATAAATCGATATTCGAAAAACTAAGCGGACTTTGGATGTCTGCCTTGGTGATTTCCCAAGTGCTCTTTCCAAAGTTTGTAGCCTTATGGATTATATTTGGAGTCTTGCATACCATTTACGGAATTGTTAAAAAACAACGAAAATTCGAGTTTTCTTGGATTGCTGCTGGTTTTGCTTCACTCTATCTTTTTTATGTATTTGGACTGCTTTTTTCAGAAAATATTCCGCTTGGATTGAGTTATTTAGAGAATAAACTTTCCTTTCTTATCCTCGCATTTGTATTCAGTTTTCCACCTCCCAAGCAGAGTTTAAGAATCATTTCCCTTTCATTTATTTCGAGTGTCGTCATTGCCATATTACTTGGTTTTGTAAATAGCTGGCACTCTTTGCAAGAACTTCCTGAATTAGGAGTTATTCATTCCTTTACTGGTGTGTTTTTCTCTTATCTTCATCATCCTTCCTATTTTGCGGTATACGTTTTATTAGCTGCATTTTTACTTATTGACTTAAGATTGAAAGTTTTCAAAGGAAAACTAAAACCCTTATTTTGGTTTATTTTACTGCTTTTAGCAATCGCATATTTAGCAACTATTTCTCTTGCAGCCTATTTATTCTTAGCTGGATTAATTGGTATTTTAATGTTGAGATTTATTTTCAAAAAAGTGCCAAAACCCTATTCTTGGTTCACCGTTTTAATATTGCCTGCTATATTTTACATTTTCATTTGGTCAATTTCAACTATTCAGGTTCAGATGAAAAGTTCGTTGCATTTTGTCCGTGAATACCTTCAAAACCCAACAGAGTTTATTAATTCAAAAGACGGATATATCTCTGGAGACGAAACAAGAATTATCATGTGGACAGTCACTGCTGAAGAAATAATTGCCAATCCTTTTGGTGTTGGTACAGGTAGTGTGGATGTACATTTAAGCAATCGATTAAAATCGCATGGTTTACACGATATCGCCAAGATGGATGAACGTAAAACGATTCTGTTTAATCCACACAATCAGTTTCTTCAACTTGCTTTAGAACTCGGAATTCTAGGATTGATTTTGTTTTTGTCCTTGATTATTTTCACGATTCGAAAAGCATATCAGCAAAAAAACTGGATCTTATTGATGTTGATACTTTCGTTGACTTTTAATTCTCTTTTCGAGTCGATGTTACAACGACAAAGTGGAATTGTATTTTATACTTTTTTCATTCTTTTATTCAGTTTGAGTTATTCCAAAGAAACTAAAGAAATCATTAAATAACGATTCGATTATGATAGTTTCAGTAGTTATTCCATGTCGAAATGAAGTAGCATTCATTCAAGAGTGCATCGATGCTATTTACGCCACTAAGATAAATACAGATGTTTTTTTGAACGTATTTGTTGTGGATGGAATGAGTGATGATGGTACACGAGAAAAGATTCAATCACTTCAAAACAAGTATCCTTCTTTGCAATTAATCGATAATGTCAAGCAATTAACGCCGTACGCATTCAATTTAGGTATTCATGCTTCCAAAGCAGATTACATTCAGATAGTTGGTGCACGACATATTTTGTCATCCAATTACATTCAACAAGCTTTAGATATCTTAAAATCAAAGTCTGAAGTTTGGTGTGTTGGAGGGAAATTAATCAATGAATACATCAACGAAACAGGAGAAATCATTTCCAAAGCAATGTCTACCTCGTTTGGGATGGGAATTGGCAATTTTAGAACGCTTGCAAAATCGGGATATACCGATACTGTTACCAGTCCGATGTACCCGTTTTGGGTATTCGAAAAAATCGGCTTTTTTGACGAACAATTAGTTCGCAATCAAGATGATGATTTTAATTTTAGGGTAACGAAAGCAGGCGGAAAAATTTATTTTGAAAATGATATTTTTTTAAAATATTATGTACGCGGAAATTATTCTGGTCTGTATCGTCAGTTTTATCAGTATGGATATTGGAAAGTTTTTGTAAATCAGAAACACAAAGCAGTAACTACCTTTAGACAGTTGATTCCACCTTTGTTTGTGGTCTTCATATTTCTATCGATAATTCTCGCTTTGCTTAATCCTTTGTTGGCAATTTTATCTTTTATAGTTTACTTCGTGTACATCGCTTTGGCTTTGTTGATGGGTTTCAAAAACGGCACGAAATTGAAAGAGTCAGTTCAAATTGCGATAACTTTTCCAATTATGCATTTCAGTTATGGTTTGGGATATCTCAAAGGGATTCTAGATTTCATAATTCTTCAAAAAAAACCATCGGATAAACAAAAACGGCTGTCTCGATGATATGCACCTTTCTTTAATTTCACTAACTTCGCGATTAGTTAATCTCGTAATATTGGCATATCGCAATATTGCGATATGCCAATATTACGATAATACAATAATCTTTAAAATATGATTCCTTTTTCACCACCTAGAATTGATCAGAAAATCATTGACGAAGTTACGGATGCTCTAAAAAGCGGTTGGATTACAACAGGTCCAAAAACCAAGCTTTTCGAGAAAGAGCTAACTGCATATTGCGGAAATAAATCCACCGTTGCGGTCAATTCTTGGACAATGGGTTTACAAGTCTTACTTCATTGGTGGGGAATAGGAGAAGGTGATGAAGTTATTTTACCCGCATATACGTATTGTGCAAGTGCAAATGTTATAATACATTCTGGGGCAAAACCCGTAATGGTTGATATCAATGAGTCAGATTTTAATATTTCTGTGGATGCCATTCGTAAAGCGATCACTCCACGAACTAAAGCAATTATTTCTGTTGATATCGCTGGTTTTCCTTGTGATTTTGATGAGATTATGAATCTTATAAATGAGCCCGTGGTTCTGGAGCAATTTCAGCCAAAAGGTGAAAATCAAACCAAATTAAATCGAATTTTATCCATAGCGGATTCAGCTCACAGTTTCGGTGCACGCTACAACGGAAAACGTTCGGGTTCTTTTACGGATGTTAGTTCGTTTTCATTCCACGCAGTTAAAAACTTAACAACTGCTGAAGGTGGAGCTTTGTGTTTTAATATGCCAGCACCTTTTGATAATGAAGCGATTTACACAGAGTTTTGCACGTTAATTCTACACGGACAAAATAAAGATGCCTTAGCTAAAACGCAAAAAGGAAATTGGAGATACGATGTTGAAGAACCGGGGTTTAAATGCAACATGACAGACATACAAGCAGCTATTGGCTTGGTTGAGCTTGGAAGATACCAAGAGAATTTAGACAGAAGAAAATCAAT
Organism: Crocinitomicaceae bacterium; assembly: GCA_028689775.1. GTDB lineage: Bacteria > Bacteroidota > Bacteroidia > Flavobacteriales_D > Crocinitomicaceae > JAQVCM01. The sequence goes on from JAQVCM010000001.1 coordinate 50,079, forward strand.
TTTCTTACAATATGACGAGGCGTTTAAATCTGAGTTGTGGGCTATTCTTCCTTTGCATACGACAAAAGAAAAAACTACTTCTTTCCACTTGTATCAACTACGTATTGACGGAATTACAGAACCTCAAAGAGATCACATCATGCAATTGATTTTTGATCAAGATGTTTCGGTCAATGTGCACTTTATTCCGCTGCCACTTCTAACGGCATATAAAAAGAGAGGATATGACATTAAAAGCTATCCCGAAACTTGGAATAAATACCACAATGAAATCACATTACCCGTTTATTATGATTTAACCGATGAGCAAGTGCAAATTGTGATCAATGCTGTTAAAACTGCAGTTATTGCCGTGATAGGTAAGTAGTCTAGGAGCAGGATGTTATTCCGAAATCTGGATAATGAATCGGTTTAAAAGTGTTGAATTCGACATACAATCCGGTGAAATTTGATTTATCATGTTGACTAATATATCTGTCAATGCATTTGGTTATTTCCAGCATAGCCAGTTTGTTAATTGAGTACATTGACTTATTTCCATCCGCTCGAATGTCAATGATTCCAGCAACATGGAGCTCTTTTAAGTGTTGAGAAATGGTGGATTGTGCGAGTGGAATATAGAACTGTAAGTCTTTGCCCGATAGGGTTTGGTGGCGTATGACATTTTCGACAATTGCTAATCTTGCTGGATGCGCAAGTGCTTTGAATAGGCGAGCCATTTCTATTTGTTCCCTAGTATATATTTGAAGTTTTGTGGTTCCCATAAATCGTGAATTAAGTGGTTGAGTATCTAAGATATGAAATATTACCTCATCTCACAAGAGGTAATATGTTAAATTTCAATATTGCAATATCGGCATATTGCGATATTGCAATATGATGATTTTAATAATTTCCTGTTTTGTTATTACAAGAACCCTCCCATTCATTCCGAAAATCAACTTTTAAACTAACTTTACAACTTTGAAAGTAAAAAACATGAAGCGACTTTTTGATATTTTGGTTTCGTCTGTAATTCTATTATTCTTTTTTCCGATTGGGATCCTAATTTCGACATTCATTTTTTTCGGGAGTAAAGGAAGTGTTTTCTATCGTCAAGAAAGAGTTGGTTTAAATGGCAAGTCCTTTTTATTGTATAAGTTTCGGACTATGAAGCCAGATTCTGATAAGTCTGGAAAACTGACTGTCGGAATGCGAGATCCACGAATTACTCGCATTGGATATGTTTTAAGAAAATACAAAATTGATGAATTTCCGCAATTTTTAAATGTAATTAACGGAAGTATGAGTATTGTAGGACCTCGACCTGAGGTTCAAGAATATGTTGATTTATATACGGAAGATCAACGAAAGATATTAAATGTAAAGCCAGGGATTACCGATTATGCATCTTTAGAGTATTTTGACGAAAGTAGATTATTGGGAGAGTCAGAAAATCCAAGAGAGACATACATTTATGAAATAATGCCATCAAAAATAGCGTTGAACAAAAAATATCTTGATAATCCATCAGTAGCTCATGACATAGAAATTATGTGGAAAACCTTTTTGAAAATAATTGGTAAGTAGTTTATTTTCCCTTAACTTAGATATGCTTTAGGTATTGCTTACAAAAGAGTCAAGGCCCATTCAAGATTTAATTACCTTTATAAAAAACCGTGTTTTATGATATATGATTTAAGCAAAACCAATTCTATTTTTGGAACTTTTCTAGCAGAATTAAGAGACGTTACGATTCAAAAAGATTCGATGCGCTTTCGCAGAAATTTAGAAAGAATGGCAGAGATTATGGCATACGAAATCTCCAAGAAAATGGAATATGTTGCGACTAAAGTTATCACGCCTTTGGGAGAAACAGAAGTGAACTATTTAAAATCACAACCTGTTTTGGCGACTATTCTTAGAGCTGGATTACCAATGCACCAAGGACTGTTGAATTATTTTGATAAGGGAGAAAGCGCTTTTGTTTCAGCTTATAGAAAACATTCTACCGCAGAAATTTTCGATATTCAAATTGAGTATATTGCTTCACCTATTATTGACGATAAAGTATTGATCATATCTGACCCAATGCTTGCAACAGGGAGTTCAATGGTGCGTGTCTACAAAGAGCTTTTAAAGCGAGGAAAACCTTCTAAAGTCTATGTTATTTCAGCTATTGCTGCACCCGAAGCGATAACGTATATTCGTAAAAATTTACCCGCAACCGTTGAGATTTACGTTGGAGCCATTGATATAGAATTAACAGCGCAAGCATACATAGTTCCAGGTTTAGGAGATGCTGGAGATTTGGCCTACGGAGAAAAAAGTTAATTGTTATATTGAGAAACGTACATTACTAGTAAGGATAGCGCGCGTGTCTGTAATAATCAGTATCACACGCTATTGTTGCTTTTTTAATTTAAACCATGAATAAGAAACACCTTTTCTTTGATCTAGATAGAACGCTCTGGGATTTTGAAACCAACTCTCAAAAAGCATTAGAGATGTTGTTTTCAGAGTTTAAACTAGCGGATTCTATTAAGGATTTTAATAAATTCCATCACGAGTATAAAAGAATAAACGCAAAATTATGGAAATTATACGGCGCTGGAAAAATGAAGAAAGAAGAATTGAGAGATGAAAGATTTATACAGACACTTTCTGCATTTAAAATACAAGACCGAGCTTTGGCAGTGAAATTCAGTGATAGTTACGTAGATGTTTCGCCGAGGCAGACTATCCTTTTTCCAGATACGATTGATACTTTAGAAGCGTTAAAGAAATTAGATTATCAAATGCACATTATTACCAATGGCTTTGAAGAAGTTCAGCATATTAAATTAGAAAATTCAAATCTTAAACCATTTTTTGACGTGATTGTATGTTCAGAGAATGTAGGATATAATAAGCCAGATATTCGTGTTTTTCAGTATGCGATGAACAAAGCGAAAACCATTGCGAATAATAGTGTTATGATTGGCGACGATAGAGCTGTGGATATCCAAGGTGCATTAAGAGCAGGAATGAGAGCGATACTTTTCGACCCTAGAAATCAGTACAAGCAATCTGCTGACGAGGTCAAAGTTCAGAATATTAATGAGTTGCCACTTATGTTAGCAATGATGAAATAGCATAAAACGTAAAAAAGCAATATCGGCATATTGCGATATTGCTTTTTTACAATATACCTTAGTCAATAGATTTTCCTAACTGTATAATTCTTGACGAGTTCGCTCGTATAAAATCATTCCTGTTGCTACTCCAACATTCAATGAAGAGATGTTTCCTTTTAACGGAATTTTTCCTTTCACATCGCACATGTTCAAAATGTCATTTGTAATCCCATCTTCTTCAGATCCCATGATAATTGCAACCGCACCTCTTAAATTCACTTCGTAAATCGGAACAGAGGTCTTTTCTGTAGCTGCAACAATGCGAATTCCGCTTTGCTGAAGGTAAAATAAACTTTCTTTCAAGTTGTCTGTTTTACAAACAGGAATTCTATTCAAAGCACCAGCAGAAGTTTTAATTGCATCGGCTGTAACTTGAACGGATCCTCGGCTAGGAATGATAATTGCTGTAACACCTTGACATTCTGCCGTACGAGCAATCGCACCAAAGTTTCTTACATCTGTTAAGCGATCTAAGAATAGGAAGCAAGGTTTTTCATCATTTTCCATTGCTTTATCAACCATTTCATTCAAATTATGGTAAGCTAGCGGAGCGATGTATGCAATTACACCTTGGTGATTTTGACTTGTAATTTTATCCAATCGTTCAACAGGAACGTATTGAATAAAGTAATCTTTATTTGCAGTTTCTTCTTTCAGTTCGTAAAATAAATCTTTATTAATTCCTTTTTGAATCATCAATTTATTAATCTCTCTACCCGCACGAATTGCTTCAATAACAGCTCTAATACCAAAAATGATATCTGGGTTTTCTTTATCTCGAGGGTTTGGTTTGAAATCTTTTCTACCAAAACCGGAGTCTTTCTTGTATTTCATGATGCAAAGATAAGTGATATTATCATGGATTGATTTCCTTACATATATTATTATTGAAAATAAAATCAGGAATAACTACTTGCTTACTATGTTTAAAACGCTAAACTCAATTTTACTTTGATTGAACTTATGTACCTTTATGGGATGAAACCAGAAAAGAAACAACTCATAATAGACAGTTTCAATCGTTCACCGATGTTGAAAGTTTTGAATGTATCATTGCTTGAAGTAGAAACTGATTTTGTGTCGATGAAATTGCCAAAACAAGAATTTATGACTCGTAAAGCAGGTATGTTTAATGGAGCAATGATGGCTTCTTTGGTAGATGTATCGTCTGGTTATGCTGCGGTTAGCCACTTTGAAGAAGATTGTTATGTTGTTACTGTTGAACTGAAAATAAATTACTTGAGACCAGCAATTGGTGATTTTCTAATCTCTAAATCTCATGTTGTCAAAGGTGGAAGAGTAAGTGTTATTCGAACAGAAGTTTATGCTCAAAATGAGGGTAATGAAAGTCAAACGCACGTAGCAACTTCTTTGGTTACTATGATGAAAACAAAATAGAGACTAGGTTTAAAGCTTTGATTTACAGAGTTAAATCGTAATATTGCAATATCGCAATATGCCGATATTGCAACATTACGCAAAACAGTTTTTAAGTGAAATTACCAACTCGTTTTATTCAAATTTCTTATCTATATAATCAGAATTCATCAACCTCAAAATTCCCATATAATTCAAACTAAACTCGATGAGGTTTCCTACTTGCAATCCTCTTTTGTTTTCTCCTAAATCAATCACAATCATATCAGAACTTGCGCCAGCAATTGACATGTCACTATGAATAGGATTTATACTTCCTTCTTCTACATCCAATAAGCCAACATCTACAATCGCTCTATACGAGTGACTTCCTTCGTTGGCATCATCAATTTCCATAGTTTCACCCATCAGATTTAAACCAAGTTCACCACTTGGTACCATTGGTTTGTCATTGAGCTCAATGATTTCAGCATAGAGTTTGAAAACATCGTTGTGCATGTGTTCAAAGGGACTGTTGTTATAAACATCTGTTCCTAAAAACAATGTTTCTCCAACTCTAAAATGATTGACACCACTAGGCAATAGACCTCTTTCGATAAGCGGTATGGTGACAGAAGCACCACCAGAAATGTATGGTATTTTTTTGTCAAATCGCGCTTCGACCAATTCTTTGTACAAACAAAGTTGAATTAATTTGTCGTGATTGGGGAGAACGCCATTCATACAGGTTAAGTTGGCTCCGATTCCAGCCACCTCGATATTGGGAAGTTCAAAAACCTTAGAGTAAAACTCGATGAATTGTTCTCGCATCACACCTTCGCGTAATTCCCCCAATTCGATCATAATTACAATCTTGTGAAGTTTTTTAAAACGAACAGCTGCATCTGAAAGCAGTTTAATCGTTTCAAATTCAGTGTTAAAACTGACATCTGCAAATTGAATTATTTTATTGACATATCTTTTTGCGGGGGGCTTGATGAAAACAGTTTCAATCTCTGGATTAATCGATTTAATAATTTTTAAATTGGTAATTCTACTATCACAAACCTGCTTAATACCTAATTCCATCAATGCTTCAAGGTACGTCGTGTTTCCACAAAGTAATTTTGCGACGATTGACCACTCGATGTTTTTCGATTGAAATAAAGTATCTAAAGATTGATAATTTTCCTTTAATTTTTGCTTGTTGAGTGTAATGAAAGCCATAATTTATCGCGTCTTATTTCTTTCTACTAAATCTCATTTCAAGATACTTGTTGGTAAAGCCTAATTTTTCATAGAGCTTTTTAGCAGGATTGTCAGGTTCCACATGGAGTGCAATGTCGCCATCAACATTTTCAATGGCGGCAAGCATCAGTTGTTTACCGATTCCTTGACCACGATAATCTTTGTGGGTTGCGATATATACCAAGATGTTTTCAGGAATGTACGCTTTCATACCTGTACTATTTACAATGACAACACCAGTTAAAACACCATCGTTGTAGGCTGAAAATACTTTTCCGCCTTGTCCTTTGCCTTCATCCAATACATAAGCCAAACATTTTTCAATGTCGGAAATGGGGTCGCCATAGTTTTCTAAATGTTGGAAAAGGAAATTTGCGAATTGTGTTCTTTCTTCTTGCGAAGGTTTTTGTTCTCTGTCAAAAGTTTTGATCAGGGCCATAATTTTTTAAACTTTTTCTCCGGTTTCGGAGACTCTTAAACAGTTTTTATAAAATCAAACTGATAAATACTCATTAATTTACACTGCACGTTGCAATGAATGTATTCTTGCTTTTACATCAATAAATACACAAAAAATCGAATGAATTTCGATATTAATTTTCTGCAAGTTAGTGAATCTCTGATGGAATTCCAAATTAATTCACCTTTAATTATCGCTTTTTCTATTTTTATTTTCTAGTTAATCTATTGATTTACAGGTTGTAATTGTTTATGTTGTGTGTGTAAATCATACGATATACTAATTCATTATCTTTTATGAAATTCGTTGCTAAAAGAGGTTTTTTAACGATGTGTTTCTTGAAAATTTTAACGATTTCAAATACATTCAATTTTTGAAAAGTATTTCAATAAATCATTGTAAGAAATTAGCGGTGATTTTTCAAAAAAAAGACTGAACTTTGCACGATTTTTGATGTCAACAAATTAAAATTTCAACACTTTATGAAGCGGCAAACTGCATTGATATTTTACGTTCTTGGATTCTACGTTGTGCTTCAGTTCGCATGGTGGGGATATCATTTAATTCAGATTTCTAGCCAATTGCAGCAAGTTAATAATCAAGTCAATAGTAAGACAACGATGATTATTGGTGAAGGATTTGTGTTTTTTATTTTGCTTGTCGTGGGATTGTGGAGAATAAAAGTTTCTATCAATAAAGACCACAAGCTTTCTGAGCGACAAAACAATTTTTTGCTATCGGTAACGCATGAACTTAAAACGCCGATTGCTTCTAATAAATTGTATTTGCAAACGCTTGTCAAACATGATTTTCCGATTGAAAAAAGAGAAGAACTATTGAAAAAGGCATTGATAGAAAATCAACGTTTGGAAGAAATTGTTGAGATGATTTTGACAGCAACACGTATTGAAAATCAAACTTTTCAGTTGCACAAGGAATGGATTGACTTAAATGAGATGTTAAGTCAATTGGCTGAAAATGAAAATTCGATTTTAGGAAAAGAATGGGTTGTCTTTGAAGCAAAAGATAACGTGAAAGTTCAAGTGGAAGCAGATGCTTTTATGATCAAAACCATTGTTAGAAATCTGATTGAAAATGCCTTAAAATATGCTCCTTCATCGGAAAAGATTATCGTCTTTTTAAGGCGAGAAAATAACAGGGTTAAATTTGGAGTGGAAGATTTAGGGCCAGGTATTCCAGCTGAAAATCAACGCTTGGTTTTCAAAAAATTTATTCGGTTGGAAAATGAGGAAACTCGCTCACAAAAAGGAACAGGATTAGGACTGTTCATCGCTTCTGAATTTACTAGATTAAATGGTGGTAAACTAAATTATTTGCCGAACAAACCAAAAGGTTCAATCTTTGAAATTACTTTATAATGAGATTATCCAACGACAAACTAATATACAATGACGCAATCAAGCAGTACAAATAAAAAATCTATGACAAATTTTTTCGGACTTATTATTTTGGACGGTTGGGGAATTGGAGACAAGTCTCAATCAGACGCGATTTTCAACGCGAATACGCCGTTCATGGATAGTCTGTTGGCCAAATATCCAAATGCCACGCTTAAAACAAGCGGAGAAGATGTTGGTTTGCCTGATGGGCAAATGGGAAATTCGGAAGTTGGACATTTGAATATTGGTGCTGGAAGAATTGTGTATCAGGAACTGACAAGAATCAATAAATCGATTAAAGATGGTGACTTCTTTAAAAATGAAGTGTTAGTGAAAGCTATGAAATTGGCCAAAGAAAAGAATGTTACTTTGCATTTGATGGGATTGGTTTCCAACGGAGGCGTTCACAGTTCGATGAAGCATTTGGAAGCTTTATGCGAAATGGCTGCGAGTTACGAAATTGAAAAAATTGTGATTCATGCGTACACGGATGGCCGCGATTGTGACCCGAAAAGTGGAAAGAATTTCATTGAGGAATTAGAATTAAACATCAAAAATACCAATGCTAAAATAGGAACTTTAATCGGTCGATACTTTGCTATGGACCGCGATACACGTTGGGAAAGAATTAAAAAAGCGTATGAATTGATGGTTCTTGGTGTAGGAGAAAGAGCAAATTCTGCTGCACAAGCAATTCAAGATTCGTATGATAAAGGAATAACAGACGAGTTCATCGAGCCAGTTGTAATTACGGAGAATGGAAATCCAATCGGAACAATTACTGAAGGAGATGTCTTGATTTCATTTAACTTCAGAACTGATCGTCCAAGAGAAATCGTTACGGCCTTGACACAAAAAGATTTACCAGATTTCGGAATGAAGAAGCTGAAATTGAACTTGTTTACGATGACAAGTTACGATGCAACGTACGAAGGTTTGGATGTTATTTTCGAAAAAGACAACCTTTCAAATACTTTGGGAGAAGTACTTTCAAAAATGGAAAGAACACAAGTGCGAATTGCTGAAACTGAAAAATATCCACATGTAACTTTTTTCTTCAGCGGAGGAAGAGAAAATACATTCGAAGGCGAAAGACGTTTGATGGCGCACTCTCCAAAAGTGGCGACCTACGATTTAAAACCTGAGATGAGTGCTTTTGATGTCAGAGACATGATTGTAAATGACCTTCAGACCGAAAAACCGAATTTCTTCTGCTTGAACTTTGCAAATCCGGATATGGTTGGACATACAGGCGTTTACGAAGCCATTGTAAAAGCAGTTGAAACCGTGGATTCTTGCCTGAAAGATGTTGTGGAAGCCGGACAAAAATTAGGGTATGAATTCTTAATAATCGCCGATCACGGAAATGCAGATTATGCAGTGAATCCAGATGGTTCTCCGAATACGGCACATTCTTTAAATCCAGTTCCAGTAGTTTTGGTAACCGAAGATGAATTGCATTTAGACAATGGAATTTTAGCCGATGTAGCACCAACAATTTTACATCGTATGAATATTGCTTCTCCGTTGGAGATGACTGGGAAATCTTTGGTTTCTTTTGAAGGTTAGTTTGAATTGTTGCGAATTTTATAGTAGATACGTAATGCATTTCGGGTTCACAAAGCAGTGGACTTACCATCTGTAAATTCAAGCCTTCAAAATAATTTTAGCTAATTAAATACGTTTAATTTAATCTTTTTTCATTAGCTTTGTATCCAAATGAATACAGTTGATAAATGTACTTTATTGAGAAAACGACAGAATTTGATTCATGGCTGAAAAAGTTGAAAGATTTAAGAGCAAAAGCAAAAATTTTGTTCAGAATCCAAAAACTGGAAAATGATGAACATTTTGGAGATTGTGAGTCAGTTGGAGACGGAATTAGAGAATTGAAAATCAATTACGCAACAGGCTATCGAATCTATTTCAAAGAAAAAGATGGAAAATTATTATTTTGCTGTTTGGTGGAGACAAATCAACTCAACAAAAAGACATTGGAAAAGCGAAAGAATTAAGCAAAGCGTATCACGAACACCATAAAAAAGCCAAGCAATAAGTGATTAAATTTGGATTAAATTAAAAAATTATTAAAATGGAAACATCAAAGTTTGATATTGCAGACTATTTGGACAGCAAAGAAATGATTGCTGAATATCTTAATGAAGTTTTGGAAGAAGGTGATGATTCTGAAATAATTACTGCAATTGGTTATATCGCAAAAGCAATCGGAATGACTAAAATAGCAGCAGAAACAGGATTAAGTCGACCAAGTTTATACAAGGCATTATCCGATGGCGCAAAACCTCAATTTTCAACAATAATGAAAGTTTTGAAAGCTGTTGGTGGACAATTACAAGTGAATCCAAAAACCGCATAAACTACCATAGTAAAATTTCTAGAAATTTAAATAGTATTATTTAACGAAATATTAATTTGAAAGAGTTCTAATTATTCCCATTACAACTCCTTCTCATTCCCTTCAACTCCTTTCCCCATCCTACTCGCCAAAACACTAATAATCAAGATCTGAAAAGCATGAAAAATCATCAGCGGCAACAAAATTAACCCAATAATACTGCTTTGTCCAAATAGTGCTTTTGAAAATACCGTTCCATGCACGAGCGATTTTTTACTTCCACAAAATTGAGCAGTAATGTGATCTTCGCGATTGAAATGAAGGCGCTTTCCAATCCAACCGGTCAAGCCATAGACGAGGAAGAAAAGAGCAATCACAATTCCAGTCATCAGAACTAATTCTAGGATGGAAACTGATTCGAAGATTTTTTCTTCAAAGGAATGAACAAAGCTTTTGTAGATGATTAGGAGAATGATTGATTTGTCAAACAAACTCAATCCGCGACTATTTTTACGCGCAAATTCTCCCCAATATTTTCGCATCAGCAATCCGACAGCAAGTGGTAAAATAATTTCGGTGGCAAGTTGAGCGTAAATGTCCGAAAAATCAATAGGAATATCGGTTTGTTGAATGAAAGGTGTCAGCCAAAGTGGGGTTAACATAATTCCAATAATTCCTGAAATACTGGCGTTGAATATCGCCGCAGGAACATTTCCTTTTGCCAAAGAAACCATCACAACCGAAGATGAAACAGTGGAAGGCAAAGCTGCTAAAAACAGCATCGAAAGCCACAAGATTTCATACGATGTATCTTTGGCCAACGGATAAAAAGCAAGAACTAAAAGCGGAAATAAAACAAATGTAGTGAATTGAACAACAACGTGTAATTTCCAATTTTTAAGACCACTTCGAATGGCTTCGGTGGAAAGTTTTAATCCGTAGAAAAAGAAAATGAGCGAAATTCCAATACTGGAAATGGTTTCAATCGGAACAATGCTATCAGCAGCTCCAAGTTGAGGAAAGAAAAATGCGATGACAATGCTAAGCGCAATTGCAATTACAAAAGGATCAATTCTCATAGAAATACAGATTCAAAGTTAAAATCTGTTTGAAAAGATTAAACAAATCTCGGGTCAACTTCCATCACTTCTCCGCAATTGCTGCAAGTTCGGTCTTCTTCGGAAGCATAAAACTCTCTAAATCTTGGTAAAAAATCAGTTTCGATGTTGGATAGCGGAAATTTGTATTCTTTCAAGGGGTGATTGCATTTTTCGCAAAACCACATCAATCCGTCGATCAAATCGGTACCTTTTCGAACGCGTTCAATCACCAATCCAACCGTATTTGCTGGACGAATAGGATTGTGCGGCGTATTTCCGGGTAACAAGAAAATTTCACCTTCTTTGATTTGAACTTCCTTCATTTTTCCTTCCAACTGAACACGAACGGTAATGTCTCCTTCCAACTGATAGAAAAACTCTTCGCTTTCATTGTAATGATAATCCTTACGCGCATTTGGTCCACCAACAATCATCACGATAAAATCTCCTGCATTGACATATAAGTTTTTATTCCCAACAGGCGGTTTAAGCAAATCGCGATTTTCGTCAATCCATTTTTGAACGTTAAAAGGAAGCATCATGGTATTTGTATTTTGAAGCTAAATTACAAAAAAAGAAATGGAAGAAGATTTTTTGAATTGTTTTTCTGTCAATTTTATCTTTTTGAGTGAAAAATAAATAATGATTTGGGTTGTGAAAACCCTAGTGTATTTAAGGCTCAGGATAGTTGAATTAATATCTTGCTATCTCAATATTAGCGATCTGCAAATAATCAATTTCGTTAAAATGCCATATCGGCATATCGCAATATACCGATATGCCGATATGGCAATATTCGCTTCCAGTTTCAAAAATCTTAAGTTGAGTTTCCTATTTTGAATTTCTGAAATGAAACGGATTTCAATCTGATAGCAATTTACGTCAAAATGTAATATCGCAATATACCGATATGCCGATATACGAATATTCGCTACCAGATTCAAAAATATAAAATTGAGTTTCAAATTTAAAATAGAGCAGAAATTGAGAAAAATATGGAAATTAAAACGCATTAAAAACGAGTTTTTTCATCAAATAATTTTCGTCTTTTAATTGCGGAATCGTAAGGATTCACGTGAAATTTCATCCCTTGTCAAATTATTGCATTTCATTTGTAAAATTATCCTTAATTTTAAAATAAATTTACGACTTTGGCGTTTTCATTTTTCGCTTAAAAAAAATTACAATAGATTGAAATACATGAACTTTCGTTTAATAGCTTTCCTTTTTATTAGCTTGTTTTTAATTGTCACTGCCTGTTCGACAGAGAAAAACTCTTTCATTAACAGAACGTATCACGGAACAACTGCAAAATATAACGGTTTATTTAATGCCAATGAGTTGTTGGACCAATCTTTAAAGTCCTATAGAAATACGGCTAAAGAGGATTATTATTCCGTTTTGCCACTTACACAACTTCCAAATGAAGAGGAAGTTATGGGAATGTATCCTGCGATAGACACTGCAATTTCAAAATGTACGAAAGTCATTTCAAATCACAGCATGCCAACTGCTGATGAACCATCCAAGAAAAAAGTGGAGTACAACCATTGGATTGATGAAAACTGGATTGCCATTGGTCGCTCGTTATATTTCCGCAGAGATTATGACGGCGCTATTAGGAACTTTGAATTTGTTCGCAAATTTTTCAAGACAGATCCTTCTAATTACGAGGCAACTTTGTGGATTGCAAAATCTCAATTGGAAATAAAGGAATACGGAAAGGCAAAAATCAATTTGGATTTACTAGACCTTGCCGTGAAGGAAACGGATGAAATCAATAGTACTAAAAAGAAATTATTTAGTCGCGAAAAGTCCAACGCTGAAACCGGCAAGAAAATGTCGAAAGCAGCCAAAAAAAGATTAAAGAAAAAGAATAAAAAAGCCAAGAAAAGTGGGAAAGATAAAGAAGATGAAAAAGCTTTATTCCCAAAGGAAATTAGATTAGAATTAGAAAAAACAAAAGCGCAATTGGCTTTGTTGAGAAAGGAAAATGATCTGGCGATAACCTATTTAGATGAGGCTTTGAAATTTGCTAAAAAGAAAGAAGACAAAGCCCGTTTACACTTTATTACGGCTCAATTGGCGCAAAAAATGGGCAATACGGAGAAATCTAAATTCCATTACGGTCAAGTTTTAAAAAACAATGCACCTTTTGAGATGGATTTCAATGCACGAATAAACCGTGCAATTGCTGGCGGTAGTGGCGATCCGAAAATTAAAAAGCAATTGTTGAAAATGTCTCGCGAGTCTAAAAATGCTGAGTTCAAAGATCAAATTTATTACGCAATGGCGGAAGTTGCCATTCAGGAAAATAAGAAAGAACAAGGAATTATTTACTTGCATCGATCTACGTTTTATTCAACTACCAATCCAAGACAAAAAGGACGTTCGTATGAGCGTTTGGCTGATTTGAGTTTTGCGGATAAGAATTACATCAAAGCACAAAAATATTACGATAGTTGCGCGAAAGTGATGCCAGAGAACTATCCAAATGCAGATGGAATTCGCAACAAAGCAACACGATTAAAAGATTTGGTGATTGCGGTTGAAGCTGCGAATTACGAAGATAGTATTCAACGAATTGCAAAACTTTCTCCTGAAGAACAAGAAGCATTTGCGACCAACGTCATCAAAAAGATGAAAGAGGACGATGAAAGACGAAAAGCGTTAGAGGCTGAAAAATTGAAAGAATTGCAAACCGTAGCAGCGTCTGTGGGACAAGAACAATTATCAGGAAATAAAAGTTATTGGAACAATTCTAAATTAAGATCTTCTGGTTTTGATGATTTTAGAAAGCAGTGGGGACAACGTGAAAACGAAGATAACTGGAGAAGAACGGATAAAATAATTGTTGTTCCATCGACAACAGAAACTGCTGAGGACATTGCGGGTAATGAAGATAATAAGGGGAAGGAGCAGTCCAAAGAAAGCGGTCCAACTGTTGAACAATTGTTGTCGAAAATCCCTGTTGGTGACTCTGCAATTGCTGCTTCCAACGAGCGATTGGTAGCTGCGCTGTACGATGCTGGTATCATCTATAAAGATTTACTGAATGAAAATGACATTGCCGCCAAGCAGTTCGAAAACGTATTGACGAGAGAAGTTGAAAGTGATTATAAAGCAATGTCTTCCTTCCAATTGTATAAGATATATGAAACATCAGATGTCACTAAAGCAAACATTCAAAAGGAATATCTGTTGACCTATTTTCCAAACTCAGATTATTCAAATTATTTGAGAGATCCTGATTTCTTTGTAAAAAGAAAGATGATTGAAAAACTGAACGAGGAAGATTATGTGGTGGTTTTAGAGCGCTACAACAGAGGCTTATATTATCCAGTAATTTCGAAAGCGGATGATGTGATTGAGAATGAGAAAAAGAATCCTTTTAGAGCAAAGTACATGTTGTTAAAAGCGCTTTCACTCGGTCAGTTGAATGTGGATAAAAGTCCAATTGTTCCTGTTTTGACTCAACTAATCGCTGAATATCCAAATACGCAAGAAGAAGCCAGAGGCAAAGAAATGTTGGGAATTATTAAAAACGGATATTCTGCTAATATTGAATCAGATTTTTCTAAAAAAGAAATATATACGTACGTTGATAAAGCAGAAATGTGGGTGGTTATTTTTCCGTCTGTAGACGATCAAAAGAATTTAGGATTAACGCAATCCAATGTTTCAGATTTCAACAAAGAGTATTTCAGCAGAAGTAAATTGTCAACCGACTTGAAAGTTTTAGGTGGTGATATCAATGTAATTGTGGTGAAGAAAATGACCGAAAAAGAGGCGAAGGTGTATCTTGCTAAATTTAAGAAAACTAAAAAGTATTTAGGGAATCTACAAAATGCAAAAACATTCTTCATTTCGAAAGAAAATCTCGTTAAGTTGATTGAAACCAATAAATTAGAAGAATACGATTACTTCTTCTTAGAAAATTACTAATGTCAGAAAAAATGGAAGAAAAACCGAAAAATGAAAAAAAAGGAAGTGCGTATGTCCGCTTCTCATCCATGGGAATCCAAATGGGTGTTATCATTGGTTTTTTCACATGGCTAGGAACGTATCTCGATAAAAAACAACTCAACGATACGCCAGTTTGGACAATCGTTTTATCCCTGGTTGGTGTGTCAGGTGCTTTATATTTGATCATCAAAGAAGTCACTAAAATGAATAAAGATTAACATGAAAACTACTTTTTTTAAACAATTTGCAAGTTCGGTGGTGTTTGTAATCGTTTTGCATTTATTGCTGGTTGCGACACACGTTTTACACGGTAATTTAGCACAAGCATTGCTCGTTGATGGAGTTCTATTCGTGTTGTTTGGACTTGGAACACTCATTGTTGTCCCAGGGCTTAAACCAGGTTCTGATACCTTTGCTTTGCGTTTTTTAGGTTTAACAACGATGCAAATTCTGGTGATGATGTTCCTTTTAGTTGGAATTATTTTCGGTAAAATAGAAGACACACGCTATTGGGCTTTTTCAACCTTGATCATCTTCGGAATCTTGTTGGCAATTCAGTCTATTTTATTTGTAAAACAAGTGAACAAAAAGCAGTAAGCTTTCGTTTTTAAATATACTTATTTTACGGAATAAAGTTATTCTTCTGCTTTCTTTTCACTGATAAAATAACCAAAGAAGAATGCAAAGAAAGTGACTCCCATTTGAGTTTCCAAGGTGTCTTCCACCAAAAATGAAAGAATACTGATGATTAAGAAGAGCATTCCCAAGAGCTTATGGTGCGCTCTAAAGTAGCTCCAAGCTTTGATTAAAATCCAAGAAAAAAGCAGAAAACCAAATACTCCAAAGGTGATGAAATAAGTCAGGAATTGATTGTGACTTCTATTTCGGTTAGTCATTTCCAACGGCGAATGGTCCAATTCATATTGTTTCTGAAACGCTTGCTGAATGTCTCCCGAACCAATGCCGAAAAGCCAGTTTTGCTTGGCAATTTTAAACCCTGTTTTCCAGTAAATCATGCGCTGTGAAATGCTTTGTCCGTTCGGGTTATCATTGTTTAATAATTCATATCTCAAGCTGTATAAACGACCAATAATTCCTCCTTTCAAAGCCAAGATGGTCGGAATTCCATTTTCAATGTTTTTGATGTCTTGATCCGACAAAGCCAAAATTCCTACTGCATCTTTGCGAAATCCTTTTGAAGTTACATAGCGCTTGATGGTTTCCCGCAATTCTTGCCCTTTTTTATCGCTAGAATCAAAAGGAATTGAAGAACGTTTATTCCATTCTCTCCTAAGTTCTTGCTCATTGATGAAACAATTTAATGGATATCCATTTTCCAAGATTAATGGGTTGGTTTGATGATAGTAGAAATTCCCTTCTTTGGTCTGGATGGGTAAATCAGTCAGTGAGATTTTAAGTTCTTGTTTCTGAAAAATAAACCAAATTCCGTAGGTGAAAAAAATACTTGCACCTAGTAAAAAAAGTAAAATTAAACTGGATACAATTTTATTTTCACCTCGCAACATTTGTCGAACCAAAACAAAAATAAATACGCCAATCAATACCAAAGCACCGCTAAGTACTTGCGAATAATAGGTGTAAAAAATCAACCACGTAATTAATAGGTATAAAAGATATTTGAAACTCGACGTAGTATTTCGGGCATAATACCAAGCGATTGCAGCTGCAAATGCAACCATTAAAGCAAAGCGAATGTGGGAAATGAATAAAGATAAACTTCGAATGTCAACGTATGTTTTGTTCAACCAGCCAAATTCATAGCTCACAAAATTAACGAGGGAAGTGATGGTGACTGAGAGAACAAATAATCCCAAGATGATTTTGGATTCTTTTGTGGTTTTAAGTGGATGAATTACCCAAAGTAAAGGAAGAACATAGAGCGGAATTTTGTTTTTTAAATCTTTCAGGGCAAACACCAAATCTTCAGACCAAATAAAACTCAAAAGATGAATTCCTAAAAAAACAAACAACCACATCAAAATCGGTTGTTCTTTCAATTTCTGAAGAACTGTTTTGATTTCTCCGCCAAGTAAAAAAAGAAGGATTAAGAAAACCAGAGAAATGGATAAAATCGCTTTGGATAACGGGAGTCCAATAGCAATACCAGCGTATCCAAGGGAAACGAGATAATGGAATTTAGTATCACCCAAGCGATTTTTCAACATGCGAATGTGGTATGAACAGATGGAAACTAATTCTTTAAAATAGCATTGTATGTTTTGGTATCTTTCAAAGTTTCAATTGCTTTTTTCAAATAATCGTCATTTTGAAAGGAATGTAGTATTCTACCTTTTTGATAATAGTAGCGAGAAACAATTTCATTTTCTAAAATCGGTTTAATCTCGTCTTTAAATTTCTCTAAATCGCGTTCTTTCGAAGGCGTTACTTTTTGCATCAATTCTTCGTACTGTACTTTTGCATCGTCGAAATACCCTTCTTCTTCAGCCGTTTTACGCATTCTTTTCAACATTTCTTCCGAAGCAGTAGAATAATCAAAAGTATCTTTGATGGCCATTTCTTTAAACTTCGCATATTCAACATCGGATAGCGTGAACGATTCTGGATTAGCAATGGTTTGATTTCTAAAATAATAATCACTTGCAAAATCAAAAATCACGTTGTTGAATGAAAGCATCGCCGTTAAACGACTGTATTCTTTTTCTTTTATTTCAAGATCTGGTAAAATTCCTCTCCCATCAATAACGTCTCGTCCACGTGAAGTTTTGAAGATCTTCACTAAGGTATCGTTAATTTCAGATGGACGTTGACCTTCTGCTTTGTCATAATATTCCAATCGTTGAACACATCTTCCAGAAGGTGTATAATATTTAGCGATGGTTAATTTCATTTTCGAACCGTATTTTAAATCATACGTTCTTTGTACCAAACCTTTTCCAAATGATTGGTTCCCGATAATCACGGCACGATCTAAATCTTGTAAACTTCCTGCAACAATTTCACTTGCTGAAGCTGAACTTTCATCAATTAAAACAACCAAAGGAATGTTTAAATCCAAAGGTTCTTCCATGGTTTTATAAACCCGATTTTCTTCTTCTACTCGACCTTTTGTATTGACTACCAAAGTTCCTTTTTTGACAAAGAAATTCACAATTTTCACTGCTTCAATTAATAAACCTCCACCGTTTCCGCGTAAATCCAGGACCAATTCTTTCATTCCTTTTGATTTCAGATCCAG
This sequence comes from Crocinitomicaceae bacterium, assembly GCA_028689775.1. Classification (GTDB taxonomy): domain Bacteria; phylum Bacteroidota; class Bacteroidia; order Flavobacteriales_D; family Crocinitomicaceae; genus JAQVCM01. Next base: position 68,337 of record JAQVCM010000001.1, read on the forward strand.
AATTGCAGCTTTCACATCTGCAGCAGTAGTTTGTTGCATAAACGTGTTCAAACTGATATAACCGACCGTTTCATTCTTCATTCCATAATACGGAATGTGCGGAATTTGAATTTCGTCTCGGGTAATTGGAATAGTGATTTCTTCTTTGTTATTTCGAAGAACTTTCACTTGAATGGTTGAACCTTTTGGACCTTTCAAGGAAGAAGAAACTTCATCGTTGTTCTTACCTTTCATTGTTCTGCCATCGATAGAAATAATCTGATCTCCAGCTTTGATCCCCGCTTTTTGCGAAGGACTTCCTTCATACGGCTCAGCAATAACTATGTAATCATCAATTTTTCGAATGATCGACCCAATTCCTCCATAATGTCCGGTTGTCATCAGTAAATAATCCTCCATGTTGGACTCGTGATAATATACCGTGTACGGATCCAACTCTTTCAACATCGCGTCGATTGCTACTTTAGAAAGTGAACCTGCTTTTGGTTCATCCACGTAGTACATGTCCAAATGCTGGTAAATCATATCCATCAATTCTAGTCCTTTAATGACTTCAAATCCATTGGATTGAGCTTTTACTTGAAAAGAGAAAGTTGAAATAACGGCAACAAGAAGGAGTTTGGTTAATTTAGTCAACATGTTGTTTATTTTTTAATTCATCGGTTAATTTTGAAAGCAAACGCTCCATTTTCCCCATCAAAAGCGAATACGAAAGTTCGTCTTTGGATGTGTACACCAAGAACAACGCAAGTTGTAGGTTATTTGTTGTTAGGTAATCCTCTAAAATGATTTTATTTTTCCGAAAAGCCTCGCGCATCAATCTTTTGATCCTGTTTCTATCGTGCGCCTTGCGAAAAATTCGCTTAGGCGCCGATATAACAACTTGAAAAGATTTTTCTGTTGGGAGTTCCATCAAATGATAATGCATCACAAATGGAAATTGTCGAATGCTTTTTTTATCTTCAAAAATGACATCAATTGCCTTTTGACTGCAAAGTTTATATGCTTTTCCAAAAGTTTGATCCATGTTTAAAATATGGTTTGAATTTAAAGAAGAAAAAAGATGAAAAGCTTATGCAGGAACTAAGTTCGAAGTCACTTTTCTATAGACATAAGAGTTGCAAATTGTTCTTCTCGCATAGCGATTTTGAGAATCTGCATTGATGAATTTGATGTAAATACTTTTTGGAACATCAAAATATTCATAGCTATTTCCGTCTGCATAATCAATTCGCAAAGTTTGACCTTTGTATTCGATATCAGCAATTAATACGCTTGAAATGGTAGTGGTGTATTCTTCTTTGTAGCTCATCCAAGTTTCTGGCGAGATACTCACGATGAAGTGATATGCTTCAATGATTTCTTTACTTTTATGTTCAGCTTCTTCTTGTCCCTGATCATCATTTTGAAATTTGTCCGGGTGACAATCTTTCATTAAATTACGGTAAATGGTTTTCAATTCTTTTAGGCTTGAACTTTTATTAGCACCTAAAAGTTTACGATAATCGTCAATTTTTTTCATAAAATACACTGGTAATTTTAGTAAATGAGTTGATATACAATTAGAAACTCACTTCTACTAGACATTAATTTTTTGCAAAGTTACACAAAAGAAATGTAGAATTCAGCTTTTTTTTAGCTTTCAAATGTTAAGGAATCATTACAAAATGGAGTTTCATTCAAGCAATTGACCTCGTTTGCTAATTGAATTTTCAAAAAGCCGATTTGAGGCTAAATTGCAATATGCCGATTTGCCGATTTCTTACTTTTAAACGGTATGGCTTATTTGAAATTTTGTCCTGCAAATTTTGTCGTGTAAAATTGATTTGAAACTTATTTCCTAATTTTCTTCCTGAAAATTAATTTTTCAGGATTCACTGTTAGGTTGCAATATCGCACCGCCTATGGCAGCACCGAAGGTAATATACCGATTTGCCGATATGTTGTGCTTTTGGTTGAAATTGATACAAGTATTTGAGCTTTTTCGGAGCTGTTTTGAAGGAAAGGGTTCTTGTCGTTTTTTAATGGAAATATCGCTTTTTTTTGGATTTTCAAGAATTGGATGGTATATCGCTATATCGCACCGCCTATGGCAGCACCGAAGGTAATATGCCGATATTGCGATATAGTCCAAGTCTTTAGATAATACGCCTTACGTTCAAATGATTAACAAGTGTTTTAAAAACGAATAAACAGTTGCATCACAAAATATCAGTGTGTCTTCGTCATCGTTTCGGGTGTACAAATGATGAAGTCAGCTTTGCCTCGATACGCTTTGTCTAGTTTTTTTAGACTATTCTGATTCACGGTTGAAATGGAAATCATTTCATCGTATTCGAATTTGCCATAATAATTGACATACCACATAATTCCTTGTTTAAAATCGGAGTGATAAGAACCGTTGATATGATAGAAAACCGAATTTTCGTTCAGCGATTTTACAATGCTTTCTCCCATCGTTGCGTCTTTGATCGCTTGAGCGTAAACAAAATTTTCCCCAGCGTGAGCAAATTCTTTCAGCAGGTTGTCATATTGCGATAAGGTAAGGTCAACGGGAAAATCAGCAGGTGCAAAAAGTCTTTTCTCCTCGTCAGACAAAGAGTCTAATGCAAGTCTACCTTTTTTGTAAACCAAGGAAGCATATTTCCGAACGGTGTTGGTCGCAATCCACGGAATGGAATTTTCTTTCGCATAATCCAACATCGGCAAATAATCTGTTTCAAAATTTGACCAAAGTTTGGTGGTGTCCATCAATTGTTTTTGGTTGATTTCTCCTTTTAAATATTGATTGATGAAAAATTGTTGGTTACGCTCATACATTTCAGAACCAGCGATTAGATTTTTTTGATGCTTCTTGTAGAGCGATGTCAAAAGCTCGTATTGCAGCCAATGCGCAATCGCGTCGTTGTGTAGTTCTCCGAAAAAGACAAATTTCTTTTGGAGAATCGCTTTCTCCATTTGTTTATAACTAACCTTTTTTCCTTTCGAATTGAAGATCACATACGCTTCTTTTTGCTGAGAAAATGAATTGAAAGATAAATTGAAGAGAAACAGAATGAATATTGCGGATCGAATCATACTTTAAGAGGATTAATTAAGAATACAAAAGTATCAATTTAAACCTGGAATATATTCACCTAATGAGGTGGTTTTTTAAGGCTTAATTAATGGAAAATGCGACGCTTTTGTTTTGATTTTTTTGACTATTTTTGTACCTTACCAATAGTAAAGCCCATTTAAATGTCAGTAAAAAGACCCTTGATTTTTGTTACCAACGACGATGGAATTTTTTCGAAAGGAATTTTATCTTTAATTGAAGCAGTAAAACCTTTCGGAGATTTATTGGTCATTGCGCCAGATAAACCGCAATCAGGTATGGGACATGCGATTACAGTCAACAATATTTTACGACTTTATCCTTACATGTTGTTTGAAGGCGTAAAAGCGTTTACGTGTTCAGGTACGCCAGTTGATTGTGTGAAATTGGGGATGTATGAATTGCAAGGACAAAAACCAGATTTGGTTGTTTCTGGAATCAATCACGGGGAAAATACAAGTACCAATGTGTTGTATTCAGGGACGATGTCTGCAGCGGTTGAAGGTGCTATCGAAGGAGTTCCTTCCGTTGGATTTTCTTTGGCTGATTTTGATGCAAATGCTGATTTTGAAGGAGCGATTAACATTGCAACACGCGTGATTAAATCGATGTTGGAAAATAAACTTCCTGCGGATACGTGTTTAAACGTAAACATTCCTAAAATTCCTGCAAATGATATCAAAGGAATTAAAATTTGTCGTGCGGCTCGTGCTTTCTGGGATGATAGTTTCGATAAAAGAATCGATCAATATGGCAACCCATATTATTGGTTAACAGGCGAATTTGAGAACAACGACAAAGGAGAAGATACTGATTTGTGGGCAATTGAAAATGGATACGCAAGCATCGTTCCAATACAATTTGACATGACAGCATACCATGCAGTTTCAGAGTTAAACAGTTGGAACATCTAAAAGATAATTTTATGAATTTAAGAAATTGGTCAAAACAACATACTTTGGGATTGTTAATCGGAATCGTTACGACGCTTATTTCGCTTCCAATTGTCATGTTTATTTACTCCAAAGTTTACAAAGATCCGTATGTTTGGTTTCGGTTTTTTGAAGTGAAATTGAAAGCTTTTCAAAGTCAAATGCTTTCCTTGGCGTGTATTACCAACCTTATTTGGTTTCACCTCTCGATGAGAAGAGAGAAATTTGCCCTTGGAATGGGGATAATAATGGCAACTGTAATTAGTTTGTTTGTGATTCTTTTTTTAAAATTTTCATAGTTATGGCTGAGGATTCACGCAAGTTGAAAATCTACACCATTGCTGGAGAAGCTTCTGGCGATTTACACGGTGCTAATTTGATGAAAGCTTTATTAGCGGAAAATCCAAACATCGATTTTCGTTTTTGGGGTGGTGATCTAATGCAAGATGTTGCGGGAAAACCAGTCAAACACATCAAGGAATTAGCTTTTATGGGGTTTGTTGAGGTGTTGATGAACCTGAAAACAATTCTAACCAACATAAAGTTTTGCAAAAAAGACATTTTAGCGTTTAAGCCGGATGCCATTGTTTTGATCGATTATCCAGGATTTAATTTAAGAATTGCAGAATGGGCAAAAGCTCAAAACATCCGAGTTTACTATTATATTTCTCCACAAGTGTGGGCGTGGAAGCAAAGTCGCGTTCATAAAATAAAACGTTTTGTAGATGAGATGTTTGTCATCTTGCCGTTTGAAAAAGATTTCTACAAGAAATTTGATTTTGAGGTGGAATACGTTGGACATCCTTTGTTGGATGCCATCGAACAATACAAGGAAAAAGAATTTTCCCCGAAGGAATTTAGAGAAAAGTGGAACTTGGGCGATAAACCTGTTATTGCAATTTTACCTGGAAGTAGAAAGCAAGAAGTGAATGTGAAATTGCCAATTATGCTCAATGCCTTGAAAGGAATGGATCAATATGAATTCATCATCGCAGCAGCGCCTTCCTTAGACGAAGCATTTTATGCACCGCTGATTTCAGGGAGTAACATGCGCATTATTCACAATGCAACGTACGACATTTTAGGTATTTCGGAAGCTGCATTGGTCACCTCGGGAACTGCAACGCTTGAAACAGCACTTTTAAATGTTCCGGAAGTCGTTTGTTACAAAGGTTCACCGATATCGTATGTGATTGCTAAAAACTTGATTAAAATTAAATACATTTCTTTGGTTAATTTAATCATGGATCGAGAGGTCGTTGTGGAATTGATTCAAAGTGAGTGTAATGAGATCCGTATTCGAGAAGAATTAAACTTGATTATTGAAGGTGGAAGCAAGCGAAAAGCAGTCTTGGAAAGTTATCATGATCTAAGAGAAATCTTGGGCGGAGGCGGAGCAAGTAAAAAAGTTGCACGTTCCTTGTTGAAAACTATTTAGTATCAGCTTTATCTTTCGAGTTCAACACCTTATTTTTGTAGCGTGAAACTGTTATCTATTTTTTTATTTCTATGCATTAACTTTTTTGGGGTTGCCCAACAAATGAGGATTGGTGTGTTGCGTGATTACAATTTACAGCAGGTGGTTTTCTCGTATAACGGTGGAAGTTATTCGATTTTCGGAGATAGTCTTTCGTTCGGTGCAATTCTTCCAAATGAGTTTATTACACTTACTATCAAAAGAAATCGCAAAATTGAATTAAAAAAAGGGGTTACAACGCTCGGTGAATTTGAGAAAATAAACCTGATTGAAACCAAAAGTGGCTTTTCGATTTCTTTGTCGGGTAAAATACCGGTCGTGAAAGAACGGAAATACAAAAACGATTTTGAAATCACTGCTGGCGAAAAAGGATTGACGGTTGTCAACATGGTGGATATGAATAATTATCTTGCTGGCGTGGTGGAATCTGAAGGTGGTGGTGGAAAAGAGTTGGAGTATTATAAAGTGCAGGCCTTGATGAGCAGAACGTATGCCTTGAAATATTTGAACAAACACCAAGCGGAAGGTTTTTCATTGTGCGATCGAGTTCATTGTCAGGCTTATCATTCCATGGTTCGTTTTACGCCGTCCATTGAAGTTGCTGTCTTGGCGACAGAAAATGTGGTAATGAAGGATGATAATAATCAATTGGTTGATGCTTATTTCCACGCAAATTGTGGCGGACAAACGAGCGAAGCGGAATATGTTTGGAATTCGAACGTTCCGTATCTGAATTCTTTTCGAGACACATTCTGTATTTATACCAAACAAGCAACGTGGGAAAAGATTATTCCGCAGCAGAAATGGGCTGATTTTCTAGTTAAAAAATACAATTATCCCATAGATGATTCCATATACGGACCGCTCATTTTCTCATTCAATCAGCCAGAAAGAATGGCATTTTTTCACAGCGCAACTTTGGGAATTCCGCTGAGAGATTTAAGAGCGGAATTTGGATTGAGATCTACGTTTTTCAATGCGTATCCGCAAGGTTTAAATGTCGTAGTTCAAGGTCGTGGCTACGGTCACGGTGTTGGTTTGTGTCAGGAAGGTGCGATGCGAATGGCACGTTATGGTTATTCCTATCAGCAAATTGCGGTTTATTATTTTCCTGGTGTTCACTTGGTGAAAATGGATCAAGAACAGTTTTTTAGGCAGAAGGAAAGCTTCGTCGGACTCTAAAATGGAGATTTTCAAGAAATCCATTAACTTTGAATTTGGTTTTAAAAGAAATTAGATTGCATGCATTTATTATATTTTATTCTTCATATTATTGTTAAATACCCTTTACGGATTTTTTATCCGAATCAAGTTTTTATCAATAAACCCAAAAAATATTTCAATCGCACGATTTACGTAAGTAATCATGCGGCATCTTTTATGGATCCATTAATTATTGGTTCGTTGCAACGTCCATCGGTTTTTTTCATGACACGTTCAGATGTTTTTACGCCACTTTTAAAACCAATTCTCTGGCAGGCGCAGATGTTGCCTATTTACCGACAACACGACGGCGAAGATACGAAAGCGAGAAACAATGAAACCTTTGAAAGAACTGCTAAAGTTTTGTCTGGTGGAAGGGGTTTACTGATTTTTGGAGAAGGTTTTACCGACGATGTATTTATCAGAAGATTAAAGCCGGTGAAAAAAGGGGCTGTTCGAATGGGATTTGACGCTTTGGAAAAAAATGGTTGGAAGAAAAAAATCTACATGGCTACCTTGGGAATCAATTACGGAGATCCAAATGTATTTGGAAGTGATTTGCTAGTTTCCAATGGAAAATCAATCTGTTTAAATGAATATCAGGAAGCATATCAGGCCAATAGCAACAAAGCCATTAATGAATTGACGAGTTTAATCGAAAAAGATTTACAAAATCAATTGACACACGTTGAAAATGCAAATTGGGTCTTTTTCCACGAACATGTAATGCGTTTGTTGCGAAATGGAATGCATCCTGCGGATTCAGATCCTGCTATTCCTTTAAAACAACGTTGGCATAATTCTCGTCAGTTGGCGAAATGGATGAACGAACAAAACTTAGATCAGAAGAATGAGTTGGTTCAATTGAAAATAGATTTAGAGAACTATTTCAAAAATCTAAAGAAACTGAAGGTGCAAGAAAAACAAATTTTCCTTCTTGCTGAAAATAAAAAAATCTTGAATTTCAGAAACATACTTTTACTCATTTCGGGACTTCCTTTTACCTTATTGGGACTTCTCCATGCGTATGTTCCTTATATATTGGTGAAGCGATTCGTTGAGAAATCTTTCAAAAGAAGGGTGTTTTGGAGTTCCGTAAAATTACTTTTAGGCGCGGCAGCAATTGCAATTTGGAACATTCCTTTGGTTATTCTTATGCACGCTTATCTGTTCAAATCGTTGTTGATTAACCTTACCGAACACACGGTACTTTTTGCTTGGATTTATTATTTAATTGTCCCGCTTTTTGGATTGATAGCGTATAGAAGTTTTCATTTTATGAAAAGCATCAAAGATTTAAAAGCACTTAAGAAAACGAATTATCAAGTAATTGTAGCAGAACGCGCAAATTTAAAGCAAAGAATTAAGACCTTCTATAAAGAGTATTGATCATCGCCCGTCTTTCAAGAGACAGTCCCTGAATCTTCAATCCGATCCCTATCGGATTAATCTACCCTCTACAATCTTCCTTCAGAAATAAATTATTGATATGCTTGCATAATAAAAAAGACTTTCTTACCTTAGTCGGAAAATTAAGACTTTTAAAACACAAAGACATGTCAGAAACTAATAAAAATCCAATCAAAGGAGGTGAATTTATCATCCGAAAAACAACACCAGAACAAATCTTCACACCAGAAGAATGGACGGAAGAGCAAAAAATGATTGGTCAAATGTGTGATGATTTCATCGCGCAAGAAGTGACTCCAAATTTAGATCGCATTGATAAAATGGAAGAAGGTTTGATGCCAAGTTTACTTGAAAAAGCAGGTGAATTAGGTTTGTTAAGTCTTTCTATTCCTGAAGAATTAGGCGGAATGGGTGTTGATTTTAAAACAAACATGTTGGCGACAGAGCGTTTGGGTAAAGGTCACTCTTTCTCAGTAGCTTACGGTGCGCATACAGGAATTGGAACACTTCCTTTGTTGTATTACGGAAATGAAGAACAAAAAAATAAATACGTTTCTAAATTAGCATCAGGAGAATGGAAAGCAGCTTATTGCTTGACAGAACCAAGTGCAGGATCAGATGCGAACTCTGGAAAAACAAAAGCAGTTTTATCGGAAGATGGAAAATATTATTCCTTAACAGGACAAAAAATGTGGATCACCAACGGTGGATTTGCAAATTTGTTTACGGTTTTCGCGAAAATCGAAGACGATAAAAACTTGACCGCATTTTTAGTGGAAGCTGATTCAGAAGGAATTTCTTTGAATCCAGAAGAGAAAAAAATGGGGATTAAAGGTTCGTCAACCAGACAAGTTTTCTTCAACAACGTAAAAGTTCCAGTTGAAAACATGCTTTCTGAAAGACAAAATGGTTTTAAAATTGCCATTAACATCCTTAACATTGGACGTATTAAATTAGGCGGTGGAGTTTTAGGTGGTGCAAAAATGGCAATCACTGAATCCATCCAATATGCGAACGAAAGAGAACAATTCGGAAGAGCGATTTCTAAATACGGTGCAATTCGTTATAAAATCGCGGAACAAGCAATTCGTTCTTTCGCAGTTGAATCCGCATTATATCGTGCGAGTCAAAACATTACAGATGCTACAAATGCATTCATCGAAGGCGGAATGGACAAAACAAAAGCAAGCTAAAAAGGAATTGAAGAGTTTGCTGCGGAATGTGCTGTATTGAAAGTTGCTGGTTCAGAATGTTTGGATTATGTGGTTGATGAAGCTGTTCAGATTTTAGGTGGAATGGGTTATTCTGCTGAATCGAATGTTGAAAGAGGTTACCGTGATTCTAGAATTAATCGAATCTTTGAAGGTACCAACGAAATCAATAGAATGTTGACGGTTGATATGATCTTGCGTCGGGCTATGAAAGGCGAATTGGATTTGATGGGACCAGCGATGAAAGTAGCGAGTGAATTGATGAGTATTCCGGAAACCCCAGAAGTGGAAGAAGGTGTATTGTCAAATGAATATGTTGCTTTAGAAGGTTTCAAAAAATCCATCCTTTTAGTTGCAGGTGCAGCGGTTCAAAAATTGATGCAAACCATGGCGAAAGAGCAAGAAGTGTTGATGAACATTGCTGATATCGCAATCTGGACATACCAAGCGGAATCATTGTTGTTGAGAGTTGATAAAATCATCCAAAAACAAGGTGCTGAAGCAGCTGCAGTTCAAATTGCAATCTGTAAAACGTATTTCTACGATGTTGCTGACAAAATTGCGAAAGCAGCGAAAGATGCAATCAATTCATTTGCTGAAGGGGATGAGTCTAGAATGATGATGATGGGAATCAAACGTTTCACAAAAACGGAAGCTTTCAATCCGAAAGAAGCAAGACAATTGATCGCGCAACATTTGATTGAAGCTGGTCATTATAATCTTTAATTGAAAAAGAAGAGCTTAGCTCGAATTAGAATATCCAAATCGGTTTTCGCAATTTATGCGGAAACCGATTTTTTTTGAACTCATTTTTGTTTCGAATCTCTGCACAAAGCAACAATTTCAAAATTCAATTTCTTACCTTTGCAATTCACAAATTCTAAATAATGTATAGATCTCATACTTGCGGCGAATTACGCCAAGAAAACATTCAACAAACAGTTACACTTTCAGGATGGGTACAACGTTCCAGAGATTTGGGCGGAATGACGTTCATCGATTTACGCGACCGCTATGGAATGACGCAATTGGTTTTCAACTTGGAAGATAATTCCGAATTATGCATGCAAGCGCGAAAATTAGGAAGAGAGTTTGTGATTCAAGTGGAAGGTACGGTCATTGAACGTTCAAGCAAGAACAAAAATATGCCTACAGGCGACGTTGAAATCGTGGTGACTTCACTGCGAATTTTAAATGGTTCTAAAACACCTCCTTTTACGATTGAAGATGACACCGATGGTGGTGAAGAACTGCGCGCAAAATACCGTTACTTGGATTTAAGAAGAAATGCAGTTCTGCAAAAATTGAAATTGCGTAACAAAGTTGCTTTAGAAACCAGAAAATATTTGGATAACGAAGGATTCATGGATGTGGAAACACCGTATTTAATCAAGTCGACACCAGAAGGTGCTCGTGATTTCGTGGTTCCAAGCAGAATGAATGGTGGTGAGTTTTATGCTTTGCCACAATCGCCGCAAACATTCAAACAATTGTTGATGGTATCGGGAATTGACCGCTATTACCAAATTGTAAAATGTTTTAGAGATGAAGATTTAAGAGCAGACAGACAACCAGAGTTCACGCAAATTGACTGTGAAATGGCGTTTGTGGAACAAGAAGACATCTTGAATACCTTCGAAGGAATGATCAAACATTTGTTCCAAGAAGTTAAAAACGTAACGTTTGACGGAGCTTTTCCACGCATGACCTATGCGGATGCCATGCATAAATACGGCTCAGACAAACCAGACATTCGTTTTGAATTGGAGTTTGTTTATTTGACTGAATTAGCTCAAAACAAAGGATTTTCCATTTTTGATAACTCCGAAGCTGTCATTGCTATCAACGCAAAAGATTGTTCAGAATATACACGTAAACAATTAGATGCATTAACGGATTGGGTGAAAAGACCTCAAATCGGCGCGAGCGGAATGGTTTATGTAAAATTCAACAACGACGGAACGATTAAATCATCGGTAGACAAATTCTACTCTCAAGAAGATTTACAAGCTTGGGGGAAATTAGCGCATGCTGAAAAAGGTGATTTGTTATTGGTGCTTTCTGGAACCTTAGAAAAAACCCGCAAGCAGATGAACGAATTGCGTTTACACATGGGTGATGAGTTAGGGTTGAGAAATCCAAATGTATTCAAACCGTTGTGGGTAATGGATTTCCCGTTGTTGGAATGGGACGAAGATAGTCAGCGCTTTTTCGCAATGCACCACCCGTTTACATCTCCAAAAGCAGAAGATTTACACTTAATTGATTCCGCTCCAGGAGATATTAGAGCGAATGCATATGACCTGGCAATGAACGGAGTAGAGTTGGGCGGAGGTTCAATTCGTATTCACGACCGTGAGTTACAATCGCGTATGTTTGACTTACTTGGTTTTTCGAAAGAAGATGCCTTGGCTCAATTTGGTTTCTTAATGAACGCTTTCGAATTTGGTGCGCCACCACACGGTGGATTGGCTTTCGGATTAGATCGTTTGGTTGCAACCATGGACGGTTCCGATTCCATTCGTGATTACATCGCGTTCCCGAAAAACAACTCAGGGAGAGACGTCATGATTGATGCGCCATCGCCGTTGGATGAAAGTCAATTGAAAGAATTACAAATTACATTGGATTTGAAGTAAATCCATTGATCGATATAAAGAAAGCGACTTGTCCATTTAGGGTAAGTCGCTTTTTTGTTTTCTAGCTGATTCTAAATTCGAAAGAATAAACTTAAGCTTATTGGAGAAGCAAGTTTGTTTTGATCAATGAGTCTAAAAACGACTACTTATAAGAAATGATAAAAATATCTTCATCATCTTTTTTGAATAATTTTTCTTCTCTCGCAAAACGCTCCAAGGAAGAAGATTGATCCAGGTCTTTTAGAACGGCAGTTGTTTCTTTCAATTTCTGATCCATAATCACTTGTTCAGCGTGAATCTTACTCAATTTTCGATTGTGAGAAACCAGTGAAAACACATCTTCATCGTCCAAAAACAAGGCGTAAATTGTGAATAGGGTGATTGTTAGGATGTATTTATTCCTAAAAAACTTCACCACTTTCTTAAACCTTGGACTCTTAAAGACATTCACTTTCTCACTTGCCATGGTTTAAAATTAACAATTTTAAGAAGGCAAATTTCAATCAGCCAAAAATCTTGTCAAAATGGGATTGTTTATAAAAACCAAGACGTAAAAAAAGCGCTCTATTTTCATAAAGCGCTTTCTTCAATTTTAGAGAAAGATTAGTTCATAATCTCACTTGATCTTTCTTTGAACTCCTCATCTCCTTCGTAAAAAGGAGCTATTTTATTCAATATTTTGTTGGCTTTGTCAACTTGTTTACTGTCTTTGTAGCAAGCTGCAGTTTCTAAAACACCTCTTTTAAGTAATTTTTTGTCGTTTTCTGACATCCCATCTAAACTGGTCAATTCAAGAAGTTTTTTATCTGTGTCTTTCCAAATGTAATTGGCACCACTTTTATCATTCTCACGGAATTTACAAGCTGCTTCTAGGTATTTTCCACCCAAATCATCAGGCATAATTTTGTAGTAGGACATCAATAAAGGAATTGCTTTACGGTAAGTTTTAGATTCAACTTCGTTGTAAACACCTTCTAAAATAGATTTTTTCACTTCCTCAATATATTCTGAGTGTTCCGCATAAATTGTTCCTTGTTTGTCTTTCTTTCTAAATTTTCCCAATGCACCAATTGATTCTTTGAATGCATTTTTGTACATCGCGTCGCGGTCTCCCACTTGTGAAATTGCAAACAAACCTTTGGATAACCACAAATAAGGCAATGCATCGTTCTTACTTGCATCTTTCGATGTGTACTTATCCGCTTCGCGAATTAATTTTGCATAATTACCATCTGCATATAAAATAATTAAATCGTTGTACTCAGGAGCTTGCGCAAATGCAGAAGATGCCGTGTAGATAAATAATCCAACTATTGCTATTAATTTTTTCATATGTTTTTAATTTAAATTTTTAAAGGTCACATACAATCGTCATGTGTTGCTTTTTGCTTCGCTTTTCGATTGTCAGTATGACTTAATTCATCGTATTATTTTGTAATTCTAATTCAATAACTGTGCCGAATATAAGAAAATTTATTTACATAAGGCAGGCTTACTGCGCTTAATTATTCTTCAAAACTCTTTAATAACAGTCCTAAAATGGAGATCGCGGACTTTGAAATTTTCGTTCCTGGACCAAAAACACCGAATACTCCTGCTTCATATAGATAGTCATAATCTTGCTGTGGAATTACTCCTCCAGCAATCACCATGATGTCTTCGCGACCATATTCTTTCAACGCTGCAATTACTTGCGGAACCAATGTTTTATGTCCTGCAGCCAAAGATGAAACACCCAATACATGCACGTCGTTTTCTACGGCTTGTCTTGCTGCTTCTTCAGGAGTTTGGAATAATGGACCAATATCAACATCAAATCCGATGTCTGCGAAAGAAGTTGCGATTACTTTGGCGCCTCGATCGTGACCGTCTTGACCCATTTTGGCAACCATAATTCTCGGTCTTCTTCCTTCTAATTCGGCAAATTGATTCGCCATTTCTTTGGCTTGCTCAAAGTCTTTATCGTTCATGGATTCTGAAGAATATACTCCGCTTATGGAGCGAATTGTTGCTTTATATCGTTTGAATGTTTTTTCCATTGCGGATGAAATCTCCCCCAAAGTTGCTCTGTCTCTTGCACATTCAACGGCTGCTTCTAAAAGATTGCCTTCTCCGGTTTCAGCAATTTTTTCCAAATTAGCTAAACTTGCTGTTACTTTTTGAGCATCTCTAGAAGCTTTCATTTGTTGGATACGCTCAATCTGACCTACACGAACTTTAGCATTATCGACATCCAAAATATCCATTTGTTCTTCTTTTTCCAATTGATATCGGTTCACGCCAACAATGATGTCGCGCCCAGAATCAATTTTTGCTTGCTTGCGAGCAGCAGCTTCTTCGATGCGCATTTTCGGAATTCCAGTTTCGATGGCTTTGGCCATTCCACCTAATTCTTCTACTTCTTCAATTAATTTCCAAGCTTCTTGAACCAGTTCTTCAGTTAGTTTCTCAACGTAATAACTTCCGCCCCAAGGATCGATGATCGATGTGATTCCAGTTTCTTCTTGTAAATAGATTTGGGTGTTTCTAGCAATTCTCGCAGAGAAATCGGTTGGTAATGCAATTGCTTCATCCAATGCGTTGGTGTGCAAAGATTGTGTTCCTCCAAATGCAGCTGCCAATGCTTCGATACACGTTCTAGCTACGTTGTTGAATGGATCTTGCTCGGTCAAACTCCAACCGGATGTCTGACAGTGCGTTCTCAATGCCAGTGACTTATCGTTTTTTGGCTCGAATTTCGCTACGAGTTTAGACCAAATCATTCGACCTGCACGCATTTTCGCGATTTCCATGAAATGATTCATTCCGATTGCCCAGAAGAAACTCAATCTTGGAGCAAACGTATCGATGTCCATTCCAGCTTTAATTCCGGCACGTAAATATTCCAAACCATCGGCTAAGGTATATGCCAACTCAATCGCTGCAGTTGCTCCCGCTTCTTGCATGTGGTATCCTGAAATGGAAATCGAATTGAATTTTGGCATTTTTTCAGACGTATATTCAAAAATATCTGAAATGATTTTCATCGATGGTTCTGGCGGATAAATGTAGGTATTACGAACCATAAATTCTTTTAAAATGTCATTTTGGATCGTTCCAGATAATGATTTTTGATCGACTCCTTGTTCTTCAGCAGCAACGATGTAAAACGCCATAATGGGCAAAACTGCTCCGTTCATCGTCATCGAAACAGACATTTCATCCAAGGGAATTTGGTCGAAAAGAATTTTCATATCCAAAACGGAATCAATCGCAACTCCTGCTTTTCCAACGTCTCCAACTACGCGCTCGTGATCGGAATCATACCCGCGGTGCGTTGCTAAATCAAATGCTACAGATAAACCTTTTTGTCCTGCAGCTAAATTTCTTCTGTAAAATGCGTTGGAATCTTCAGCTGTTGAAAATCCTGCGTATTGACGAATTGTCCACGGTCGGATGGAATACATCGATGCATAGGGACCACGTAAATATGGTGCAATTCCGGATACAAAACCAATTTGTTCACAATCAGCTGAATCTAACGATTGATAAAAGTTTTGCAATACAATTTTCTCAGCTGTTTCGTACGAAGGAACGCTTTGTGCAGATTCACTTTCAGCGGAGATCTTTATTTTTTGAGCAACTTCTTTTTTGTCAATTGTTTTTTCAGAAGGAGTCCAAGAATCTTTTAATTCTTCAAATTTTTGTTCTAGAATCAATGGTTTTAAACCGAAATACGTGTTGTAATTACTCTTCCATTTCAAGGGAGATTTCTCCACATTTGGAAATTTATTGACTCCAATAAACGTTTGTTTTTTACTTAAAACACCTTCAATTCGAATAGCAGCAATTTCAGAAACCCAAGTTCCAAAAGCAGTTTCACCAGCTTGAGCAGTGATTCCGCCCAAAACTGCTAATTCTTCATAAAGTGACCACGATTTATCGATCAAGGTTTCCGTCAACGATTCGATTGCGTAACTTCCACCAGCGGTATCAATTACTTGATCCAAATACGATTCTTCCTTTAAAATTAGCGAAATATTGGTCGCCATTCTCTGAGAGAAATCGGTGATTCCTTCGTCTGAAAGTGCGTTATATGGTTGCATCCACAAGTGATCTACGCCACCCATCACAGCCGACATTGCTTCCGTTGTTTGACGTAATAAATTGGTGTACGGATCTTCTAAAGATTTATTCATGAAACCACTTTTTCCCGTGATGGTCATGATTTCATTGCAAGAATGTTGCGGCTTGTAACTCCGAGCCAATTTTGCCCAAACAGTTCGCATCGCTCGGAATTTAGCAATTTCAGTTAAAAAACTGGAGCCAATTCCCATCGTGAAATGAACATTTGCTAATGCTTGGTCGATGCTCAAACCTGCATTGATTTGCTTATCCAAATAAGCTTTTCCTAGACTTAACGTGAAGGCGATTTGTTGACTGGCGTTTGCTCCAGCTTGCTGTGCTTCATAGGAGGAAACGTTTAAAATTCGCAAACTATTCGCATCAGCAGAAACATTCAAAGCTTGTTTTTCCGCCAAAGGATTGAAATAAAAACCAATAAAGGTATCAGCGGGATATCGGTCAAACCAAGCAGAAATTTCGTGTTGAATTTCAAATGAATCAACGACGAAGTAGCTGCGGATAAATTCGACTTTTACTTCTTCTAACAAGACATTCAAGTCAACTAATTTCTTTCCAGTTAAATCAAATATCAAGGAATTTACCCCTGAATTTAACTGATTCAAAGCTTGTTTGTTCGCTAACTTTTCGTCGTTTGCATTCAAGGCGATTCCGATAAACCAATCGTTGTTGTTGGTTGAACTTCCGCGTGTATATGGATATTTCCCAGGAACTTGCGCTAGTTTTGTTCGGTCTTCATGGTGAAAATAGCTTGGGTATTCAAATTGCTCGATGGAATCATACTTGTGCATGCTTTTTTCAAAGTCGGCACCTTTTAATTCTTTCGTCAATTGGGCAATCCATTCTTCTTTCGAGGATTTTGGAAAGTTGTCAAACAAATTCTTCATCAATTTATATTTGTGTTGCGTTGATTCGTATTTAATTTCTTTTCGATTTGGAGATACACCAAAGTACTATTCAAAGTTACGAAAAATGGCGCGAAGATGATTCCAATTTTGGGAGTTAGGCAAATTAAACTAAAAATCAAGCCCGAAAGCAGCACCGTTATCTTGTTTTTAAACCCCCATTTCATCGTACTCGAAATGCCTTTGTCATATCTTTCCAAGCTATAATCAAAGAAAGAAAACCCGATAAAATAAGCTGAAATAAAAAAGTAAACGACTGAATCCACGGAATGGAGTCCAACTATTTTGGAAATAATCCACCAACAAAAAATTACAATCAAGTACAATCCGGTTGAAACGGCTAATATCGCAATCGTGCGAAATAAATTTCGAATCATCAAACGCACGCCACCATCAAATTTGGAATCGGTTAGTGAATTATCAACTTTTTCAGAAAGTAAACTGTTAAAAGGCGAGAATAAACTCAAAATGATGAATTTATAAATGAAATCGCCTACTGAACTGCTAAAAGACAACAACCAATTCAAGGAAGAACGAAAGGCATTTGAAAACCAATTGTTAGATTCTGTATGAATTGTTTCAATGGAATCTGGGAAAAAACTTCCAAAGACATAAAAAAAGATTCCAATTAAAATCGCAGGAACAAGGTAAATCCACAAATTGGGTTTTGCCAACAAGATGAATGTATTTCCCAAAGAATCCCAATAGGTTTGTAGTGCTTTCAATGTGTAAATCGCCGTTTTCTTGAAAACAAACTTAAGGAATTAATTCCTTTGAAAAGGTCAGAGGTTGGGATATAAAGTGATTTTTAGCGAGATTTTATTTGAACGCTTTCAAATGGATTGATGCGATGATCGAATATCGCTATATCGCTTTATCGGCAAATCGGTATATTACCTTCGGTGCTGCCATAGGCGGTGCGATATTGCAATTTTACGAAATTTGAATCCTGAATGAAAATCGGTTAATTTGAGAGATTGAAAGTGTATTTTATTTTTGACACAAGATTTGATATTGTGAACATCGGCAAATCGGCATATTGCGATTTTACGAAATCTGAATCTCTATTGAAAATCGGTTTAGTTGGGAGATGGAAAGTGTATTTTATTTTTTGACACAAGATTTTATAATTTGAACATCACCATATCGGTATATCGGCATATTACCTTCGGTGCTGCCATAGGCGGTGCGATATTGCAATTTTACGAAATCTGAATCTTGAAAGAATTTTGAGTATTTCAGAAATTAAAATTTCAACTTGTTTTTCGAAATAGAATTCAATAGTTCCTGCATTACTAAAACAGATATTACCTTCGGTGCTCTCATGGGCGATGCTATATTTCATTTTAGCGAAACCGATCACCTTGAAAAATCAATTTCAGAATCCCTTATTTCTTCAATTTTAATTGTTCTGGAGTAATCGATTTATTCTTATTCGCCAATTGACCACAAGCCGCATCGATGTCTTTTCCACGGCTGCGACGAATGTTTACCACTAAATTACGGTCTTCTAAATATTGAGCAAATGCATCTACTTTCACTGGATCCGCTTGCTTGTGTTCGCCTTCGTCGATTGGATTGTATTCTATAATGTTGATTTTACAAGGAACACATTTACAGAATTCTGCTAGTTCTTGCGCGTCTTCCAACTCGTCGTTGAAATCTTTGAAAATAATGTATTCATACGTGACGCGCGAACCTGTTTTGGCATAGAAATGTTGCAAAGCAGTTTTTAGCGACTCCAAATCATTGGTGTCGTTTATTTCCATGATCTGACTGCGTTTTTTGTCATTGGCAGCATGAAGCGATACGGCAAGGTTGAATTTCACTTCATCATCGCCCAATTTGTGAATCATTTTTGCAATTCCAGCGGTTGAAACGGTAATTCTACGTGGAGAAATTCCCAAACCTTCTGTAGAAGTCAATATTTCGGTGGAACGAAGAACGTTTTTGTAGTTCAACAACGGTTCGCCCATTCCCATATAAACGATGTTGGATAATGGTTGTCCATATCTCGATTCCGCTTGATCTCTCAAGTAAACCACTTGATCCACGATTTCACCAGCGGTCAAGTTTCGCATCAATTTTAACCTTCCAGTTGCACAGAAAGTACATGCCAAACTACAACCAACTTGCGAAGAAATACATGCCGTGGTCCGAGAATTGGTTGGAATTAAAACTCCTTCCACTACTTTTCCTGGCTCCACTTCAAACGAACATTTAATGGTTCTGTCCGAACTGATTTGTTGGTCATCCAATTGAATTTTGTCAATGAAAAATTGCTCTTCCATTTTGACTCTCAAGTCTTTGCTTAAGTTCGACATTTCTTCAAAAGTAGAAGCATTCTTTTGCCACAACCATTCGTAAACTTGCTTGGCACGAAAAGATTTTTCTCCCATGATTTCAAACTGTTCTTTGATCTCGGGAAAACTAAGGTTGCGGATGTTAATTTTGGATGTACTCATATCAATTTCAGCTGCAAAGTTAATGAAGTTGAGGGGAGGAAACAAATTTCATTTTCATATATTTTGTTCGGTGAAATTAACTACGAAGATTGAGTGTTAATTAACCGCAAAGGCCGCAGAGGTGAAGACGCAGAGTTCGCAAGAAAAAACTTCGCGCTTTCTGCATTTAAACGCACATTTTTCTTCTAAACACCTTAGCGTCCTCTGCGAAAAACTTTGCGACTCTTTGCGTTAAAAAATAACACGTATCTGAATCAAGTCTTCCCTTCTTATATTAAAACTCCTTCGCATCTCTGCGTTAAAAAAAAATAACACGCACCACATCCAGCCTTTCTGTTCCTCAATACACACCTAGACTCCTTCGCGTCCTCTGCGAAAAACTTTGCGACTCTTTGCGTTAAAAAATAACAAGTATCTCAATCAAGTCTTCCCATCTTATATTAAAACTCCTTCGCATCTCTGCGTTAAAAAAATAACACGCACCACATCCAGCCTTTCTGTTCCTCAATACACACCTAGACTCCTTCGCGTCCTCTGCGAAAAACTTTGCGACTCTTTGCGTTAAAAAATAACAAGTATCTCAATCAAGTCTTCCCATCTTGTATTAAAACTCCTTCGCATCTCTGCGTTAAAAAAATAGCATGCACCACATCCAGCCTTTCCTCGATACACACAGCTAAAGGCCTTTTGATAATCTTCAAAAACTTTGCGCCACTTTGCAGTTGAAAAATAAATTACATCAAAGTGAAAAATATCTTTGTATTATCTCTTATTATTTATTAAATTAGATAAATGACAGAGAATGAAATAGCTAGAATTGTGATAGGATATGCAATAGAAGTTCATAGTGCCCTCGGACCTGGATTGCTTGAGAGTGCCTATCAAGAATGCCTGTATCATAAATTGGTGAAAGAAGGTCTTCAAGTAGAAAAGGAAAAATCCATACCAATTATTTATGAAGATATTAAGCTAGAATGTGGTTATAGAATTGATTTGCTAGTGGAAAATAAAGTTGTAATAGAGCTGAAGAGTGTTTCTGAATTGTGTGACATTCATCTCGCTCAAACGTTAACTTACCTTAAATTAGGTCATTATAAACTTGGTTTATTGATAAACTTCAATGTTCTTTGGCTTAAACACGGAGTAAAGAGAGTAGTAAATGGACTTTAATATTACAGTAAAGATTGTGTGTTAATTAAGCGTAAAGGCCGCATAAGTGAAGACGCAGAGTTCGCAAGAAAAAACTTCGCGCTTTCTGCATTTAAACGCACATTTTTCTTCTAAACACCTTAGCGTCCTCCGCGAAAAACTTTGCGCCTCTTTGCGTTAAAAAATAACACGTATCTCAATCAATCTATGTCCCTTCTTGTCTTAAACACCTTAGCGTCCTCCGCGAAAAACTTTGCGCCCCTTTGCGTTAAAAAAATAACACGTATCTCAACCCCAACTCCAAGAATTCCCATTACCTTTATCCCATGAGTCAATTCCATACAATTCTGAATGAGCGCTTCGGTGCTGAGAACATCGAAATTATTGAGCCGAAAATCGAAGGGAATTTTCCTTTGATTCAAATTAAGCATCATAAAAGATCGAACATTACGATTGTGATGACCGATGGTTTGCGTGATTTTGAGATGCCAGTTCCTAAAAAATTAGCGGAAAGAGCGCACAACGAATTGTATTTTTGTTTGCCAAGTTATTGGGAAATTGATGACCCAAAAAATAGATGGATTTTTGATTGGTTACAGCGTTTGGCGAGATATGCGGTTGAGAAAAGAGTTTTCTTTGCACACGGACATACGATTCCAAACCACAATCCGGCAGTTGTTTTTTCTGATACGATGAAACAAAAGTATTTGTTGATGCTGGATCCAGAATACTTGAAAAATGAAATGACTCCAATGAAACTGGAAGATAAAACGGTTCACTTCTTGGCAATTACACCTATTTTTGAAGATGAAATGGATTACAAAATGGGAAAAGGCACCGTTAAATTGCAGAAGAAATTACTTGTGAAAGGAATCACAGAATTGTTGGATGATTACCGTGCTACATCGCTTAAAACACGTTGGAGTTTCTTCAAGAAGTAAATTTAAAGCGGTTTCTCGAACCAACTGTTGACTAATTTTTCCGTGAATTTTAATACTTCTTTTCTGACTATTTGATAGTAAATCAATGAATAGAATAGAGCCGGAAATAAAACCCAATAAGATTCAAAAGCGAAATACAACAAAACGCTTACAAGAACTGCTGAGAACGCATTTAGTATGATCAGCTTAAAGATTTGGACACGAACGATAATTTCTATCATCGCCGCATTTTCATTAATTTCTTTTCGATTTATTGTCAGTACATAGGGAAACTCAAAGGTCCCATTTCTGAAAACATGAATTCGCATGGAATTCTCTTTATGAGATTGAGAACCAAGCCTAGTTAATTTGTCAATTACCGCTTGATTGGCTTCCGAATTCTTGTTGCTGAAAGAAAAACGTTTAACGTATTTTAAGTTGATCATTGATTACAATTTCCCAGCAACAACAAACGCTTTCTTCTGAACAAATAAATCTCCACCTTCTGTTTTGAAAGCTTCAAAGAGCACAACATACGTTCCAATACTGGCTTTCAGATTACTTTCTGTAATGCCATCCCACATTAAACTTCCTTCCATTCCCAGCAATTCATTTTTGCAAAGGTGTTTGATCAATCGTCCACGGTCGTCAAATATTTTTACGCTGGCAACCATTCCTTCTTGTTCCATCACGTAGTTGATTTGAAGAACGTCTTCAAAACCATCATTGTCTGGCGAAACTGTTGTACTTGTCAACGAAAAATTTCCATTGTGTTGGGCTGGAGAATACTGCGAATTCGGTGCTCCTGGCGTTGCGAAACCAACCGCTTCTGCTGCAGTATGCCAATTTTTCTTGTCGTTTGATGCTCCAAACGGATCAATCTTCTCCAACGATTTGGCTTTCACATCGGCAATTAATTTCAAGTGCCATTTGGCAGAATAACTAACGCGGTCGAGAACGCTAGTACTGTCTTTTAACAAGAAAACAGTTGAAGAATCGGTGTTGTAACTTGGCAAGGACATTTGAATGAATCTTCCTGGAACAGACATCGGATAGGTTTGAATTTGAGATAAACTATCCGCCGTAACAACTGCTAATTCATTTGGATGAAGTAGAAAATTGACTGGTATTTGTTTCTGATTTCCGATGGCGCCATTTTTAATGTTCGCTAAATACAGTCCTTTTAAATCCAGTACTTTATTAGAGTTATTTCTGATTTCCACAAAATCCGATCCACCTGTAATTGGGTTGAATAAAACCTCATTGATGATCAAATCTCCTGTTGCAACTGCTTCTGGAAGTGTGAATTTTCCGTTCAGCGTGGTGTTGCTCATCCAACAATCTTGTATGTTTTCAATCGTGAATTGATATAGTTTAGATTCCAGTAAATTCTCCTGAAATTGAATTAATATTTTCCTAGGATAGATTTCAGAAACTGTGATTGCATCAACGGTCAGTGCTGGATTGAAGGTGTAAATCGAACTGAAAACACTCAAGGAATCTAAGCCTCTATTGAAGCGAACTTCCAAAAAGTTTGGGGCTGTTGCTTTGGTTTCTATTATTTTGAGTTCGGTACTATTTGGTGTAAGGTTGTAAACCGAATTTTGAGCTCCAGGCGTTCCTCCATCGAGATGATTACTGGCAATCCAATTATTTGCATCTGAACACGGATGATTAGGATTGATTAATTCTAAGGAAAAACCGCCTTGTTTTTTCACATCATCACGATACCAAGAATCGTAATAGGTAATTTTATCTAAAATTATTCCTGCTGCACTTTTGATAATGACATCGTCTGTTGAATTGTTTAAACTCGGAAAACTGGTTACAGCAATCGATCCCGGAAATTGTGGAACACTGGTTGCGCTGCATAAAATCTTATATTCTCCCGGCGCTAAAGTTCCGTTGGTGATTGTTCCGAAAGTTGCATTGTCGCCCAATTTCCATCCAGTGATGTTGAAGTATTTATTACTTTTGTTATGGATTTCAACAAATTCTAGTTCTGGCAAGCCGATAGCAGGTGAAGGATCTGCCATGAATTCGGTAATAATTACATCTCCAGGAAGTGGATTGTCTGGAATAATAAATTGTCCGTTTACGTTCGTAGTATTTGTCCAGCAATCTTGCAAGTTGTTGATGGTGAATTGATACAGTTGAGAAGCTAAGATGTTCTCTTGGAAAGTGTAATTGACTTTTCTTGGATAGCTTTCGGTAACCACAATTTCATCAACTGTTAAATTTGGTGTAAACGTATAGATTGCGTTGAAAATACTCAAAGAGTCTAATCCTTTGTTGAAACTCAATTCCAATCCGTTTGGTTCAATCACCAGTGTTTCTGTGATTTGAAGTGGTGAAGTATCTGGTGTAAGATCGTTAACTGAGTTTTGAGTTCCTGGCGTTCCACCGATTGGATCATTGCTGGCAATCCAATTGCTAAAATCCGAACAGGGATGATTTGGATTAATTCGTTCCAAGGTATATCCACCTTGTTTTTTGATTTCATCGCGATACCACGTGTCGAAATAGGTGATTTTATCCAAGATATTTCCAGCTGGATTTTTAAGCACGACATCATCTGTTGCATTATTTAAACTTGGAAAACTTGTGACTGCAATGGATCCAGGAAATTGAGCTACGCTGGCTGCTGCGCACAAAACCTTGTATTCGCCTGGAGCGAGCCATCCGCTGGTAATGGTTCCTTCTGTTGCATTGTCGCCTAATTTCCATCCAGTTAGGTTGAAATATTTGGTTGACTTATTATAAATTTCCACAAATTCTAATTCAGGTAATCCAATTACTGGACTTGGATCTGCCATAAATTCGGTGATAATTACATCTCCTGGAAGTGGTATTTCTGCAACCATAAAAACAAAATTTCCATTCACAGAATTAGAATTGTTAGACAAATCAGTAACATTATTAATCGTAAATTGATGCGTGATTCCGTTGGATATAGGAGTTCCAAATGTCAGTTTTACTTTCGAAAAGTTAAGTACATCTCGCGTTGCAGAAACGAGGTTTAACGCAGGTGTGAAGGTATAATTGGTGGTATTTTGAATGGATGTTTCTTCCACATCTTCAGAAAAAACTAAATCAACTTCTGTAGCAGAAATTACGGTCGAACTGATTAAATCAGGAGGCGTTATATCAACGATTTCATCTCCAACAAAGACCTTGTCGAAAAACACTTTTTTACTATTTCCAGAAGTGTATTTTGCTAAAAGGCCAAAATGAGTTCCAAGAAGGGATGAAGCATCTGTTCCTGAGCCTTGTAAGATGTAATTTTCACCACCTGTGAAGTCAACAAAAAGCTGCCAATTTCCTAATGAAGAGCGTAAAATACGAACACCGATGTTTGCTGAAGTAGCGATGGTTCCGTCGGGACTGGCGCAAATTTGAGTCGAAACTCCATTAACCAATTTAAAAAGACGAACAGCATCAGTTGCCAAAGCTTCTCCCAATTGAATGTAATAGCCATTCATCGCAGAGATTAAGTTTTGATTATCAGCAGTTAAATAGATTCTTACATAATTGCTTGCAGAACCAGCGAATGTCATTTTTGAGTAAAATTTCCATTCTTTATTGGATAAATCAGTGAGAAGATGTGGTGTGGCAAGGTAAGAAACCGTAGTTGCTGTAGTGTCTGTTTGCACTTGAAACGTAGGATTCACAACAAAATGATTTATAGTTCCATTCCAAGTTGGATTGTTGCTGAAATCACCATCCATAAAATCATCAGATATTTGTGAAAACGATAAAATTGGAAGAATTAAAAAGAGAATGTTTAGAAAGTCTTTCATAGTAAGTTGACATTAAGACTTTAAATATAGTAATTTTGAATTGTAAAAAATCATTGTTTTCAAACAGAAGTGCTTTTCGTGTTGAAAACAAGATAAAAATGAATGGATTATGAGAATAGCAATTGTAGGAGCCACTGGATTAGTTGGCGAATTGGTGATGAAAGTTTTGCGCGAACAAAGTTTTCCCGTAACTGAAATTATACCAGTAGCTACTGAAAAATCGGTTGGAAAAATCATTGAGTTTGGCACCAACGAATATCAAGTTGTGAATTTGGAAACTGCCCTATCGATGAAGCCAGATTTAGCTATTTTCTCTGCAGGCGGTGAAACTTCTTTGGAATGGGCGCCGAAATTTGCAGAAGTTGGTACGTATGTTATCGACAACAGTTCGGCGTGGAGAATGGATCCAAGCAAGAAATTAATTGTTCCAGAAATTAACGGCGATAGCTTAACTGCTGAAGATCGAATCATCGCTAATCCAAATTGTAGCACGGTTCAGTTGATGTTGATTTTAGCGCCTTTACACAAAAAATATGGTGTAAAACGTGTCGTAATTTCTACCTATCAATCGGTTACTGGAACTGGCGTAAAAGCCGTTGCGCAAATGGACAACGAACGTGCTGGAATTGTGGGTGAAATGGCTTACGGATATCCAATCGATAAAAATTGTATTCCGCACTGCGATGTGTTTTTAGAAAACGGATACACCAAAGAAGAAATGAAATTGGTGGAAGAAACCAAAAAGATATTAGATCCTGCCATTCGCGTTACAGCAACTGCAGTTCGGGTGCCAGTTGTAGGCGGACATTCAGAATCTGTAAACATTGAAATGAATGCCGATTTTGAATTAGGCGATATTCGCAAATTATTTCACGTCAGTCCAGGAGTAGTTTTGAAAGATGATCCAACAACAAATTCCTATCCAATGCCGAAATATGCAGAAGGAAAAGATGCCGTTTTTGTGGGAAGAATCCGAAGAGATGAGAGTCAGGATAATACCTTGAATTTATGGATTGTTGCAGATAACTTAAGAAAAGGCGCTGCGACCAATACGGTTCAGATTGCGAAATTGTTGTTGTTGAAAGGCTACATAAGATAATTGTTAGTTGTTTCCGATAGCTATCGGATGATGTGTTGTGGTATCGGGATGACTAAAAGATGAAAGTATGATGCGACTTGTTTTTTTGAGTATTGTTTTGCTTTCTGCTTGCGCGGAAAAGTTGGATAAACAAGAACAGGTTGTTATAGATCGAGTTGAATTTTTGGTTGATTTGAAAAGTCGCATTAATGAAAAGATTTGGGATGGATTTAACGATTCTCAGTTTGATTTACCGCTTATTTACTATACAGAATCGGCATATTATTTTGTGAATCCAACGGATATAATTCTTGAAAAATTTAATCCGAAATTAATATTTGAAAAGAGTCAAGTTAAGATTTATAAGTCCCAACTTCTGGATAGTATTGCCTTTCACATGGAAACCAGTATTGATTATACTGTTGATTCCGATGAGTATAAATCGCCTGTAATGCATGCGAGTAGTTTTGAGATTGTAAAGAAGAACATTGAAGACGTAAATTCAACCGAAATGTGGTCGACTATGGTTCTTCACGAATATTTTCATGGATTTCAATTCAAACATTTGAATTATCAGAATCACATTCAAAATTCGATTTCGTACTTCAGGCAGGATAGTTTATCTCGAATTTACAAATCAAATTCGTGGTTTAAAACAGCTATTGATACTGAAAATAACTTTTTGCTGGAGGCGATTGAAGCTAAGAACTCCAATGCGAGTCTTCAATTAATCGACTCGTTTTTCGCATCAAGAAGCGAAAGAAGATTAAAAACAAATGAAAGCTTAAAAATTGATCTCGCGCAAGTTGAAAGTATCTACGAAACCATGGAAGGTAGCGCTAGATATGTTGAGATTGAATTGTATAAATTGTTTTCTTCTAATAGCAGGAAGAACAAGAAAATCGATTCTGACAAATCCTTCAAAAACTACAAAGAATTCAAAGATTTTGATTTTCAAAAAGCGGAATGGATTTATCTCACCAATAAAACAAAATATTGCTACGCAACAGGATTTAACATGATACGCCTTTTAGAGAAATTGGATGTAGAATTCAAATCTAGGATATTTAAGGAAGAGGATATGACGTTAGAAAAGTTGTTATTGGAATATCGATTAGGGCAGAAGTAAGAATATTATTTTTTGCGATGAAAAGAGTTTATTGCGGGTTTTTATGTCGCACTTTCAGCGCTTGTGATCTTTTTGCTGTTTATACGATGGGCGATGCCCATCGTTGATAGATTAAATCCTTTCAGGACTTTTTTAAGCTTTCGATATATATGTTGTTCATACAATGGGCGATACCTGTTATTGATAGATTTTGTCCCTTCGGGACAATTATCAAGTGTCTGCATATTTGTTTCTGAACTGTAAACTATGCCATACATTCGCAAGTAGCTTTATATCGAGCACATAAACTTAATTACTTTTTAATGTCCCAATCCCTGAAAGGGTATAATCTCCCAACGTAGGGTGAAGCCCTATGTGTATTAATATTCTATTTTTTCTCAGCCCTGAAAGGGTGGAATATTTTCGGATATTATCATCTACCGTAAATCATTCCGATGAAAGACAATTCACTTCGATTCCTTCAACGCATTCTCCAAATCCACAATCAAATCTTCATAATCTTCCACGCCAACACTCAGTCTTAGCAGATTATATTCAAAACCAACACGTTCCCGATCTTCTTTCGGTACCGAACCATGCGTCATTGTTGCAGGATGATTAATCAAGGATTCAACGCCACCTAACGATTCTGCCAATGAGAAAACCTTGTTTATTAAGAGATAATTGTGCGAATGATATTTCGCACTTTCAGCGCTTGAATTAGTTCCTTTGGACGGGCTATGCCCATCGTTAGTATATGACGTCCTTTCAGGACTTTTTTCTTCTTTCTTGCCCTGAAAGGGTAAAATCACCCAACATAGTCTGCAGGACTATGTTGAACAAGATCCAATTCTCTCAGCCCTGAAAGGGTGAAATCTTTTACTTAATTATCTACGTCAGTTTAATCATCAGATCTAATTCAATTCCTTCAGCGCATTCTCCAAATCCGCAATCAAATCTTCATAATCTTCCACGCCAACACTCAGTCTTAGCAGATTATCCTCAAAACCAACACGTTCCCGATCTTCTTTCGGTACCGAACCATGCGTCATTGTTGCAGGATGATTAATCAAGGATTCAACGCCACCTAACGATTCTGCCAATGAGAAAACCTTGTTTATTAAGAGATAATTGTGCGAATGATATTTCGCACTTTCAGCGCTTGAATTAGTTCCTTTGGACGGGCTATGCCCATCGTTAGTATATGACGTCCTTTCAGGACTTTTTTCTTCTTTCTTGCCCTGAAAGGGTAAAATCACCCAACATAGTCTGCAGGACTATGTTGAACAAGATCCAATTCTCTCAGCCCTGAAAGGGTGAAATCTTTTACTTAATTATCTGCGTCAGTTTAATCATCAGATCTAATTCAATTCCTTCAGCGCATTCTCCAAATCCGCAATCAAATCTTCATAATCTTCCACGCCAACACTCAATCTCAGCATATTATCCACCACGCCAACGCGTTCTCGATCTTCCTTCGGAACGGAACCATGTGTCATCGTCGCTGGATGATTAATCAAGGATTCAACACCGCCCAAAGATTCTGCCAAGGAGAATACTTGGAAAGACGAAGCGACTTTAAAAGTATTCTCAATCGATTTATCTTTCAAGACAATCGAAACCATTCCGCCGAAATCGCGCATTTGTCTTTTCGCAACTTCGTGATTTTTATGATCGGGGAATCCCGGCCAATAAACGATGTCAATCTTTGGATGATTTTTTAAATATTCAGCAACTTTTCTTCCATTGAAACAATGTCTTTCCATTCGCAAATGCAGCGTTTTGATTCCACGCATCACTAAAAAGCTATCCATCGGACCCGGATTTGAACCGCAGGAATTAAGAATAAAATACAGCTTTTTGAACAATTCATCACGATTGCAAATTAAAGCACCCATAATTACATCACTGTGTCCGCCCAAGTATTTGGTTGCGGAATGCATCACGATATCAGCTCCCAAATCCAACGGATTTTGTAAGTATGGAGATGCAAACGTATTGTCAACCACAAACAGTAAGTCTTTCGCTTTTGCAATTTCAGCACAAGCTGCAATGTCCACAATTTGCATCGTTGGATTGGTAGGCGTTTCAACCCAAATCATTTTGGTATTTGTCGTGATATGTGGTTGAATGTTTTCAGCATCTGTTAAATCGACAAAATGAAATTTAATTCCCATCGGTTCGTACATGTTTACAAACAAACGATACGAACCACCGTAAATGTCGTCTCCTGTAATGACTTCATCACCTGGCTTTAACATGCGAAGAACAGCATCTGTTGCAGCCATTCCGCTTGAAAAACAAAGTGCGTGTTTTCCATTTTCCAAAGCAGCGATGTTTTCTTGCAAGGCATCACGCGTTGGATTTTGTCCACGACCATAACCATATCCTTTGTTCACGCCAGGTGCTTCCTGAACATAAGTTGATGTTTGGAAAATAGGCGTCATAATTGCGCCAGTTGATGGGTCTGGATTTGCGCCTGCGTGAATTGCTTTTGTGCCGAATTTCATATTCTGTATTGTTTATCTGTTTAGAGAATGCAAGTCGTTACTTATCTCCGTAGTGTTTGTAAGCGCTTAATATGTAAACGGTCACAATTTCTAGTTTTATAGAGTACACTAATCGATGTTTTTGATTAATTCTGCGAGAATACAAACCCTCCATTTTGTATTTCAAAGCTTCTGGTTGTCCTGTTCCTGTTGTTGGATGCTCTCTTAACTCATTGAGTAATTTTTCAAGCTTTTTTAAAGTTGATTTGTCTCCAGATTTCTTGAGTTGTTCGATATCTTCCAACGCAGATTTTGTGAATTCAAGTTGGAAAATCATAAACCAAGCAATTCTTTAATTTCTTCAGAGCTATTAATTTTTTTAGTTTCTCCTTTTTGAATTTCTGAAAGACCTTGTTTGATTCTATCTAGTATGGTAGAATTGAAGTACAAATCATCTTCGGTGACAGGAGTTAAAAGATATGACTTATCTTTTCCTCGCTGAACAATAATGCGTTCTCCTTTATCGACTCTCTCAAAATACTCCTTTTGATTCTGCCTAAATTCTCTACTGCTAATCACTAACATACATCTATTTTTTTGTGTACCAACTTGGTACAAATATAGTCAATTATATGGAATGTTCCTAACGGTAAGCTATTTACATTTTCTTCTATTTCCAATTCAAAACATCAAACTTTCGATTGGAGGTAAACGGAAACTGGTGTTGAATTTCATGAATAATCTTCTCAATGGATTTCCATTTGTAATTTCTGTTTTGACTTATTCCAATGATATTTCGAACTGGGATTTTTTGTTCTGCTGAAAGAATTGTTTTGAATTCATGTTCTGGGTCCAATTCTAAAATCTGTTCGTAGTGATGAGGTATTAAGGTGTATCCGCCATTGAGTTTTACCATGCGAACTAGCATTTCTAAATTTCCACCTTCGTAACTCCATTGGTTTTCATCTTGATTCAATTCGCAAAAATTCACCATTTGGGTTCGTAGACAATTTCCTTTGTTGAGCAACCAAGGTTGAATTTTTAAAAGTTCTTCGGCTTTGACCGTTTCATTTTTAGAACTGGGATAGTAAGCTTTTATTTCTTCCGTATATAAATGAATAGTTTTCAAATTCACTTGTGTGATTGGTCCGGCCATGATTCCAAAATCAATTCGTTTGTTTTGGATGTCTTCCAGAATGTCTTCCGATTTCCGCTCTTCTAAAATCAGACGAACGTCTGGTAATATTTCTGCAAAGTGTTTGAATAATGTGGGAATCAGATATGCAGCAACCGTTGGGATAATTCCAATTCGGATTTCTTCTAAATAATTGCCTTCTAATTGTTGTTTCAAGCGTTCAATTTTCTCAAAATCATTCATAATCTCTTGAATGATGGTAAGTAATTCTTTTCCTTTACTGGTCATTTCTAGCGGCGATCTACTTCGGTCAAATATTACAAACCCCACAATTTCTTCCGCTTTTTTTATTTGCATCGATAAAGTAGGTTGTGTGACAAAACACGATTCGGCTGCTCGGCTGAAATTTTGATGCTCGGATAATGCCAAGATGTATTGAATTTGCTGTACAGATAACATATAGATTTTTTCAATTAAACTATAAAGTTAATCAATATAATTGATAGGTAAAATTTCTTATATTTGTTTAAAATCAAAAGATATGGAAAATCAAAATAAATTAATCGATAAATTAAATAATCTATTAGCTACTTATCAAATCCACTATCAAAACTTGCGTGCTTTGCATTGGAATGTGAAAGGATCTAATTTTTTCGAACTTCATTTGAAGTATGAAGAATTGTATACCAGAACACAGGTAATTATTGACGATTTAGCGGAAAGACTTTTAACCTTGGATTCAACTCCGATGCACCGAATGGAAGATTACATCGCCAACAGTTTGATCAAAGAAAACAAATTAATTTCTGACGGAAAAATAGGAATGGAATACATCTTAACTGCTCAAAATACTTTGTTGGATTTGGAGCGAAAAGTATTGGATTTATCAGGTGATAAAAACGACGAAGGAACCAACGCGATGATGAGTGATTTAATTCGTGAAAAAGAGAAAACCAATTGGATGTTCTCTGCTTGGTTGAAAAGATAAGTTGTGAAATTAGCTTGAGAATACCATTCAAAAATTGAAATTTAACCTAAACAAAATTGAAATGAAAGAAGAAGAAAAGAAAAAATTAACATCCGTTTCTGGTAGGCCGATTGCCGAAAATCAGAATGTGAAAACGGCTGGAAGAAGAGGCCCAATGTTGCTAGAAGACTTTTGGTTTTTGGAAAAACTAGCCCATTTTGATCGTGAAGTAATTCCTGAAAGAAGAATGCACGCTAAAGGTTCCGGTGCATTTGGAACATTTACTGTGACGCACGACATTACTAAGTACACCAAAGCAAAGATTTTTTCAGAGATTGGAAAAAAGACGGAGATGTTTGCTCGTTTCTCAACAGTTGCTGGTGAGCGTGGTGCTGCCGATGCAGAAAGAGATATTCGTGGCTTTGCACTTAAATTCTACACCGAAGAAGGAAATTGGGATTTAGCAGGAAACAATACACCAGTATTCTTTATGAAAGATCCTTATAAATTTACAGATTTAAACAAAGCTGTGAAACGCGATCCGAAAACGAATATGAGAAGTGCAAACCACAATTGGGATTTCTGGACTTTATTGCCAGAAGCGCTTCACCAAGTAACCATTGTGATGAGTGATCGAGGAATTCCAAAATCATACAGACACATGCACGGATTTGGAAGTCACACATTTAGTTTTATCAATGCTAAAAATGAGCGCTTTTGGGTAAAATTTCATTTCAGAACCCAACAGGGAATTGAGAATTTGACCAATCAAGAAGCAGCTGCAATCATTGCGAACGATAGAGAAAGTAATCAAAGAGATTTATTTGAAGCGATTGAAAATAAGGATTTCCCAAGATGGAATTTGAAAATTCAAATTATGCCAGAAGCAGAAGCGAAAGATTATCGTTTTGATCCTTTTGACTTAACGAAAATTTGGCCACACGGCGATTATCCATTAATGGATGTTGGTTTTTTTGAATTAAACAGAAATCCAGAAAATTATTTTGCAGATGTGGAACAAGCGGCTTTCAATCCAGCGAATGTAGTTCCAGGAATTGGTTTCTCTCCTGATCGAATGTTGCAAGGTCGTTTGTTTTCCTACGGAGATGCACAGCGATATCGCCTTGGTGTGAATCATTATCAAATTCCAGTAAACCAACCAAAATGTCCTTACCATAACTATCACCGCGATGGTGCAATGCGTGTTGATGGAAACGAAGGGTCTACGATTCACTACGAACCAAACAGTTACGGACAATGGCAAGAACAAAAAGAATTTGCTGAACCAGGAATGGAAATTGAAGGAATGGCTTTTCATTATGACCACCGGGAAGATGAAGATTATTTCACACAACCAGGAAATTTGTTTCGAATTATGTCGCCAGAACAACAGCAGGTTTTATTTGAAAACACAGCAGCTGAAGTTGGTGGAGCGGAAAGATTTATTCAGGAAAGACACATTTCAAATTGCTATCAAGCAGATCCGAATTATGGAAAAGGAGTTGCAAAAGCTTTGGGAATTGAATGGAGTGATTTGAATTTTTAATGTTTAAAAATGACTATTTTTGTAAGGTCAAGTGGAAAGAATTGACGCATTGAATTTAGTTTCAAGATTAGAAGAATTAAAGTGATTATTTAATAACAAAACCATAAATTAATAAAAACAATGAGTGTATTAGTAGGTAAAAAAGCGCCGTCTTTTTCGGCAGCAGCAGTAATTAACGGAAATGAAATCGTTGAAAATTTTTCATTGGATCAGTACATTGGTAAAAACCACGTTGTATTGTTTTTCTACCCAAAGGATTTCACATTTGTTTGTCCTTCTGAATTGCATGCTTTTCAAGAAAAATTAGCTGAGTTTGAAGCAAGAGGTGTGAAGTTGATCGCTTGTTCAACAGATACAGAAGAGTCTCACTGGAGTTGGTTGCAAATGCCAAAAACGAAAGGTGGTATTGAAGGTGTTAAATACCCAATCATCGCAGATACTTCTAAAACAATTTCTGAATCTTACGGTGTTTTAGCTGGTGAGTATGATTACGACACGGAAGGAAGATTGGTTGCAAATGGACCAATGATCGCTTACCGCGGTTTGTTCTTAATTGACAAAGAAGGTATCGTGATGCACCAATTGATCAACCACTTGCCACTTGGAAGAAACGTTGACGAAGCACTTCGCATGGTAGATGCTTTACAATTCTTCGAAGAAAATGGTGAAGTTTGTCCTGCAAACTGGACGAAAGGTTCTGAAGGAATGACAGCGAGTTTTGAAGGTGTTGCAGAATACTTGACAAACAACTAAAACCAATTTACCTTTCGGATGATGAAAACTATTCGATGAGGTGATTGTCGAAAATTTTAATCGATGTAACATAAAAGAGGTTGTCTGTTCTAGACAGCCTTTTTTTGTGCGAAAAATTTTGAAATAAAAAAACCGCACTTTCAAGCGGTTTTCAATAAGTAGTTAGTAGTTGTGCTTAATCAAAAAGTATTAAGCTTAGTTGACGGTGTCAGTTTACTTTTTTTGCAGCGACCTCTGCTTCTCTTGTAAATTTATGTTAAATCCTATAATAAAATCAACTAGAATGATAGGCGGTAATACTAAATGATAAACGGTTTTCGTTGTAATAACCTGAGTTCGATTCTCCCATCGAATTTATATCGCTGATTATAAGATTATAATAAACTATTCAAAATCCTCTTTGTTCAGCTTTCCAATGAATAGCATCCTACTTCGTCATTTTAAATAAAAATAGTCCACTATTTTTTATTTAAAATTCCTCGTATTATACGCATTCATTGAAATATAAATCTCAATTTTACAATCGAACTCAGGTTAATAGGAACAGTAGCACAATGGTTAAACAGAATGATTCTTGCAATAAAGCGACGATTAAATTATTCTTAGCATTGTTTTTGTTTAATTTTGAGTGTATTTAGTTTGCGCTTCATTCGTACTGAATCGCAAATTAAATTGATTATTTTCAGATTAAAATATCCGATATGTTTAAAATACTCGTTTTCATTATTATATGTTTTTCATTTTTGGCAAATAATGTTGCCGCACAAAAGTTAGACCTTCGTTCAGCACCTCAAATTATGCCTTGGGATCATTTTCAAGATTTGCGTAACCGCGGATTACCGCAAGACGAAGTAAAGTTTTTAGATAGCGTAATTGCAAACTCAATGAAGGATGGTTATGTGGAGGATTTTTACAAAGCATTATCGGAGTACACTGCTTCAATTTCGAATTCTTTACTAGAAAATGATCAGAAGCATCAAATCTTGGAGAACTTCGAAGTGCTGGCAGTGAAAGCAAAGGCTCCATATACTAACATGTTGCATAATTTCTTAGCCAATCAGTTGGGTTCTGCGAGGTATGCTTGGAATCTATACGATTACGATGGCGATTTCCACGTCACGTGTTTCCTAAACGGGAAGGAAGTAATTTTCACGAATACACAAGTTGATCTTCAGCAAGATATTATCAGAAATCACCACAAGCTTTCGGTTGTTCCAGCCCCAGCATTTTTAACCTTACAATTAAAAGATTTTCAATTAGGCAATTCCGAGCTTTATTACGCGGAAACGCCAAGCTTGTCTGATTTCTTTGTGCGTTCGTATCTGAATTATTTAAGGCAAAATCAAGATCACAGTTGGGCTGAAATTCAGGGTAGAAATGCTACAGCGATGTTTGGGTCGAGTCAATCTTTCTCAAATCAGTCTGAAAATGAAATCCTTGCACTTTTTTCCCAAATGGAGTTGATGAATTGGGAGAAAAAAGAAGCGTATGCCTATGTAAATTGGCGATTGTATCGCATGGCATACGTACATAATATACTGGAAGCAGTTCCTAATCCGACGAGAACTGACGCGTATTTAAAATCGCTGCAAGAATTTCGCATTGAGTTTTTAAATAAATTCGATCAGCATCCTGCAGTTTTAGCAGTGTATTTAAGAGAATCTGAAGTGATGGCTTCTGATGCTAGAAATCTATACCATTGGAAAACGAATCCGAGCGCAAAAGATCAGAAACGCAAAGAGTATGAGGTGATTCAGAATGCACTGCAAATGTATCCTAAATCGCTATATGCCGATATTGCGAAATTGAGGTTAACGATGATTGATTCCAAAAAAATGAAAATCAATTATCAGCATCAGAACTTGGTCAGTAAAACAGGGTTGTTGACGGTTAATTATAAGAACATTCCAAAAGCATACGTAATTGTTTTTCACGTTGATGAGGTCAAAAATGATAAATACAGATATAACAACCTCAAAAATTACACCTTGTCATCGGTTTATGAACAAGAACTTAATTTGGAAATCAATGGTGAATATAATTTACACAGCAAAGATTTTATCATTCCTGCTTTAAAAAAAACAGGTAAATACGTGATTGCGCTTGCGGATACCAAAGAAAATCTTTACAAAACTTTGGAAATGGATACCATTCTGATGAACAATAGTTTTGCCTATGCTGAAATCGATTTCAGTAATTTATCGGTTTCAACTCGTGTGGATGGTCAGAAGATTACGTGGTTAGTTCAAGATTCTAAAAGCGGTTTACCCTTGTCCGGCATTTCAATCTACGATAAGTTAAACAATCGAAAAAACAATGCTGACAAAGCTATTTTACTTGGAAAAACAGATTCGAAAGGAATGTTTACCACGACTTCAACGTTTAGCACGAGCTGGCTGATTGTGCACAAAAACGATAGCGTTGTTGGTTATTCCTATATTTATAACGGGTATGCTGAACAAAAAAAATCAATTAACTCCAAGATTATTACCGACCGAGCGATTTATCGACCGGGACAAAAAGTATATTTTAAATTCTATGCGTACGAAGGTGAATCTCCGAATTATAAAGTCGCTTCGAAATACAAAACGAGCTTGATCTTAGAAGACGGAAATGGAACTGAATTTGGAAAAATGGAAGTTGAAACAAACGAATTTGGAACTGCCTCTGGTTTTTTCAATTTGCCACAGCGTGGATTCCTCCCCGGTTCTTTTGAGATTAACGATTCAAAAAACTTATATGTTGAAACAGCCTATTTCAGCGTAGAAGAATACAAACGGCCTTCTTTTGAAGTCACAGCTGACTTTGAAAAGAAAGTGTATCAGTTGAATGACGAAGTGAAAGTTTCTGGAAATGTAAAAGCTTATTCTGGTTTTGGATTGAAAGATGTGAAACTGCATGTCAAAGTGGAATCTTCGTATTCGTATTGGAGAAGATCCAATCAAGCGGAGACCGTTGTTTTAGACACGGTTATTAGTTCTGATTCTCAAGGAGAATTTTCATTCGTATTTAAAGCGAAAAGTACCGATTCTCGTTATGGATCTAATTTCAGTTATTCGATTGCTGCAACGAGTTTAGCGGGTGAAACACAAGAGGTGTCGAACAGTATTTTTATCGGAAAAACGAAAGCTGAATGGACGGTGAATTTTCCTTCAAATGCATTGTCAACGAGTAACGAATATGGAATGGTTTCGCTGGTTAATGCAGATTCAACGGATAAAACAAAAACGGTGAACATCGAACTTTGGAAAAGTAATCCGAAGGCAAAAGCTGTTTTCCATTTTTACGAGCCAACAGAATTTCACGATTTTAGTGAGACAGCATTTAATAAACTATTTACCAATGCTATCTATGGGAAGGAAGAAGAATATTTGAATTACCAAAAATTGAAATCACTTACGGTAAAAGCTGGTGACAGTATTTCAGTGAATGATTTAACAAACGACAATTCGGGAACGTATCAAGTGAGATTGATTGCTGATGATTTGGATTCTAATTCATTGCAAGATGGAAACACCAATCCATACATCGCGACATTCAATAACATTTCTGTCAAGAGCAAAAAGAATCAGCACAACAGTCAAATTTGGATCATGACGAGCGCCAAAAGTGCAAAAGTAGGTGAGGAGATTTCTTTCGTCATTGGTTCTTCTTTTCAAAAATTGAATGCGAATATCGAGCTTTATCGCGGAGACGAATTGATATTTCAAAAAACAACGAAAATCAAAGGACGTAAAACCATCAACTACAAATTGCAATATGCCGATTTAGGTGGAATCACGATGTTGGTTCGGTCAGTAACAAATGGCGCATTTTTAGTAGCGCAAGCGGAAGTCAATGTGCCATTTGATCAATTAAAAAACTTGGATATCCAACTAGAAACCGAAAGAACAATTTTGCGACCAGGCGAACGGGAAATATGGAAATTAAAAGTTTCCACCAAGGATGGCTCTGCATTAACCGCGGAAGGCGTTGCCACGTTGACGGATGCGTCTTTGAAGATATTTGGGACGAATAGTTGGAATTTGGATATCTACCGAAATAATTCATTCGCTAACAAATGGTCTACGCAACAAAATGGAAAATATCTCTATTTCAGAATTGGAAATGGTTGGAATGGATATTACATTGACGTTTATGAAGACTCAAGTTCGAGCATCACAAGAGGCGATATTCAGAGATTACCAGTAAGATCTGCTAGTAAAGATGCAGCAACCGTTGGAGGTGTGCGTTCTAACGAAAGCTTTTTTTATGTGGATGGAATAAAAGTTAGAGGATCATCTAATTTACCAAAGTCAGCGATACAAGAGGTATCCATAATTACAGGTGGTGTTCCAGCAAACTATGGTGATGTAACTGGAGGTGTTGTAAAATTAGATGCAAAACCGCGTACCAACATGAATGAAACAGCTTTCTTCTATCCAACTTTATACAGCAATGCGGACAATGAATTTAAAATTGAATTTACTTTACCAGATGCCTTGACTTCTTGGGATTTTCAAACGCTATTTCACGATAAAACGATGCGTTTTGGAACGTTTACAAAAAACTTCGTTGCCCAAAAAGAAGTGATGATTCAACCAAATGCACCGCGTTTCTTCAGAGCAGGCGATGAAGTGGAATTTGCTGCAAACGCTATTAATTTAACGAATGAAACGCAAGATGTTACCGTTTCCTTGGAATGGTTCGATCCGTTTACCAATGAAATTTTGCCTCATGTTTTTGGAAAATTAGAAAATCAGACATTGACTTTAAGCGCGAAAGAAAATCAAGCTGTTTTCTGGAAATTAAGCATTCCAAAATCAGGTACTGATATTGTTGCATATCGCATTCGAGTGAGCTCTGATAAATTCTCTGATACAGAAGAGAAAGTGATTCCTATTTTAAGTAACCGAACACAAGTCATCGAATCAGTTCCAATTACCATCGAATCGAAAGGAACTTATACATTTGATTTGCCGAAATTGAGTAATCCGACGTCAACAACACAAATCAATCAATCTTTGACTTTGGAGTACAATTCTAATCCAATTTGGTCGGTTGTGATGGCGGTGCCTTATGTGATGGATCAGCGCGTTGAAAGTGCAGATCAGATTTTCAATACGTATTTCATCAATCAATTGTCGAAGCGAATTATTGAAAAAAATCCAGCAATTGAACACGTATTGACCTTGGCTGCTGACAGCAATCCAGATTTATTCTTGTCGGCTTTGGAGAAAAACCCGGAGTTGAAAGACATTATTCTTGCTGAAACACCTTGGATTTTGGATGCGAATTCAGAAAACACAAAAAAGAAACGCATTTCAGAATTATTCAATTCCAATAATTTGAACTTGCAAGAAAATCAGCTTTTAACGCGCTTGGCATTGCTGAAAAATGAAGACGGCGGCTGGTCTTGGTTTGGAAATGGTAAATCTAACGTGTACATTACGCAATACATTTTATCAGGTTTTGGGTATTTAAAATCATTGGGACTCGATTATGGACATTATGGTGCATCGATGAACTTCCTTGAAAATCACTATGCAGAGAAATATTCCAAATTGAATAAAGACCAAACGAAAGAATTACAAGGATTGTCCTCTACCGAAATTCAGTGGTTGTATGTTCGTTCACTTTTTGATTATAAAGCAGATAAGGTTTCGGAATATTACACTGCCTGCCTGAAAAAAGATTGGACAAAACATACTTTGCAAGTTCAAGCGATGGCTGGAGTTTATTTTATAAATATAGGACAACAAGAGATTGCAGCTCAAATATTAAAATCAATTCTCAATCGAAAAACCACTAAAAAGAATTTAGGCACATTCTGGAATCAGAAGACGAGCAATTATTCTTGGGATCAAAGTTCGATCGAAACGCAAGCTGTATTAATTGATTTCTTCAACAGAATGAAAGTCGATGCAACAACCATTGGCTCGATGAAGTTGTGGTTATTAAATCAAAAACGTGGTCAAGCTTGGGAATCTAGTAAAGCAACATCTTTGGCTTGCTACGCGATGTTGGTTGGCGATAAACCCGTTTCCAAAATTTCAAAAGTGCCAAATGTAAAAGTCGGAAACAAAGAAATCGATGCAACATCAGCTGTCAAAAACTTAGGATATATCAAACAAACCTGGAGCGCATCAGAAATCGAAGCTTCGATGGGGAAAATGACTGTTGTACAAACTGGAGACGAACCTGCTTTCGGTTCTTTGACTTTGATTTATACGGATGAAATTGGAAAGATTCAGAAAAACAACTCAGGATTAACGATAACCAAAAGTATGTACTTACTTGTTGACGAAAAAGAAGTTTTGATAACTCCGCAAACTGAATTGAAATTAGGAGATTTAGTTCGTGTTCGCTTGCAAGTGGAAAATGATCAAACATTGGAATTCGTTCACATCAAAGACACCAAAGCATCCGGAAGTGAAAACGTGGAAACACTTTCAGGACATAAATCAGCAGGAAATTTATATTATTATCAAGTAGTACACGATGCGAGTACCGACTTCTTCTTAGATAATCTACCAAGAGGGAAGCATCATTTAACGTATGATTTACGCATCAGCGGAAAAGGTGTTCAATCCACAGGGTATGCAAGTGTAGAATGCATGTATTCGCCAGAATTTAGAGCGAATTCAAGTTCAACTTTGATTCAAGTGAAATAGGGTTTTTCCAAACTGTTGTTCAAAAATGCCACTCTGTTCTGAGTGGCATTTTTTTTACTCAAAATTTACGAAAATGTAACTTTTTAGCGCTTTTCTGATTTTTTCAAATTTGCAAGATGTTGTTAGTCTATGTGTTAAGATAAGCTTTTTTCATATTTAAGATGATGCTAACGTTTTTATTTCTTTTCAATCAATTGTTTTATAGCTATTTAAATTTGTCTATTCTTTTAAAATGTTAATTTTTTATGACTTAGGAATTTATTAACATTGAAAATTTGTATTTAGCTATGCATGCACAGTATCTTTGCGTCCCAATTCAAATGAATGAGTTGGCAACTCTAATAATTATTTAAAATTTATTACTCTTAATTCCATGAAAAAAGTACTTTTCTCTTTTGTATTTTTAGTATTATCAATCTCTTCAGCTTTTGCTGTTACTTCTAAATCAACCGTACTTCTTAATAACGATATTGAACTAACTGTTGAAATAATCGCTGTCAAGACGAATTGTTATAACTGGGGATATCATTATGGTGAAATTGCAAATTTTAAGTCCAAGTCTTTGACAAATAGTCCATATAATATTACGTTTAACATTAATGTTTTCAGCGGATTAGGAAATGGATATTCAAGTTATGGCGGTAACTATAATTTGTCGACAGGGAATCCAGCAATTTACAACAAGGTTATTTTTAACAATGGAAAACAAGTAAATTATCCGAACAAAAACCTTTGTAAAGACTTAACTCTTGCTGATATTAATCTGATTGATTTTTCAATTGATTACTGGGGTTCTGTTGGTGGAAATGTGAAAGGTAATTTTAATGTAGGCACGTTGCCAATCGAACTTCTTTCTTTTACTGCAACTGCTGCTAAAAATCAAGTGAATTTAACTTGGATAACGGCATCAGAAAAAAACAATGATTATTTCACAATTGAGAGAACTGTTGATGGTTTGACGTTTGAAGAAGTTGGGAAAGTTGCTGGTCAAGGTAATTCATCCCTTAAAAACGAATATACCTTCTCTGATACCAGACCAAAAAATGGCATATCCTATTATCGTTTAAAGCAGACGGATTACAACGGTGAATCTGAATATTTTGAAGTGAAATCAGTAAACATTCAAAAAGGGGATTTTGTCTCCAATGTATATCCAAATCCTGCGGTGATGAACAGAACGACTGTCTTTGTGGAAAAAACGAGTTCTATGGTTACTTTGAATGTTCGAAATGTATTGGGTCAATTGATTTCGAGTAAAGAAGTAGATGCAACGTCCAATGGTGTTGCGGAAGAAATTGAATTGACAAGTTCTGATAAAATGTTCTTTGTAGAGATTGTTCAAGGAAATACAATCGTTGCAAGACATAAAATATTGAATAATTAAACTATTCTTAGAAGGTCAAAATAAGGAATCAAAAAAAATGCCGATGCTTAATTTAAGCATCGGCATTTTACATTTTCTATAAAATCGATTGACTACAAGTCAAATTTAATTCCTTGCGCTAAAGGCAAACTATCACCATAATTAATGGTATTTGTTTGTCTACGCATGTATACTTTCCAAGCATCTGATCCAGACTCACGTCCACCACCAGTTTCTTTTTCACCACCGAAAGCACCACCAATTTCAGCACCGGAAGTTCCGATGTTTACGTTTGCAATACCACAGTCAGAACCTTGAGCGGATAAGAACAATTCTGCTTCTTTCAAGTTGTTTGTCATGATGGAAGAAGACAAACCTTGTGGAACACCGTTTTGAATTGCGATTGCATTCTCAACATCTCCTGTATATTTCATCAAATACAAAATCGGAGCAAATGTTTCGTGTTGAACAATTGCAAATTCATTTTCTGCCTCAACGATCGCTGGTTTTACATAGCATCCAGATTCATATCCTTCTCCTGAAAGAACACCACCTTCAACAATTAATTTCGCGCCTTGTGCAACCGCTTGTTTCAATGCATCTTCATACATCGCAACTGCTGCTTTATCGATCAATGGACCCACGTGCATGTTAGAATCCAAAGGATCTCCAATTTTCAATTGTCCGTATGCTTTCACGATTGCATTTTTAACGGTATCATAAACGTCTGCATGAATAATCAAACGACGTGTAGAAGTACATCTTTG
This sequence comes from Crocinitomicaceae bacterium, assembly GCA_028689775.1. Lineage (GTDB taxonomy): Bacteria > Bacteroidota > Bacteroidia > Flavobacteriales_D > Crocinitomicaceae > JAQVCM01. The sequence continues at coordinate 111,526 of JAQVCM010000001.1, forward strand.
TCCAGCAGTTCCAACCGCACCAAATACAGCACCAGGAACAACCACTTTTAAGTCAGCTGTTGGTGTGATGATGATGGCGTTGTTTCCACCTAATTCTAATAAAGAACGACCTAAACGAGCACCAACAACTTGACCAACGTTTTTACCCATTGGAGTAGAACCGGTAGCAGAGATTAATGGAACACGTTTATCAGCAGCCATTAATTTTCCAATTTCAGCACCACCAATAACCAAACAAGAAACTCCTTCTGGAACGTCATTGTCTGAGAATACTTCTTCAATTAACTTTTGACAAGCAACTGCGGTAATAGGTGTTTTCTCTGATGGTTTCCAGATGCAAACGTCACCACAAATCCAAGCAAGGGCAGCATTCCAACTCCAAACCGCAACAGGGAAATTGAAAGCTGAAATAATTCCTACAATTCCAAGCGGGTGATATTGGTCGTACATTCTGTGAACTGGGCGCTCAGAGTGCATCGTAGAACCGTAAAGTTGACGAGAAAGACCAACTGCGAAGTCGCAAATATCAATCATTTCTTGAACTTCACCATATCCTTCTTGAAGGGATTTACCCATTTCGTAAGAAACTAATTTCCCAAGTGGTTCTTTATAATCTCTTAATTTATCACCAAACTGGCGAATAATTTCACCTCTTTTAGGTGCTGGCATTTGTCTCCACGTTTTAAAAGCCTCTTGGGATTTCAAAATTAAAGCTTCATAATCTGCAGCAGAAGCAGCAGTAACAGATGCAATCAACTGACCATCTACTGGTGAGTAAGAATCAATTTTTTCTCCTTTGGTATCCAACCAGACGCTTCCAGTTGAGGCACCAAGATTGTTTTTTTCGATGCCTAGTTGGTCTAAAATTTCTTGAATTTCTAGACCTGATTGTACTTCAGCCATTGTTTATTTTTTTATTTATTAATACGATTACAAAATTACATGAAATAAGTCGAATTTCATAATTGAATTTTCGCCTTTCTTCACCGCAAATTTAAATTTTTGAACTTCAATTTAGACTATGCTATTTTATTGAAAGAAAAGATAGTGTGTTGGTACAGTATTTATTAACTGCTGTTAGGGTTTTGTATTTCCGCAGTGAGCTTGTACTTCTTTGTTTTTCCATTGAATCCAATATTCTTGGAGTCCTTCGGGAGTTTTCATCAATTCACTAATGTCCAGATTTTCGCCATGTAACAAAGCGCTTTTTAGTTGCGTTTTACGGATCGATAATTCTGGTGCATGATTCCATCCACCAGCGTGATCAAATGAAGTGGCGGCCTGACATTTTTCCTTAACATTTTTAAATGGAATTGTTAGCTTGTAAATAACTTTGCCAGAACCCATTCCTTCCGTACTCATCGTGATTCTTGAAAAGTCTACTTTAGCATAAGTGCCATTTTTGTACAACTCTTTCAATTTATCTCCCACTTTTTCAGACATCCGATTAGAAAATTGGTGTGCAACATCGGAAGTATTTATAAATTCAACTCCAACGTACGTTCCACTACATTGTTTATCAGTGCACTTGATTGTGTTTTCTCTGCTTTCTGGAATCGAATCAATACTATTTGAGTGATTGCATCCTAAAGAATACAGACTAAAAATAAGTATGCTAAATTTTTCGATCATGCTGTCAACAAAGGATAGATTCTTAAATTACATCAAACGGAGAAATAAGAAAAACGGAGCTTTATTTTTATGCTAGCTTACTGGTCGATGCGCGGCAAGTTTATTTTTTCTTTGATGATGTTACTCGTTGGAAATTGATTTTCCACTTTTGATTTAATTTTTTCAGCTTCCATTTGAGTTCTGAAATCACCAACCTTTAAAAAGAAGTGAGGGGAAATGTATGCTACGTAGGTATCTACTTTCGGATACATCGCCATGAATTTTGATCTCGCTTCATCAACCGCACTTTTGTTCGAATCAAAAAATAATTGGATTCTATATCCTATTATCTGTGGACTTGTAGCAGGAGCAATGATTGCACCTTCTTGCTTGATCATCATGTCAATTCGAGGATCTTTATTGATTTCTATTGAATTTCCCTGTGCAAAACTGCTAATTGAAAAATAGAAACAAGTGAATATTAATGCAATTACTTTCATTGTACTTTTTGATTTATAAATGTTGTCTTTATAGATGTATGTGAGTTCAAAGTTAACTGTTTTGCACTGATTTTATTCTTTCTATTTTTAATATTCAATTATTTTATGATTTTTGATTTTGATTAGAAGATTTAATTCCGAACATTCAAAGCGCTTACTTATTGGTATCGAATCGATTTTGAAAAGAATAAAAAGATTTCTTTGGCTAATAGTATTTAGAATGGTTCTAAATTATGGTCAAGACACCCAAAATTGTCACGAAAGTGTCATTTAATATGGCTATTGTGTTAATTTTGCCCAAGTCAATAATCGTGAACAAATCACATGGCAAACTTAGTTTTAAATGAAGATATTTATAAATCAGATGTTTAGAAGCTTTAACAAATGGTATTTTGGTGCATTAGCGTTCTTGCTTTTCACCGGATCGTTCGATGCTCAAGCACAAGGAGAGGGACTTTTTAAGTCGAAATGTGCTACTTGTCACCAACCTCATAAAGATGGTACTGGTCCCAAATTGTTTCAAGTTCGCGAGAAATGGGAGTCAGGAGGTGCTAAAGAAGGCTCTCTAGTTAAATGGGTTCATAACTGGCAAGCAGCTGCGGCTACAGATCCGTATGCTGAACAAGTGTCCAAAATGTATCCAAGTGCGATGAGTGCTTTTCCTGAGTTATCTGAGGAAGAAATCAACTCCATCTTTGATTACGTTGATGCGCAACCAGATCCAGCTACTGTTGTTGCTGGACCTACAGGTGGTGACACAGGTATGACTGAAGTTCAGGAAGAGGGAGGTTTCTCTTGGATTTGGATTTTAATGGGTGCCGTTTTCTTAATCGTTATTGTAGCAGTTGGTGGTGTTCGCCGTCAATTGAAATCCGTATTGAATGAGAAAGAAGGTCTTCCAACTAAAGAAGACGCTACGTATGCTGAAGAGCTAAGATCTTGGGCTTGGACAAATAAAATTTATGTTGGTATCGGTTCGCTAGTTGTAATTCTTGCCTTGTTAGTTGCTGGATACAGAGAACTTGGAAATATTGGTGTAGTGGAAGCTTACCAACCATCTCAGCCTATTGATTTCCCGCACAGCGTTCACGCAGGTGTAAATGGAATCGATTGTAGATATTGTCACAACTCTGCTACGAAATCAAAATCAGCAGGTATTCCAACTGTAAACGTATGTATGAACTGCCACAAGCAAGTGAGCGGAAGAACGCCAGAACAAGAAACGAAAATCAAAGCAATCTATGAGGCTGCTGGATGGGACGGAACGATGTATTCTGGAGATACGAAGCCAATCAAATGGAACAAAGTTCACGTTTTACCTGATCACGTTTATTTCAACCACTCACAACACGTAACTGTTGCAGGTATTGACTGTAAACAATGTCACGGTGACATGACGAAACAAAAAGAAACTGCAAGAGTAGTTCCTGTTTCAGAATTGAACAAAGTTGAAGGAAACATTAAACTGACAAGAGCTACATTAACGATGGGTTGGTGTATTGAATGCCACGCTGAAACAGGAATTTCTGACGGTCCTTTGGATGGTAAGAAAGATGGTTACTACGACGAAATTCACAAACGTTTGATGGATAACGATAAAAAGTTATACAACAAATACCTTGAAGACGGTAAAGTTACTGTGAAAGAGTTAGGTGGTTGGGAATGTGCAAAATGTCACTATTAATTTACAAACAGAAGTAGTCGAAATATATAATATGGGAACGACAAGAAAATATTGGAAAGGAATCGAAGAGTTGAATCAAACTCCTGAGTTTATTCAAAGTAGAGACCAAGAATTTCCGCGATCCACTTCAGTGGACGAGTTTTTGGGTGATGAAAAATTAAGAGAAACATCTACAGATCGTAGAGATTTCTTAAAGTTTTTAGGTTTTAGTGTTGCCGCAGCTACGGTTGCAGCTTGTGAATCTCCTGTAACAAAGGTTATTCCTTACGTGATTAAGCCTGAGAACGTTACTCCAGGTATGCCGACTTGGTATGCATCTACCTATTACGATGGAGCTTCTTATGCAAGTATCCTGGTTAAAACAAGAGAAGGTCGACCTATTTTTGTGAAAGGAAATAGAGATTATGGATTTACTGCAGGTGCTGTTAACCCTCAAATCGTTGCATCGGTTTTACCTTTGTACGACTCTAACCGTTTAAGAGATCCGAAAGCAAATGGCGCGACGGTTTCTGATTGGAGACAAGATATTGACAACCCAATCAAACAACAACTTGCTGCAATTGCTGCTAAAAAAGGGAAAGTAGTTTTGGTTTCAAATACCATTATTTCTCCTGCTACTTTTGCTGCTATTGATACACTAAGAATGAAAGTAAATGGTGGCGATGCTGCTGGTACTTCTTTCGAACACATTCAATACGATCCAGTTTCTTATGCTGGTATCAGAAAAGCGAATGAAGCGACTTTTGGAATGCCAATCATTCCAGACTACGATTTCTCGAAAGCGAAAACAATTGTATCGATTGGTGCTGACTTTATGAATGGTTGGTTGATGTCGAATGAATATACACATCAATACAGTACACGTAGAAACCCGGATGCAGACTGGATGTCTAAACACTTCCAATTTGAATCGATTCTTTCTGTTTCTGGTTCAAACGCAGATTACAGAGGAATGATCAAACCTTCTGAGCAAGCGAGTGTATTGGCTTACTTGTTAGGTAAATTCGGCGTAACTACTGGAGTTTCTTCTCAATTAAATGCAGCGGCTACTAAAATTGCTGATGTTGCTTTTGATGCATTGAAGAAATCCAAAAAAGAATCATTGGTTATTTCATCATCTAATAACGTAGCTGTTCAGATTTTAGTAAATAAATTAAATGCTGTTCTTGGTGCATACGATGCTACAATCAATGTCAATAACCCAGTAAACATGTTTGCTTCTCAAGATGAGAAGATGAATCAATTCGTAAATAATGTAATCGGAGGTAAAAATCCAGATGCAGTTATCTTTTACGGAACGAATCCTGTTTACACCCTTCCAAACGGATTAGAATTTGCGAAAGCAATTAAAAATATTGGATTGTCAGTTTCTCTATCTCAATTTGAAGATGAAACTGCAAGTAATTGTAAATTCATTGCTCCTGACCACAACATGTTGGAAGCTTGGAATGATTTCAATCCGAAGAAAAATCACTTTGCAATTGCACAACCGACAATTCGTCCTTTGTTCAATACAGCACAAGCTCAAGAATCCTTCTTGATTTGGGGTGATACAAATAATGTTTATGCACGTGGCGGTAAAGATTCTAAAGTAGTTTACGATTTTATTCGCGCTACTTGGGGAACTACACTCTTCGCTTCACAATCAGTACTTGTTGATGAAGAGACTTTCTGGAATAAAACAATTCACGATAGTTGTTATGATTTAGAATTAGTTGCTGCTTCTGCTCCAGCTTTTAACGATGCTGCTTTAGGCGGTGTTGCTTCTAAGATCACAGCTCCTAAAGGAGAAGTTGAGGTTATTCTATATCAAAAATCAGCAATTGGACTTGGTTTACAAGTGAATCCGTGGTTACATGAAATGGCAGATTCCATTTCAAAAGTTACTTGGGATAACTACATTACCATGAATCCAACAGAAATGGAAAAAGGAAAATACAAAATTTCTTTTGACCAGGAGCACGGATTGAATATCGCAACTGTTAAAGTTGGAAACAAAGATTTATTTTTACCGGTATACCCATCACCAGGACAAGCAATTGGAACGGTAGGTATTGCTTTAGGATATGGACGTGGAGAAAACGATGAAAACATCGGAAATGCTGCATTCGTAACCAAAGAATACGGAGGTTTTGCTGCAGATGAAAAAGGAAATCGTGTACCAGTAGGTAAAAATGCATATCGTTTTGTTTCTTTTGAAAACGGAACGTATCACTACGATTTAGCAGGTTCTGTTAAAAAAGAACTTTCTGATCTATACCCAATCGCTGCAACGCAAATTCACCATACGGTGATGGCAAGACATTCGATTGTAAAAGAGACTACATTAGATATTTATAAATCAAAAGGCAAAGAAGCGTATAACCCTTCTCACATGATTGCTACGCACGATGGTGCGAAACCAGTTAGTGATTTTGACCTTTGGGATGCACATCCAGTTAAGCACGTTGGACACCGTTGGGGAATGACGATTGACTTAAACAACTGTATCGGTTGTGGTGCATGTTTGATCGCTTGTCAAGTTGAAAACAACGTTCCAGTTGTAGGTAAGGATGAAGTTAGAAGAGCTCGTGAAATGGCTTGGTTACGCATCGACCGTTACTATTCTTCTGATGAAGAAGCAACAATTGGTTTGAGAAAAGACAAAGAAACTTTTAGCTATCATAAAGCTGAAATTCCAGTTGAGAATCCGAAAGTAGTTCACATGCCGATGATGTGTCAGCACTGTAATCACGCTTCTTGTGAGACAGTATGTCCAGTAGCTGCTACAAACCACAGTAATGAAGGATTGAATCAAATGTCTTACAACAGATGTATTGGTACGAGATATTGTGCAAACAACTGTCCATACAAAGTACGTCGATTCAACTGGTTCAACTACCCATCTTACAAGAAGTTTACACAAGTGAATCCATCACAAGATGATTTAGGACGTATGGTTCTTAATCCAGATGTGACAGTTCGTACACGTGGGGTAATGGAAAAATGTTCATTCTGTGTTCAGAAAATCCAATCCGGTAAATTAACTGCGAAGAAAGAAGGTCGTTCAGTAGTGGATGGTGACGTTACATCGGCTTGTGCTGAAGTATGTCCATCCAACGCAATTACATTTGGTGACTGGAATGATACAACATCTTCAATTCGTAAATCTTCAGAAGAAACGAGAGCTTACCAAGTTCTTGAAGAAATCGGAATGCAACCAAACGTTTGGTACAAAACGAAAGTACGTAATGAGAAAAATACTTTATTAGAGACTTTGCAAGTGGATAAAAAAGTAGTTGCTCATAACACAACAGATAACAAACATTAATCTCATAAATTAGAATTGTAATGCATAAGGAAGCAGCAATAAGAGAACCTCTGATTTTAGGTCGCAAGACTTACGCCGATGTAACAAACGACGTGTGTAGACCTATTGAAGACAAAGCACCTCGTATGTGGTACATACTTTTTACAATCGCTTTAATTATCGGTTTGTACGGAGTAGGTTCTATCTTGTACCTTTTAGGAACAGGTATTGGAACATGGGGACTTAACAAGACCATCGAATGGGCTTGGGATATTACTAACTTCGTTTGGTGGGTTGGTATCGGACACGCAGGAACGTTGATTTCTGCAGTACTTCTTTTGTTTAGACAAAAATGGAGGTTTGCGATTAACAGATCTGCTGAAGCGATGACTATTTTCGCCGTATTCATGGCAGGTATTTTCCCTTTAATCCACATGGGAAGAATTTGGTTAGCATACTGGGTTTTACCACTTCCAAACCAATTTGGTTCGTTATGGGTAAACTTTAACTCACCATTGTTATGGGACGTTTTCGCAATTTCAACATACCTTTCTGTATCGATGGTTTTCTGGTACATTGGTTTGATTCCTGATTTTGCAACCTTACGTGACCGTGTTAAAAGACCGATTCCAAAGAAAATGTATTCTATTCTATCTTTTGGATGGTCAGGTAGAGCGAAACAATGGAACCGTTTTGAATTGATTTCTTTGGTTCTTGCAGGTCTTGCAACTCCATTGGTATTCTCAGTTCACTCGATTGTATCTTTTGACTTTGCTACTTCTGTTATTCCAGGTTGGCATACCACGATTTTCCCTCCATACTTCGTTGCTGGAGCGGTATTCTCAGGATTTGCGATGGTACAAACCTTGATGTTGGTGATGCGTAAAGCAATGCGTTTAGAAGCATACATCCACACGAAACACGTAGAGTACATGAACATTGTAATCATGGTTACGGGTTCGATCGTAGGTGTTGCATACATTACTGAGTTATTTATCTCTTGGTATTCAGGAGTAGAATATGAAGCGTATGCATTCTTCAACCGTGCTACTGGACCATATTGGTGGGCGTATGCAGCGATGATGACTTGTAACGTTGTTTCTCCACAGTTGATGTGGATTCCAAAATTGAGAAGAAGTTTAGTGTTTACTTTCATTATTTCAATTGTTGTAAACATTGGGATGTGGTTTGAGCGTTTCGTAATTATCGGTACTTCATTGCACAGAGATTATTTACCATCAGCTTGGTCTATGTTCTACCCAACTCACATTGATATTGGTGTTTTCGTAGGAACTATTGGATTGTTCTTCGTATTCTTCTTATTATTTGCTCGTTTCTTCCCTGTACTTCCAATTGCAGAGTTGAAAACAATTGTGAAATCTTCAAGTGAGTATTACAAAAACTTGCCTGATGGAGCAGATCATAGAATTGAAACATCTAAAAATGATGTGAAAACAGATAATACTAACAATCATTAATAAGAATCATGGCAGATAAAGTAATATATGCAATGTACGACGATGACGATGTGCTAAAAGATGGTGCAAAGAAATTAGTCGCGAAAGGTGTAAAAGTTTCAGAAGTTTTTTCTCCTTTTCCAATTCACGGTATCGACCCAATTATTGGTGTTGTTCACACGAGATTAGGAATTATGGCTTTTATTTATGGATTAACAGGTTTATTATTGGCGACAATAGGAATGCGTTACTTTATGATTACAGATTGGCCAATGAATATCGGTGGTAAACCGAACAATACGTACTTAGAAAACATGTTGGCTTTTATTCCAGTTACTTTTGAGTTCACTGTTCTTTGTGCAGCTCACGGTATGGCTCTGACATATTTCCTTAGAAATAAAACATTACCAGGATTAAAAGCTTCAAATCCAGATCCAAGAACAACGGATGACCGATTTGTAGTTGAAGTTAGAATGTCTCAAAATACACAATTTACAGATGTAGAAATGGTGGAGATGTTTAAACAAACTGGAATTGTTGAATTAGATCAAAAAGACATTTAAAATTATTCAAAACGATAATTTATCAGGACGATGAATAAAATAATTAAAGCAATAGCAAGTTTATCTGGAGTAGCATTGATCGGTCTTATGGTTGGTTCTTGTAATTCTAACCCAGATAGCGCAGGGTTGGAATATATGCCAGACATGTACCGTTCACCTGCTATTGAACCATACGTAGATTATGGTGAGATAAGAGGAGTTATTAATGATTCTCTTACAGGAGAACTTTCTGCAATGACACCTCCAATGCGAACAATACCTTATTATGGTACAAACGCGGAGGATGTGATGATGATGTTACCATACAATCGTAAACCATCTTCTATTTTTGCAATGACACACGGTTTGTTTAATGAAGATTATACAACGAACGAAGAGCCAGATTACGAATACAATCAAGCTGCTGCAGATAAGAATCCAATTCAACTGACTGCTACAAATGCTGAGAAAACATTAGCTGCTGGTAAATTGTTATACGAGCACAATTGTATCCAATGTCACGGTGTTAAGGGTGATGGTGAAGGCCCAATGGTTACAGCTGGTTCTTATACAGGTGCTGCTAATCTAGCTGAATTGAAAATCGCAGATGGTCAAATGTTCTATTCTATTTACTATGGTAAAGGGATGATGGGAGCGCACCGTTCATTGGTTAACAAGAAAGAAATTTGGACTTTGATTCATTACATTCACAAGTTGCAAAATGCTGACTACGGTTCAAATTTTGATGCAAGTGGATTAATTTCAGCTGCAGCTCCGGTTGCTTCAGATTCTACCAAAACAGTTAAATAATCTTAGAAAATTAGTACGATGGAATTCAAAATTACAAAAAAAGCAAATCTATTAACAATGATTTTAATTGTTGTAGGTCTTGTCTTTACAGCAATAGGAATAGGGGTTGAGATTTCATATAATCATGGAGGTGCTCACCTTGGACAACGTCTTTCAGGAAATTTATTGGTAAGTAGTTTCTTTTTTCTTGCAATTGGTTTAGGAGCTTTATTTTTCTTAGCTCTTCAATATGCAACTGAAACAGGATGGTACGCATCTGTAAAAAGAGTTATCGAAGCAATTACAGGTTTTGTTCCTTATGGAGCTGGTTTGTTATTGGTTACTTTATTGATTATAACATTGCAAGATGGTGCACACATTTATATCTGGATGGATTCTTCTTATACAGATATCAATTCACCAAATTATGATGCATTGATTGACGGTAAAGCTGCTTACTTGAACAAACCTTTCTTCTGGATCAGAACAATTGTTTATTTATTTACTTTTGTTTACTTCGAAAGAGGTTTTAGAAAAAGATCATTATTGGAGGATCAAGTTGGTGGAACTGAAGTTCACTTCAAAAACTTCAAAACTTCTGCTATCTTCTTAGTATTCTTTGCTGTTTTTAGTTCAACTTCTTCTTGGGACTGGATCATGTCAATTGATGTTCACTGGTTCTCAACTTTATTTGGTTGGTACGTATTCGCAGGAATGTGGTGTACTGCTATGATTGTTATGGTTACAGTGACTTTGTATTTGAAGAAACATGGTTATTTACCAAACGTAAACGAAAGTCACATCCACGATTTGGGAAAATGGACATTTGCTACGAGTTTCTTGTGGTCATACTTATGGTTCTCTCAGTACATGTTGATCTGGTATGCAAATATTCCAGAAGAGGTAACGTACTACATGACGCGTATTCAAGAATTTAAATTCTTGTATTTTGGAATGTTCTTCGTTAACTTTGCATTCCCAATGTTGTTGTTGATGTCAAGAGATGCAAAAAGACATGCTGGAATTTTAACTTTCGTTGGTGTTGTTGTTCTTTTCGGACACTGGATTGATGTTTATGTAATGGTAATGGCTGGTTCAATGGGTAGTCATGCATTCATAGGTTTCATTGAAATCGGTGTTATGTTGGCAGTTTTAGGTTTCTTCATTAAAGTTATTTTAATGAATTTATCAAAAGCGCCTTTAACAGTTAAAAATCACCCATTCCTTGATGAGAGTATTCATCACGAAATATAATAATACATTCATAACTGAAATAATAGTAAAGAGATGAGTTTTAAATTAGTAGTATTACTTGTAATCGTATTAGGAACACTTGCAATCGCGCAATTGATCAGATTATACGAACATTCTTATAAATTAAGAGGTAGACGTGAGGAGGATATTCCAAACAGGGACAATAAATTAAATGCCAATGCACTTTTAGTTTTTGGAATTGCTTTATTCGCTTTCTTTATTTGGTTGATGGCTAAATATGGTTATACAAGTAGAGGTGAAGCGGCTTCATTGCATGGTGAAAATGTGGATTGGTTATTTGATATTAACTTCATTATCATTTTCGCAGTTTTCTTTTTAACGAATGGAGTTCTATTCTGGTTCTCTTTTAAATACGTTAGAAAACCAGGTGTAAAAGCTTTCTTTTTTACGCATAGTAATAAACTAGAGTTAATCTGGACCGTTATTCCTGCAATTGTTTTGGCTTTCATTATCATTATGGGTCTTAAATCTTGGAATGACATCATGGCTCCGTCAGAAAATCAGGCAATCAATGTTGAGATTTTTTCTGAGCAATATAAATGGACAGCACGTTATCCAGGATCTGATAATAAATTAGGTGGTTTTGATTACAAAGCAACAACGGGTAATAATCCGCTTGCGATCATTACAACAGCTACTTTAGATACTGCCATTAAATACATGGAATTTGGAACAGATGATGGTTCTGTATTAGGAATGTCGTTGTTGGAAGAAAAACTAAACAATCCAAAAAACATGTTCATTCCGAAAGATCGTTTGAAAATGGAAAAGGAATTGGATAGTAAATCGAGATTGGTTCGTTTGCTTCACCAAATGAGAGCTCGTCACGATTCTAATAAGGATGTAAATGCATACGATGATGTACTTGAAACAGACACCTTGCATTTAATTGTTGATAGAGATTATGAATTTACATTTAGAGCAAAAGATGTAATTCACTCTGCTTACATGCCGCATTTTAGATTACAAATGAATACAGTGCCAGGAATGGTTACTCGATTCAAAATGAGACCAACGATTACAACTGAAGAAATTCGCAAAAGAAGAAATAATCCTACTTTCAACTACATTATACTTTGTAATAAGGTTTGTGGATCTGCACATTACAAAATGAAAATGATTGTTGTTGTTGAAACACAAGCTCAGTTTGATAAATGGATGTCTACTAAAAAGAATTTTGGTACTACTTTCTTAACAAAAGCTGAAGCAGCTGCGCCTGCTGAAGGTGTTGTTTCTGATTTACAGGTAGCAGTTAATTAATAATTAGATTTTACAAAACAAATAATATAAAATGGCAGCTTTAACGCACGACACAAATGGACACCACGAGGCTCACGCTCATGAAGATGAAGGTTTCGTATCAAAGTACATTTTTAGTTATGACCATAAAATGATTTCAAAGCAGTATTTGATTACTGCTATTTTTATGGGAATTGTGGCTATGATGTTATCTATTCTTTTCCGTATTCAGTTGGCTTGGCCGGGTGAAAGTTCTGACTTTTTATCTATGTTCTTAGGTGAAAGATGGGCTCCAGGAGGAATTATGAAGGAGAATATGTATCTCGGTTTGGTTACCATTCACGGGACAATCATGGTTTTCTTTTTATTAACGGGTGGATTATCTGGTATATTTTCCAACTTGTTGATTCCATTCCAAATTGGTGCACGAGACATGGCTTCTGGTTTTATGAACATGCTTTCATACTGGTTGTTCTTTATCTCTTCCATCATCATGTTGACTTCGCTATTTATCGAGACAGGTCCTGCAATGGGTGGTTGGACAATTTATCCCCCATTATCAGCACTTCCGCAAGCAATTGAAGGTTCAGGTTTAGGAATGATTTTGTGGTTGTCTTCGATGGCAATCTTCATCGCTTCTTCTTTGATGGGTTCTTTGAACTACATTGTTACCGTTTTGAACTTGCGTACAAAAGGAATGACGATGTCTAGAATGCCACTTACTGTTTGGGCGTTCTTCATTACTGCAATTATTGGTGTACTTTCTTTCCCTGTTCTTTTATCAGCTGTATTGTTGTTGACAATGGATAGAGTTTTAGGAACAAGTTTCTACTTATCTGATATCATCATCAATGGTGAAATGTTAGAAAATCACGGTGGTTCTCCAGTATTGTACCAACACTTATTCTGGTTCTTAGGTCACCCTGAGGTTTATATCGTATTACTTCCTGCATTGGGTCTTTCTTCTGAGGTTATTTCTACCAACTCAAGAAAACCTATTTTTGGATACCGCGCGATGATTGGTTCATTGATTGCAATTGGTTTCTTATCATTCATCGTTTGGGCTCACCACATGTTTGTTACAGGAATGAATCCATTCTTAGGATCTGTATTCGTATTTACAACTTTATTAATTACTATTCCTTCGGCAGTAAAAGTATTTAACTACTTGACGACACTTTGGAAAGGAAGTTTGATCTTTACGCCAGCGATGTTATTTGCTGTAGGTTTGGTTTCTTCGTTCATTACGGGTGGTGTTACAGGAATTATTCTTGCTGACTCCGCATTGGACATCATGGTTCACGATACGTATTTCGTGGTAGCCCACTTCCACGTAGTAATGGGATTATCCGCTGTATTTGGTATGTTTGCTGGTGTTTATCACTGGTTCCCGAGAATGTATGGTAGAATGTTGAATACCCGTTTAGGTTATTTACACTTCTGGATGACGATTATCGGTGCGTATGGTGTTTTCTTCCCGATGCACTTCGTAGGGATTGCTGGTGCTCCTCGTCGTTACTATGATAACTCCGTTTTCAATGAGTTTGATACAGTAGCACATGATATGATTTTTGACTTGAACGTGATCATAACTTATTTCGCTATTTTCGCTGCAATTGGTCAAGGAGTTTTCTTGTTTAACTTCTTCTATAGTGTATTTAGAGGTCCGAAATCAGTTCAGAATCCTTGGAAAAGTAATACACTTGAATGGACTTCACCAGTTGAACCAATTCACGGTAACTGGCATGGAGAACTTCCAACAGTTCACCGTTGGCCATACGATTATTCTAAGCCTGGCGCTGAAGATGACTTTATTCCTCAAAACGTTCCCTTAAAAGACGGAGAAGAAGAGCATTAGAATTATATAAGATTATTTAAACCGTTCACAGTTTGTGAGCGGTTTTTTTTTGCTTGCATGTTTTATGTGCATGTACTTCTTTGTGAAGTTGTTTTTGTACCTTTGAGCTGAGATAATTAGAACTGTGGAAGAAGAAGAATCATTTGATTATAAAAAAGAGGTTGTTGAAGGAGAGAACGATTATGATAAAGTTCTTCGACCTAAGAAACTCTCTGATTTTGCTGGACAAGATAAGATTGTAGAAAACTTGCAAATTTTTGTTCAAGCTGCTGTTCATCGTGGTGAACCGTTGGATCACGTCTTGTTACATGGACCTCCAGGTTTGGGTAAAACTACCTTATCTCATATTATTGCCAATGAATTAGGTGTTGGATTTAAAGTTACCAGCGGACCTGTTTTAGACAAACCAGGTGACTTAGCAGGATTGCTTACCAACCTAGATCACGGCGATGTTTTATTCATCGATGAAATCCACCGGTTAAGTCCAGTGATTGAAGAATACTTGTATTCTGCGATGGAGGATTATGTGATTGACATCTTGATCGATAGTGGTCCCAATGCGCGTTCAGTTCAGATTGCATTGAACCCGTTTACCTTGATTGGTGCAACAACACGTTCCGGATTATTGACTTCTCCGCTTCGTGCCAGATTTGGTATCAATGCTAGATTGCAATATTACGATTCAAAAACATTGACCTTAATTGTTCAACGTTCTTCAGATTTATTAGGTATTCCAATAACAGAAGATGCTGCCTATCAAATCGCCAGTAGAAGTAGAGGTACACCCCGAATTGCGAATGCTTTGTTGCGTAGAGTGCGTGATTTTGCACAGGTGAAAGGAAATGGTACCATTGATCGAGCGATTACTGAATTTGCCTTGGAAGCTTTGAATGTAGATAAATACGGATTGGATGAAATGGATAACCGTGTTCTTTTAGCCATCATCGAAAAATTCAACGGTGGACCAGTTGGTTTGACGACCATTGCTACTGCAATTGGGGAAAATGCTGGAACTTTAGAGGAAGTCTACGAACCTTTTTTAATTCAAGAAGGATTTTTAATGCGAACGCAACGCGGTAGAAAAGCGACTGAAAAGGCATACAAACATTTGGGCAAAGATTTAGGATTTATTCAAGGTGGTTTGTTCTAAATGTCTTCGTTGGAAAAAAATACAAAACTGATAAAACAAGTCGCGCTGGATTTAGGTTTTCAATTTTGTGGAATCTCTAAAGCCGATTTTTTAGAAGAAGAAGCACCACGTTTGGATCAATGGCTTCGGGAAAATAAGCATGGTGAAATGGCCTACATGGAGAATTACTTGGACATGCGTCTAGATCCTCGGGTTTTGGTCTCAGGTTCAAAAAGTGTAGTTTCCTTGATGATGAATTATTTTCCAGAGAAAAAGCAGCGTTCGGATTCCTATCACATTTCTAAATACGCGTACGGAATTGATTACCACTTCATCATCAAAGACAAATTATTTCAATTCTTAGAAATCCTCCGAACTGAAATTGGTGAGATTGACGGTCGGGTTTTTGTCGATTCTGCTCCAGTAATGGATAAAGCCTGGGCAAAGAAAAGCGGACTTGGTTGGCAAGGTAAAAATGGGCTCATCATCAACCCAAAAAATGGTTCCTTTTATTTTCTTGCAGAATTAATCATCGATTTAGAACTCATTCCCGATGGACCAATCAAAGATTATTGCGGAACGTGCACCAAATGCATCGAAGCCTGTCCAACCGATGCCTTGAACACGCCTTATGTTGTGGATGCATCAAAATGTATATCCTATTTAACAATCGAGCTTAAAGATGCTGTTTTGCCTTCTGAATTTAAAAATCAAATGGATGATTGGGCTTTTGGTTGCGATATTTGTCAAGATGTCTGTCCTTGGAATCGTTTTTCTAATCCGCATAACGAACCTTTGTTTAACCCACACCCAAAATTATTGGATTTATCGAAAGGAGATTGGGAAGAATTGACAGAGGAATTGTACCGAGAGTTGTTTAAGAAAAGTCCGATAAAGCGAACGAAGTTCAATGGTTTGACAAGGAATATTGATTTTTTGAAGGAGGATGATATTTTGCGGTCACCACGTTAACGCATCAATAGATATAAACAAACAAAAAAATCGAAAAAGTTCCATTTTGCAGATAAGCTACAGTACAAAACAACGCCGCTGTTTTTTCCGCATTCAAAGCAAATCACTACGGAGCTGCAATGCGTTCTTTGTTGGTTGACGAGAAAGGAAACAAACGCCTTTGGAACGACTTTAGAAAGGAAGCGCAGAAAATAGATCCTAAATACAATCAGCAGTGGTTGGAGGCTGAATACAACATGGCGATTCGTCAGGCACGATCAGCAAAACAATGGCAAGGTTTTGAAAAGGCAAAAGATATGTATCCAAAGTTGGAATACATGGCTTCCAGATCAGCATCGCCAAGCGAAGCACATCGTAAACTTTGGGGTACGATTTTACCGATAGAACATCCATTTTGGGATACCGCAATCGCCTTCCAGATGGAACTGTAAATGCTGGGTAAAACAAACGGACTCAGAACCAACAACCAAACAAGTTGAGGCTCCTGAATCGAATTCCAGTAAATGCGGATGCTGATGATCTCATGAGTAATTTGGATTTTGCTGAGGCAGTTGTAGGTAAATACAAGAAAGATTTTCAGATCAATACGCATAGTAATAAGATTGGTAAAAAGAATCCTGAATATACTTATTTGAAAACAACGGGTGATCGTGCACAATGGGACAAAGCATACGATGCACGTAAATTTATACAAAACGGTATTTCTGACAAATTAGGCAAAGGCAAGCAATTACGCAATTTTGACAAGTCTTTTATTGGGTTTGATTTTTTAGGCAAATTAAAACAAACAGATGCCATTGGTGTTCTTGCCAAACTTAAAGGTTCGTTTAAAGTGAATGAGTCGCTTCGATTTGTTATTTTGAAAACAACAAAAATACAGTTATAATTAAGCGATTCGAAGATATGAAGGACTTTAAAACCTATTTATCGAAAATAGAAAAGGAGCTCTTGTAAAAGAACTCCTTTTCGTTGGTATTGGATTGGCAGTGCCGCTCCAAACTTTTAAATGTCTTATAAACCATTGTTTAACAAAACAAAGATACAAAATGAAAATTGATTTTTCCAAATTAAATGCAAAAATTGACAAGCTTGCAAAATACATTGAGAACGATGCTTCGACACGTATTGGTGTAGAAGCTGTAAATCACTTCAAACAATCTTTCGAAAATCAGGGATTCACAGATCGAGGTTTAAAAAAATGGAAAAAGAGTTACTTTATAGTAACTCTTTTTCTGCGTTATAGGGACACCCAAATGAGTTACCCTAAATCTTAAATGTCTTATAAATCATTATTTAACAACACAAATATACAAAATGAAAATTGATTTTTCCAAATTCATTTGCGTTGTTATTTGCTTTCACCACGCAGTAGCATGAATACCACAAAAAACAAACAAAGCATTCATAAAAGTTCTATTTTTACGGATAAGTTACAACAAATACAACGCAGTCAACGAATTACTCAAGTTGTGATTTGCTTTCACCACGCAGTAGCATGAATACCATAAAAAGTAAACAAAACATTCATAAAAGTTCTATTTTTACGGATAAGTTACAACTACACGCCCGAAAACGCAACGGGGATGATTGTTGTGATTTGCTTTCACCACGCAGTAGCATGAATACCATAAAAAGTAAACAAAACATTCATAAAAGTTCTATTTTTACGGATAAGTTACAACTAAAGAGTAGTATTCTTTCCACGCAGGCACGTTGTGATTTGCTTTCACCACGCAGTAGCATGAATACCATAAAAAGTAAACAAAACATTCATAAAAGTTCTATTTTTACGGATAAGTTACAACTTTTTACATTTACTGCATCTTTCTTTACCTGTTGTGATTTGCTTTCACCACGCAGTAGCATGAATACCATAAAAAGTAAACAAAACATTCATAAAAGTTCTATTTTTACGGATAAGTTACAACAACTTTGCATATTAAAACATTGCGTATGTGTTGTGATTTGCTTTCAAAAGTTCTATTTTTACGGATAAGTTACAACATTTCATTGTCGTAATGTTCATCAAACAAGGTTGTGATTTGCTTTCAAAAGTTCTATTTTTACGGATAAGTTACAACTGAGTTCCCTGGCGCACACCATCTCACGAAGTTGTGATTTGCTTTCAAAAGTTCTATTTTTACGGATAAGTTACAACTTTGAAAGCGAAGATCCAAAACAACCGCGAGTTGTGATTTGCTTTCAAAAGTTCTATTTTTACGGATAAGTTACAACGAAATTAGCATCCTTTAATGTCCAGTTATAGTTGTGATTTGCTTTCAAAAGTTCTATTTTTACGGATAAGTTACAACAAGTGCAGGTTGCCAACGATGAAATCAGTGGTTGTGATTTGCTTTCAAAAGTTCTATTTTTACGGATAAGTTACAACGAAGTTTTTAAGTTTGGCGAGGAAGTCGGGTTGTGATTTGCTTTCAAAAGTTCTATTTTTACGGATAAGTTACAACGGAATACCTATTTGGTTTACTTGGAAGATGGTTGTGATTTGCTTTCAAAAGTTCTATTTTTACGGATAAGTTACAACTTCCACGACCCCACTCCATGATGCGAACCGTTGTGATTTGCTTTCAAAAGTTCTATTTTTACGGATAAGTTACAACTTAAAAGCATTTATGATGAAGGCATTGGTTGTTGTGATTTGCTTTCAAAAGTTCTATTTTTACGGATAAGTTACAACAATTTAGAAGTTAGCGATAAGTTGTATTCAGTTGTGATTTGCTTTCAAAAGTTCTATTTTTACGGATAAGTTACAACAACTCTGGTGAAGTTTTTTCAGTTCGCTAGTTGTGATTTGCTTTCAATAGTTCTATTTTTACGTATAAGTTACAACTCATTTATCCTTTCGGATTGTGTGTATTTTGTTGTGATTTGCTTTCAAAAGTTCTATTTTTACGGATAAGTTACAACGTTGCTCCGGCACTTCAAACTTCATCTTCAGTTGTGATTTGCTTTCAAAAGTTCTATTTTTACGGATAAGTTACAACCATACGTTCGCCTGGAGTTGGCTTGAGACAGTTGTGATTTGCTTTCAAAAGTTCTATTTTTACGGATAAGTTACAACGAAAATGGAAAACCAGCATTAAATTTCTTGGTTGTGATTTGCTTTCAAAAGTTCTATTTTTACGGATAAGTTACAACGAAGAGCTAGATACAGCTATTCTTGAAGTAGTTGTGATTTGCTTTCAAAAGTTCTATTTTTACGGATAAGTTACAACATATTCCAATAATGCACTTGCTTCGCTCTTGTTGTGATTTGCTTTCAAAAGTTCTATTTTTACGGATAAGTTACAACATGACCCACGGGAAATAGACCAGGCACTTTGGTTGTGATTTGCTTTCAAAAGTTCTATTTTTACGGATAAGTTACAACTGTAATTATGAAATGGATCTTTAGACAAATGTTGTGATTTGCTTTCAAAAGTTCTATTTTTACGGATAAGTTACAACGTATCGTTACTGTAGGTAACAAGGCTATCGGTTGTGATTTGCTTTCAAAAGTTCTATTTTTACGGATAAGTTACAACCCAACCTAGTTATTGTATAACAACTAATAAGTTGTGATTTGCTTTCAAAAGTTCTATTTTTACGGATAAGTTACAACTTTGGTTAAAGTTTTCATCTCTAAATCCTGGTTGTGATTTGCTTTCAAAAGTTCTATTTTTACGGATAAGTTACAACTCCAAGCGAAGAAGAGCGAACGCTTGCAATGTTGTGATTTGCTTTCAAAAGTTCTATTTTTACGGATAAGTTACAACTACGTAGTAGACACAGCGTTATGGTAGAAAGTTGTGATTTGCTTTCAAAAGTTCTATTTTTACGGATAAGTTACAACTAAACCCAACTAAACAAATGCCAACAATAGGTTGTGATTTGCTTTCAAAAGTTCTATTTTTACGGATAAGTTACAACAGGTTTCTGGGGCACTCCAGCACCACCGTGGTTGTGATTTGCTTTCAAAAGTTCTATTTTTACGGATAAGTTACAACCGGTTGATATGTGGCTGATGGATCAACATGTTGTGATTTGCTTTCAAAAGTTCTATTTTTACGGATAAGTTACAACATCGGTTCGAATTGAAGCTAACAACGCCAGGTTGTGATTTGCTTTCAAAAGTTCTATTTTTACGGATAAGTTACAACTGCAACAGAATTTCAACGGTAGAGTTTCCTGTTGTGATTTGCTTTCAAAAGTTCTATTTTTACGGATAAGTTACAACAAAATCGTAAACGATCCCAATTGTGATTGGGTTGTGATTTGCTTTCAAAAGTTCTATTTTTACGGATAAGTTACAACGAATGCAATAATGACTGCAATTGGCACTTTGTTGTGATTTGCTTTCAAAAGTTCTATTTTTACGGATAAGTTACAACAATTGCACCCCAAAGTGCGTGCTGAGGTGTGTTGTGATTTGCTTTCAAAAGTTCTATTTTTACGGATAAGTTACAACTGGCGGTATGAGATGTAGATGTGATGCTTTGTTGTGATTTGCTTTCAAAAGTTCTATTTTTACGGATAAGTTACAACCTTTTTTTTGTTAATGCAAAGCTCAGACATGTTGTGATTTGCTTTCAAAAGTTCTATTTTTACGGATAAGTTACAACATTTAGCAAAGAGTCTCGATAAAGTCACTAGTTGTGATTTGCTTTCAAAAGTTCTATTTTTACGGATAAGTTACAACTGCGTAGCTTATCCCGTAGAAATACCAAGGGTTTGAGGGGTTTGGTTAGAAATGAAAAAACGTGAATCTGCTCGCGATCAAAGACCGTAAATCAAGCAGATTTTGTTTTCAAAACAATTCCAATTGCTGCGATGGCGGATTGCTTTCTTGCTTTTTGATGCCGTGAAATATTTCCATTTTCCCAAATTGTTTGTCCGTGATCGAAAAAATACCCACTTTTCCTTTATCCGGCAAGATACTTTTTACGCGCTTGGTATGTACGTCCGCATTTTCCATGCTTTGGCAAAAGCGAATGTAAATGGAAAATTGAAACATCATAAATCCATTCTCTAACAACGTTTTTCGGAAGTTCCCAGCATCTCTGCGTTCTTTCTTTGTTTCCGTCGGCAAATCAAACAAAACCATTACCCACATGTTTCTATATGCATTAAATCGTGAGGTATCCATCCTTATTCAAATGTCGGATACGGAATTTTACGGCTATCTCCAGCAAAGCATTTGTACAAACCAGCTGTTGTCATGCTCACAGCATGAAAAAGCGGTCTTTTTAAATCCATAACCGTCATGTCTAATTGAGGGAGTCTAAGCAAAGCAACTTTTTGTTCTCTGGTTAATTGAGATTCGTCCTCGTCTTCGTATTCAAAATCTGAAGCCGTTTTTGTGTTCAACATGTTGAGCACTTCCCAATCAATGAATGGGCGATAAGGTTCCATGATGTCATCTGCTAAACAGAAAGCGTTGTACTTGTTTTTATGGAAAATCCCAAAGGATGGATGCATGCCGGAAGAAACGAGCGCACGGGTCATGAGAGACCTCAAAATCGCATATCCGTAATTCAATTGTGCATTCGGTGTTTCTCTGGTTCTAGATCGAACGAAGTCACTTCCATATAATTTTCCCCAATAGAAACTGGCTGCTTGTGCTTCGCAGTTCTTGGAATCACCGCTCAAGACTTTTTCTTTGAGATACAGCAAACGTTCGTTATTTTCTCCAATGCGCATCAAGACGTTTGCTTGATTCTGAATCTTGGATTTGATCGTCTGTTGCCACAGATGTTTTTTAAGCGGAATACTTGCATCCATTTGCGTACGCATGCGAGCTGTTTGTTCGGTATTGGAGTCAAACGGCAAGTGCATTCCGCTCGGCATGTAGTTGCTATTGCAAGAAATTAAGGCTGCTTTGTTGTCCATTAATTTTTCGAGTACAATAGAAGTAATGGTAATTTGAGGATGTTCTAATACAATTAAACCAATGTCTTCGATGGGAATGGTTCTCGTGGTTCGTGCATCATCTTTTAGTTCAACAACCAATTGATTTAAGCGTACACTCAAATGCGCTGGGTTGCTAAAGTGTAGTGTTCTTTTAATCATAAAAGAGAGATTACATGGTTAGTAATCTCTCTTAACGGATTGTTTTGTATAAGGTTACGATTAAAATGAATCGTTCTAATAGTTGCGATTTAAGAACACTAAGTTTTTAATGATTAAAAACGGCTACTAAGTCTCGGTTTATTGCGTCGATATCAAATCCAAATAAATCATCATAACTTTTATCTTTTGGTATTCCATACCATTCCAATATATTGCGTTCTTCAGCATTTTTTCTTTTCTTGTCAATCATTTCAAGTTTAAAAATCGTCTTCTTCCCATTCATCTTCGTAATCAAACATTTCGATATGCCAAGTACCGTTTGTTCCACGATACACGGGAACTGTTTCCTTCCACTTTTCAACCAATTTGGTGTATTGTTGTCGCTCGTCAAATTCACCTTTTCTAAAATCAGCTTCATAATTAAAAGCTCGCCACAACTCGATTATAGCATTTTTGAGTTGTTGTAATTGTTCATCGTTCAAACGGTTTTCTGGCGGAAAATTAATCTGAGGTACTCCGAATATACTTTCCATCGTTTGTTCGTTGTCTTCTAACGATTTTTCCAGCTCAATGACGTCTCTGAGAGTTTCCATTTCTTCTGGAGGCTCCAAATAGCTCGGTGTTGGACGGCTGTCGTGAGCGGTTTTTAGGAGTTCGATAAGTTGTTTAATGTATTTTTGCATGGTGTTATGCTTTTGAAATATTACCTAAACGATCAATTTTTAGTTTCCAACATATAGATTTAATTTGTTGTCTTTCAAAAGTATTTTGACTTTTTGTTTTATTTTCCGAACCTAAACCTACTTCATTAAAAAGTGGTTTTATTTTTTTGACAAGACCTTTTTTGGATTCATTTATCTCCTCCCAAAACAATGAATTATCTATTAATTTCTTGTGTTCATCTGATTTAATATCAATTATAGGATTTGCAATGTTTACAGGTGTGAAATTCATGGTACTACCACTTCCATCTGTAAATTTATAGACCCTATTTATTTGTTTCTTTTTCAAATTCGAAAAATCAACTAAATTAGGATTATTTTTTTCTTCATCAAAAGGTACATAAACTATGTCACTCGGATTCAAGACAAAAATTAATTTGAAATCGGAATCTTCTGGATGGGAGGTTGGACATGGTTGATATCCTTGTTTCAAACTCTCAATAGATTCTCTTAAAGTAGGAATGTAATACTTTCTTTCTTTTTCTTTCTCATAAAATCCGCAGAATGTATTACTTCCTGCAGCAGTAGTAACATATTTATTACTTTTTTGTCCTTCTTCTGATACCGAAAATTTAGTTCCCATTGCATCAGCGGTTCTTACTTTATAAATAGGATGATGAAATTTCCCATTGTTAAGCATTACAATGTTGTTATTTAATTCTTTTACTCCATCAGAAGAAAATGCATTTTCTGTATCATATTTTATCTTATCATCAAGAACTTCTTTATGATTATCGAGATGATTTCTCAATATTTGTTGAATACCTGTGTCTGTAACTGATTGAATGGCTTTGATAATTTTATCCGATGGTATTAAAGCAAACGATTCTAACTCATTTCCAAAGCGTGTTGCAACAAATTTTTCATAAACATTAACTTTTGGATATTTCCCTTCCAACTCTTCAATAATTTCCTTTAATGATTTTCCATTAATTTGTTTAAAAATGTCAATTTTTTTTGATAATTCAACATCAACCAAATCAAATTTTTCTTTTAAAGCTTTTTCAAGACTGATCGTAATAACCTTATTTTGCAATTTTACTTTTCCGTAGAAAGTATCTTCGTGAAGACGTTTTCTAACATTGTAATTGGCAATTTCTTTTAACCCTTCCTGTTTTACGATATTAAGTTTCCCTTCTTTTGGTTCAAAATATTTATTCCATCTTTGACGAATAACACGATTTTTTTGTTTGAAACTTGCAATGGTATTTTCAAGTGCGTTTTGAGCAATTCCTTTAAATACTTTGCTTCTCGTTTCTCCAAATTGATACTCAAATTCATCAATACCATCTTTAGTTTTTATTTGTGCGGGTGGTAAGAAATACCATTCTTTTTCATCATTAAAACCTTTTCTGGAATTTGTTAATTGAAATTTTATTCCTTTTCTTGTTTGTAATTTCTCTTCATCATTTTTTTCTTGTGATGAAATATTATTAAGGTATTGAACGTGATTTTCTGTAGTCAACGCAATTATCAAAGCATCTAAAGCGTGATGCCGATGGTCAATTCTTTTCGGATCAAAATTTTTGTTCGTTTCTTCTGGAACCGTATTGATGAAAACTTTGTGACCGTTTATTTCTCTATAATTTCCAAATAAATTTGAGTTGGTTAATTCATTCAATCGTTTAAATCTTGGGGAGATGATTTCATTCCAAGCGTCGTTTAATCTCCAATGTCTCTTTAAAGTCGTAGTAATTGTCCCATTTGTCGCCAATACATTTTTGGAACGGAACGTATCCTCGTCTTTTTCACGTACGATATTACTCAACAGCTTCATCGCCATTTTAGAAATGTATTGGCTGTTATTTAATTGACTATTAGTAAACTCTTCGGGTATTTCTTTACTTAATAAAATCTCTCTTTTTCTTCCTGAAAAATTACTATTCACCAATTTCTCATAAGTATCAATAGCAAGTATTTCAATCTGCGAATTATGTGCAGAACAAAACACTTTTTTAGATTTTGCATTAGAAATGAAACTATATCCAGTTGCAGCTTTTTTCTCTTTATTGACCTCGGTCTCACATATTACTTTATTATACAATGCATTCAATGTAATACGTTCTTGCGGAAAAATGTGTTCTATCTCATATTTTTTTCGGTCGAATAAATCAGATAATTTGATAAACTTTCCAGTATAAGGCGATTGATAACGTTGGTCTAACCAAAGTTTGTATCGTTCAATATCACTTCTGCTAATTTTAGAAAATTCTTTTGTAGTTATTTCCTTGATTTCTTTTTTAGTAATTTTAAATGAAGGATAGTCAGCATCAGGTTCTTCTATATTAGAATATTCAACACTATCCTTATCGTACTCAATAGAAGATAAAAGACTTTCTTCTAATATTCTCAATTTTTCTTGTTGGAAAGGCGATTTTTCTTGAAGAGAAGAATTGCTTCCTTTTAATTCCCGTAGCAGTTCAACAATGCGCTCGTTGGCTTTCCTATTTTCTTTATTGTTCTTATCGTCTTTTTCTTTTTGCTTGTTATTCTTCTTCATTTCCCGACCTAATTCAATATGAATTCTATCGAATAATTTGTTGTAAATAATTTTCCCTTCTTCATCAGTTCCAACTTCTTCTCCATAATATTTCCAGATATCTTTTACAACGTGAAGTGTTTCTACCAAAACCTTTTCTACTACTGGGTTATTTAAAGCATGTTGCCTAAATTCATTTTTCAAATAATTCTCAATATCATAAGGCGATTGCCAAAACTGCACCTCTCCAACTTCTGAATATCGACCATAAACTAAATAACAAGCACTCGAAACCCAAAGCCCTTGAAAGTCTTTTAATTCCCCATTTATTTCTTCTTTATCTAAAACTTTTTGTTTTACTTCTTGATTGGCTTTTGATAAAATAGTTTCAACATCCTTTTCCTTCCAATATTTACCAAGTCTTAAAAATGGTAACATTTTTTTGATTGCTTTTTCAGAATAAGTACCATAATCATTGGTGTAACCACCAAAAGAACTAAATTTTTTCACTAAATCGGCGTGAAACTCTTTTGACAAACCCGATTTCCTTAATAACTTATTAATAATGTTGTTTAAACCTTTAGTAAATTCATCTTTTTTCTTTACAGAATAAAAGAAATGCCAAAGACTATATTCATTTTCAGGCGTTAAAAATGTTCGGTAATCAAAATCTTTAATTTGCTTTGTTCTTAAAATAAAATTATATCTCGTTGGATTACAAGGTTCTTTTTCAGAGGCAAAATTCCATTTGTAATGTTCAGATTTTATATCTAAATCTTTGTGTGTTTTATTTAGAAATCCGAGAATATCTTTTTCTGTAGCACTTTCCTTATCATTCAAAAAGGAATACAAATCTTCTTTTATCTCATCTGATAATAATTGAGCTGTTACATCAAAATTGATTTTAATTTCCTCATTGACGATGTCTACTTTCTTAATGATTTTAAGTCTTTTGATAAACTGCCAAAGCCTAAACTCCTGATACAGAGGATTGGCTTTATGTATTGCTTTCAGTGGATTTTTATATTTCTTTCCAGTTTTTTCATCTGTACGTTCGTAGTTTTCTTTCTCATATACACAATCAGCAATTAAAGATTTTTTCGACTTTAAATCTCTTTGATACAATAAAACATCTTCTTTAATCAAGTGATTAAAATCTAACTCTTTAATTGTTTTTTGATGACTGCTGTTATTAGGATACAAAAGTTGAATAGCTTGTTCATACAAATTTCTATTCTTTAATTCCGGATGAAATTGTTCTTGATTTTTATAGATAACATCCAACTCATCACGGTAATACTCTCTTTCAATAACCGTTATTAACTCAGCTTTTATTTTTTGTTTAGGGTTTTGCAAAAGATTATGGTACACGAATGAAGCAACACCTTTGGTATTATTTTTCGTGTTGAAAGAAGTTAATGACGTTTCTGTTTTCAGTTTCATTAAAGTCCAATCTTCTTCCTTTGGAATGTTGATGTTTCTGCCCTTATCAGCACCTTTTAATATTCTGTTCCCATTTTCATCATATTTGGTTTTAATGATAAAATCTCGCGTGGTATCTTTCCATTTTGGTGTAAACTTGCTTTGTTGTTCCTTTATCCAACCTGTTTCCAATTCAACTTCAAAAACAAAATTTTCTTTTCTTTTTTGTCCCGTGTTGCGAACATCTGTTATCAAAAACTCTCTTACTTCATTAATTATAAACTCGGTTTTCGTAGTGTCAATAGTTGCTTCATCATCATGCTTTGATACAATTTCAACCTCTTTTAAATCTCCGATTTCTATAATAGGGATTTTTGTTTCTTCTTTATATTTAAAAAGTTCAATTGCTTCATTATTGTTGTCAACTAAAGTAACTTCATAGGTGTCTTCATTCTCAATCTTATTAATGCTTTGTACTTTCCCAACAAAGGAATCTGTCAATTCTCCTTCTTTTTGTATTTTTTCATCTTGACCAATTACCTTTTCATAACCTCTTTTTTGATTAAAGCTTAAAGTAATCCAGGCCAGTTGCTCCTTACTAAGTACATAATCTTTATCCGTAACTGCTTTATGTCTTAAATAGTATAATGTCCAATCATAAGGAATTTTCGTTTCGTTACCCTTACTTTTATGATAAAACATTTCAGGATATATTTTCCTAAAATCATTTTCCATTTTGTGATAGGCATCTTTAAAAAGAAATTGGAATTTTCCATTATCATCTTTATAATAAGCTAATTTCTCCTCAGTTCCTTTTTTAAACTTTCCGCTGCGTTTCCCTTTATCATTTTCAAATTCAATTGATAATTTATAATGTTCAGGAAGAGTATTTAAGACGTTTAAAACACAATGAAGTCTATCTCTTCTTAACAAGTATCTTTCATTTAACTTTCTTGGTGAACGTTGTGCTGTTCTTTTAGCTGCTGTACTTTCTAATTTAGCTCCACTTTCAAATTTTGAAATTTCTGCTGCATCCATAGTAAGAATCCTTGATCCAACTCCAAGAATTCTCACTATTTTATTTATATAATCTATCTCTACCAAAGCCCATCCAATAGAATTTGTTCCTAAGTCTAATCCAAGTATGTGTTTATTTTTCATTGTCGATATTTTCGTGATAATAGTAGTGTTATTTTCATTACTCCTCGACAAGTATAATAACTTTTTTAGTAGCAATCAACTAATTATTTACTTTTATTTTTTCTGTAAACAAGGTAAACTTCCAAAGATAAATCGAGTAGTTCGTAATCTATTTACGTTCTGCGAAAAAATTCAAAAATTCAAAATTTTTTACTTTTTCGGGTTGTTTATCAAAAATTAATTGCTAGATTTGTCTCAGAACTTTAAAAGCAAATCACAATAAGGATTATTCCGTTGTGAAAACATTTGGGTTGCCTCTTGTCCACAAATCAGGAGGCTTTTTTTTGCCCAAATGTTTCATGAACTCCTTTAAAAACATACACAGCGTGAACTAAAACATTTAGCGCCTCGACTATCTTCGGGGCATTTTTTTTGTCTAAATGTTTCACGAACGCAAACAAAAACAAACAAAACTGTGAACTAAAACATTTAGCGCCTCGCCTATCTTCGAGGCATTTTTTTTTGCCCAAAACCTCGCAACAATAACTTTTTGTCCATCAGATCAAACGAACGAAGTTCAATGGTTTGACAAGGAATATTGATTTTTTGAAGAGGGATTAAAATACTTTTTTCATTGAAAATCAATAATTCAAAAGATCATTTAAGCAGGCATGCACTTGTTTTAGTTCTGCAGCTGTTAATTTCCCGATTTTTTGTTTTAGTCTTGCTTTTGCCACTGATCTAACGTGAAAAGTAAGAACTTCTGATTCACCTTTCAATTTATTTAAGTCATTTGGCTGAAGAATTAAATTTCCATGATATCTTTTAAGCTTGGTCGTTAATGGACAAATTACAACGACAGGGGTAAGATCATTCATCAAATTTCCACTGATAATTATTACTGGTCGAAAACCTGCTTGTTCGCTTCCTTCCGTTGGACTCAAATTCGCATTCCAAATTTCGCCTTGCTTCATTCTTCCAATTGTTTCATGTACTCAATCATTCCTTCCTCAGCTAAAAGTATTACATCCTCGTCCTGCGACATTTGCTTGTAAGATTTAACATAAGCAGCACGATTAAGTTGTTCCAAATAAATACGCAAAGCTTTTTCAATTAGCTTATTTTTAGGCAAAGCCAATTCGTTTGCTTTATCTGCAAGCAATTTTAATAAATCATCTGGTAAACTACTCGTAAAAGTACTCATGGCTTTCTTGTAAATATTATATACAAATATAAAATATATTTATCAATTATATTTATTTTGTTTTAAATATGAAGGTAGCGTACATTCAAAATTCTTTCCTTGTCATTGCAACATCGTGTTAACGATAGGGAAAACGAAGAAACAAAAAAAAATCGGATCTGCCAAAAGCAAACCCGATTCCTCAGTTTTTATATTTTTTTCTTAGTTGTTCAATGCTTCAGCACCACCAACGATTTCTAAAATCTCGTTTGTAATTGCTGCTTGACGTGCTTTGTTATAGCTCAATGTCAACGAACGTTTAAGGTCTTCGGCATTGTCTGTTGCTTTGTGCATCGCGGTCATTCTTGCTCCATGTTCAGAAGCGTGCGAATCTAAAATGGATTTGAACAATTGAATTTTCAATGATTTTGGCAATAATTCAGCAACGATTTCTTCTTTCGAAGGTTCGAAGATGTAATCACCAGTGCTTGTTTCAGTTTCTGAAACTGTTGGAATGATTGGAAGAAACTGTTCTGTTTTTACAATTTGAGTCGCAGCATTGATGAAAGAGTTATACACGACAACTACTTTATCCACTTTCTTCGTCAAGTACATTTCCATAACATGCGATGCAATTTCAGAAATTTCACTAAACTTCAAGTCAGCAAAAATATCTTCAACACCAACCGTTTTGTTATCGATGCGTGCTTCGTTTCTTCTAAAAGCATCAATTGCTTTTTTCCCGTAGCACAACATATTTACGTTTTTGTCAGCATAGGTGTGATTCACCAAATTGTTAACTTCTTTGATGATGTTATTGTTAAAACCGCCGCACAAACCTCTGTTTGAAGAAATAGCAATGATTAAAACATTTTTCACTTCACGTTCATCCGCATACGCATTCTCAGAAAGATCTAAAGTTGCACTCAGATTGCTAAGAATTTCTTGCAATTTTTCAGAATAAGGACGCATTTGTGTAATTGCATCTTGCGCACGTTTAAGCTTAGACGCAGATACCATTTTCATTGCAGATGTGATCTGCATCGTGGATGATACCGATGTAATTCTGCTACGTATTTCTTTTAAATTTGCCATTTTAATAATTTAGAATTATGAATAAGGAATTCAGAATTTTATCACCTCGTATTTTTTATAATTGTCACCAATAGTTTAATAATTTCTTCTATTTCTTCAAAGAGAAGATCTTCTACAGGATACACTTTTAAATGAATTAATTCTAACCAATATTTTGTCTCATCGGCTTCCTTAAGTGCGATTTTTAACTTGTGTTTAAAATCAGCAGTACTTTCTGCTCTCTGTGCTTCTCTTACGTTGGCACCGACACTTGTTCCACTTCTGATAAGTTGTCTAGCTAATTCATATTGCCTTTCAACTTTAATGGTATTTGTAAACTCAATAATTTTACAAGCAAATTGAAATGTTTTATCTAAAACTATATTTTGCTTTGCCATCGAGTTTTTTTTAATTCATAATTCTGACTTCCTAATTCCTAATTTACTTAATATTTATCTGCGATTTCTTTAGCTACTTGCGTCAAAACATCTGTTGCTTCGTCCGTGTATTTACCTGCTTTTAGAGATAATAGGGTATCCGCGTGTTTTGCTTCTAAGTAATTCAAGTATTCAGTTTCAAATTGTTTGATTTTGTTCACCGGTACTTTTTGCATCAAACCTTTTGTTCCAACAAAAATGATCGCAATTTGTTTTTCAACTGGATATGGATCACCGTCATTTTGTTTCAAGATTTCCACGTTACGAGCTCCTTTATCCAAAACGGATTTCGTTGCTGCATCTAAGTCAGAACCAAATTTAGCAAATGCTTCTAACTCTCTGTATTGTGCTTGATCCAATTTCAAAGTACCTGCAACTTTCTTCATGGATTTAATTTGCGCGTTACCTCCAACACGTGATACCGAAATACCTACGTTAATTGCTGGACGAATACCTGCGTTAAATAAATCTTTTTCCAAGAAAATCTGACCATCTGTAATCGAAATTACGTTGGTAGGAATGTATGCAGAAACGTCACCTGCTTGTGTTTCAATAATTGGCAAAGCCGTTAATGAACCACCTCCTTTTACCAAATGCTTGATAGAAGCTGGTAAATCATTCATGCGAGATGCGATTTCATCGTTATCAATGATTTTTGCAGCACGCTCTAATAAACGGGAGTGAAGGTAGAAAACGTCACCTGGGTAAGCCTCACGACCTGGAGGACGACGTAAAAGAAGAGATGTCTCACGGTAAGCTACCGCTTGTTTCGACAAGTCATCAAAAACGATCAATGCTGGGCGACCTGTATCACGGAAAAACTCACCAACAGCAGCACCAGTCATTGGCGCAAAATATTGTGTAGATGCAGGGTCAGATGCGTTCGATGCAACGATAACTGTGTAAGCCATCGCACCAGCGTCTTCTAATTTCTGAACAATTCCAGCAACAGTTGATCCTTTTTGACCAATTGCAACGTAGATACAGAAAACAGGTTCACCTCTGTCATAAAATTCTTTTTGATTGATAATCGCGTCAATTGCAACAGTTGTTTTACCTGTTTGACGGTCACCAATAATCAACTCTCTTTGCCCTCTTCCAATTGGAATCATTGCATCGATTGCTTTAATACCAGTTTGCAATGGTTCAGTAACTGGCTGACGGTAGATTACTCCTGGTGCTTTTCTTTCGATTGGCATTTCAAATAACTCACCTGCAATCGGACCTTTACCATCGATTGGGTTTCCTAAGGTGTCAATAACACGTCCAACCAAACCTTCTCCTACTTGAACAGAAGCAATACGGTTTAATCTTTTTACGGTATCACCTTCTCTAACTTGAGAAGACTTTCCTAAAAGAACGGCACCTACGTTGTCTTCTTCTAAGTTAAGTGCAATTCCTTGCAACCCACCGTCAAATTCAATTAATTCTCCGTACTGAACGCCATTAAGACCATAAATACGAGCAATACCATCTCCAATTTGAAGAACGGTACCAACTTCCTGTAATTCAGCTTCGGATTTAAATCCTGAAAGCTGTTCTCTTAAAATTGCAGAAACTTCTGCTGGGTTTACATCTGCCATATTGTATTGTTTTACGTAGCTCCTTAAATTAGGAAGCCATCGTGTTAAACGTTGTTTTTATATTCTTTAATTGATTCACCACGGATGCATCAATTCGATTATCTCCAATTTTGATAACAAAACCACCGATTAGTGAAGGATCTATTTGCTCTTCCAATTCAATTTCGCCTTTTACAGCTACTTGAATTTTTTGAAGAATGGTTGCTTTGGTTGCTGCATCTAAAGGCACTGCTGATGTTAGGATAACAGAAACAATTCCTTTGTGTGCTTTCAACTGTTCTTGGTATGATGCTGCAATTGCAGGCAAAATATTCTCACGACCATTTTTCGCAATCAATTCCATGAATGAAATTGTTTGAGACTCAAAGTTAGGGAAAAGCACTTTGAAAATTTCATTTTTCTTTTCAGAGCTAATGATTGGGCTATTTAAGAATCCATTGAATTCCTCATTGCCTTCATTTGCTGAAATTAACGCAAGCATATTTGCGGACACTTGTTCCGTTTTATTATTTTCAACGGCAAGATCCAATAATGCTTTGGCGTATCTTGTTGCTGCTTTAGTGCTTTTCATTTTAAATTAGTTCAAGTTAATATCTTGTGCTAAATCAGATGCAAGCGCTTTTTGCTTATCGTCTGAAGAAAGTTCTTTGCGAATGATTTTCTCTGCAATTTGAACAGATAGATCTGCAACTTGCGAACGAATCTCAGAAATCGCTGAAGCTTTTTCCGCTTCAATCGCTTGACGAGCTGAAATGATGATTTTTTCTGCTTCAATTTTAGAAACTGATTTTGCATCTTCAACCATTTTCGTAGCTGTTTCTTTTGCGTCTCTTACGATTTCGTCTCTTTGCGCAAGCGTTTCTTTCAACAAGTTTTCATTTTGTGCATGTAAAGCAGCCATTTCAGCTTTTGTTTTTACAGCCAATTCCAACGATTCAGAAATGTTTTTTTCACGTGCTTTTACAGCACCTAAAATTGGTTTCCAAGCGAATTTCGTTAAGATGAAAAGTAATAACATAAAAACAAGCAATGTCCAAAAAGCAAGTCCTATATTCGGTGTAATTAAATCCATTTCTTAATTTTTAATTTTTTTGTTTAATCTAAATAAATGCTGATTCACAACCAACCGTTGCAAATCAGCATTCAATGCATTCTTATGCAGGTACTCCAGTCTCAAGACCAAGAAGACCAACAACTACTCCGAAAAGGGCAACACCCTCGATCAAAGCAGCAGCAATAATCATTGCTGTTTGAATTTTTCCTGCAGCTTCTGGCTGGCGCGCGATTGCGTCCATTGCAGATCCACCAATTCTACCAATTCCTAATGCGGCACCTAAAACGGCTAAACCAGCACCAATTGCAGCTATACTTCCGTAAATCATAACTATTATATATTAAATTAAACGTATACTTATTAATGCGCTTCCTCAACTGCAGCTCCGATAAACAATGCAGAAAGCATCGTGAACAAGTAAGCTTGCAAGAAAGCAACTAAAATTTCCAACACCGAAATAAACAAGGCCATTGGTACGGATAGGAATCCCCAAGCAGCACTTTTGTTTATGAAGATGATGGATATTAAAGACAAAATGATAATGTGACCAGCTGTAATGTTTGCAAACAAACGTACAGTTAATGCGAATGGTTTGGTGAAGATTCCAATCACCTCAATCGGCATCATGATAATCAACAATGGAACTGGAACTCCTGGTGTTGCAAAAATGTGTCTCCAGTAATTTTTGTTTCCTGAGAAAACAGTAACCAACAATGTCAAACTTGCCAATACAACTGTTACAGCGATGTTTCCTGTTAAGTTTGCACCAAACAATGGAATTAATCCTGTGATGTTGTTGATTAAGATGAAAAAGAAGATCGTCAATAAATACGGTACAAATCGGTGGTATTTGTGAATGTCGATAGAGTCTTTCGCGATGTCATCTCTTACGAAAATAATCAATGGCTCAATAAATCCTGCAATTCCTCGTGGTGCAATTGCTCCATTCTTTTTGTAGAATTTTGCAGTTGAGAACATGATCAATAAAATAATGATGGAACCCATCAACAAAGACGTTGTGTTTTTTGTGATCGAGAAATCATAAGGTTTCGCGTTTTTCACGTGATCTTTTTCAAAGCGAAGTTCTCCGTTTGCGTCTGTTTTGTAGATTTTCTCGTGGAACATCGCATATCCTAAACCTTTTCCAGTTGCTACTGTATAATGATTTCCAGTAATGGAATCTGTTTTTACAACCCCGTGATAAAATTCAGCGGAAGAGAATGATTTAATTCCATTGTCCAACAAGATGATTGGTAAGTTGAAGGTAATGTCACCTAAAACGTGCCATTCGTGCGCGTCTTTAATGTGGTGCATAATCGTTTCAACAACCTGAAATTCAGCCTCTTCTTTAGCGCCGTGACCTGCGTGTGCTACAGTCACAGAAAACAATGTCATTACTGACAGAACGATCGATTTTATTGCGTTTTTCAAAACCATTAGATTATAAATTTCTCTAAGAGAAGTAAATTTTTGGCGCAAAATTACGTAATCTTTCTTTAATAACAAGACTTTTTTTCATTTAAGGTTTAGATTCTTTTTCGATGCTTTCCTTTTGGGATTTCACGATCTCTTTTTATTGAACTTAAGTACTTAATGAATCAATGATATTGCATGTCGAAAGATGCACTTTTAATGATTTCCGTCAGTTGATTGACGGAAATCCAATGAATTCCGTCAGTTGGATGACGCAAATCTATTTTTTTTCTTGTGGCAGATACGCAATGCATTGTGTATCTGTCGTAAGAGCTGCTTAATTGATATTCCTAATTTTAAGGTAGAAGCTTTATTCTTTATTTTCGACTTTTAAAGAAAAGATAGAGCGGATGAAACGACCTGTTCTTTTTTCTAGATCACACAGGCCCAAACAAAAAATCCAGTTTCTTTTGTCTGTACCTTAAAGGATACTCAAAAGAAACTGGATTCGTTTCGTGTGTTGTTATTTATACGACTGATTCTAATTTTCTGCTTCAACAAATTTCATGGAAATTGAATTCACGCAATGTCTGGTGTTTTTATCTGTAAATCCTTCTCCAATAAATACGTGACCTAAATGTCCTCCACAATTCTTGCAGATAATTTCAGTTCTTCGTCCATCTGCATCTACAACTCTCGTTACTGCTCCTTTGATTTCGTCATCAAAAGAAGGCCAACCGCAACGTGCGTCGAACTTAGAATCGGATGTGTATAAAGGTGCATCGCATTGTCTGCAAACGTATGTTCCTTTTTCTGTATGCTGATTGTACTCGCCAGAACCTGGCATTTCAGTTCCTTTGTGTAAAATGACTCTTTTTTCTTCGTCCGTTAAAACGTTGTAATTTTTTGACTTGTCCATGTTTAAAGTTTTTAAGAGTGATTGTTTTTGAATTTTCGGTTCGTTTTTCTGTGTTCAGATTGACAAAGAGTTGATTGTTTTTTCAATGTCTTTCAAATACAAATCAATTGTTTGTTTCAATACGTTTTGGTCTTTGTTGACGAAGTTGATGATGAATTCTCCGCCTTTGTTGTTGTATTCAAACGTGATGTTATCAATTAAATTGATTGCATTGAATTGGGAAGGTAAACCGAAAGCCTGAACATTCAGTCCTTTCACGTCGACGAAACCTGTGAATCCACCTTTTCCGAAATCTTTTGCACAAGCTGGTAATACCAATTTGTTTGATTCTTTTCCGGCACCTGGTGTTTTTCCGATGAGATCTGTGTTGGTAATGGTGTACTCATAATCATCTTTCTTTTGACTTGCTAAAAGTTCGAAAATTCCTTTCCCTTCTTTTCCAATACCCAAGTTGAAATTGACATCTGGTACAAAACTTCCCATTCCCGGCGAACCAACAATGACTCCGCCGCCGTATCCACTAAATATTTTTGTCAATGGATTATCTCCCAATACCATCAATGCAATTGCAATTTCTGGTTTGCTCTTGGTCAATTCTTTTTTAACATCTGGTGCAAAATCATCGAGGAAACTTTCCAATTTCTCCATGTTGAAATCAAATGCAATACCAATTTTCGCTTCACCTGTTCCCAGTTTGTCTTCGATTTTGACTTTGCTTTTGTCATTGAAAACCATTCTTTTTTGAAGTGCATCTGAAAACTGATTGTCTGTTTTCAAAGCAATTCTTCCTTTTTCAAAATTCAAAGTCGTTTGTGTGAAGGAGTTTTTCATCATCTCAAACAATTCCTTTCTTTTCGACTCTTCTAATTTTGCGAGATCGGTATTCGAAGAACTGTATAGGTTTTCCATGTTAACAGACATCACGACATCACCTTCTTTTTTTAGCAAATCGTAAATTTTACCGTGTTTTTTGGTGTCTTCCGCTTTTTTGAAAGCTTCTTGCAATGCAATTTTACCGTCGTATTTTTCTTTTTTGGTAATCAAAATTGCCAACTTTCCTTTTGCGCCAATTGCTAAATCTCCATCCGCTGAATATTTCATTTTTCCGTCGGTTTCAATGAATAAACCAGAAGAACTCAAACGTTCTGCCAGCGAATCAGCATTCACCAAATCAAAGAAAGCATAAACCGCTTTTGGATTTCCGTTTGAATCAAAAGGACCTTCCAAGGCTACATAGATTGGTTTTTTAATGTCGATGCTGTTTCCCATTCTTTTCAATTCCGTTTCCAAGATTTCACTCAGTTTCGGAATGCTTTTGTATTCTGCTTTTTCCAAAATGCTGTTGTAATCGACAGAGCCAAAGGCAACAATTTGTTCGTTGTCCTGAATGAACGCCGAAACGGAATCAATTAAAGGTGCTTTTTCTTTGTTTCCGCAAGCAGCGAAAAGCATTAAACCCATTATAATAGGAACTATTTTTCTCAAAATCATGGCAATCAATTTAATTAGACACCAAAAGTAAATGAAAAAATGTAAATTAATAATTGTTTAGGTTTTTTTATGGAATATATAACTTCAAGACAGCATTTATACTAATTTTAGATCTTGTAAAAACAAGAAATGCATTACATCGAGCCGTATTATAGTTGGAGAGATTATTACATCGCCTCCGAAGATCCATCCTCTCCATTTTTTGGTAGAGATTACAGTGAATTTGAATTTACCGATCGGATCTATAATTATTTGATTCATCCGCAATGGGATTCGATGGATTCTCCAACGCTATTTCTGAAAATTCTATATGCCAATTACGATGAACAATATGTTATCATCGAATTGATTGGCGAATGGAACGATGCAATTGAAAACGACATCATGACCTTCAAAAGAGAAATTGTCGAGCCTTTGATGGAAGCTGGAATCAATAAATTTATTTTAATCGGAGAAAACGTCTTGAATTTCCATTATTCAGACGATTGTTATTATGAAGAATGGTTTGATGAAGTAGAGGACGGCTGGATTGCATTGGTCAATTTTCATCCGCACGTGATGCGCGAATTTGAAAAGATTCACATCGATAGCTATTTCGTTTGTGGTGGTGAGTTAGACGATTTAGAATGGAGTATATATTCTCCTTTTCAACTCTTTAAGAAGATAAGCGGTTACGTTGAACGAAGGTTAGACCCTTAATGATAGGATCTTTAAAATTGATATATAACAACTTAGCGTGTATGAAGCAATGATTTTTTAACATTAAGTTCATACTCATAGAGAAAATTTTCCTTATTTTTGCCACATATATTCACTAACAAAATAGATAATATGATTAGAATTTTTACTTTATTAATGATTTTATTGCCAGTTTTTAGTTTCGGGCAAACAACTGAATTGTTATTTTCTGAATACGCGGAAGGGCATTCAAACAACAAATATTACGAAATATACAACGGTACAGGTGCTGCTGTTGATTTAACTGGATACACCGTAATACTTTACACGAATGGAGGCGTTACTGCTCAGTCTACTTTAGTATTGTCAGGAACTTTGGCAAATAATGCAACGTATGTTGTAGCGAATTCTTCTGCTGATATTACAATTAAAGACTTGGCAGATACCTTACATGCAACATGTGGTTATAATGGTGACGATGCTTTAGAGTTAAGAAAAAACGGACTTATTCTCGATGCTTTTGGTGAAGTAGGTGTTGATCCAGGAAGTTCTTGGACGATTGCTGGAAATGCTGCTGCTGCGGTTGATAAAGTATTAAGACGTAAAGCAAGTGTTTGTTCACCAACGGATGTTTGGTCAGTTTCTTTTGGAATGACTGAAATAGATTCTCAGTGGGAAATTGACGCGTTGCCATTTAATGCTGCGAATATGCCGACTCTTATTTTAAGTTTAGGTTCACACACAACAACTTGTGTTAATCCATGTACAAATCCACCTGCAGTGAATGCGGGTGCAGATTTAACAGTTTGTGCAGGAACATCCGTTTCATTAACTGCAACAGGTGCTGGTGTTTTCACTTGGGACAATGGTGTTTCTCAAGCTGTACCTTTCACGCCAACAGCTACAACAACGTATACCGTTACAGTTGATGATGGAGTTTGTACAAACACAGACCAAGTAACGATTACAGTGAATGCATTGCCAGTAGTTACAATTTCTGAAACTGCAAATGTATTGACAGCTTCTTTATCTGGTGTTGATTACGAATGGATGAATTGTGTTGATAGTGCGGTTGTGGCTACAACGCAAGTATTTACGCCAACAGCAAACGGTTCTTATTTTGTTGAAGTAACGGATACAAATGGTTGTGTTGGTTCATCTGCTTGTATGGCTGTAACGACTTTAGGTCTTGAGTCTAAAACAGCAATGAGTTCATTCAACATTTCTCCAAATCCTACAAAAGGAAAAGTAACCATTACTGCTGCTGGTAACGAATCAGCAAGCGTAGTTATTTTTAACGCATTAGGAAAACAACTTTCTAAAGTGAATAACATTCAAAATGGATCTGTGATTGATTTCTCTGAATTCAACAACGGTGTTTACATGGTTCAAATCACTTCAAACAAAGGAACGAAAGTTCAAAGAGTTGTGAAAAACTAAGATTTAGATAAATTTTAAAAGAGGAAACGTCAATCGAAAGGTTGGCGTTTTTTTTTGAGGCACGGATTTCATTTTTGAAGAGCGCGCGTTTTTTTTAAGCCACGGATTTACTTCGTAGCTACAGCCGTGGTCACGGATTTTTTTTTGAAGGACACATCCAAATTTTACGGATTGAGTGTTGAACTTTCTTTAATCCGTGCAATTCGGGAGCTTAAGTCATTTTTACCGCCAAAGGCAGCATCGCAGATAATCTGTGCCCACGCAGCAGATTCCGTGAAAATCCGTGGCTAATTTTTTTAACACGGATGAGTAACATTCCCCATAATCCACCCAATCAAATATCAAACAATTCTTCCTTTCACCGCGTTTTCAATCGTATCACGCAACGGTGTGAATTGAAAATCAATTGCTTTTAAGAGTTTTGAACTGTCGTAGGTAGTATTGGAGTGTGCGCTGTGAACACTTTCTTTGGTTAGGACTCTTTTGTTTGTGAAAATACATTGGATTCCATCTGCAAATCGAGCCAAGTGACTTAATAGTTTACCTGCTTGGATGGAAGGTGCTTTTTGGTTTAAGGAAGCTGCTATTAAATTGAAAACTTCTCTAAAAGAAACATTCGTTCCTGTGCATAAAAAACGTTCCTTCGAAATGGAGGATTCCATCAATAAAAACATGGCTTTTGAAACGTCTCTTGCATCCACAAACGCATTGGAACCACTTGTGTAGAACTTAAATCCGTTGGCAATGGTTTTGAAAATCGTCATGGAACTTTCTTCCCAAT
This sequence comes from Crocinitomicaceae bacterium, assembly GCA_028689775.1. Lineage (GTDB taxonomy): Bacteria > Bacteroidota > Bacteroidia > Flavobacteriales_D > Crocinitomicaceae > JAQVCM01. Next base: position 151,753 of record JAQVCM010000001.1, read on the forward strand.
CCCAAGCACCAAAAATTACACTTGGATTGATGATCACGGCATTTAAACCTTCTTCAATTCCGCGCCAAACTTCTTTTTCTGAAGAGTATTTCGTGATTGCATAGCCGCTGGTATGATCAGATTGTATCCACTTATTGGATTCTACCAGTGGAAGATTGGGTTTGGTTTCATCTTTGGCAACTGCTGCTGTGGAAGAAACAAAACAAAACTTCTCTATTGGAAGCGTTAAGGCGATGTTGACCATGTTCGCAGTTCCTTCCCGGTTGATTTTCATCATGGAGTGAAAGTGTTTCCTTCGAAAAGAAACGGTTGCTGCGCAATGGTAAACCTGTGTGCAACCTGTCATTTCTTCTTCCAATGTAATGACGTCTAAAACATCACAAGCTTTCCATTCGATGAGATTAAAAAGCTGTTTACTAGCAGATGGATTGTAGAAATCAAATAATTTTTGAACCCGAGAAATGGCATCGAAATTTCGATAAATCGCCCGAACGGATTTCCCTTCGGAGGTAAGTTGAAAAAGCAAGTGACTTCCTAAAAGTCCAGTTCCACCGGTTACAAAAATCATGGTACGAAGATACTATTAATTGTTTAATGCATGTCGAGGTTAAAACAGGATAACACTTTTTTAAAGGTGCAACTCTTCACTTGGATTCCAAAAATGTTCTTGGAAATTTTGGATCTGATCGCCGATGACGTCAATGCCTTCTGCACGAAGTAAATTGGCTATTTGCTCGGGATCTCCAAAGTGCATTTTACCGGTCAACAATCCAACTCGATTGACTACGCGATGCGCAGGAATTCCAGGTACTTTATGGGAACTATTCATCGCCCAACCAACCATGCGCGAAGATCTCTTTGCTCCTAGATACAAGGCAATAGAACCGTAAGAAGTTACCCTTCCGTGCGGAATTAACTTGGCTACTTCCAAAACCATTTCAAAGAAATCTTTATTTTTTTCGGATTCTTTCTGAATCATAAACGAATTGTTTGAAGTCAAATTTACGGATTTCTGGTATACTAGAGGTGCTGGTGGAAATTCACGGATTTCTTTTTTGACGGACACACTCAAATTTCACGGATTGAGCGTTGAATCTACCCTTTCTTTAATCCTCGCAATTCAGCAGAGTACTTCAATTTAAAATCAGTGGACCAAACTTTTTGAATACATGTAACAAACATCCTTTTCATCGTTCTCCTAAAAAAACAAACAATATGAAAACTCTCCTTTTTCTTTTCTTTGTCGTAGGATCTTTTAGTTCTTACGGGCAAACCACTCCAACAGAAAGCTCAGCTGACTTTCAAAAAATCCAGTTATTTCCCAATCCAACAAGTGAAATCATTTTCATTCGAAACGGAGAATTAATTGAATCCTATCGCATCTTTGATTTGCAAGGAAGAATGCTTCAGGAAGGAATTAAGAATGCGCAAGTCATTTCATTGATTGATCTACCTGTCGGAACTTATATTTTTGAAATGAAAATTGGAAATGAAGTGGAACGGGTTCGAATTCAAAAGAATTGAAAGAATCGAGATTTTTAGTTAATTTCGCAGGAATCAGAATTGTTTGAAATTAGAAATAAACAAATAATTGAATCTAAAGATATGCTTAAAAACATCGATTTTTCATCAACTAAAAACATCCTTTTTGTTGCCTTAATTGTCCGGTTATTGGCTGCTATTTTCTCAGGTGGATATGGTATGCACGACGATCATTTCTTGATTATCGAAGCTGCTTCTTCTTGGTCTGATGGCAATGACTATAACAATTGGTTGCCATGGTCAGCGGGAAATCAAGGTTTTCCAGATGGGCATAGTTTTACGTATGTCGGCTTGAATTACATTTATTTTGTGGTTTTTAAATTCTTAGGTTTTTCAGATCCCAAAACCTTGATGTTGATCAATCGCTTGTTTCATGCTTTGTTCTCCATGTTGATTGTGTATTTTGGAATCAAGATCACAGAACACATTTCGAATCGTAAAAATGCTGTAACAGTTGGTTGGTTATTGGCGTTGCTTTGGATCATGCCTTTCTTGTCTGTTCGCAACCTAGTAGAAATAACAGCCATTCCTTTTTTAATGGCTGGAGTTTGGATTGCGCTTCAAAATAAACACAAAGCATCCATGTTTTATGCAGGAATGTTCATTGGAATGGCAGTCGCTTTCCGATATCAAGTTGGAATTTTTGCGGTCGGAATGGCGGCTTATTATTACTTCAAATGGCATTGGAATCAGTTTATCCTTTTCTGTTTGGGAGTATTGACAACCTTTGCAATCACTCAAGGAATTGTTGATTATTTCATTTGGGGATATCCTTTTGCTGAATTCATTGGATACATCATTTACAACTCCAATCAAGGACCGCAATATATGCCAAATACGAATTACTTCATGTATTTCTTTGTCTTATTTGGCGTACTTTTAGTTCCGCTTGGATTGTTAGTTGCCCGTGGTTTTTTCAGATTTCCAGCTCAACAATATTGGGTTTTTATTCCTGCAGGTATTGCGCTTCTGCTTGGAATTTATTTTCCAGCCTATCAAATTTATTGGATTGTTTCAGTAGTTGGAATTTTAATTGTGTACGGAGGATTGGGTAAAATGAAAAACATTCCATCCATTTGGATGATGTATTTACCAACCATTTTCTTCATTCTATTCCATACCTTTTATCCAAACCGACAAGAGCGTTTCGTATTGACAGTGTTGCCTTTGGTGATGATTATTGGAGTGGTAGGTTATGAGGTTCTACGACAAAAGCAATTTTGGGATAAAGCGTGGAACGTGTCTTGGAAAATTTTCTGGATCATCAACATTCCCTTGTTGCTTTTTACTTCATTTACTTCTTCAAAAATATCTCGTGTGAATGCGATGTATGCCATCAAAGATGAAAATATTTCTGGAAAATCAATCTTATTGGAAGCATCTGGAAATTCAAGTACATCGATGTTGCCCCGCTTTTATGCAAATGAATGGCATGTTGGGTTTACAGAAAGAGAGGAACCTACACAATCTTTGCTGGTTACAGAAGGAAACGGATATGACTTTGTTTTCTTCTTTGGAGAGGACAGTTTAGCGGAAAGAATCTCTGATTATCAAGCGATATATCCAAAGATGCAATTGGTTGAAAAATGTGAACCGAGTACCTTGGATAAAATTTTGTTCAAGATGAATCCTAGAAATACCAATCAGTACATCGAAGTTTGGAGAACGAATCGATCGCTTTAATTTCTGATTCGAACGACGTAACCACCATCCCAAGTTGCTTGGTATTGGCGTAATCCCAAATCGGATCCACTCATGGGCGAGCCATCAAACAAAGAAAAAGTAGCGCCTGAACACAGGTCGTTGAGTTGAAGAAAATTTGTTGAGTCTGGAACCAATGCTTTGTCACATGTACCGTCGTTTGCAGGTGAATGCAGGTCGAAGCTTACGAATTCATCGTATGATTTTCTGTAAACAATGATTCCTTTTGAGCCGCCGTTAACAGTTGTCCAACCTCCAACAGCTTGCAATTCACTATAACTTGGTAAACTGATGTTGACAGCAATGTCAAACGGAATGCTTGGTACGGGATGATTTCGATTCTTTTTGCAAGAAACAGCACCTAAAATCATCAGTATCAAAAAAAATTGTATTTTCATAGTATAAAATTCCTTTACACAAAGTTATGCAAATTAAAACGTTTTTTATCGGTCTTATATTGCTTTTGACATTCAGTTTAACTTCTTGTCGCTCAACTGCTCCTGGATCAAACAATCCTACAACTGCTGCAGAAGCAGAGGCACAGCTTGCTCAGCGAAGAAAAGAACAAGAAAAAGCAACCAAGAAAGCGAAGAAAGAAGGTGAGAAAAGATATTGGAAAATGCAATCAAAAGAAGCCAAAAAGAGAGTTAAACAAACCAATAAACGTCAGCAAAGAAATACCAAAAATCGAAATCGTTAGTTGTTTTAACATGAATTAGTTCTTTCGGGTGTGATAAAATGTTCTCGCGCTGAAAGCAGTTTGAGACTAAATCAGCGTTGTCTTTTGGATTTGCTAAATCCACCAAATACAAACCAATTTATCCATTAAGCCAAATCCCTAAATTGCTTGTAGCGTGTTTTGTCCGTAGTTGTTATTGTAGATAAAGATGTTATTTTACCTATCTTTTAAGATGTTTTTTTATTTCATCTAAATTTGTCTTTGCTAGATTTGCTTTAGCTGGAGATACTCTGTAATTCGAATATCTTGCATTCATACAAGCATCCAAAAGCCATCTATAATAGGAGAAACAAGTTGGAATGTGAGTTCTAACAAGTTGTTTTGTACCTTCATGTTTAGAAATCCTTCTGCTTTTTAATACTGAATTATAATAAGTATTAAAATGTGGATACGTAGTTCCGTTTTCAGTTAATGGAAAAATTTCATGTTGTACATAATGCAACGCAGAATAAAAAGAAGTAGTAACAATCCAATCAGTAAATTTTCCATCTGCAATAAGAAAATCACAAACATCTTCATTATGTTCTGCATGTGCTTTACTCATATTTTACTTTGAAGATTTATGTTTTAAATTAAAACCGTCTGCTTTAATACAATTATCATCAATCTCTCCATCAGTATCATAGATGCTAACATTTAGTTTGTAAAATTCGGAACTTACACTGTCCTCCAAATTTGTAAGATAATCGTAAACAGAAAAGATTTTATCACTTAAAAATTCATTTTCAGGTAAAATTAATAAAATAGAAAAATCATCCCATGAGTTTATTTTTAAATAAGCCCCAATTGGATTAAACTTTTGTTTTTTTAGATGTTTTAATATTTCATTGGTATGAGAACCAGAGTTATTAATATTGGTTTTTAATTTATCAATAATTAATTTTTCTGTTTGTTCTAATACCTCATTTTGCCTGTAAGATAGGCATCAATAACATGGTCTGATGTATATAAGCGTTCAGTTGGAGAAGTAAGTTCCCAATTTGCAGGTGCTAATATTTTTTGTAATGTTGCCATGAAGGTTTTTTATAAAAGTACGTTAATTAACCAAATACACAAAAGATAATACAATATACAATACAGATTTAACTTTTAAAAGTGTTTTTTAAGAGGTTAACTAAAGTAAATTTTTTTATTATCTCCTTGAATTTATATCGCTGATTATAAGTGTCATAAGCTATTTAAAATCCTTCTTCGTTCAGCTTTCCAATAAAAGGCATCCTACTTCGTCATTTTAAATAAAAAATAGCCCACTATTTTTTATTTAAAATTTCATCCCTTCAGAATTATTGAACTAAACCACTTTTAGTGCTACATTTCTACCTTTTTTGACGGTTTCTAAAGTTTTATTCGGCCAAAAGCAGAGCCGCAAAAGAGGTTCTATTATCGGATACGTGAAACATCTGGAGATTTCGAAACGTTCTATTGTTCACCCGCGGTAATGATTGTGAAATTCTCCCAAATCAAATATTTATTTGCCAATTCTTGTAGTCTTTCTGCTGTGACGTTCGTTACACTTTCAATTGCTTCGTTGTAATATTCATATCCTTTTCCGTGCATTTCAACGCCCATGAATAAACTCATCATCGCATCTGGACCGTCTGCACTTTTCAGCATTTGACCCAATAAGTAATTTTTTACCAAGTTTAATTCTTCCTCGCCAACAGGATCTGTTCGCAAGCGATACATTTCAAACCTAATTTCGTCCAAGGTTGGTTTGGCGACTTCTTTTCCTACTTCGGTAGCAATGATAAAAAATCCAGATTTGTGAGATTCAGAAACGCCACATCCAATTCCGTAGGTATACCCTTTGTCTTCGCGGATGTTTGACATCAAACGACTTCCGAAGTAATCACCAAAAATAGTTTGCAACACTTGAAAATCTAAAAAGTCTTCGTGCGTTTTGTTGAATAATTGAATTCCCATTCGAATGGCCGTTTGAACTGCGTCTGCTTTTTCAACGTGCATTTCACCAGGAATGTTGATGAAAGTATCTTCGAAACTCAAGTGTTCTGTTCTAGCCCAAGCACCTGCAACATCAATCAAGCGGTCGATGTAGGAAACGTTTAAATTTCCAGTAACAACAATTTTTGTCAATCCGTGAAGGTAAAAATCTTTGTGAAAACGCTTCAGTTCAGGAATTGAAACGGTATCAAAATCTGTTGCTTTCATAATTCTACCATACCGATCCGAATTACTAAACATTTGTGCTTGAAAAGCACGGCGACCGAGCATGTTCACTTTTTCAGAGGAAACCAAATAAGCTTGTTTTTTCTCGCGCAACATGTCATCCACTTCGTGGGAAACGAACGCCAAGTTTACCAAAGCGTCTGCAAGAATGTCAACTGCTGCTTCGGTATATTGACGCAAGCAAAACAAGTTGATAATTGCTACTTCTTGACCAATTTCAATGTCTACAAAAGCACCTAAATCATTCAGGTCATCTTGAATTTGAGTACTTGATTTTTTATCCGTTCCAGAAAGCAACAAAGCGTTGACAAAACCTGCCAAACTCGGTTCTCCTTGAATTGTTCCGGCATCGAAATGAAATTCAAGGTGTACGGTGTCGTCAGCAACTTCAGACATCCAAAAAAGTTTCACATCACCAGTGATGTCATAAATCTTTGGAGAAATAAAATCTATTTTCTGTAAAGGGTGTATAGCTGGAGGAGTTTTTCTCATGGCAATTTATATGGCTTTTACTTTAAGTAAAGAACAGTTGGTTTTTATCAAGATGTTTTTTGAAACAAGCTGAATGTGTTTTGGCATAATTGCTTCATAAATTTGAGCTTCTTCGTTGATGCCATCTGCATCGCCCAATAATTCAAAATAAGCCAAATTCATCGCGCGGTTCAGCAAGCCTTTGTCTTGGAATGCTTTTGCAGTTTTAATTTTGTTTTTCAAACGATTCATTTCCTGGTCGCTTAATGGAATGTTGATCATGGTATCCATCACTTCCCAAATTGCGTTATCTACTTGTTCAAACGTAACGTCAGGACTCAATTTTCCGCTGATGATTAATAAACCATCGTTTAATGAACCGGTAATGTAAGCACCAATTTCAGTCACCAATTTCAATTCTTTTTGAATTTTCGTGTACAAACGAGAAGATTTATCTCTTCCCATTGCATCTGAAAGAATATCTACGATGAAGTAATCTGTGTTTTTTCTTTCTGGCATTTTGAACGCGTAGTAAAATGCGTCAGAAGGAACTTTACGTTCAATGGTTTGTTCTCTGAAAACCGTTTGTTGTGGTTCAGCAGGTAAAACGCGAGCTGGTTTAATTCCAGAAGGAATATCGCTGTACCATTTTTCAACTACTTCTTTGATGTAAGCCAATTCAAAGTTTCCAGCGATGCACAAAATGGCATTGGATGGATTGTAGAATTTGTTAAAAAACTCAACCACATCAACCATTTCAGCATCTTCAATGTGCTTGATTTCTTTTCCGATTGTTGCCCATTGGTAGGGGTGAACGGTATAGGCCAAGGGACGTAAATACAACCAAACGTCGCCATAAGGCTGATTCAAATAGCGTTGTTTAAATTCTTCAATAACGACACTTCTTTGCGTTTCCAAACTTTTTGGCGTAAAAGCCAAAGACATCATTCTGTCTGATTCCAACCACAAAGCGGTTTCCAAGTTTTGTGCTGGAAGTACATCGTAATAATTGGTGATGTCATTGGATGTAAATGCATTGCTCTCTCCACCAGCGTGTTGCAAGGGTGCGTCAAAATCTGGAATGTTTACAGAACCTCCAAACATCAAATGTTCGAAAAGGTGTGCAAATCCAGTTTTTTCTGGACTTTCATCTCGTGCACCAACGTCATACAAGGTATTTACAACGGCAAGCGGAGAAGTTGGATCTTTGTGAAAGATGACTTTGAGTCCATTTTCTAATGTGAATCTGTCGAAATGAATCATTAAAAGTTAAGATTATCTGAAATTTGTAAATTTTTTGCTTCTTTGAATTCGGCGATGATTTCTGTTACAATTTCACCTGCTGATTTGATTTCGTCAATCAACCCAGCTACTTGTCCGATTTCTAATTCTCCTTCGCTCAAGTCGCCTTCAAACATTCCTTTTTTGGCTCTTCCACGTCCGAGAAGTTCGTTGAGTTCTTCTGTTGTTGCGCATTTTTGATATGCTTCTTGAACTTGATCAAAAAATGAATTTTTCAACAAACGAACAGGTGTCAATTCTTTCAAAGTCAACAAGGTATCTCCTTCTTTGGAATCGATTATTTTATTTTTAAAATTAGCATGTGCACTGGATTCAATCGAAGTCACAAAACGACTTCCGATCTGTACACCGTCAGCACCTAAAATCATTGCTGCCAGCATTCCATTTCCTGTTCCAATTCCACCAGCAGCAATCAAGGGAATTTGAACCGCTTTCGCCACCATTGGAATCAAGCAAAATGTGCTTGTTTCATCTCTTCCATTGTGTCCGCCAGCTTCAAATCCTTCCGCAACGATTGCATCTACGCCAGCTTCTTCCGCTTTCAAAGCAAACTTAACGCTTGAAACTACATGAACCACCGTGATGCCATGCGCTTTCAAATGCTTCGTCCAGGTTTTTGGATTTCCTGCGGAAGTAAAAACGATCGGAACTTGGTGTTTGATGATGAGTTCAATGTGTTTGTCAATATCTGGATACAACATCGGTAAGTTGACCGCAAAAGGTTTGTCTGTCGCAGCTTTGCATTTCAAAATGTGTTCTTCTAAAATAGCTGGATACATCGATCCAGAGCCAATAATTCCGAGGCCACCAGCGTTTGAAACTGCTGATGCTAATTTCCAACCCGAACACCAAATCATTCCTGCTTGGATGAGTGGATATTCGATTTTAAAAAGCGTGGTGATTTTATTTTGCATGTCTTGTTTTTAGGAATACGAAATTACAAAACATAAGTGGAAAGACCGAATGGATTGTTGAAAATGGATATTTTATTTTTCGGCATCGTTATTCAGTTTGATTTTCGTTCCAGCGTAAAAAAATTGTCTGCCGTAGATTTTCAAAGAATATCCGATAGACGCTGTTCTTAAGCAAACGATTGTATTTTAACACCGAGCTGTTTCGCAGGTTATTCCTTCTAAAATGGGAGCATCATCGCTGTTTTCAAGAGTGTGTTCCGCCACGCTCTTTCCATAAAACGATTTTAAAGAACATGCTTTAGTTTGCGATACTCATTTCCAATCGCGAACATTTAACTTCTGCTGGTGCAGGTGTTTTATTTTTCTTTCTGTTTAAAATTGCTCTGTTTAAAATCACTGTTTATTTCGCATTCATACAGTTCGCTGATTTCATCAGTAAATACTTCGATTATTCCCTTGCTCTTAAACCTGTATTTTCTGTCCATGTTCATTTGTGCAGGAATTTTATACGTTTCCCCAGGTAGAATTTTTTGGTATTCTGCGTTCCGATTTCTCAGGTTTTGAGCGTCATTCCAAGCAATTAATTGTTTTGTGCAGTAAATAGGGGCATTGCTTATGTTTTTAATGGTGAAATAATGTGTGAATTTTATAGACGGATAACTTGTACTTGTATCTGCGTTAACGATTTTCGATATCCATTCTGTAGTGTCAATGAGAAACTGGTCGTGTGTGATGAGTTTGCTTTTGGCAAATGTTAAATTGCAACTTACTTTTTCTCTGTATATTTTTCCTTCGTAATAAAATGGGATCAAAAGAAAAATGCTTGTATCTCGTTTTTTCCACAAATTAAGACCCTCAACTTTGGAGTATTCTATTGAAACAGTCTGATTTTCATTTGGTTTTGTGATAAACTTATTATGTGGATTGTAAGATAGAATGCTGTCGATAAATGTAAGGTGCGAACCGCTGTTTTTAAAACTATAATTTATAAAAAGAGTTCTTGCATAATCATAGTTATAGTGCTCAAATCCCATTTTTTTATTGGCTGAGGTATCTATGTTGATGGTGTATGAATTGTTAGTCCATTGTACTGGCGATGATTGTGCCATAGAGATTGCGCTCTGTAAACAGATGACTAAAAGAATGCTTATTTTGACTTTCATTTGATGTGTTTTTTGATCCATTCAATTCTTACCATTTTTAAGATCGTGTGAAGAACTTTCTACGAACTACAATTTTTTTTTAACCAAGTAAATTCATTATGATTTCTAGCTTTGAAAGATGTAAATCCAAATAATTCTTGAATATCGGAAATTGAAGAAACTTAGCAATAACAAGATCACCAACATGATGACCATGATGAGGTAAACGTTTAGGAAATAAGCGAGTGCAATGAAAACTGCCATCAGTTCTGCTACCGCAAGTGCGTAACTCACATACATCGAACCCACGAAATAGCCCGGTTCTTTTTCGAAGGTATAGTTGCATTCTGAACAGTGAGAATGCATTCTTGGCATTTTAATTTTTAAGATGTCTCCATGGTCTTGGAAAATATTTCCTTTGCGACATTTTGGACATTTACCACTTACAATTCCTGTGATATTTGCTGCTAAATTTGACTTTGGCGTTGACTTGGACGTTAACTTTGACATGGTGTTGTAATTTTAAAATTGAAGTTTTTAAGCATCATAAAGTTTACCTTCTTTGTAAACGACAAAAGATTTATTGAACAATTCAACCAAAACAACGTTGCCATAAATGGTATAAGTAGCATCTCGTTGTGTGGTGATTTCAGTCACTTTTCCATCCGCAAAAACGCTCACGCCGCCCATTAAATTTCGGAATGCAAATACTTTGTTTTTAAGTTGATGATCTTTTGGAATGTAGCTGCTAATTTTAGATTTCTGACCATCAACAAATCCATAAACAGAACCATTTTCACTCCATACAGCCACATCGTCTTTGGCATCCCAAAAAGAAGCGGTGAAATTAGATAATGGTGTTTTTTTACCTTTTGCATAATGGATCAAGTTGCCATTGATGTCTTCGTAAACCGCAAATCCTCGACCTGATTTATATGCGTTCACGTACTGGTTTTCTAAATCCAAAAATTCTCCGTCTTCAAAAATGGCAAAAGTTCGGTGCGTCGGATCGTTGAAGGTCAACATACTCGTTCCGGCATTGAATTTAATGTCACCCATCCAAACGCCTAAATCATAAATTCTCCCGCGCCAAAAAACTTTGTAAAAATCTCCATTTGCTCTAAACGCGATGAGGTCGTCTCCAATCACTTCGGGCATAAATAAATCGCCAGTCACTTGAAATAGGGGATAGTTTCTTCCTTTGTAAATAACACTTACCGTGTTGAACCTCGTATCTTCATACACAATCAAACTGTCTGTAACGACATAATTGCGAGAGAACGTGGTCAGCATTTTGCTTTCTTTTCCATCTAAATAGAATAATCCAGGACCAATGTTCCAAGCCAACAGGTTATCCGACATCTTGAATTGAACGTTCATATTCGTTAAAGGAATGATTTCCTCTCCGTTGTAAAGTTTAAAATCTCCTCGGTTGTCGAGGTATGCAACCATGTTGTCGCCAGCAACAAAAGATTGAATCGGTTGAAATTCTAATTGACGAAAATTATTTTTGTAAAACGTTCTAAAATAACCGTTAAAATCAATAAAAGGTGCCAATTGAGCTTGAGCCGTAACACTAAATAGGAGGAAGAAAAGTAAAATCCGCATGGTATCAAATCTTTTTTGAACTCTAAAGTTACTTATTTCAATTCAGATATAAATGCAATTGTTTGATTCTAACTAATTATTAGGAATTGAAAGGTTTGATTTTTGAAATTTTGGGTGGATGTGTTTTCAATTCAGCGTTTTCATTTCAGACGATCAAACTAATTTCCAAATCAATCCTAAAATGATGAATACTTTAAAAGCCGAAATGAAACATTCCGGCTTTTAAAGTATGAAGTTGAAATCGATTTCCTAGAAACCTTGAACACCGTTTACAGTGGTGTATTTCAAAATGTTTTTCTTTTCTGGGTGAATGATTGCAAAGGCGGATTGAACTGCGATTGTTCCTTCATGGAAACCACAGAGAATCAATTTCAATTTTCCTTCGTAGGTATTGACATCACCAATGGCATAAATTCCTTTGATGTTGGTGGAATAATCTACGGTATTCACTTTGATTGCGTTTTTTTCGATTTCCAATCCCCAATTGGCAATCGGACCCAAACTTGGTTTTAATCCGAAAAGTGGAATGAAATGATCTGTTTCGTGGTGAATATCTCCGTCTTTGGCGTGTTTTACAACCACTTTCTCCAGCTTGTCTGTTCCGTGAATTTCAGTTACTTCGGCTTCGGTAATCAATTTAATTTTACCTTGTTCCGCATAGTTGATTACTTTTTGAACAGAATCTAAATGTCCACGGAAAGAACTACTTCTGTGAACCAAAGCAACTTCTTTCGCAATGTTTTTTTCCGCTAAGAAATACGCCCAATCTAAGGCAGAGTCACCTCCACCAGCAATCACGATTCTTTTACCACGGTAAAATTCAGGATCTTTGATGATGTATTCTACGCCGCGATCTTCAAATTCTTCGATGTTTGCAATCGGTGGTTTACGCGGTTCAAAAACACCTAATCCACCAGCGATCATGACAATCGGAGCGTGGTGTTTTGTACCTCTAATCGTGGTAACGATAAACGATCCATCTTCTTGTTTTTCAATATCAGTTGCTGCTTCGCCCAAGGTGAAACCAGGTTTAAATGGCGCTGCTTGTTCCATCAAATTATCAACCAATTCGCCTGCTAAAACCGACGGAAATCCAGGGATGTCGTAAATTGGTTTCTTTGGATATATTTCTGAACATTGACCTCCAGCTTGTGGAAGAGAGTCAATTAAGTGACATGTTAATTTAAGTAATCCGGCTTCAAAAACCGTAAAAAGTCCAACGGGACCTGCGCCTATAATGATGATATCTGTTTTGATCATGGGTTCAATTCTTGATATTTTCCACAAATTTAAGCAACAATTTACGAAAGGGAATACAATCCTTGAATTGATTTTGAGAAAGACTAAAAAACCATTCGTTCTGGGTGTTTTTCGATCCATTGAAATACACTTTTAAAGAGCTACTAGCAGTTGAAAATCCGTGGTAATTTCAAAATAGACTTCCTCTACGAGGACTTTGAGTCGCCTGAACGTGCTAAATTGTCAAAACACTGTTAAAAAACACATGCGGATCAATGGATTTAAAGTATCTTTGATATCCTTTAATTAAGAACAGAGTAAAATTCGATTTATGATTTTAAAATACAGCATTGGAGCAGATGATTTTCTTAATTTTCAATTGTTCACTGCGTCTGAATCACCAGTTGTAAAACGAAGAAGATTAAAGTCAAAGCTTGCTTTTGCAATTTTGTATATCGCCTTCGGATTATTCTTTGTTGTAGATTCTAAATGGGTTTATGCCAGTACCTTTTTTGTTTTGGCAATTCTTTGGTTCTTCTTTTATCCCTTGCGTGAGAAAAGAATGTATGAGCGCAATTACAAGAATTTTATTTTGGAAAATTATCGAAATCGTTTCGATAAAGAAGCGACGATGGAAATTACCAACGCGTATATTCAAACCAAAGATGGTGTGAATAAAGGGAAAGCACTTTTATCAGAAGTAAGTGAAATTGTTGAAATGCCAACAGCGATTTACCTTCGTCTGAATACAGCTCAAACCTTTATGCTTCCGTATGATCGCATTGAATTTTTAGAAAGTTCGGATGTGAAAAATACGCAAGAAATGATTTTAAAATTTAAAGAAATTGCCAATTTAAATCAGTTGAAATATACCGATTTGACAAATTGGAAATGGAAGTAAAGAAGGAACTTAAAGTCCTGTTGGACAGAATGAGGAGCAAAGTGTTTTTGAGATTTAAACTCGTATATTTGTAAATACATGATGACTGTTAAAGAAATAATGGAACCGATTAAAGCGGAAATGAAGGAATTCGAGATTCGATTCCGGGAAAACATGCGTTCGAAAGTTCCGATGCTTGACAAAGTCACTCATTACATCATTCGAAGAAAAGGAAAACAAATGCGACCGATGTTTTTATTTCTGACCGCTAAAATGCTGGGAGAAGTAAACGACAAAACATACCAAGCTGCATCGCTTGTTGAGTTACTGCACACTGCAACTTTGGTTCACGATGACGTGGTGGATGACGCCAACGAACGACGTGGTTTTTTCTCGGTGAATGCACTTTGGAAAAACAAAATTGCCGTTTTGGTTGGAGATTATTTGCTTTCAAAAGTATTGTTGCTTTCAATTGAACACGACAATACCCGCTTACTTGGAATTACCGCACGTGCAGTAAAAGAGATGAGTGAAGGAGAATTACTTCAAATTGAAAAAGCTAGAAAATTAGACATTACGGAAGAAGTTTATTTCGATGTCATTCGTCAAAAAACAGCTTCTTTGATTGCAACTGTTTGCGAAGGTGCTGCTGTTTCTGTAGACCGCGAAGACATGGCTGCGCAAATGCGAAATTTTGGTGAGTTGGTTGGATTGGCGTTCCAAATCAAGGATGATATTTTTGATTACGGAACGGATAACGACATCGGTAAACCTACAGGATTAGATATCCGCGAGCGGAAAATGACCTTGCCGTTGATTTATACCTTGGCAAACGCTTCCAAAGAAGTGAAAAAAGAATTGATCAACATCGTGAAAAATCACAACGAGGACACCCAAAAAGTTCGTCGAGCGGTTCAGTTGGTGATCGAATCAGGTGGAATTCAATATGCGAATGAAAAAATGAACCAATTGAAAGACGAAGCCTTGAATTTGTTGCTTGGAATTCCCGATTCAGAATCAAAGCGCGCTTTGGTTGGCTTGGTGAATTATACGATTGAAAGAGAAAAATAAACTAAAAAATAGATTAAAATGATGAAGTATTTTGCTTTAGGTATCTGCATGCTTTTTTTAGCTGCTTGTCAAAATGAAACGGAAACCGAAGTTGAAACCGTTGATAAATCAACGCAAGAAAAGCAATTGGTTGTGACTGAAAACGGTGTTTTTACAGAATATTATCCAGATGGGAAAAATGTGAAATTCCGTGGAATGCAAGATGACGATAAAAAACGGCACGGACAATGGATTTATTACAACGAAAAAGGCGAAGAACTTTCCATTACGCATTATGACCATGGAATTTTGCACGGTCACACGATTGTGAAATATCCAAATGGAAAATTACATTACGTGGGCGAATACGATCAAGGAAAAGAAATTGGTATTTGGATGATGTACGACGAAAAAGGCAACATGTCTGAAAAAAATTACGACTTAATCAATAAGTAAAACCAGTAAAAAACATTTTCAATGGCCCGGATTCCTGCGCATACGATTGATGATATCATGCAAACCGCTCGCATCGAGGAGGTAATTGGTGAATTCGTTAGTTTAAAAAGAGCAGGTTCTAGTTTAAAAGGCTTGAGTCCGTTTACGGATGAGAAAACGGCGTCGTTTGTGGTGTCGCCAGCCAAACAGATTTTCAAGTGTTTCTCCACCGGAAAAGGTGGTTCTGTGGTGACTTTCCTGATGGAAAAAGAACATTACAGTTATCCCGAAGCACTTCGCTGGTTGGCGGATAAATATGGAATTCAACTTCCTGAAGAAGAAGCGCAAACAGCGGAAGAATTAGCAGCGGTAACCGAGCGAGAAAGTCTGCAAATCATCAATGAATTTGCAAAAAATCATTTCAAAAAGAACATTCAAGAAACCGAGGAAGGCAAAGCAGTTGGACTGAGTTATTTCTTAGAACGAGGTTTCCGGCAAGACATCATCAACAAGTTTGAATTGGGTTATTGCCTCAACAGTGGCGATGATTTTACAAAAGCAGCTTTAGCAAAAGGATACAAATTAGAATACCTCGAAAAAGTTGGTTTGTCCAGAACGAAAGACGACCGAAGTTTTGACTTTTTCCGCGGAAGAGTGATGTTTCCAATTCATTCGATTACCGGAAGGGTGCTCGGATTTGGTGGACGAACGTTACTTGCCGATAAAAAAATAGCTAAATATTTCAACTCACCAGAAAGTATCATTTACAACAAAAGTGATATTTTGTACGGCTTGTACCTCGCCAAAGGCGACATGATCAAGTACGACAATTGCTTTTTGGTGGAAGGATATACCGATGTCATCAGTATGCACCAAGCTGGCGTTCAAAACGTTGTTTCCTCGTCGGGAACTTCGCTGACGGAAGGTCAGATTAAGTTGATTCGTCGGTACACACAAAACATTACGATTCTTTACGACGGTGATGCTCCTGGAATCAAGGCATCTTTCCGTGGTATTGACTTGATTTTAGAAGAAGGATTAAACGTTCGCGTGGTTTTATTTCCCAACGGCGATGATCCAGATTCATTTGCAAAACGAGTAGGAGCGGAGGAACTGGAATTGTACTTAAAAAACAACTCCAAAGATTTCCTGACCTTCAAAGCAGAAATGTTGTTGCAAGGCGGCGACAACGATCCGTTTCAACGCGTAAAATTGATTCACGACATTGTACATTCCATTTCCCTGATTCCAGATACGATTTCGCGTTCGATCTACGCCAACGAGATTTCTGAACGATTTGATATTGATATCAATACCATCAATCAACAGTTGGCAAAACTGCGAACTGCAACTGCTGCGAAGCAACGCATTGAGCCCGATGCTGCTTTTGAATACGCGCCCAAACCCAAACCAGCGCAAACGCAAACCCCAGTTTCATCGCCAAAAGTTACTTCTGACACCAACCTCGAAGCAGCAGAATACAATCTGATTCGCGTTTTAGTGAAGTACGGAACATTTGCAGTGGAAATTGATTCCTACGAAGAAGGAAGCGAGCAAAAAGTAGAAACTTCCGTTTCGGAATTGATTTGTCACGAATTGCGTCGCGATGACTTGGATTTTGTGAATCCGATTTACAAAGAAATTTATGGCGTCGTACTAAAAGGTTTGGACGAAAAAGTATTCTACAAAACCAGTTATTTTCTCCGCCACGAAAACCAGGAAATTGTCAAAATCATTTCCCAAATGGAATTGGAAGATTACCAACTGAGTCACAACTGGTTGCTCAAACACCAAATGGAAACCAATACCGAACTGGATAAACTAAAATCCGCCGTTTTGGAATCTGTTTACAAGTACAAATCTGCGAAAATTCAGAGTCGAATTAATGCGATTCAGGAGGAATTGGCAGAAGTGGAAGAGACGGAGAATGAGAAGAGAGCAGAGGAATTGTTGATGGAACAGATTGTTTTGGAAAGGATTAAGATGGCGCTTTCAGCGCAGTTGGGGATTACGATTTTGAGGTGATTAGAGCAATTTCAAGCCTCTTTTAATTCTTTGCAAATTAAATAATATGCTGAATAGAACTCAATATCATCATAGATGTTTTCTTCCATATGATTCAATTCTCTAATTACTAAAACATTATCTACGCATTTTCTTTTTAAGATTCCGCTAAAAATTTTAAAATCCATTGGACTCCGCTTTGTTGCAATTTTACCAAGTTCATAAGTATAAGTAATAGGTCTTTCTAAATTTGAGAAACCTGATTCTTTAGGATCGATAAATTTGATGTCAAAAATCGCATTTTCCTTTTCTGAATTATCTATCAGCTTTATTGGTTCGAATAACTTGATAGAATATTCTCTAGTTGTTTTTAATGCATTTCGCAGATCTTTGTAAAATTTATCAATTAGGTTTTGATATCTTTCATGTACTTCTTTACGATCATAAATCAACAGTAGTGCTTCTTTGTCATATAAGTAACTTTCTTTAAATATTGATTCATATTTCACAGAAGCTATCTTTATAATATTGGTAAAACATTGCGAATCAATAAGCTTTTCAAATTTTTCAATTTCTTTTGAAAAACTAACTAAGATACGTTCTAGTTTTTCAAGTATTTTGTCAAAATAGGTGTTTAAAAAATTGTCATGTCTTTTAATAATTTCTGAGATGGCAAATTCCATTTCTTCAAACTTATAGTTATTGTCTTTGTGATATCTTAAATAAACAACTTTATTTTCATCACCATCATAACTAAATAAACATGATGATATAAGCTCTTTTTTGAGTTTTCTTATCGGATGACCAACTAATTCATTTCTAATATCTCTATTTATATAATACGAAGAGTCAATTTTCAGATCACCTTTAACAATACCACATTTGAAGATTAATAATAATTCTTCTATGAAATCTTGCTGAACATAAATACTCTGTAAAAGACTAATTTGATTAGAAAATCTATCTGAATGAGAGGACGAATTTCGTTTGCAAAAAATTATATCGAGTGTATCATGAAAATAGCCTAATATTTCGCCGAAATAATTAGTTTCCAATTCTGATGTAAACTTTATTTTACGTTTACAATAATCATATTCCCAAATGAAATGATTCCAAATGTCAGCTATTTGATCAAGTTTATGTTTTACTTCTTCTTTCAAATAAAATTACTTAGGAGTTTTTGTTTACTTTCTGTTAAAGATATTCATTATTTAAAGTGAACATAAGTCTTAATCCTTGATTTTTGATTACAACTTTTTCACTTTTGAGATGCTGGAATCCATTTTTTCGGTTGAGATAAATCGTCTAAATTATTTTTATCATTCTCTTTTATTCAGAATCTCACTTATAATATTGCCGCCAATTACAATTGTCTCAATCGTTTGCATTATTGAATTCTTACCATATTTTAAAATTTCGGGATATTCTTCAGAAAAGAAATCTAACTTAATTCTATTCATCTGATTACCCCATCCAATAACTCTTGCAGTAAAAGAATTTTCTAAAGAATTTCTACCGAGTACCTCTACTTTGTTATATAGAAATTTTGAATTCTTTCCTCCGTTAATTTTGAATATAATTCTCAGAGATTTGATTTTAGGTATAATTTCTATGGAAAGATTATCTGTTAAAAATGACTCACAGTCAATTCTAGGACTTAGTTCGCTCTTTTTAAATTCTAAAAAGTCATATTTTAATGAGAGTAAGTGAACTGTTTTATCAAGCCATTTTGAAATATCACCTTCAGTATAAAATTCAAATTCTTCAATGGAGTGCTGCTTTTTATTCTTGGAGTTTGTTGCGGCTTTTTTTATAAGATTAGAAGCTTTTAGTATAGAAAATGACTCTTGTTCCGCATTTTCAAAAATTGAACTATCTTTTTGTTTATCAACTAGAACTCCCATTTCTCTATTGTTCTTTTCAGAGAACTCGTATAAGTTCATTGATGTTATAAGCATTTTCGATTCGTTGAAATAACATTTTGCATGTAGGTTTTTATGGTAATACAAACTCAGATTTTGTAAGCTATCAAGCTTTCTTTTTTCGTTTTCGTTTAATTCACTTTTCCCATAAATAAAGATTAATTCAATTTCTTCTAAATCTTTTTCTTTCAATCGCTCAAATAGATTTTCTGTAAGTTTTAGATAAGGAGAAACAATGACTAATTTTTCCTTGGCATTAATAATTATTTCTTCAATTTGATGCGAAATTCCTGATGTTCTTAAAAACTCTGCCATTTTTTTTTAATTACTTGTCTAATTCTTAATTTTAATAATTTTCAATACGTTAATAAATCGTATTTATTTAATAAAAGCACTCTTCCTTGAATTTAGATGGATAAATCGACTTCAAAATCCCTGAACTTTCTAGAAAAATCTATTGAGTATATAGTTTCTAAATAGATTGTTGTATTTAAATTAAGTGATATTGAACTATAATGTTTTATTAAAACAATCACTGTAACTTTATTTTTTTTATTCTTTCCTCAATTAAGTTATTTCTATATTCGATAAATTTTTCTGCCTTATCGATACTGCCAACTATTGTGGGTTCGGGAAATCTATCTATTTGCCATTTATCTTCGATGTTATCAAGGTTAAGTGATTTTTCGTGAGGAAGAATTGTGCAAATAGGACTATAGTATTTATTAACTACTTGGATTAATAACTGTCTTATATTGCCTTTGTGGTCGGTAGGCTTCATTAGGTTATTAGGGAGCCAAACGGTATTTGCACAACTTGTGTGAAGGCCTGCATAAAGATTTTTTTCTTTTGTTTTTTCAAAATCTTTTATTTCTTCAATGTGCCTTGATCGGTAATCTTTATGATCTATAATGTGAGCAAGTGAATAGTTAGCTGGTCCGTTTTTATCAGCCTTTCTACCTCTCAATATAAAAGACCATAATTCTTTTGGAAAAGAGTTGTCATCTAAAAGAATTGAGTCATTTCCTTTTGCATTATTTCTATTCTTTTTCACTGCCGATATTTCTAGATTTCCAGCATGTCTTCGAATGCCAGGAAAAGTTATAGGACTGTCTTGCCATAAATAAATATCTGCTCGTATTCCAATCTCTTTGAAATCATTCGTCCACTGAGTAAGTTTATTATTGTTTTCTGCAACAATTAATTTGACAACATCTGGTGATAAAATCTTAATATGCGGCATCAGAGTCTCTGCAAGTTGAATTAGAGATTCATCATTTGGTGTTGCCCATTCTGGCCAATTTTGTCGTTCCGTTTTCATTTCGTAAAATTAATTGTATAATTTAAGGAGAGAGTGAAGATAATCATAATTAAATAACTTTATTAATGTAACTTTTTATACTATTGATGCCAATAGTTGGAGTTTACAGAAGATTCAATTACTCATCTGTAAATATATAAATCCCATACAATCCAACAACCGAAAAATCAATTTTTAATATGATTACTGGTTTAACCCCCTATTAATCGGACTTTCTACTTTTCACTTGTTCCAATGTACACATTTTCACTTTATCTTTGTAATGTGTGATTCAATTTTCCAGATCAAAATTCCATCCATTCTGAAAAAATATATCTTTCGCTTTTATGTCAATGCTCACAGCCTTGCTACTGAAAATTATTTCAACGACTCCCTCTTTCTTTCCACCATTTTCTCAGCGTAGCATTCATTTTTTCATCAACTTTTGGACAACTATGCAATCCCAGTTCTACTTTTCTGTTTTCTTTGTATGCTTGCAGAAAAATCCGTGCGTATCCACCTTTCTCTGCAAAATCGTTGAAGGGAAGGTAAGAAGATAGCGGATTGACAAAACATTTACAGATCTCTTTAGAATCTAAGATTGATATTAAATAGTCGACATGTTCTTCCTTGATCCAGTCAATTGGAAATTCGTCGTTCATTGTTATCCAAACTATTGCTCTGCTTTTTTCATCTTGTGAAGTACTTGAAATAGCTTTTATAAATGTAATTGGATTGTAGTTTTCTGGTTTGTCGAACAAATAAGGTAGCTTCCAAAATGTACTGAATAGATTTGAATCAGAAATTGAATAAGCCCAATCCTGTTTTTCTTTGATTAAATTTCCGTTTGTTCTAAACCTTCTGATTGAATCATTCTGAAGGTTGATAGAAAACCAAAATGAAACGCCCATTTTTTTAACACCTTCTGATTTTGCATTATTCCATTCAGATACAAAAAGTTCAGTTTCTTTATCATTCAGTCGAACTGAATCAGCTCCATCACGTGATTTTTTGATGTAAATAGATGTTACCTTTTCTAGGTCAATTTTCGTTTGCGTCTGCGTTGATTTTTTAGAATCCATACAACTTGATAAGAGTAAACTTATCAATAAGAATATGGTAATTTTCATATTTGAGTTTTATGCACGTTAAAAACTTCATTTTTAATGAGATTTTTAACCTTATGTTTTCTCCGTTCTACGAAAATAAGTTTTCCAGATTCAAATTTGCGAACCTCTATGGGTTTGTTATTGTTATAGCGTATCTCAAGTCCATTTTTTCCGAAATTGACACACGGAAATAGTGCTAGAAATGATGGATCTTCATCACTTGTAATCGTATCTATTGAAATATGGTCTCCGTGACTAGATCTAAAAAGTGCACTCGTAACCGTATCAATTTCTGGCACGATATATTGCGTTCGTTTATTTATGGATCCATCCGAATTATAATAAACCCAGTTGCCAAACTTAATACCATGATGAAATTGACCAATTTCTTTCAGATTTCCATTTTTAAAATAAATACATTTAACACCGTGGATTTCACTGTATTTTACGTTAAAGATAAAGTTGCGTTTAAATGAAATAGTTCCATCTGTAAAATGTCCAACGTACGCTCCTGCCGGATGAAACTTATTATCTGCTAATTGTTCAACAGAAAAAAGAGTATGATTGATAAAATCTTTTCGGGACCACTTTTGAGCTATTGAATCAAATTCATTGAACCAAAAATCACCAGTATGAGGCACGCTCAACCAAATAGTATCTTGAGAATAAACTCGAGGAATACTAAATAACATGAGTAATAAGATGGCTACCTTCATCTTGTAAATGGTTTTTAAAGTGACATAAAGAATGACCTAATTTAAGGAATTAAATTCTGTAATTCCTTCTTTTTATTTTCTATTCTTTTGATGGATCTTTAATTCTTCTTTTAATTCTTCCATACACCTAATCCACTTCATAGCTGTGTTATTATCAAATTCAAACCAATCGTCTTCAAATATTTTTCCTTCAATAACTCGAATCGGCGAAGGTAAACCGGGTAAAATCTGAATTGTTATTTCAGAAGAATCAGAAAATAGTATTGTCGCATAATTTTGAGCACCTTTTGGTAAATATCCTTCTGATTTTTTTAAATTCTTGAACATCTCAGTGATTTCAGAAACATCAGCTAATACGTAGCATACATCCTGTTGATTGATGGGATCGTTATTACCGTAAAATTTAAATTCTTTGATTTCGCTCCAATCGTACTTTTGAGGTCTACTTGCAGAAAAAGCAAAACTGAATAAAGAAATCAAGAGTAATAGCAGTAGATTTAATTTTCTCATAGTTTATTGATTGATTTTAAAGATTTTCTATCGAGCATTGACTGATATTACGACTTCTCATTGTTTTCGAGTAGTAAGCAAGAATTTCTCTTCGGTCAACATTGGCTTTTACAGTCCATACTATTTTTTTTGAAGCCATTCTTCAATCGAATTATTTGCTTCTTTCTCGGGAATCACGGTATCTTTTTTTGCTTCAATAAGCCTATTCTTTTGGATGTCACTTATCTCAAAGACACCTTTGTTTAGTTCAAAATCGAGCAGGTTTTGAATCTCTGCAATAAGTCGCGTTTCTTTTATTTGAGTAATTCTATTAATCAAATCAATTTTTATTTCAGCTGAATTCATCATACTAGAATTTATATCAAATATACAAGAATAATATTCAGTGTCAAAACAACTCAATCCAAAACAACCATCCTAATCATCATCATTTCCATCTTTTCTTTAAAACCAATTGCTCTCAATTGCTCCATAATCTGAGGAATGATTTCATTTGTTTCTGGACGTAAAACAAAAATCCACGCTAAAACCTCGAACGGATTACCTTCAAACTTTTCTCAATCGTTTTAATGGATGTTTCTGAAACTCCATACATTTCTGCATACATGTTCCATTTCTCAATGATTTCTTTTATATCATTAATTATTTCTTCCGGTTGATTAATCGAAAACACTTCTGCTAATTCCATTAATTCTTTTCTTCCGGGATCGACATAATTATTCGCGCAGGCAGTGCTGTGATATCCGTGAGAAGAAGAGGAGAATGTCAAGTCATAAGCGGGTGCAAGATTCCAAACACCAGCTGCATTCATCAAAAAAGCAACATTTTTAGAGTGATCATCTCGGTTGTGTGCCAAAACATTAAAAGCAGCTCTTCGAAACATTTGTTCGGCCGCTTGGGCATTATTTGTTAGCTTTCTTGTCTGCGAAATTAAATGCCCGTAATCCATGGTGCTGTGCTCGTAATCATCATGTAAAAGTCCTGCAGCTGAAAGCATGTGAAGTTTATCGTTTCCAATGCGATCAAATCTTTTAGTTCCAAAATAGCTGTTGCCAGCGTCGCTGTTGAATATTTTGCAAGTAGACATTTCAATTCCTGACTCTAGCGCCATTTTATAATAAGCCATCTCTGTGTTTGCGATGTCTTTAGAGTCTTCCTTTGCTGCGAATTTAATAATCCAGTGTTCATAATCTTTTGGTAATTGAGAGATTCCACTGATGAGTGAGTTGGTTTTTGGATTATATCCAGCGTAAATTTTCGGTCGTGCACCACCAGGACTTCCGCCTTTTGTAAAGAGTTCATCAATTACAACATTGCTTTCGCCGCTGAAAACTTCTGAAATAGCATCATTTAGTTTGTCGAGATTAATCTCGTTCGCATTTTGTTCAAGTTCCTTACTCGGTTTATAGTGCAAAGCTCCTAAGCTGTTATTTCCTGAAAATGTCAAATGATCCAAGACATTGAGAGATTCAAGTGCAATTCGATCAGCGCTAAGTCGTTTTTTGAGTAATAAAAACCCCCAAGCATCTGGCAACGAGTCAGCGAAGACGCCAAAAAGTCCGTTGAATGGTTTTTCTTGCGTAGTTTGAGGGATATTTTCAAACACTAACTGGTTGGGTGAGAGATTGTAGCCAGTTTTTAGATAAGCATCGCTGTATTTAAATAGTATTTTTCGCTCATCCAAAACAAGTTGGCCAACCAATTCTTCCTCTGAAGAAAACTGTATGTAAACGTCTAATTTAGTTGTCGCCATAATTAATAATCAAAGAGTTTTCTTTTTCGATCCATGTCGTTTGGAATTAAAATGGTTTCAAAGTCTGTGAGACGATTCAACGTTTCACAAATTTTCAGAAGTGATTCAAGAGAAATAACACCGGTCTTTTCAAATTTGCGAACGCTTGCGTATGCGACTCCAGATCTTTCCGACAATTCTTGTTGCGTCATCTTTTTCTCTTTACGCAGGGCAACGATGTTCTTTGATAAAAGCAGCATGACTTCCTTAGGTGTATTTTGATCTCCGTAAGCTCCCATAACCGACATTCATTTTAGAATACGAAGATACGGAATTTATTTATGTAGTGCTATTATGGTAGCAATTATTAGTTGTTTTGGTGATTTATTGCTACTTTGGTAGCATTTTTTAAATCTTTTATCCTTGGTGTATTACCAAAATACGCTACAAGATTTATCTAATTCTAAGATTGTTCTCATTTCTTTTGCCATCCCAAATAGAGAGTACTTTGAGCATCTCTGAATCAAATTCATAAAAAATGAGATAATTGCGAACTAGTTTAACACGAACATTCTCAAAATCGGTTTTTCGACCAATCATAGGATTTCGTGAAAGATGTTTGATTGTACCAATAAATAGCTTGTTTAGCTTTATACTGTATGTGCTGGATTTATTTCTCTTTATCCAATATTCAAGAATTTCTCTTCGCTCAACATTGGCTTTTACAGTCCATACTATTTTTTTTGAAGCCATTCTTCAATCGAATTATTTGCTTCTTTCTCGGAAATTACGGTATCTTTTTTTGCCTCAATAAGCCTATCCTTTTGGATGTCACTTATCTCAAAGACACCTTTGTTTAGCTCAAAATCGAGCAGGTTTTGAATCTCTTCAATAAGTCGCGTTTCTTTTATTTGAGTAATTCTATTAATCAAATCGATTTTTATTTCAGCTGAATTCATCATACTAGAATTTATATCAAATATACATAAATAATATTCAGTGTCAAAACAACTCAATCCAAAACAGCCATCCAAATCATTGACATACTCATCTTTTCTCTAAAACCTATCGCTCTCAATTGCTCCATAATCTGAGGAATGCTTTCATTTGTTTCTGGAGGTAAAACAATACACATTTGCTTTTCATCGAAGTAAAAACGTTTGTCAATTTGTTGTAGAAAGGAATGAATCTGATCCGCATCATAATACATTAATTGACGACTGAGACTGATATAATTCACGTACGTCGTCATGTAATATTTATTAATGCCAGTAGTAATCAACGGACCAGCGTATTGAACCATGTCTAAATACCTCAAAGTCGCCAATTCAGGACAAAAATCGGTTTCAAAATCGGTTTCATCTTCCTTTTGAATGATGATGTAATTGGATAATCCATCATGAGAATCGTAGAGCCATTGCTCCGCTGGATCTGTGGGACGTTCAGTAAACGTTTTATTGATTTTCAAACCAAATTTTTTGATCTCATTTTCGAATCGAACGTATAAACTATCATGTTTTGGAAGATTTTGAGATTTTAAAATGACTAATAATTTATTCGCTTGCGGTTGATAGGGCATTTTAAGCCATTCAGAAGAAGCGTAGTAATACTTTTCAGTCGGTCTAATCAACCATAAATGAGCCCGAAATGTATGGTTAGAAGCGTAAGAACTTAGATTCTGACGGTTGTATCGCAACGTGTCATAATCCGCGTGAATCACTTCAACATCAAATAAAAAGTTAAAGGTGTCCTTCTTGAAGTAGCATCTGTATTGCGCTTCATACGGTATTTGAACGCCATCCACCCAAACTTTTGCATCTACGATGGGTTCGTTTTGACTGTTGAGAAGTGTCAATTCCATCGAATGATAATTCCGATCATTTTGTGCATAAAGGAGATGACACGCTAAGCTGATGATGATAATGAATGCTGTTTTCATGTTATTTTATTTCGTCAAATACCGATAATATTTTTTTTACTGCTTCTGGTTTTTCTATTTGAGGATTCTTGATATATTCCTCAATTACATTAGGTGCTATGATAGATCCACTTACTTTGTTTGAGGACATACCAATTGCTGTAACTTCAACGATTGTATTATTTGCAAATCCTCCGCTAATGTTTACCGGATAAAAAAGATAAAACTTAGATTTTAAATTATAAACCACATTTTCAATTTGTTTATTAATTGCTATTTCAGCTACATCAAGCTTATTTTTTTTCTGTTTTTCCCAGAAGTTAACACTTTCGTCATATTCTTCTTTTAAAGCCATATTACTTTTAGAAAAGTTTATATCAAATAAATTAAAGCAATATGTTCCTTCGTTAATGCTATCTGGTAGAATAACCCTAAATATTCCTCTTAGCGGAATGATTGTCGAATAACTTTTATTATCTATATAAAAATATATTTGAATATTTTCTTGGCTATGTTGATTTTTCAAATGAATACTATAAAGAGTTTTATCTTCGTTTGGTAATGAACTGGGAAAATCAAAACCAGCTTCTAAAAAATATGCAGTATCTATTTTCAAGCATCTAATACTCTCAATAGCGAATTTAAGAGAATCTTTTATTTTAATATCAAAATGAAAATAATCAGATGAAACCAATTGTGCATTTGTTGAATTATAACTGAAAAACAACAATGTAACGTATAATAATTTTTGGAACGTCTTAATCATATTTTGTGTGCTGTATAAATTATGTTTTCTTGAGTTAATGTGTTTTCAACATTTATGAACTATAAGTTGAAATTAACAATAATTCTAAAAATCAGGTTCGGTGAACCAGCAGTAAAACCTCTCTCGTTATAAATATTATTTTTCTAGTTCAGAAATCAATTTGTTCAGTCCTTTTTCATTTCTTACATTCCTAATTCTTCTTTTTAGTTTTTTCATCTCTCGTGTTTTATTTACTGTTTTCAAATAACTTAAAAGTTCGTTTAAATAAACATTTTCAGTTCTAATTCTTCTGTAGATAGTACTGTATCTATCATCTTTTGGAATGACGCGATATACTCTCGATAGTGGATACCAAGATCTTCTTTCTTTAATCAATTCTCTGGATTGAGACAAAAGTTGTTCTTTGGCTCTTAACTTTAAAAAACCAATGACTTCCATCGTTTTATTTTGATGTTTAAGAATGTAAAGTATAAGCCTGTCCTGCGGTATGCGAATTTTTTCGTCATTATATGTATGAGAATAAATTCCTGCTTCCATATCGCTATCAATTGCTTGGTCAAAATGAGGTTTTGTTTTTAGGTTTCTAATGTCATAACAATATTCGATAGCTTTTTCGTAATTACCTTCAGCAAAATTGATTTGAGCCATTCTGTAAAAAACTCTTGCTCTTATTTCATCTCCTGCATGATTATCAGGAATTTCACTCTGTAAAATCGATTGGTAATCGGCTTTTGCTTGGGAATAGTTTTGAATTGCTTGGTTTAATCTAGCTTTGTAATAGAGAAGTGTTTGTTTAAAATAAAGATCTTTGGAAGCATAATTTTCAATAAAATCAGCGTCTTTAATCAACCGGTCTAAAAACTCTATATATTTTGAGATATTTGGATCTTCAGCATTTAGTACCAAGGGGTTTTCCAACTTTTTATATCTTTCTATTCCTATACAATTTGTCCCAACTTCAAAATCTAAAATAATTTTAATTGAGTTCCAAATCAGCGATCGGTTTTCCAAACGATAATTTGTGGTCTCTAACCTCGTTTTTGAATTTATATAAGAATGTTCAAATAGGTCGCATGGACCATATAATTGTCCTAAAATAGAATTGGAAATGAAAACAAAAAGTAAAATGATTAATTTCTTCATCTTTCGTGTTTTTTTATTATTAAATACAAACTTAATTGTAAATCTAGTTATTTGATTATCAGCAATATTATCCTTTAATCCCTTCAAAATACCAATTAATTTGATCCTGTTTCAAAGCCAGCTTCTCCAACTCAATCCATTTCAATTCACACCGAACTTCAATTCCTCCTTCTTCCCAAACAAGTTGATTTCCCTTCACAGCAATCGGAATCAACCGCTTATTCACAATTACAAACTTCCGATCAGCCGACATTTTGTACGAAACAAACTGTTGCTTCTTGTTTTCAACGATGAAATAACCGGATGGATGAAGATGAATGCGAACGATTTCATTCACGGGAAGCAATTCAGACTTGGAAGAGACCGATACAATTTCATAACTCTGACCACTTTCATTTTTAGGATTTTCCCAATAAGTCATTGCTAAATCTACTAAAAACGGCGTGAAAAGAATCAAAATCAAGGTTTTATTGGGTTTGGGTGTTTCTTTTTCCACGATTCTTCCAGTGATCAGCGATTTCAAGCGAGCATCGTAAAACGACAGACAAATCACGCTGGTCAGCAACAACAATCCAGAAAGGTATTTGACGGTAATGTCAAAGCCAATGTTGATGGCGAAGATGTTGGCTAAAATCCCAAAAGCGAGAATTAATCCTAAAAATCGGGTTCGGTGAATCAAGAGTAAAATTCCAGTCAATACTTCAGCGATTCCCATGAATCCATTGTAAAACGAACTGGTTCCCATGCTGGTCCAAAACAAAATGTCTTTACTCAGTTGTCCGGTTGGCGTATGAAGTGTATTGGATGCAGGCGTGTAAAACTGTCGGTTGAAAAGTTTGTCTAAACCGTATCGAATCAAAAAATAGGCAAGAAGCACCAGTAAAATCGCGAAAAGTATTCGCTGAATTTGAATGATTTTTGCTTTGAATCGAAATTCCATTCCAGCGCTCACGATTCCTGAAAAAACCAAGAGGAGGAAAGCAGTTGCATACATTGCCAGGGAATCTGAAATCAAATACGTGTGGTGAATGTCAACGCCAAATCCACTGCAAATCCATTGGTTGATGGGCAAAATCATCGTGCTCAATGCAATGCCGACCTGTGGCAGAAATACAAATGTAAAGGGCAAGAAGAGGAACGCGAGAATCGTCCACAAACTTGCCCAAACCAAGAGAATCGAACGCATTAAACTTTTGACTTATTTCGAACAACGATTGCGCCAACAAATAAAAATCCAATCAAGATAGCCCAAATAGAAAGGGAATTTTCTTTTATCGAATTACAAGAGCCGTGGTAAACACCATTTGGAAATCCAATAAACTTTGTTGATTCAGGATAATCGAAACCGATGTTTTTGATTGATTCCAAAACTTGAGAATTTGATTGATTTTTGAAGTAAACGGTGTCATTTCGATTTTTCATGTAGCGAACATACATTTTCTGCGCTTTGAAAAACTGAACTGAATCTACTTGTCTGTTGAAGTATAATGGAGATATTGCACCAAAATTATCAGTTCTATCCAATACATCCACCATTTCTCCCGCTTGACTTTTCAAGGCAATGACGTTGGTTTGTGCATGCGTTGCGAACGAAAACATGCTGGAACAAATCAACATTTTCCAACCTAATTTTAAATTTTTCATACTCATTTTCATTTTGTTAAATTCAAATTTTTCAACTCACCATTTGGTGTGACGATAAAATATTCATTTCCTTTTTCAAGATTTTTCTTGTCTTTTCTAATCAATAATTTCACTTCATACATGATTTGAATAACGGGCTCTAAGATGGTGGAATTGATGACAAAATCAAACTCTTTATCCGTTATAGGTTGATAATAAAGCGTGATAGATTTATCTGCTGTATTGACGTTTGCTGATTTTTTTAAATTCAAGGATGAACTATTAAAAGACTCATAAGATTTATACATTTCAACGGGCAACATGATTTTATATCCGTCAGAAATTCCTTTTTCCACATTGGTAAAAGGTGCTCCTAGAATCGTTTCATAATTCTTTTGCTTTTCCTGTAAAATCACTTTCGCTTTACTCATTAATTCTTTTTTGATGTTTTCAAGGTTGCTCGAAAAATAATCCACTCGAACCAAATCATAAATTTCTTGATTCGATAAAATGCCGATGAAATCATTTAATTGGTTCGGATCCTTATATTGGATGTGAATATTTTTCTTTAGCTCAAATCCTTTCGGAATTTCATTGTAGCTCTTCTTGCTAAAAATCTTTTTTTCTGTTTCAAATTCATAAACGGGAACAAATGAAATCATGTCAATAAAAGTTTCGACATTCGGTTTCTCTTTGATAGTGATTAATGCTTGTGAAATCCTTTGATCGATCAATCCATTGACTTCTTCTGTTGTTTTTCCAACTTGTGTTAAGCTAAATATAGCAACGTACGTATCCGCTTTCACATTGGCTAATCCTTTTACACTGATATAAGTGTCCATCGTAGAAGGCGAATTTATTTGTATGTTTTGATCAGGAAATCGCACTTGGTTTTGGTAATTTACATTTCCAGAAGATTGACTAATTGCGAGTTGACCTGTCAATACGAAGAACACTAAAGCTGCTATTTTTTTCATAGTTTTACATTTTTGAGACAAGATTAATTCTTTCCCTCGGAATTGCTGTTGTACAAGCACTTTCAACTTACTGTAAAAGAAAATGTGTACTTTACAGTCGTTTTACAGCGGGGAAAATGAAAAAAAACTTCGAACTTCGCAGCGCATTAGAGGATGGATCAATTGACGGCATTTTACGAGTTGAAAAAATTAGTGCTTTTGCGCTACCAAGAAACCTATCCGTATGTTTACTTGGATTGGAAAACGTTCAGCAGCAAAGACATTTTGCAATTGATTGAGGACATCGAGGAAAATACCAAACAACGCATCAGCGAAAAGTGGATTTACACGCATTTGAAACCTGAATTCAACGAGAAAATTCCGCGGAAAGATCTCTTGGATATTTTAGCAACCTATGTTCGATATGAATCTTGGGACGCATTTGCTCATCAGATTTCCGAACCGCTTTTGTTGGAAAAGAAACCGCAAAAACAGCGTTGGTTTCGTTGGTGGATTCTTCCATTTATAGGACTGATTGCTTTGGGAATTTACTTTTCCTGGAAATTGACTCGAACAGAAATTGAACCGGAAGTCAAAGTTGAGCCGATTGAAATGAAAGATTTCCACACTGGCGAAGCGATTGAAGACTCGGCGATTCACCTGTTTGTCAAAGAAAAAGGTGTTTTAGCACCTTTGGAAAGCAAGGAGATTTTGAGTTTGAAACCGGAAACTGAAATTGTGGTTGAGAGTCCGTTTTATGCCGAAGCGAAAGTAGAGAAGAAGGATGAAAAAACGGTTCTTGTTTTAAAAGCGGATGATTATGCGATGCGTTTGAAAGCCTTCATTCAGTCGGATATCAAGGATTGGGAAACTCGAAAAGCGCAATTGAACGACATCCTTTCCGACGAACTGGAAGTATTGATTCACTTGCAAAATAACTTGGGAATTGAATACATGAATAAAGAAGAATTTGCGAAAAAGTTAATTATTCCGACCAAAACCATCAAAAATTGGCAGATTCTTTCTTTGGAACAAGACGCTTCTCAAAAGATTACTAAAATTCGAATTAAACAGAATTGATATGAAGAATTTAATCCTCATCTTGTTTTTCTCCAGTTTCCTTTCATTCGCTTGGTCGCAATCGCTTGAGCATGTTGCAACTGATGCAAAAGTTTCTGAAGTGACCATTCAAAACTCGTTCGACCGATTGACACTTCAATCGTATGCCGTACAAGCACAATCGAAAGTCGAAGAATTGATGGAATATTTAAGCTTGGCACAAAATCCAGCTAATCCAACCGACTTAAACGAACAATTGAAAAGCAACATGACACAGCTTTTTATTCAAGGAAATAAAATACAACTGACTGGCATTGAGAGTAGAAAGACTTACGTAACATCCGTCAATTGGATAGATGATTGGAAAGAATCAAATGTCAAAATCATCTCTTTGGAACTGATCGATTCAGAATTAAAAAGTTCCTATTGGATTTATAATTACAAATTGAATTATGAAATCAACGGCAAACGAAGAAATAAGAAAATGAAAGTTCAAGTCTATTTTAAACCAATGACCAAAAACTTTGGTAGCGAAAAGAGAGCGGTTTGGGATTTGAAGATTGGGGATGTGATTTTTCTTTAATTAATCCGATTCCCACCTCGTCCACCAAAAACAATTCCAAAATAATGAAAGCCAGCAGAAAAGTTAATTGATCTTTCATTCAAGTGTTTATAAGTATATTCTAAACCAATGCTAAATCGATCGAAGTTAAACCGAATTTGAGGATAAACAGCATAGGTAGATCTAAAATCGGGCATCAGTGCATCATCTGAAACGATGATTAACCCAGTATTTATTACAAAGTCGAGCGATGTATTATTGGAGTAGTCAACATGAAATCCAAGTCCAACTTGCGGGGATGCTACGAGTAGGCCGTAGTTATGAAGTCCAATTCTAGTCCATGTTAATCGAAAAAATCCTGTGCTACGCTTCCTAGTTTTAAATGCCCAATAATTACCGACTTCAAATTGAATTCCCCCAACTGCTACTTCCAGCCTTCCGGATTTTAGAGCATTAGCTTTAAGTCCAACAGCTGGTATCACTCCCCAAAAAAAACGATCTAATTCCAAGGTATTTTGGTTTTGACTATAACCAATAATTGATTGGCTGAATAGAAATAAAAGTAGTGTGAGTTTTAGGTATTTCATAAGAAAGTCTTCATGTAGTTATACCAAAACTAAGAAAATTACTTTAATGTACACTGATTAATAAAAACAAATGAAGATTTTGATAACGTGAAAATTACAATTCCTAAGGACTTATTTTAGATGTAAGAAATCCCCTAAAATCCCCTCCAAATCTCGCGTTTCTTCCACATGCGACATATGCGCAACTTCCGAAAGAATAATTAATTCAGCTTCCATCGTTGCTGTTCTTTCCAACATCTCTTTCATCGGAATGACTTGATCTTTTTCTCCTTGAATAATTTATTATTAATCTATCTCTGCATCTATGTTCAAAATGAAATGGTTTTTAGATGATGAACGTTACTGTCTCAACTTTAATAAGTTGCCTTTAGATAAATATACAAATGTCGAGATTATTCGCTAAAAGTAAAACGATGCTTTATATGTGTTTTCTGATTTCTTTAATTTGTGATGTTGCAAAAATTCAAGTCTATTTTAAACCAATGACCAAAAAAATCGGTAGCGAAAAGAGAGCAGTTTGGGATTTGAAGATTGGGAATATTGGGTTTATTGATTTTGGTAAAAGTCAAATTCTAATAGGATAATAGTTGATAAGTTTCTGGATATGCACTTCGAACAATTTGCAACTGATTTAATTCCTCCACAATCGTATTTAGATAAAATCCAATGCCAAGTGGAGCAGCATACAAATCATTAGATACCTGTTTTAATTGATATTTTTGTAAAATGGAGTCTATTTCTTTTTGCTCCTCTTCTGATAGTTCCGTAATTTCTTTATTCCAAACAATGCGCAATTGATTTGTTAGAAGTGTATTTCTACCTAAACGATGACCTGCTGAAACTAGGAATGTACTATAGCTGCGCAGTTTTTCTAATATGTTATCATTTTCTGCATCAAACGCTTCTCCTGACTTTTTTTGGTAATTATTAGAATTCGGAATTCGCATCAAACCTAATTCATCAATTAGGAGGTTAAATTCTTTGTTCCTAGACGTAAAAGGAAAAATTGTAATGTATGTCGAGTCTAGCGTAAAAGAACGCTTATTCGATTTCGTGTAATAAAGTGGAGTTCCAATAGGATACATTATCACGAACAATGTGTCGAAATTTGGCGATTGAGTGGATTTGTATTCTAAAAATTGTTCTTCGTAACCTGGATATGAAATATGAAAACGATGCTCAACATTTTCTTCAAAAAGCAATTTGTATTTATAGCGTGAAGGTTTATCAGATAGAGTTATTTGAATATCAGAATCAAAATGAATAGAAAGGTGTTCATCTGTTAAAGGTTTAAGTTCACTTTTCCTGTCTATTATTTGTTTTTTGTTTTGCGCTAAAACAACAATGTGTTTTGATATAAACCTTTTTTCAATTGGCTGAGAAACAATAGGTCTACCAGGTAAGGTATCCTTTTTAGCGTAAACAGTTGTATTCGGCGGTTTCGTATGATCAATTTGTTTGGAAGGTCCATTGTATAAGTCGGTCCAGTATTTCAGCTGAAATGTGGCTAAATCATATTGCTCTTGATTCTTTAAGTCGAAATAGTAGGTACTTTTACTTGAATAAATGTACATTAATCGCTGAGCACCGTCGCTATTTTTTTGTAAATATTCGGGTTTAATTTCACCTGCTTTTAATAGTAATTCTACAGCTTTGTCCCAAGAATAAAACATTTGTTCTTGGGAACAATTTCTTGAATTTACTGCGCTTAAATAAAAATCAGAAAGTAAAACAAAATAGGAGTAGTGATTTAAACACCTGCTATCTGGTGGATTTTGACTGTAATAATCTGCCTTTGAGATTAGAGAATCCGCAGTGTAACATGAATAGTTCGCAATGCATTCTTTTTGTGCATCTTTAATAATAGAATTACAATTGTAATCTTTGTATTGACCCATTGAAAAACCAAAATTGAAACAAGACAGTAAAACTACAAGAACTAGACTCTTCATTAATTACAGATTAATTTGATCTAAATTTAAACAGTTAATGACAATGTTTCAACACGAAGTTTTACCTATTTTAAAAAATCCCCTAAAATCAATTCCAAATCTCCCGTACTTTCCACATGCGACATGTGAGCCGCTTGCGCAAGAATATTTCTTGTAATTATTAGAACATGGATTCTACCAAATTAGTTCAAATCTAAACTGAGATTGATATCCTGTTGATTGAATAAAAATCTTCTTATTTAGAAAAGTCTTTCATCCCAAAAATATTCCTCGTGCCTAATCAAGGATACCATTTTTAAAAAATCTGGATGCGCAGTATTGATTACATAATTAAATTCCTGCTGAATAATAGCAGATGGAACTTGTAGAACTAGAGTTTCTCGATTAATATACCATTCATTTCCGATATCTTGAAGGACTGGATATTGTGCATCACTCCGCCAGTCAGACGGTAAATCTTTTATTTGAATTCGTTTGAATAGTCTTTCATCATCAGCTATTGATATAACCATGACTTCAAATTTTATGGCTGGCATAACATTTAGGTGAACAACATTTTCAAGGGTTGAAAGTGACCTGCATTCGCCAGTATATATTACAAACTGATTATCCTTGTTCCAGCGATTAGATACGCCAGATGCAGTTAATGATTTAGAATGCTTTTTACTTGAAATTCTGAATACCTCCATATTTACACATTATCTCCGTATTCAATTCCTGTAAGTCTGTCATCAATAAACTTAATTCCACTTGCAGTATCTATAAAGGTTGTCGGCGATTTTTGACCGAAATAAAAATTTTCTGTCTTAAGCCATTTTTTGAATTTGTCTTGATTTCCAAATATTTCAATTCCATGCTTAAATAATGAGATCAGCATAATGGCGTGCTCCCTTAATGATGGCTTTGTTACTTTATCAGTAGTTTTATGGTTTCTAAAAGTTTTCTCACTTATACTGAGCCATTCCGACAACTCTCTATCATCACTATGGCTAATAGATTTTAAAATAGTGAAGTAAATTTTGTGACCACCACTCACTGATGAATGCACAATTTGAAGTATTTCATTTGAATCAAATTTTGATGGAATATCCTTCAGTTTTTTTTCTTCTGCTAATTTCATAATCCAAATATAGGTAATTTTACCTTAATGTAGCGGTATTTTTACCGTTTTTTTAAAATATTTCAAAATCAAATAAAGCCAAGAGTTAAGCGAAATTACTTTCATAAAAATATTCTTCTTCTTACTTTTTGATTGTTTCAAATATAAATTAAATTTTGAAGAAGTAAATAGCAGCTGTAAATATTTAAAATACAGTTGATTGTTTTATTTCTCAGCGAAAAAATCCGCTAATATCAATTCTAAATCTCCCGTACTTTCCACATGCGACATGTGAGCTGCTTGCGCAAGAATACTAATGTCCGCTTTTAAGTTTTTAGATTTTTCAATCATTTCACGCATCGGAATCACTTGATCTTGTTCTCCTTGGATGATTTTCAAATTCGAACCCAATTTTTCCGCAATTGCCAGTGAATTTGGTCGATCACGCATCGCGCTTGTAGCATCAATCACCGATTTTTCCGACATCTTTTGTGCCGATTGGATGAGTTTTTGAATAAATGGCTGATGTTCTGAAGCATTTGCAAATAATCCAGGAATTGCTTCGCTGATGAATCGATTTTTATTCTTTTTCACCACTTCAATCACCCGATTTCGATCGGATTTTTTCTTTTCGGAATCTTCCCAAAAACTTGAATTCAGCAAAACCACTTTTTCAATTTTCGGATTTCGTTTGGCCATTTCCAATGCCACGTATCCACCCATTGAATGTCCGACAATCGCCGCTGCTTCGAGGTTCAAAGCTGTCAAGGTTTTTTCCACTTCTTCCGCCATGGCGAGAATAGAAATCTCATCCGTTAATAATTCTGATTTTCCATGTCCGGGCAAATCGATGAGAATTGACTGAGAATGAAATCGCTTGAGATTTAGTGATTTCCACATCTCAAGCGATTCTAAAAAACCGTGTAGAAAAACGACTGGTTTGCCGTTTCCTACGAGTTCGTAATGCAACATATTTCGAATTAAGCGTTCATCATGTCTTCGATTTCTTCTACTTCAATTGGAATTTCTCCCATCAAGTTGAATGGTTCGCCATTTTCTTGAACCACCAAATTATCTTCGATGCGAATTCCAAGACCTTCTTCTTGAATGTAAATTCCTGGTTCGCACGTAAATACCATTCCAGCTTGAATTGGCTCGTTCCACAAACCAACGTCGTGCGTATCCAATCCGATGAAATGCGAAGTTCCGTGCATGAAATACTTTTTGTACGCCGGCCAATTTGGATCTTGATTTTTGATATCCGTTTGGTCAATCAATTTCAATTTTACCAATTCGCTTTCCATAATGCGACCCACTTCTTTGTGGTATTCTGCCATCATCGTTCCCGGAACCAATAACTTTTCAGCTTCTTTTTTCACGTGTAATACGGAATTATAAACGTCTTTTTGTCGCGGAGAATAGCGTCCGTTCACCGGAATACTTCTCGATAAATCGGAAGAATAATTTGCGTATTCCGCAGCAACATCCAATAAAATCACGTCACCATCTTTACATTGTTGGTTGTTTTCGATGTAATGCAAAACACACGCATTTTTACCTGAAGCGATGATCGGCGTGTAGGCAAAACCTTGTGATTTGTTGCGAATGAACTCGTGGATTAATTCCGCTTCCAATTCGTATTCCCAAACTCCAGGTTTGGTGAAATGCAACAACCTATCAAATCCTTTTTTGGTGATGTTACACGCATGTTGCATCAATTCTAATTCTTCTGGTTCTTTGATGGAACGAAGTAAGTGCATAATTGGCGCACTTTTATAAACTGCATGAGCAGGATAATCTTGCTTTACTTGTTTTACAAAACGAGCTTCGCGTGTTTCAGTTTCTATCGTTGCGCGCAAATGTTCGTTGGTATTCAAATAAATTCCTTCCGCTTCCGCCATTAATTCTCTAAAGATAAGCGGAAATTGGTCCAACCAATAAACCGTTCTAATTCCAGAAGTTTCAAAAGCACTTTCTTTGGTCAGTTTTTCACCTTCCCAAATCGCAATGCGCTCCGAAGTTTCTTTTAAAAATAAAATCTCACGGTGTTTTTCGCTCTTACAATCTGGAAAAATCACCAAAATGCTTTCTTCTTGATCGACACCCGATAAATATAAAATATCGCGGTGCTGAGCGAAAGGCATGGTGCTATCCGCAGAAACTGGGTAAATATCGTTTGAATTAAAGACAGCCAATGTACCGCTGTTCATTTTTTTGGAGAATTTCGCTCTGTTTTTCACATACAGCGAACTGTTGATACGATCGTATTTCATTGTGTTATTTTTATGTCACTCTAAAGGTAAGAATTTTCGATTGGGTAGTTGGTTTTTTAGGAATTATTTGTGAGTATCCAAGAAGTTTAGCCACGGATTATTTTCTCAATTGTATGAATTTTAATATCAAACAGCCTAGATTGTATAGCGAAAAAAATATAGCCACGGATTCACGGATTTTAAAGTGAAGTATACTCCCGAATTGCACAGATTTTAAAGAATGCAAGCATTCAATCCGTGATTTTCGAGAATTCTTTTCAAAATTTAATCCGTGCATCCGTGGCAAAAAAAAACGAGTGCACTTCAAATACAAATGATTTTCAAAAATATCCGTGGTTAAAAATAATACCCGCCGCACTTCCAAAATACCATTCCGCCCAATTTTTATTATATTTGTTAACTACGTTCTCAAAAAGGAATCTGCTTATGAATCTCAAATCCATTTTCGCGTTATTTTTACTAATCGGTATTTTTTCTGCTTGTAAAAGTAAAGAAGAACCTGTTATTAAGGAAGTTGAAACGGAGGATTATTATGAATTTATGAAATATAGTTTCGCTGAATACGGGTTGAATATCAACATGATGTTGCCGGATGAAACTGCGAATATCGGTGCTTCCACCAAACCAGAAGTCAAACACGAATTGGATGGATTTAAATGGGAAATAGAAATTGGACCAAACTTTGAATTTATCGTGGATGATTTTGGGGAGGAAAAAGAGAAAGTCAGTGAGAAAATGGCGAATCTTAAAAATGTTCATTTTATGGAAGTGAATTATT
Organism: Crocinitomicaceae bacterium; assembly: GCA_028689775.1. Classification (GTDB taxonomy): domain Bacteria; phylum Bacteroidota; class Bacteroidia; order Flavobacteriales_D; family Crocinitomicaceae; genus JAQVCM01. The sequence continues at coordinate 190,972 of JAQVCM010000001.1, forward strand.
TATTGAAAGAGAAAGATTTCATCATTTATGAAACTAAATTGAAGATCGCTGGAGAAAAAAAGTCACCAATTACCAGTTTGAAAGAGCACATTTCATATCATGTCTATGCCCAAAAAACCATCAATGGTTACACGTATGTTTTCAGAAGTAGAGAAGAAGGATTTCCGAAAAACATCATTGAAATTATGGCGAAATCATTTCGTTCGGTGAAAGAGAATGTAAATGTAGGTATTTGAATGTGAGTAAATTAATCACTTGTCGTCACTTGTAATATCGGTATATTGCAATATGGATTTCCAACATTTAAAATTCAATAAAATGAGATTTTTTTACTTCATAGTTTTATCAGTTTGCTTTCTTACAAAATCCAATTTATCCATTTCGCAAACTCCGTTAGATGGCAAAACAAAATCAAAACTCCGAAAAGAATTGAAAAAGATGGTTGAATTAGACCAACAATATCGGAAAGTGATAGCAACTCATCCTGCAAACTCTGATGATTTATGGGGCAAGCAATCCGTCAATGATTCATTAAATAAGATTCAATTTGTTGAAATAATCTTGAAACATGGATATCCTTCAAAAGAGCGAATTGGTTCTGAGTTTTCCGTTTTATTGACCCTGCATTTTACAAATGAGATTGATTTTATAGAATTAGATACACTTTTTAGGAAGGAATTACATAAATCTAATTTGTCAGCCACTGAATATGCAAGATGGTATGACAGATGTCAAATCAACATGAAAAAATCAACATTTTACGGTGTTTATGGAAAAAAAGAATTTTGTGGAGAAGAACTTTTGGTAATTAATGGGCATCGAAAGGATATTGGACTGAATTCGCTGGATGAAAAGTGCCAATAAGTACGTGCTATTTTATTGTTTTCTTGAACTATTTGCAATCTTAATTTGTCATATCGCAATATTGCGATATAGATGTATGACATTTTTATTTGACACATTTTGATAAATATACAAACCTGACAACAATCATCTAATTTCTTATGTAAATCAGTTCTAAATAAGCTAAAAAATGCTTAATTTTGATGCATATTTAAGATATATGACAATCAACAGAGAACAGATACTGGAAGTTTTAGGAACAATCATCGAACCAGATTTGAAAAAAGACATCGTTTCTCTCAATTTAGTTGAGGCAATCGAAATAAAAGATGGGGAAATTTATTTATCCATTCAGATATCAAATCCAGCTTTGCATGCTCGAAAAAGAATGCAAGAGTTGGTAGAATTCAACCTTCGCCAGAAATACGGAGCTGATTTAAAAATCCAAACCATTGTAAAAGGACTTCCTTCAGAAGCAATTAAAGCGAAAAGAAGAATTTTACCAGATGTTAAAAACATCATCGCAATCGCTTCTGGAAAAGGTGGTGTTGGAAAATCTACCGTTACTGCAAATTTAGCAGGTGGATTGGTAAAAGCGGGATATAAAGTGGGTGTTGTAGATGCTGATATTTACGGACCTTCCATGCCAACGATGTTTGACGTTGTCGGAGAAAGACCTGTGATGGTGGATGTAGATGGAAAACAAATGATCAGCCCGATCATGAGTTATGGCGTTAAAATGTTATCCATCGGTTTCTTCACGGAGCAAGATAGCGCTGTAGTTTGGAGAGGTCCAATGGCAGCGAAAGCGTTAACGCAATTGTTCACGGATGCACATTGGGGAGAATTGGATTACATGCTAATCGATTTACCTCCAGGAACTGGTGATATTCACTTATCTTTGGTACAGAATGTTCCATTGGATGGCGCCGTAATCGTTAGTACACCTCAAGAAGTGGCCTTGGCAGATGCGCGTCGTGGAATCAACATGTTTCGTTTAGACACGATCAACGTTCCGATTGTGGGGATTGTTGAAAACATGGCTTGGTTTACGCCAGCAGAATTGCCAGACAATAAATACTATATTTTCGGTAGAGACGGAGCGAAGAATTTAGCAGAAGGAATGGGCGAAACCTTGTTGGGTCAGATTCCATTGGTGCAAAGTATCCGCGAAGCAGGAGACATCGGGAGACCAGCTGTTTTTCAGGAAAATACACCAATTGCGAAAGAAATTGACGAATTAGTACGTAACTTTGTAAATGGCGTAAAAGCTGCCAAATTAAAAAATCCAAAAAAATAACAACCATGGTATTAAATATTGAAGATCTTACGAATAAAGTGAACGATTCTTTGAAAGCATTGCGCCCGCATTTGGAAGCAGATGGTGGTGACATGGAATTGGTTGAAATTACACAAGAAGGTGTTGTGAAAGTGCGTTTACTAGGTGCTTGTAGCGACTGTTCCATGAGTTTTATGACCTTGAAAGCAGGTTTAGAAGAAGCCGTTAAGAAAGTTGCTCCTGAGATTACGTCAGTGGTGGCTATCAATGCGTAACGTTCTTGAATAGAACATCCATTTTAAATAAAAAAACAAATAAAAAATAGACGTATGAAAAATTTATTTTTAGGATTAGCAGTAGCACTTTTTTCAATCGCAACTTCTTGTTCATCAGAAGCGAAAACAGATGCTATAGTAACACCAGATGTCGAGAAAACGGCCGATGCAAAACCAGTAGCAAACCAACAAATGACCATTGAAGTAATGGGAATGGTTTGTGAAAAAGGGTGTGGTGGTTCAATTCGTAAAGAAATGAAAGCAACGAATGGTGTTACCAAAACTTCGTTTGATTTTGAAGACGAAAGAGAAGTAAACGTGGCGACAATTGATTTTGACGATTCAAAAATTACAGAAGAAGAAATCATTTTGGCGTTGACAACCATGAACGAACACCAATTTACGGTAGGAACACATACTGTGAAAGCTCTTAAATAATCAAAAGGTTCTAAAAGCGTGAAGATTACTTACAGAGAAATGGGTGAAGGACAACCTTTCATCATTGCACACGGTTTGTTTGGTTTTTCTGATAATTGGCAATCTCACGCCAATAAACTAGCTGATTATTACCGTGTTATTCTTGTTGATCAACGCAATCACGGTCATTCGGATTGGTCTGAGGTGCATACCTACGACGCGATGGCGGATGATTTGTACGAATTGATTCAAGAACTGGATTTAAAAAACGTGATCCTCATGGGTCATTCCATGGGTGGAAAAACGGTGATGCGATTTGCTCAAAAATACACTGATCTTCTGGATAAGCTGATTGTTGTAGACATGGGCGTAAAGCAATATCCAATGCATCACCGTGAAATCATTGATGCTATTTTAGCGATTGATTTGAATGTCATTCATACGAGAGCTGGCGCTGAAGAAGAATTATCGAAAAGTATTTCATCTTTCGGAATTCGTCAATTTCTTTTGAAAAATTTGTTTTGGAAAGAGAAAAAGCAATTGGCTTGGCGAATGAACATCGCGGTTTTGGAACGTGAAATGCCTGAAATATTGAAGCCCTTGGAAGAAATGGAAGTATTTACGCCAACACTTTTCATTCGCGGCGAATTGTCGAATTACATCCTGGATGAAGATTGGAATGAGATTGAAGATTTCTTTCCAGACAGCGAGTTGGTTTCCATTCCAAACGCTGGACATTGGGTTCATTCAGAAGCACCAAAAGAATTTTTAGAAGCCGTTCTTAGTTTTTGTCTGAGATAAACGTAGCATAAAACTTTAGCTGGAAACAGCATACATACCTTGAAAAAATAGTACAACATGAGTGATATAAGAACAGAATTGACAGATTTGGGTGAGTTTGGTTTAATCGACAAGCTGACGAGTCATTTCACAACCCACATTCCAACAACCATCAAAGGAGTAGGAGATGATGCAGCGGTTATTTCTATTTCAGAAACGGAAGCCATGCTGATTTCTACGGACATGTTGATCGAAGGAATTCACTTCAATTTGATGTACACGCCATTGATGCATTTGGGTTACAAAGCCGTAATGGTGAATCTTTCAGATATTTTCGCAATGAACGGAGAAGCACAACAAATCACTGTTTCTTTAGCCGTTTCCAATCGTTTTCCGTTGGAAGCTTTGGAAGAATTGTATGCAGGAATCAAGAAAGCATGTGATTTTTACAAAGTCGATTTAATTGGTGGCGATACCAGTTCTTCGCTTTCAGGAATGATGATTAGTATCACTGCAGTTGGAAAAGTGAAGAAGTCGGATGTTGTTTATAGAAATGGCGCCAAAGAAAATGATTTATTGGTTGTCTCCGGTGATTTAGGAGCTGCATACATGGGCTTACAACTCTTGGAAAGAGAGAAAGAAGTTTACAAAGCAAATCCAGAAATCCAACCAGACTTAGAAGGCAACGATTATTTATTGGAAAGACAATTGAAACCTGAAGCGCGACAAGATATCGTTGCGTATTTAAAGGAATTAGAGATCAAACCGACATCCATGATTGATGTTTCTGACGGTTTGGCTTCTGAGATTTTCCACATTTGCAAAGCAAGCAAAGTAGGTTGTACGGTTTACGATGAGAAAATTCCAATCGATGCGAAAACATCCATGGCAGCTTTAGAGTTCAACCTAGACCCATCGATGTGTGCCTTGAATGGTGGTGAAGATTATGAACTGTTGTTCACGATTGCGATGGAAGATTTTGATAAAATCAAAGGAAATCCACATTTTACGATCATCGGTCACATGACTGATTCCAACAGTGGAATTAATTTAGTCGACAAGCAAGGTGCTTTGATTCCGCTTCAAGCGCAAGGTTGGAAATCGTTTTAAATAAATTAGATGTCCGATTATTAAGGCATGTTCTCGCTTCAATATCAAAGTTTTGCCTATTTATTTTATGTATACTTGACTCAGATAACTGAAAGAGATAAAATATTCAGTGAAATACTATATATGTTCATTTGTCGAAAGTCATTCAAAGTAAAATACATATATTTGATGAAGAATAAGGAGAATATCAGATTGCTATTTAGTTCTGGTTTTAGGTAGGGTGAAAATTGGTACAACTGTTTGGAGAGGCAGTTTTCATTTTCTAGTTTGATTATAAGAGTATTTCTTTCATCAATTTTTACACTGCTAAAACTGAGGATTTTTCCTAAGATTTATTTAGCAATTTGATTTTCATTAAATTTTTAATTTCAAAAATGCAAAAAAGAGCTTCTTGATCAAGAGGTTCTTTTTTGTTTTTAAGAAACTTTTTAGCCTGAAGATTACAAAGGTCTTTTGAAGATTCTTTTATGATTTTTTTACGTGCTACTTTGCGATTACAGAACATTCATTCATAAAAAAAAGGGTGAACTTCTTTTCAGAAATCCACCCTTTTCAATTATTCTAAATTATTTCTATTTCAACTGATCCGCTTTCTCGCGCGCTTTGGTCATAATTCCATCCGCTTGCTTATTCGCTTCCGCTTCGGTCTTATTCGCGCTTTCATTCGCTTCTTTGATGATTTTATTTCCTGCAATTTCTGCGGCTTTCTTTTTCAAAGGATTGCTACCAGCTTCATCCAGTAATTTTTGAGCACCTTTTTGACCTTCATTTCTGATGGCGTCACCCGCTTTTTTACCTTCCGCTTTTACGTTGTCAGCTTGCTTTTGCGCATCCTTCATGATTTCTTCTTTCTTCTTTGTGAAATCTTCTTTTACTTCATTCACTTTCTTGTCGACCACCGTTCTAACGCTATCTTTTGCTTTGTTTACAGCATCTTTACCTGCATCTTTTAATTGATCTTTGAAGTTACCAGTCAAACTCATGATGGATTCTTTCAAGTCACTCGTTACTTTCGGATCTTTCATTTTTCCAATTACTTTTAAGTTTACTGGTATGAATGCAGGTAATTCCTTCACTTGAATTTTTGGAGTGATTCCATTCACTTTTTGTAAACCGCTTTCAACCAATTTCAACATGCTTGCCGGAATTTCATCTTTCGGAATATTCATTTTCAAAGCATAATCAATGTCTTGCTCTATGGATGAGGTTCCACTGATGTTGGTCACGATGTTTCCTAATTTTACATCAAAGGGATTCAAAGCTACTTTTCCGTTTTCAAATTTGAATTTCGCTTTGAAATTGTCAATCGTTTGGGTAGCTAATTTCTCCATTTTCAATTCTTGACTGATTTTTTTCAAAGGTTCAAATCCAGAAATCGTTATTTTAGTAGTAGACAAATCGCCACCACCTGTCAAGGAACTGTAAATTGGTTCAAGAGACGGTGTCAAGAAAGTATTCATGCTAAATGTAGAACTGATTTTCCCTTGTGTGTATTTTGCGATTGGAGCCAGTTTTTGGATGCTTACAAAATTGTTAACCAATTGCGCAATGTCCAATTCTTTTAAAATGTAACGAATGTCTATTTTCGGTTTGTCGTGGTTTTGGGTATTGTAACTTCCAGTCAATCCAATAAATCCGCCCATTGCGTTCATCGTTAAGTCGTTTAAAGAAGCAATTTCCTCTTTCACTTTGATATTTCCTTGAACGTTCTTCAAATCAATTCCACTGTATTTAAGTGTTTTGATGTTTGCGTTTAGATTAAAGTCTACATTATCAGGAATTAAAAGTGGGTCACCCGAAGTTTCTGCTGGAGCAGTTGTTTCTGAACTAGTAGTTGTAGTTCCAGAAGTGCCCATGATTTGGTCTAAATCAATTTGATTACTGTTGAAGTTAAAACTTCCTTTCAGCATTTCATCTCTCAAAAAGTATCCCAAATAATTGTCGATTGTTCCGTTAATTTTAAAATCACTTTTCCCCATTTTAGCATCTAAATTCTCCAATGCTAAATTCTTCGGAGAAAAACGGAATAACATCGTTTTGACATTCACTGCATCTGGTAAATCAGGAGAATTATAAAGCATATCCGCTAATTTTAAAGTTCCATTTGCATTAAAATCTTCGTACTTTTCTTTTTCGATCGAACTCATTCTTCCTTTCAACGTAATGTCTGCATCCAGTTTACCTGAATAAGATTCTCCTTGTGGCATCGGAACAACTTGACCTAAAGTCGCCAAATTAATTTTCGCTACGATTCGGGAATCAAGCAAGGGATCCGTCATCGGATTGCGTAATTTCAAGTTTGCATCCAATTGATTTCCTGCAAAACTGGCGTGGAATTTTGGAACATCAACCGTCATTAAGTCCATGTTGGATCCGCCTTTGAATTTTGAATTTGCTTGCAAAGAAATATTTTCTATTGATTTTGGTAAATCTGGATAACGAATCGAAGCGTTGTCGATTTTGATTCCTGCGTCCCAACCTGGCATATTTTTGTCATCCATTACACCTTTCACGTGCGCGTTCATGGCTAAGTTTCCTTTGGTAACCATGCTTTCATAACCTGTTTTGTAAAATGCAGGAATCAAAGAAAGAAAATCTTTGAAAGTCGCTTTGGAAGCGTTCAGTTTCAAATCCATGATGTCTTTATTTTCCAACATTTCGTAAAAACCATCCACTGATAGTTTCAAGTTATTCAACGCCAAGGTATTTTCTTTCAAAGTGAATTTGGATGTTTTTTCCGTGAATTCCATCAAGATGTTGGCAACTAAGTCCGTTTTTACTTTGGATAAATAAGACATTCCATCCATGTTGAATGAAAGTTCATCCATCACTGTTTTGGTTTTAAAATCAATGACATCTGCTGTTAAATCTCCTTCTCCGGTATGTGTCATGTTTTTTAGAACGGCCAACATTCCTCCTTGTCGGTCGTCGTAACGGATGTCTGCGTTGTTGATCGAATAACTTTGTAAGGACAATTTAAAATCAGAAGGTTCTTGTTCTTCAGGAGTTTTGATAGAATCTGGTTTCATGATGTCGTAATTTGCTTTTCCATCTTTTAGGATGCGAACATCAAATTTTGGTTCATCAATCGATATGCCTTTGATTTCAATTTTGTCGCCACCAACAACGCTCCAGAAATTCAATTCAACATCGAGTCGTTTGATGTCTGCTAAGCGAACATCTTTAAATTCATCCGATGTTCCGACCACTGAAACGCTGTCAAATCGAGCAGTCATGTTTGGGAAAGTTCGAATAAAAGTAAGGTCAAAATCAGCAATGTCTACTTTTGCCAAGAGCATTTTATTGACTTCTTTGAGCGCCATGTTTTTGATTTGATCTTTGAAAACGAACGGGATGATCAGCAAGGCGATTAAAATCAGCAGGAACGAAATGCCCGACCATTTTAAAATTCTTTTCCCGATGCTTTTCTTCTTTTTTACAACTTTCTCCATGGTTTTGATTTATTATCAACGTATTTTTTCGATATTTGTCTTTCGCAAACGTTTAAATTCGAAACGTTTATTTCTCAAATTAATTGCTAAATTAATGGATTTCTTTCAATACCTTAAAGTCTTAACATTTTTAATGATTTTGCCGCTGAGCACCAATGCCCAAATAGAAACGGGCAAAGTTGGTGGACCTAAAATCTCTAAATCAAAAAAGTCGAAAGTGAAGACGGAAGAGAAGTCGACAATCGTAAATCCGAGTACACTTTTTTATTTCGGGGGAGGATTTGGTTCGGCATTCAGAAATTTATCTGAAAACGAAGGACTTTTTGGAAAACCATTGGGCGAAAGAGTCAAAGAGACAAACATCCTTGTTCCCAGTTTTACAGTGGGTGTCAAAACGATTTTGAAGAAAAATTTATTCCTTGATTTGGGAATTTCCATCACCAGTTCTGGTGAACAATATGCATTAAAAACATCAGATTCTAGTTTCAATTCTAAAAATACGTATTCCTATTTTGCAATTCCGATCAAGGTGCAATATATCCGTGGAAATAAATTGAAAATGATTGCCGGAATTGGACTTCAACCTCAAATTTTAACTGGATTTAAAAAAGAAAATTCGTGGACCAATTCAAAAGGAAAAACGGGAGAACAAACCTTGAGAAATAAAGAAGATCTGCAAGTTTTCTCTTTTTCCGCCATCGCAAACTTGGGGGTTAGCTTGCAAGTCAAAAAGAACATTTCTCTATTCTTACTGCCAGAATTTCGCTACGATTTAAGCGATACGTATACGAAACAAGCTGCTTACAATCGAAAAGGATTTTTCATTGGCGGACAAGTTGGTATTTCGCTGACAGTTGATTAAGTCTTGAATTAGAGCGAGTTATATGTCTATATCAAATCGCAATATCGCTATATCGTAATATGCCGATATTGCGATTTACCATTATTTTGAGTTTTAAATTATATTTATTTTTGTCCGATGAGAAAAAAGATAATGCTTTTAGGAGCGGGAGAATTAGGAAAGGAATTGGTAATTGCGCTTCAACGTTTGGGGCAATATGTAATTGCAGTTGATAGCTATTCTGGTGCTCCTGGAATGCAAGTTGCTCATGAATCGGAAGTAATTGACATGCTGGATGCAGACGCTTTGAACGCGGTTGTTGCGAAACACAAACCAGATTTGGTAGTTCCAGAAATTGAAGCCATTCGCACAGAATGTTTCTATGATTTCGAAAAACAAGGAATTCAGGTTGTTCCAAGTGCAAAAGCGGCTAATTATACCATGAATCGCAAAGCAATTCGCGATTTAGCTGCGATTGAAGTTGGTTTGCTAACAGCGAAATATAAATACGCCACGACTTTAGAAGAATTAATCGAATCGGTGAAAATCGTGGGAACTCCGTGTGTTGTGAAACCTTTGATGTCGAGTTCTGGCAAAGGTCAATCGGTGATCAAAACAATGGAAGATTGCGAAACAGCTTGGAATTATGCTTTGGAAGGATCTCGCGGCGATATCAAAGAAATCATTGTAGAAGCTTTTGTTGATTTTGAATATGAAATTACTTTGTTGACGGTTACGCAAAAAGATGGAAAAACGCTTTTCTGTCCGCCAATCGGACATACTCAAGATCGTGGAGATTACAGAGAAAGCTGGCAGCCAATGGCGATGAAAGCGGAACATTTGAAAGAAGCACAACGAATGGCTTCTGAAGTGACCAAAGCATTAACTGGCGAAGGAATTTGGGGTGTTGAGTTTTTTATCACCAAAGACGGACCCGTTTTTTCAGAATTATCTCCTCGTCCGCACGATACCGGAATGGTTACCTTGGCGGGAACACAGACATTTAATGAGTTTGAATTACACGCCCGTGCGATTTTAGGAATCCCAATTCCACAGCTTGAATTGGTTCGAAACGGCGCAAGTGCGGTTATTTTAGCGACCGATGTTGCCGATACAGAACCGTTTTTTATTGGAATCGATAAAGCAGCGAGTTACCCGAATAGTGATTTGAGATTTTTTGGAAAACCAACGACGCGACCATATAGAAGAATGGCTGTTGCGTTGACTTATGGAACAGAAGATGTGGTTGAATTGACAAAGAAAGCACGTGAAGTTGCAGATTGCATTTCGGTGAAATAGTTTTATAAAATAAATGGAGAGCTGATGGAATTCATTTTTCATCAGCTTTTTTTATTCCTTCTTTTCTCTCAGGATGTTTGCGATGTGAACGCGGTATGCAATCAAAATCGGCAAGGCAACCAAGAAAAGGAAAACCAAAAGATATCCCATCGGAACTAATTTAAAGGAAATAACATCTTCCAAATCAGAAGGAACAGTTCCAATTCCAATAAAGTAAGACAAACTCATTTTCGCTTCTGCTGCAAAAGTAATTCCGTTTACTTTAAAGGTGTAAACTCCGTCAAAAATGTTAATCGGAATGAGGAAAAAAACGGCTGAAAGTACAATTGTAGCTAGGAAATAAACAACAATTGGTTTACTGAGAAAGGAATTCATTTGGTTTTGATTATATAGTTTCATCACAAAGATGAAGATTAATTTTGTAATTAGATTCTATTTTTTAAGCTTTACGAATGATTTTTTTAGAAGCAAACCTTCTTGCTTTGGTAAGAAAAGATTGCCGACCAGAAAAAACTATTCATAATGAACAGTTGATAATTAATGTTACGATATACGATCTCGCTACTTTTTCGTTATAACTTTACCGCCAATGAATAAAGAAAAGGTCATAAAAATAGCAAAATGGTTTTTTGGAATTTTAATAGGATTGTTCTTATTGATTTCCGCAGCCATTGCTATTTTCAAAGACGACATCATCAACTACGTGGTGGTTTCTGTAAATAAAAGCCTGAACGCCAAGGTTTCCGTTTCAAAAATTGACCTTACGTTTTGGCGAACATTTCCGAATTTATCGGTAGATTTTAACGATGTTCTCATTTCAGATTCCCTCAATTCAGTTCAACGGACGGATACGGTTTTGTTCTCCGAATTAATTCAGTTGAAATTTAATCCGATGGATATTTGGTCGGGGAAATACGAATTGAAAAAAGTAGCGATTCATCCGGGAACGATTCAATTGAGAGTGGATCAAAACGGACGAGAAAATTACAACATCATCAAGAAAAGTGAGGAAGAAAGTGAATCTAAATTCAATTTGAAACTTGAAAAAGTGACTTTTGAAGACATTCGATTTGTATATGCAAATCAAGTTACGGGACAAGGATATACTTCTAAAATCAAAAAACTACAATTAAAAGGAGAGTTCGACGACAAGCAATTTACCTTAGCCGCTCAGAGCGATTTATTTGTGAATGAAATCAAAAGTGAACAAGTCGTTTTACTGAAAAATAAACCAGCTTCATTTGATATTGAAATTGAAGTCGATTCTGAGAAAGGTACATTTGAAATTCCAAATGCTACGATTTTAATTTCCAAGCTTCCTTTTCAGTTAAAGGGAAAAGTGAATCCGGGTGAATTGTATTTTAACATTTCAGCCAAACAACTGAAATTACAAGAGGTTGCCAGTAAATTATCCAATCAGTTGGACGATATTCAGAAGTTGGATGGTCAAGGATATTTCAATTTTAATTTGGTTTTACAAAGCGATAATCAGAAAAACAGTCAACTTGCTGTCAATTGTAATTTTGACATTCGAAATGGATCGCTGCGAGAACCATCTCAAAATTTAAAGTTTACAGATATTTTTCTAAACGGACAATTTTCCAATCACGCAGGAAAGGGAAAAGAATTTATCAAGATTTCTGATTTGAGATTTAACACCATTTCAGGACCTTTCCAAGGCGAGTTTTTATTGACTGATTTCGCCAAACCACATTATGTGGGAAAAGCAAAAGGAAATGTTGATTTGAGAAGTATTCATGCCTTATTTCACATTCCATATATCGATCAAATTAATGGCGATTTAGGATTGACAGGTCAGTTTGATTTGATGACAAACATCGACGCTGCTGGAGAATCCTCGATTCAAATTCTGAAAGCAAATGCGCTGATGAATATGAAAGAGATCAACGTTTCTGTGATCAACGATACCCGCGCTTTTAAATCCTTGAATGGCAATCTGAGTTTGGATGGAAACGAAGCTGCTCTGCAAGATATTCGGGTTGTTATTGGACAGTCTGATTTTCAATTGAATGGTTTTTTCCAAAACATCGCTGCTTATGTTTCGAAGAAAGGTGTTTTAAACGCGAATGTAGATTTACAAAGTAAATTCATCAATGCCAAAGACTTGAGTTCAGAAAGTGTTTCGGAAAAAGTAGATATTCAAGCAGAACGAACATTTATTTTACCGGACGATATTGAAGGTGTTGCCTTGTTGAATATCGGACAATTGAAATACGAAGCGCACACATTTAACCAGTTGCAAAGTAATTTACGAATTGCAAAACGGACGCTTACTTTCGATCAATTATCACTTCAAAATGCAGGTGCTTTCATTCAAGGAAATGCGGAAATCAAAGAGATCAAACCAGAGATTTTATTGATTTCAACGAATGTTTCTTCCAACAACATTTACTTTAAAAACCTTTTCAAGGAATGGAACAATTTTGATCAAAAGATCATCACTGAAGATAATATTTCTGGAAAAGCACACATTGATTTAACATTCCAAGCGCCGTTCGACATGCGTTCAGGAATCGAGAAAAATGGAATTTTGTCTAAAGTGTACATCAAGATTGAAGATGGAGCCTTGAAAAATGTTTCTACTTTCAAATCCATCACCGAAAGTTTAAAAACTTCTTCTGCCAAGCTGGTTTTAGGAAAAAGAAACATCGATGCAATGGAAAATAAATTGTTGGATTTGAGATTCGATGTTCTCGAAAATACCATCATGATTCGAAATGGTAGAATTGAAATTCCTGCAATGATGATCAAGTCAAATGCCTTAGACATCAATGTTAGCGGTTGGCATACCTTTGAAAATCAAATTGATTACCACTTTGTTTTCCGTTTGCGAGATTTAAAATTGTATGATAAGGACAGTGAGTTTGGCATCGTGGAAGACGACGGAACAGGAATTAAAATCTTCATGTTAATGTCAGGAACAACCGATGTGCCGATCATCAAATGGGATGAAACTGCCAAGAAAGAACAGTCGAAAGAAAACAGAGAAGCTGCAAAAAGGGATGCGAAGTCCATTTTGAAATCCGAGTTTGGTATTAAAAAAGGAGATACCAGCATTCAACGGTATCAGCCAACCAAATCAGGACCGAAAGAAGAATTGAAAATCGATTTCGGAGAGCCCAAAAACACGCCGGATGTCGATCAGAAAAAAGAATCGGAAATGAAGCGAAAGATGAAAGAGAAAATGAATAAACTGAAAAATTCTGCTGGAAAAGAAGGGGTCGAATTTGAGGTCAATTAAATTCGTTTTTTTTATCAGATAAGAATGATTTCATATTCGCTGAACTCTTCGTATATTTGTGCCTTTAAATCCAAGGATTATGTCAGAAAACACAAGCGGTTCAACGTCAAAAGCCCCGAAGCCAGTTGGTTTGTATCCACATACAAGACGAGCAGGTAATTTACTTTTTTTGTCCGGAGTTGGTCCACGCACAGCGGGTTCAGACGCTACAGATTCAGAAGTACCGGGTTTGAAATTAGATAAGAATGGAAATTTCATCGAGTTTGATTTTGAAGCACAGTGTAGAAGCGTATTTGATAACGTTCGCTATATCTTAGAGGAAAACGGATCAGATTGGAGTCAGTTAGTAGATGTGACGGTGTTTTTGGTGAACATGAAACGTGATTTTGTGACCTACAATCGCATTTATGCAGAGTACTTCAAGGACAATTTACCTTGCAGAACAACGTGTGAAATCAGTTCCTTGCCAACACCAATTGCCATCGAATTAAAATGTATAGCAACCATAGATTAAGTTATGATTAGATTTATTATTCGCTGCCTGATCGCAGCATTCGCATTATTTTTAACTGTTTATTCTTTCGGAACCGGACATTGGGGTTGGGGAATTGTAATGATTTTTGTTACTGCAATTATCGGAATGACCTTCTTCAGAGATGAACGAATGATTTTAGCATTGAACCAAATGCGTGTTGGAAATCACGAAAAAGCGGCGATGCACATGAATAAAATTACGCATCCACAGTTTTTGCCAGCAAAACAACACGCGTATGTAGTGTATTTGCAAGCGGTTTTAGGAACGCAAGAAAATGGATTTGTGAAAACGGAACAAATGTTGCGAAAAGCATTGACTTTAGGTTTACGTACCAAACAAGATCAAGGTGTTGCGAAGATGCACTTGGCTGGAATTTGCGCGCAAACTGGAAGAAAAGCAGAAGCGACAACCTTACTTTCTGAAGCTAAGAAATTAGATACAGACGGCGTGTTGAAAGATCAAATCAAGCAAATGCAAGGACAATTGGTTCAAGTAGCTTCCAAAAATCAAATGCGCATGGCGCAAATGACTCGTGGTCGTCAAAAAACTCCGAGATCTAGATAGTGAAAGTTGTTAAGCAATATTCTCAAGCTTGGGATTCGTACGAATTAATCGACGCTGGAGGTGGAAAGAAAATCGAACGATTTGGAAACCTGACGCTGATTCGTCCCGAACTTCAAGCATATTTTAAATCCGAAATTCCATTTACCAAATGGGACGAAATGGCCGATTGGGAATTTGTTGAAGACCACAAAAAGAAAGGGTATTGGAAGAATCTACAAGCAAAAGAAGATATGCCAACTGCTTGGGAAATCGGATACGGAGGATTGAAACTAAAGTTAGAATTAACCAAATTCAAACACGTTGGACTTTTCCCAGAACAAAATTCCAATTGGGATTTTATCAGCAAAAACCTTAAAAAAGGAGATAAATTCCTAAATCTTTTCGCCTATACGGGTGCCGCATCTTTGGTTGCCAAAAAAGCAAAAGCTGATGTTCTTCACGTTGATTCTGTGAAACAACTGATTTCATGGGCGAAAGAAAACATGGAAAAAAGCGAACTTTCGGATGTCAAATGGGTGCTCGAAGACGCTTTGAAATTCGCACAACGCGAAGTCAAGCGAGGAAATAGATACGACGGAATCATCATGGATCCACCCGCATTTGGCTTAGGTGCAAAAGGAGAAAAATGGATTCTAGAAGAGAAATTACCTTTCTTATTAGAAACCGCTTCCCAACTCCTAAACAAAAGAGGTTTTTTAATAGTCAATACCTATTCCCCAAAATTGACCTTGAAACAACTGGAAACCATTGCTAAACGATATTTCGACGAAACTGAAATTTCATTAACAGAATTGTGGATGAAAACCAAAACCGGCAAAGAGTTGTTTTACGGAAATGTGTTGAAAGTTCAGAAGTAAAATCGATTCATATTTCAACCATCTATTTTCAATCATCTATTTTTTAAGTTCATTCGTGTTGTTTTTTAAAGCGAAGAAGCGCAAAGTTTTACGCAGAGCGCGCAGAGAAGTACTGTTTTCAAGTATAAAGGGATTACATACTAAATACAAGATTCAAAATCGCTTACAATCTTTTTGTTGTATTTAAGTAAAGTGATTTTTACGAAAACTATTAACGCATCGCTCTAACTTTAACTTTTTCTTTGCGTACTTTGCGAAATCTCTGCGAACTTTGCGGTTAAATTCATCCACATTAAACCACCCATTCCATCAAAATTTCTTAAATTCGCATTGTTAAATTTAATTTCAAAAGAAAGATGATCAAACAATCTAAATCATATTCAGCAGACGGACACATCGCTTTTATTGTAGGTGAAAAATTCAACTCAATTGAGGGCGTTTCTAAAATTGTATCTGAGCAAGCTGAAAAATTCATTGCATCCGAAGACGAAACGGATTATTTAAAAATTGGAAATCAATTTGTGTTTTTTGTAAAGGAAAACGAAAATCTTGAAAAGATTCGCGTTGCCGCACATGACATTCGCACCAAGTTATCAAAAACTGCAGAAGAAATCTTCATTTCTGGAGATGGAGCTGCTGCTTTGGCTTTGGCGGAAGGATTAGAACTTTCCAATTATCAGTTTTTAAAGTATTTCAAAGAAGCAGACAAAAAACGTTACTTACTGAAAGAAATTTCTTTGTTAGGTAAAGTCGATTCAAAAGAAGTAGCAACTTTAAACAACGTGTTGAAATCAGTTTACTGGGCGAGAGACATGGTCAACGAACCAGTTTCTTTCTTAACAGCAACACAACTTTCAAAGGAAATCGAAAAATTCGCGAGCATCGCTAATTTAGAAGTAACGGTATTTGAGAAATCAAAGATCGAAGCATTGAAAATGGGTGGCTTGTTGGCAGTAAATAAAGGTTCTGTGGAAGCGCCAACCTTTACGGTGATGGAATACAAACCAAAAAATCCTAAAAATAAAAAGCCAATTGTTTTGGTTGGAAAAGGAGTTGTTTACGATACAGGTGGTTTGAGTTTGAAACCAACTGCCAGTTCCATGGACTTGATGAAAAGCGACATGGCTGGAGCTGCTTGCATGGCAGGAACAATCTACGCAGCTGCGTTGAACGAATTGGATGTTCACTTAATTGGATTGATTCCAGCAACGGATAATCGTCCGGGCGGAAATGCGTATACTCCTGGAGATGTAATCACGATGTACGACGGAACAACGGTTGAAGTATTGAATACAGATGCAGAAGGTCGCATGATCTTGGCAGATGCTTTGGCGTATTCTAACAGATTGAATCCAGAATTGGTAATCGACGCTGCAACTTTAACTGGTGCTGCTGTTGTTGCCATCGGAACGAAAGCATCTTGTTTGATGGGGAACGCTTCTCAAGAAATCTTGGATGCATTGACCAAATCAGGAAATGAAGTGCACGAAAGATTGGTGCAATTGCCATTCTGGGATGAGTACTTGGAAGACATGAAATCGTCGGTTGCAGATTTAAAAAATATTGGAGGTCGATACGCAGGTATGATCACCGCAGGGAAATTCTTGGAGCATTTTGTAAAGAATCCGTATGTTCACTTGGACATTGCTGGACCAGCATTTTTGGAAGTAGCGCAAAACTACAAAGGAAAAGGTGGAACCGGAGTTGGAATCCGAATGTTGTCGAACTACCTACAAAACTATAAATAATGGATCGAGAAAATAATCCTATTCGCGTTGGTATCACGATTGGTGATATCAACGGAATTGGACCAGAAGTAATCATTCATGCACTGAAGGATGCCCGCATCTTATCAGATTGCACTGCTATTATTTATGGTTCTACCAAAACGATGTCCTATCATAAAAAGGCTATCGGTGATGAGGAATTTGCATATCAATCTTGTAAAAGTGCAAGCGATGCAGTTGCAAAAAAGATCAACATCGTCAACGTTTGGAATGATGAAGTGAAATTTGAATTGGGTAAAGTTTCTGAAACAGGAGGGAAGTATGCCTTCATGTCTTTAGAGAAAGCAACCGAAGATTTGGCCGCTGGAAAAATTGACGTGCTGGTAACCGCACCCATTTCGAAGGAAGCGATTTCAAAAGCAGGATTCAAATTCCCTGGTCACACAGAATACTTGGCGGACATGTCTGGCGATAACGAAGCATTGATGTTGATGGTGAGTGGTGATTTAAGAGTTGCTTTGGTCACTTCACACATTGCAATCAAAGACGTTCCGACAGCTTTGACCAAAGAAAAGATTTTATCTAAAATTCAAGCTTTGGATAACAGTCTGAAAAAAGACTTTGGAATTGTTCGTCCACGAATTGCTGTTTTGGGATTGAATCCGCATGCGGGAGAAAATGGAAAAATGGGAACAGAAGAATCTGAATCTATTTTGCCGGCAATCAACATGGCGAAATGCGAAGATATTTTAGCTTTCGGTCCATATCCAGCAGATGGCTTCTTTGGATCATCTCAGTTGGGTAAATTTGATGGCATCTTAGCCATGTATCATGACCAAGGGTTGACAGGTTTCAAAGCATTGGCTTTTGAAGATGGTGTGAATTATACAGCTGGATTACCAATTGTACGAACTTCACCAGATCACGGAACAGCTTTTGACATTGCAGGAAAAGGAATTGCTTCAGGTCAATCGATGCGAAGTGCAATTTATTTAGCCTTGGATATTTATCGAAGTAGACAATTTATAAAAGAGATTCATGCCAATCCACTGCAAGAACAAAAAAGAGTAGAGGACAAGCGAAAAACGAGAAGACCGGAATAAAAAACGATTTTTAGAGGCAAAAAACAGCTTTTAATGACTTAAAATGAAAGAAATACATTATTTCATTAAAATTATGGAAGATATTCATCTTGTTTCTTTAATTTTAATTAACTTTGCGCTCCTTAAATTCTTGTCGTGAAAAGTACTGAACAAAATTTTATAATTCCCTTTGTAGGATTGAAAGTTGGAACGTACACGTTCGAATATAAGATAGATGAATCGTTCTTTGCATTAATGGATTATTCCATTATTCACAGTGGTGAATTAAATGTAACATTGGAATTTGAAAAGAAAGAGAGCATGATGCTCGCTAATTTTTATGCAGAAGGAAAGGTAACTACCAACTGCGATCGATGTGACACACCACTTGAGATTGAGGTTTCAGGAGAATTCAAACTAATTTACAAATTTGGTTTGGAGGAAGCTGAAGACGAATCATTGGTCGTGCTGCATCCAGACGAATTTGAATTGGATGTGCGTGATGCGATTTATGAATTGATTACCGTTTGTTTGCCACCCCGAGTTATTCATGAACCCGGAGATTGTGACGAAGAGATGATGGAATTACTTCAGAAATACACCATCAACATGGACGATGAAGAGGACGAAGATGATTTTGACGACGAAGAAGACGAAGACATTCCAGGTATAGACGATTTTGATCCAAAAGATCCAAGATGGTCAAGCTTGAAAAATTTGAATTAGTATTAATAAAGAATATATAATTAACGTAAAATGGCACATCCAAAAAGAAGAACTTCTACCACTAGAAGAGACAAGAGAAGAACGCATGTTAAAGCTGTAGCTGATAATATCGCAATCTGCCCTACAACAGGTCAGCCTCATTTGTTTCACCATGCACATTGGTACGAAGGAAAACTTTACTACAAAGGTAAAGTAATAGCAGAGAAAGAAGTAGCGATTTAAGCTACCCCACTAATTTCTTCCTGATGAAGATAGGAATAGATATTTTAGGAGGTGATTTCGCTCCAGATTGCAACATATCTGGAGCGATATTAGCTCAAAAAGAACTTCCTCAGGATGCTACCATCGTTCTGATAGGCGACCAAGAACAAATCTTGAGTAGCCTAAATTCGCGTGGAGTTAATCCTGAGTTATTCGAGATAGTACATGCACCTGATGTCATTACGATGCACGATCATCCAACGAAGGCAATTCCTCAAAAGCCAAACAGCTCCATTGCAGTAGGTTTTGAGTTATTAGCTAACAAAGAGTTGGATGCATTTGCAAGTACTGGTAATACTGGTGCTATGCTTGTTGGTGCGATTTATAAAATCCATACGGTACCTGGTATTCATAGACCTTGTATCACTTCTGTATTGCCTACAATTGACGGTGAAAATTCCATTCTATTAGATGTTGGTTCAAACTCGGATTGCAAACCAGAAACACTGGTTCAATTTGCTGTTTTAGGATCTTTGTATTCTAAAAATGTTTATGGAGTTGAAAACCCAAAAGTAGCCTTGCTAAACATTGGAGAGGAAGCATCGAAAGGAAACCTTTTGACAGTTGCAACACACAAGTTACTTGAAGAAACCAAAGGCATTAATTTCATTGGAAACATAGAAGGTAGAGATATCTTTTCTGGTACAGCCGATGTAATTGTTTGCGACGGATTTACAGGAAACATCGTGTTGAAAGAAGCAGAAGGGATTTTTACATTGATGAAAAAACGTGGAATTAAAGACGAATATTTTGATCGTTTTAATTACGAAAATTACGGAGGAACACCGATCTTAGGTGTTCAAGGAAACGTAATTATCGGACATGGAATTTCAAATGACAAAGCAGTTAAAAACATGATATTGCATTCGTACGAAGTCGCAAGATCAGGTTTACCTAGTAAAATTAACGAAGCATTTAATTGATATGAGTAAAATTACAGCAGCCATCACAGGTGTTCACGGATACTTACCAGAAACAGTGGTAACCAATCACGATCTAGCAAAAATGGTAGATACAACTGATGAATGGATTCTCTCAAGGACTGGTATTTCAGAACGAAGAATCATGAAAAATGGTGCCTCGTCTGATATGGCAGCTGAAGCTGTAAAGGGTTTGCTTGCCAAGAAAGGCTTGAGTCCATTGGACATTGAGTTAGTAATTCTTGCAACGGTAACACCGGATTATCCGTTTCCAAGTACCGCAAACGTTGTTTGTGATAAAGTTGGTATGACCAATGCTTGGGGATTTGATTTGAAAGCGGCTTGTTCAGGTTTTATTTTTGCACTTGAAACAGGAACCAAATTCATCACTTCAGGAACACATAAAAGAGTCATCGTAATTGGAGTAGATATGATGAGCTCAATCATCGACTACGAAGATCGCGCTACCTGTGTGATTTTTGGTGATGGAGCAGGTGCTGTTCTTTTAGAACCGAATGAAGAAGGTTTGGGAGTGATTGATGCTGTATTGAAAACAGACGGTTCAGGTAGAAAATACTTGATTCAACCAGCTGGAGGATCTGCAAATCCACCGACCATCAAAACGGTTGAAAACAGAGATCACTTTGTGAAACAAGAAGGAAAAGCTGTTTTTAAATTTGCCGTTACCAACATGGCTGATGTTTCAGCTGAGATTATGGAACGTAATAATTTAACCAGTGAAACGGTTGACTGGTTAGTTCCGCATCAAGCGAACTTACGAATTATCGATGCAACTGCAGAGCGCATGGGTTTATCGAAAGATAAAGTCATGGTCAACATTCAAAAATATGGAAATACAACTGCCGGAACTTTGCCACTTTGTTTGTGGGATTGGGAAAAGCAGCTAAAGAAAGGCGATAACGTGGTGCTTTCCGCATTTGGTGGAGGATTTACTTGGGGTGCGATTTACCTCAAATGGGCATACAATTCTTAGAAAAATTATTATATTCACAAAATTAAAATCTCGAAATTATGAATTTAAACGAAATCCAAGATTTAATCAAGTTCGTTGCTAAATCTGGCGTATGCGAAGTTGAAATCGAAAGAAAAGACTTTAAGATCACCATTAAGTCAGAATCAAAACAAAAAGAACAACAAATTATATATCAGAATGCACCAGTTGCAATGCAGCAAGCTCCAGTAGCAGCGCCAGTTGCAGCAGTTGCCGCTCCAGCAGCAGCTCCGGTTGCGGCAGAACCAGCTTCTGATGATTCTAAATACATCGTTGTAAAATCACCGATGATTGGTACTTTTTACCGTTCTTCTTCGCCAGATAAAGATCCGTTTATCCAAGTTGGTAGTACAATCAACACTGGAATGCCGGTTTGTATCATTGAAGCTATGAAGTTATTCAATGAAATTGAAGCAGAAGTTTCTGGTAAAATTGTTAAGATTTTGGTAGATGACGCTTCTCCTGTAGAGTACGATCAACCATTATTCTTGGTAGATCCAGCGTAATCAATTAACAATTCAGACTTCAATTTTTTGAAGGATGTATTTTAATTTTAAGACTAAATTATGTTCAAAAAAATACTAATCGCCAACAGAGGTGAGATTGCTTTGCGAATCATTCGTACTTGCAAGGAAATGGGCATCAAGACGGTAGCTGTTTATTCTACAGCAGATAAAGATTCTTTACCAGTGCGTTTTGCAGACGAAGCAGTTTGTATCGGACCAGCGGTAAGTTCTAAATCATACTTGTCTATTCCAAACATCATTGCTGCTGCTGAGATTACCAATGCAGATGCAATTCACCCTGGATATGGTTTCCTTTCTGAAAACGCTCGTTTTTCAGAAATTTGCCAAAAACACAACATTAAATTTATCGGTGCTCTTCCAGAACAAATTGATGGAATGGGTGACAAAGCAACGGCTAAAGCTACGATGCTAGCTGCTGGCGTTCCTTGTATTCCTGGTTCTAAAGGTTTGTTGAAAGACGTTGAGGATGCCAAAAAACAAGCTCAAAAGATTGTATATCCTGTCATTATGAAAGCAACTGCTGGAGGTGGTGGTAAAGGAATGCGTATCGTTTGGAAAGAAGAAGACATTGAAGAAGCATGGAACTCTGCTCGTCAAGAGGCAGGTGCAGCTTTCGGAAACGATGGTATTTACATGGAGAAATACATCGAAGAACCACGTCACATTGAGATCCAAATTGCTGGTGACCAATTTGGAACGGTTTGTCACATGTCTGAAAGAGATTGCTCTATTCAACGTAGACACCAAAAATTGATCGAGGAAACGCCTTCTCCGTTTATGACGGATGAATTGCGTGAGAAAATGGGTCAAGCAGCTATGAAAGCAGCGAAAGCTGTGAAATATGAAGGTGTTGGTACAGTTGAGTTCTTGGTTGACAAGAACAGAGATTTCTACTTCATGGAAATGAATACGAGAATTCAAGTGGAGCACACCATTACGGAAGAAGTAATCAACTTCGATTTAATTAAAGAACAAATTAAAATCGCTGCTGGATATACGATTTCGGGGAAAAACTATTATCCACAAATGCACGCGATTCAATGCCGTATTAACGCAGAAGATCCGTACAAAGATTTTAGACCTTCTCCGGGAAAAATTACTTCTTATCATTCACCAGGTGGACACGGAGTTCGTATCGATACGCACGCGTATGCTGGGTACACGATTCCTTCCAACTATGACTCGATGATTTCTAAATTAATTGTAGTAGCTCAAACAAGAGAAGAAGCAATTTTGAAAATGAAACGTGCATTGGATGAATACATCATCGAAGGTGTAAAAACAACGATTCCTTTCCACCAGAAATTAATGGAAAACGAAAAGTTTAATAAAGGTGATTTTACAACTGCCTTCATGGATACATTTGAATTTTAAGACGATCGTCTTTTCAGATATTAAAAAAGGGAATCAATTTGATTCCCTTTTTTTTGCACTTATGTTTTTTTATGTAGGATGTTAATCGTTCGCAGTTTTAGTTTCGTCTTCATTTTGTTTCGAAAATTGCACATACCGATTCGGAACTGG
This sequence comes from Crocinitomicaceae bacterium, assembly GCA_028689775.1. Classification (GTDB taxonomy): domain Bacteria; phylum Bacteroidota; class Bacteroidia; order Flavobacteriales_D; family Crocinitomicaceae; genus JAQVCM01. The sequence goes on from JAQVCM010000001.1 coordinate 214,265, forward strand.
AATTTCGACTTTGTATTGTCTGAAAAGGCGATCAATTTCGTATCGAATCTCCGATTTATAATTGTTAGAATCCCACGTTTGATCTGCCCAAAACAACAATTCTAACTCCAAGCCACGTTCACTAAATTCTCGCAACCGAACCGCAATTTCTTCGCGCTTGTTTACTTTTGGATGACTTAATGCCGCTTGTCGAATCAATTTGATGGCCAATTCTGTATCTGAATTAAATGCAATGGCCAAGGTGACACGGAAACGCATCGTCGGTTTGCCATGACTCCAGTTTTCAACATATTCTTGCGTTAATCTGGCGTTTGGAATTAAAATTACATTTCCATCTCGAGTTTCAATTTCAGTGGTGCGAACATTGATTTTTAGAATCCGTGCAACAATGGGTTCGCGGTATTTTGAATCCTCGATTTCAATGATGTCTCCGATTTTAATAGATCCTTCGTAAAGAAGAATTAGTCCAGAAACCCAATCCTTGAAAACATCTTGAAGTCCTAATCCAATACCAACTAAAATTGCGGCAGAACCTCCTAAAAAGACACTTGGATTAATGTTTAGTTCTTGCAAGCATAAAAAGAAAACAACCATGTAAACGATATACGTTGTAGTTTTACCATACACGTATTCAGTACTCGAATCAAATTCTGATTTGGATCTAAATTTTCGATTGTAATAGAGTTTCATCAAGTTGATCAACATTTTTCCGCCAATGATGGTGACGATAATGAAGATTATTTGAAAGAAGTTGATTTTCAGTTTACTGAATTGGATGATGTCATACGTCAGGAATTCTTTGAAACTAATGTTTTCATTGTTTATGCCAAAGCTCATGATGGCGATATAGCCGGCCAATAGATAAACACTTTGCGCTAAAAATTTTAAAATCGATGTATTTCTTCCTTCTAAACTGATGTTAGCACCAATCAAATAACGCTTCATCGACCGGTGAATCACTATACGAAGAAGATATGCCACAAAGAAAATCACAAACAAAGCGATTAAATTCAAGAGGCAAACTTCGTAAGGTCCAAAGCGAAATAAGGTGTAACTCATCATAGAATGAATGATTTAATTGTTTTAGTGTGTAAAAATACACAATTATCTTTGGAATACTTCTCTTCTTATTCTTCCAAATAAACGCGGTGCACTCTTCGCGAAATAGAAGTTAACACTTCATAAGGAATGGTCTCCATTTTATCAGATAGACTCGCAAGCGACTGGTTTTCTCCAATTATTTCTACGCCATCTCCTTCAAATGTTGCGACATCCGTCACGTCAATCATGGTCATATCCATACACACATTTCCGATGATTGGACACCATTTTTCTTGCACATAAAAACCACCCACACCATTTCCTAAACTTCGTTTAAAACCGTCTGCATAACCAACAGGAACTACTGCAATTGACATGTCTCTTGGTGCAACAAACGTTCTGCTATAACCAACAGTTTCGCCTTGCTTGATCTTTTTAATTTGAGAAATAACACTTTTCCATCCGATTGCTGGAATTAAATGTTGTTGGACTTTTGGGTTCGAACTGTAGCCATATATTCCAATTCCAATGCGTACCATGTCCATTTGCGCTTGGGTGTATCGAGCCGTTCCTTCGGTGTTGAGAATGTGTCTGATGAATTGATAAGACAATCTTTCAGAAATAATTGCCGTTGCTTCTTCAAAACGTTTGATTTGATTCAAGGTAAAAGCTTCATCAACAGGATTATCCGCATCAGCTAAATGAGAATAAACTCCTTTTAATTTGATCTCAGGTTGTGCCTGAAAAATGTCGATTACTTGATGAATAGCGGCAGGTTCAAAACCCAAGCGTCTCATTCCGGTATCTATTTTCAAGTGAACGGGATAGTTTTCTAAGTTTTGCATGATTAAATGTTTGACAAAACTTTCCAACATTTCGAACGAGTAAATCGCTGGTTCAAGTTGGTAATTGATGATGTCGTTAAATCCATCTTCTTCGGCATTCATCACTAAAATCGGAAGTGTAATTCCATTGTTTCGCAGTTCAACTCCTTCATCTGCATACGCAACTCCAAGGTAATCTACGCCAACTTTTTCAAGAAATTCACTCATTTTTACGGCTCCAGAACCGTAGGATGCAGCTTTGACCATCACCAAAAGTTTGGTTGTAGATTCAATTAAATTTCGGTAATAACTTAAGTTTTGCTTGATGGCTGAAAAATTAACTTCAACGACGGTTTTGTGTTTTCTCAACTGAAAAAGAGCTGCTATTTTTTGAGCTTGAGCAGATCTACTTCCTTTAATTAAAACAACGCTGTCGTTGATTTCATCCAAAGGCAAGGTTTCATCTTTGGTGATTTGATATATGGCATTCAAATCAAATTGATCTAAAATCTGATTCAATTCCAAACGGCGATTTTCTGTAATTTGATCGGCAACGATGATGGCAACTCTTTTTTTACCATTTGCCAAACTCAATTGGTATTCTAAACTTTGCGTCAATGCCTCCAAATCGAGGTTATAGGAATCGTTGATAATTAAGTTTCCTTGAATTCCATCGAATGTTTCCATTCGCAAAGCTAGACGTGGCAAGGTTTTAATACGCTCAATGATCAAATCTTTGTCGATGTCTAAATGCAAAGCAAAAGCAACGGATAGGGATACATTTTCCAAACTCGCTTTGTCTTGAAAAGGAGCATGTTTTAAGTAGTTTTTATAATCTTCTGGTGCAACCGCAAATGCATTCATTTCCGACATTTGACTATCAGAAAGTGGAATGTTTGGATTAAACCATGTGGCATTTGTTCCCGTAAACAAGATGGATTTCTCATGAATTTTTTGTTCCAAGGATTCGAAGTTTTCCGAATGTGCTGAACCAATCGCCGTAAATATTCCTTGTGTTGGCCGAATCATTTCATACAAGCTTTGCATTTCATTGGGCTTTGAGATTCCAGCTTCAATCAACGCAATTTGGTGTTGATTGGACATTTCCAAAATTGATAATGCAACACCCAATTGAGAATTGTAACTTTTTGGACTTCGTACAACTTTCATTTCACCAGAAATCAAATGGTAAATCCATTCTTTTACAATTGTTTTACCAACGCTTCCGGTAATTGCGATGACGGGATAATTGAATTTTTGTCGGTGAAAAGCAGCTAGTTTTTGCAGCGCTTTTAAGGGATTATCCACTTCGATAAAAAAAGCATCCGCATCTAGTTTCGACTTTCCTTTCTGCACGACCAAATATCGAATCCCTTTTGCAATGGCATCCTCTATAAAATCGTGACCATCTCTAAAATTTCCTTCCATTGCGAAAAAAACCGTCGAATCTGGATGAATGATTTTTCGGGTGTCAAACGCTACAGAATTGATTATTTCATCTGTCTGAACCGTTTGCTCAGAACCGATAACTTCTATTAATTTTGTGAGAGAGATGTTCAATTTCATGCGCTCTTATTTTTGCTGTTTATTGGCTTTGTTGTAACAAGCACGACAAAGCGGTTCGTATTTTTCGATTGCGCCAACCAACACTTGTTCTTTAGAAGAAACAGTTCGGTGAGAGATGTACGCTAAATTTCCGCAGGAAACACAGATTGCATGTACTTTTGTGACATATTCTGCGCTTGCCATGAGTAAAGGCATTGGTCCAAATCCATTGCCTTGAAAATCCATGTCCAAACCGGCACAAAGAACACGAACACCAGCATTTGCTAATTTTTTACTGACCTCAACGATACCTGCATCAAAAAACTGTGCCTCGTCAAATGCCACGATGCGTTCATTTTTCCAAATATTAAAAACGTCATCGGCACGATCGATCACTACAGAATCCAAACTCGAACCTTTGTGACTAATCACGGCATTGGATGCAAATCGATTGTCTGTTTTGGGTTTGAACAAAAGGATTTTCTGATTCGCAAATTCTGCCCTTCTCAAACGGCGAATTAATTCTTCAGTTTTACCTGAAAACATCGAACCACAAATCACCTCTATCCACCCGTGCTGCTTTCCTTCAGCAGGAAATTGATCCAAAAACATAAACTACTTTTAGGTTATTAACATCGTTATCATAAGAAAAAATCAAAAAATGTTTTTTTAGGGATTAACATTGCTTAATTTTGTCGCTAAGATAACTCATTAAATTTCTGCAAGCATCAAGTTGGTTAGCAACTTTCCATTTTTGTTGAAATTAAAAAGAATTTAAAAATGTCAAACTTCACCTCTTTGGAAAATATGATCACTGAAATTCAGTCCTTGATCAACAAAATGAATACTGGAAATCTTCAACTGGAAGAACTAGAAACTTTGAATGATTTGACGCGTGAATTGAATGAACGCATTGTGATTTTAAAGTATAAATCTTACGAGGAAAAAGTTTTTGGAGTAAGTTCAAAAGTGGAAGAAAAATCGATTTCAGATCAAGAAATTCAAAATGTTATTTCAGACATGTCTAATTTCTTAACAAATGACACCTCTGAAATGCTAGTAGAAGAAGAAAGTTTAGATTCTATCTTAGAGCGAAAAGTTGCCGTTGACGAGTCAGAAGCAACCACCGAAGTAGGTGTTGAAACAGAGGCTGAAATTGATGCCGAAGCAGAGACAGATGCCGAAGCTCCAATTTTTGGATTTGATTTATTTGAGAGCAATACACCAGCATCTTTTGCGCCAGAAGTGCATTACGAGAAGGAAACATACACGCAATCAACGCCAGAACCAATCGCTTCTATTCAGCCTGAAGTGAAAGAGGTAATCGCTCCAGCTGAAGCGGTAAAAGTGGTGGAAGAAGCAGTTTCTGAACCAAATTTTATTTCAAATGTGGTTGAAGAACCGGAAGTTATTATCCCTGATGCTGTTGAAGAACCAGCAGTTGTTATTCCTGATGCGGTAGATGAGTTTGTACATTCAGAAGAAATTAGTACCCGTTCTGAGACAGATGTTTTTAGAAGTTTTCAAGGATTAGATAGTGGTTCTCGTTTGATGTCGCCAAAAATTCAAAGTTTAGTTGGTGCGTTCGGTTTGAACGAAAAACTACAATGCATCCGTGAGTTATACAACGGTTCAAGTGAAGAATTCAATCAAGCAATTGAAAAAGTAGATCACCAAACTAGTTTTGAAGAGGCTAAGCATGTTCTTGCGAAAAACGCAATTGCCAATTCTTGGGATTTAGATTCTAATCTGGTGAACGAATTTTTACAAAAAGTAGAAAGACGTTTTCTGTAAATCTTGATAAATTATTGTATTTTAGCTCTTCAATAATTTTATATTTGATGCGTTCGAATCGATTTTTTATCTCATTTTTATTTTGTTTTTTATCCGTTTCGCTATTTTCTCAAGTTGAAGAAGGTAGACGAATTACCAAAGAACTTTGTGCTCCTAAATATTTCGGCAGAGGCTATGTAAAATCAGGCGATTCTTTGGCAGCTGTTTACCTTGCAAATGAATTTCAGAACAAGGGAATTAAGCCAATTAAGAAATCCTATTTTCAGCCTTTTAGTTTTGATGTAAACACTTTTCCTGGTGAAATGAAATTGACTTTAAATGGTCAAGAATTGAAAACCGGAATTGATTACATCGTGGATCATAATTCTGGAGGTTTTCATGGAGAATTGAAATTTAAATCGCTTACTGAATCTGAAATTTTCAACCTGGATTCTACGCGAAAAATCGTTCAGTTCATTCAGAAATCTATTTTCAATTCGGTTATCATCGATGTGAGAAACTACCAAGGAGATTCGCTTAAAAACGCAAATTCGATTGCGAATGCTTTGACTGATTTTGCAACTGTATTGGTTGTTACGAATGAGAAATTTACTTTTTCCGTCGGAAGTAATCCAATGGGTTTTCCCTTGATTTTTGTTCAAGGATTTGCGTATCAAGCTGCCAAAAAGATTGAGATTCAAATTGATCAGAAATTAAAAAAGAAACACATTGCCAACAATGTTGTAGCGATGATTCCAACGGAAAATAAGAAAGCAGAATACTTGGTTTTTACAGCACATTACGACCATTTGGGTGGAATGGGAAATCAAACCTATTTCCCGGGTGGGAATGACAATGCAAGTGGCACGTCGATGTTGTTTGCTTTGGCAGATTATTTCAAAGAAAATCCAGTTCCGTATCACGTTGTTTTCATCGCTTTTGCTGGCGAAGAAGCAGGTTTAATTGGATCTAAATACTTTGTAGATCATCCACTTGTAGATTTAAAAAAGATCAAATTCTTGTTGAATTTAGACATCATGGGAAGTGGAGAAGAAGGTATCACAGTGGTGAATGCAACGCTTTTTCCTACTGAATTTGAAAAGTTAATCTCTATCAACGAAAAGGAGAACTATCTTTCACAAATCAAGAAACGTGGTCCAGCCGCAAATTCAGATCATTATTGGTTTACGGAAAAAGGAGTTCCTGCGTTCTTTTTCTATACGATGGGAGATAACAAGCATTACCACGACGTGTTTGATACGTACGAAGAATTGACGTTCAATAAATACAATGACATTGTGAAATTGATTGCTGCGTTCGCAAAGACGTTTTAAGTAAAAAACTATTTAGAACGAGCGTCCTTCGGATTCTTGATGAAGATAATTTGAATCAAAATACAAACGATCAATGACATCGGAACACTTAAAAACGTTTTTTTCAAGATGTAACCAATTTCATTGAATTTGAATAATTCCAAGGAGAAAAACCACAAATGATGAACAAGCAACATCAATCCAAAAACAGAAAGTAACCACCTAGAATCCATTTCGTAGATGTTCATTTCTTGGTTTTCATCGTATCCATCGCGCGGTTCGAAAAACTTGAAAATAGTTGGTCTTAAAAAAGCGATTAAGGTTGCTGCTGATGCGTGTAATCCGTATGTGTCCGAAATGGTGTCAATCCCAAATCCAAGTGCAAACGAGATGATCATACTTGCAAAGATGTTGAGGTTGTATGGAAGTAACAAGATAAACAAAGGGTAAATCATGATGTGAATTCCAAGTCCAATTTCCAAGTGATTAAAAATCAAAGCTTGCGTAAACAGGAAGAGTACAAATCTCAGGGTATGGATAAAATAGTCACGCATAAACTTATTCTTTATCGATTGGAATTAGGGATTCTAATTTCAACTGTTCGTCTTTCATGATGTTTTTGGCAACATAAACGCGTTGAATTTTACGGTAATCTTCAGAATACAAAAGGGATATATCCCAAAGTGGTTTTCCTTCAACTGGTTTTAAATTCGATATTTTTCCAACCGGTAATCCTCTTGGGAAAATTCCAGAGCCACCTCTGGTAACTACTTTAGACCACTTTTTGACTTTGATGTCATTTGAAATTCCGGTAATGGAACCGATGCGTGCATCTTTTCCATCCCATTTTAACATCCCAAATGCACCAGTCGATTCTACCATGACGTCGATGTTGATGGCTTCAGTTAAAACAGATTTAACCACAGAAAAATGTGCGCTGACGTTATGGATAATTCCAACGATTCCATTGTCTGTAAAAACCCCCATGTCTCTCTCAACTCCTTCTACACTTCCTATATTTAGGGTGAAGTAATTGTTTCGATGGTTAAAAGTTGATTTAATTACTGTTGCTGGAATGTATTCGTACCGTTGTTTGTGAAGTGTGTCATTAATCAACACATTGCCAGACTGCAACGCCATAAAACTTTGCGGAAGTTGCTTGCGCAAGGCAATGTTTTCTTGTTGAAGCAAGGTGTTATTTTGAGATAGATTAAAGTGCTTGGTCACTTCATAACTTACCTTCAATATCTTTCCATTTATTTCCGAAGCACTCGTTAAGTATTGAGATCTTGGAAAAGAAAGATAGGTGAAATAGGTTGACAAAGCAAAAACTTGTAGTGCTACAAAAAACAAGAAAACTCTGAATTTTCTAAAGAAAGCAAATAAATCACGCATAATTTCTAGATCAAAATCAGCTTACGAAGCACCAAGTTTTTAAGGTTGTTTTTATCCTTTAATTAAGAAAGGGAAACGATCCAAGTTTTTCAAACAAATACTTGTACCACGTGCAACAGCTCTCAATGGATCTTCAGCAATGTGAACAGGAAGTTTTGTTTTAGCAGAAATACGTTTGTCAAGACCACGCAACATGGAACCACCTCCAGCTAAGTAGATACCTGTTTTATAGATATCTGCAGAAAGTTCTGGTGGAGTCATTTCCAATGCGCTTAAGATTGCTTCTTCAATTTTACAAATTGTTTTGTCTAATGCATGAGCAACTTCAATGTATGAAACAACGATTTCTTTTGGAATACCAGTCATTAAATCACGACCACGAACAGCGAAATCTGGTGGCGGATTATCTAATTCTGTGATGGCTGCACCAACTTCAATTTTCAATTGTTCAGCAGTTCTTTCACCAACCAAAATGTTGTGCTGGCGACGCATGTAATCTTCAATTTCTTTTGTAAAGTCATCTCCTCCAACACGGATGGATTTGTCACAAACAATTCCTCCTAAAGCGATAACCGCAATTTCCGATGTTCCACCACCGATGTCGATGATCATGTTTCCCATCGGTTCTTCCACGTCAATTCCAATCCCGATTGCAGCTGCCATTGGTTCGTGAATCATGTAAACTTCTTTTGCTCCTGCGTGCTCACAAGAATCGCGAACAGCACGTTTTTCTACTTCCGTGATTCCAGAAGGGATACAAACAACCATTCTTAAGGTTGGTGTAAAAAGCGAACGACCGGTATTGATCATTTTAATCATACCGCGAATCATAGCCTCAGCACTTTGAAAATCAGCAATAACACCATCTTGCAACGGACGAACTGTTTCAATTAGCTTGTGAGTTTTACCATGCATTTGTTGTGCTTTCTTTCCGATAGCCACAATGTTGCCTGTCTGTATGTCTCGAGCTACAATGGATGGTTCGTCAACAACAACCTTATCATTCATGATGATGAGCGTGTTTGCCGTCCCTAAGTCGATTGCGATCTCTTGTGTTAAAAAACTAAATAATCCCATTTTGTCTTTACTTTAGTATCCTAAAAGTCTTTTTTAATATCTATTTCTTTTGTAAAACTGCCATTTTTGTTTCACATGCACATTCTTTAAATGCTTTTAATGTTTGAAATGGCGATTTCCGGTCATAACCATGGTCATTCCGTTTTGGTCACAATATTCAATTGAAAGTTCATCTTTTATAGAACCTCCTGGTTGAATAACAGCTTTCACACCTTCTAAATTTGCAATTTCCACACAGTCAGGGAAAGGGAAAAAAGCATCGGATGCCATCACAGCGCCCTTCAATTCAAATTTAAATGTTTTTGCTTTGTGGATGGCTTGTTCCAACGCATCTACGCGAGATGTTTGGCCAGTTCCACTTGCTAATAAAGTTTCGTTTTTAGCAAGAATGATGGTGTTTGATTTCGTGTGTTTCACCAATTTATTTGCAAATATGAAATCCTTCTTTTCTTGCGTTGTTGGTGCTACTTTGGTGATGGTTTTGAAATCCGCCTCCGTTTCTGTTATCAAGTCTTTTTCTTGTTCCAATACACCGTTCAAAATGGTACGGTATTGGTTTTTTGGTAAATTAATTTCTTTCTGAACCAAAATAACTCTGTTCTTTTTAGATTGAAGAACTTCCAAAGCGGACTGCTCATATCCCGGAGCAATTACTACTTCGCAAAACAGATCATTGATTAACAAAGCTGTTTCTTGGTTGATTTTTGTATTTGAAATCAAAATTCCACCAAATGCAGAAACTGGATCTCCAGCTAAGGCTGCTTCGTATGCTTCTTTGATGGTTGAACGAGTTGCAACTCCACACGCATTGTTGTGTTTTAAAATTGCAAAAGTTGGTCCGTCATTTTTAAACTCACCCATTAAGTTTACAGCTGCGTCAACATCTAATAAGTTGTTGTATGAAAGCTCTTTACCGTGTAGTTTATCAAAAATGGCATCTAAATCTCCGTAAAAAACACCTTTTTGATGTGGGTTTTCTCCGTATCTTAAAACTTGTGATTGCGTAATGCTTTGTTTGAAAACTTCTTTCTTACCTTCTTTGTTGAAGTAATTGAAGATTTCAGTGTCGTAATGTGATGTCACTTCAAACGCGTCTCTTGCAAAAGATTTACGCTGACCTAACGTGGTTGAACAAGCTGCATTGTTTTCAACGATTTCTTGAAATTCGGCATATTGCGATTTAGAAGAAAGAATGACTACATCTTGGTAATTTTTAGCAGCAGCACGAATCAATGAGATTCCACCGATGTCAATTTTTTCAATGATGTCTGCGTGAGCTGCTCCTGAAGCAACCGTTGCTTCGAATGGATATAAATCTACGATGACCAAATCCAATTCTGGAATTTCGAATTCAGCAATTTGTTTTTGATCTTCTTGGTTGTCTCTTCTTGTTAAAATTCCTCCGAAAACTTTTGGGTGCAATGTTTTTACTCTTCCGCCTAAAATGGATGGGTAAGATGTTAAATCTTCAACTCGAGCTACTTTTACACCTAATTCTTCGATAAATGTTTGGGTTCCTCCAGTTGAGTAAATTGTAACACCATCTTTGTTTAACGCGTGTATAATTGGCTCTAAACCAGACTTATCGAAAACAGAGATTAGCGCACTCTTAATTTTTTTGAATGAATTCATAATTGTATTGTGATATAAGGTGCAAAATTAGCTCAAATAAATGAGAAAAGTTGATTTTTTAGTGTTATAATCAACACGATGTTGAAATAAATAAAATGACAGTATGATACTTGTCTGAAAGTACTTCATCAAATGTTCATTCAGCAAGGAATCTGCCGTTAAAAAGAAGATAAAAAGTTGAAATAATCCAATTGAAACTTCAAATTTTCAAGTTATTTATTGTCCTTTTTTAATTGAATAATTGCTGCACATTGGTTGAAAATAATTTCACTGCAATTGCCAGTAAAATAATTCCAAATACTTTTTTCAAAATTGCAATTCCTCCAACGCCAAGAATAACTTCCAGTCTTTTGGTTGATTTTAGCACCAGGTAGACAATTAAAATATTCACAACAATTGCCATCACGATGTTGATTGCATCATATTCCGCTCGAAGCGCAACGATGGTGGTCATACTTCCGGCTCCTGCGATAATTGGAAATGCCAAAGGAACGATGCTTGCTGTTTTTCCAACGGAATTGTCTTTGAATAAATTGATGCCTAAAATCATTTCAAAACTCATGATGAATAGGATGAAAGAACCTGCTACGGCAAAAGATTCAATGTTTACTCCAAACAGTGCCAAGATGCTTTCTCCTAAAATTAAGAATCCGATTAAGAGCGCTAAAGCGACAGTACTCGTGTACGCTGCGTGAATTTCTCCCGAATCAGCTTTAATTTTTAAGATAATCGGAATGGATCCAACGATGTCGATAACAGCGAAAAGTACTATCGAGGCTTTGAAAGTATCTATCAGGTTAAAGGATGCAAAAAATTCAAACATGTGCGTAATTTAAAATGGTTTTTTCAATAACGATTGGATAATATGCTTGTTCCAGAAGATGAATTTTAGATTCAATCAGTTCTAAATCATCTGTTGGTTGAACTGAACAAGTAAATTGGGCCAATATTCTTCCGGAGTCAAATTCAGAATTTACAAAATGAATGGAGATTCCGGTAATGGATTCTTTGGCTTCTAATACTGCTTTGTGGACGTTGCTTCCATACATTCCTTTTCCTCCAAATTTAGGCAGAAGCGCAGGATGAATGTTGATGATTTTATCTGGGAAATGGTGAATCAATTCGGAAGGAATCAATCTTAAATAACCTGCTAAAATAATGAAGTCGATTTTTTGTTCTTGACAGAAAGCGCTTAAAAAGGTTCCGTCAGCTGTTTGTTGGTTGTCAAAAAAGTAGGTTTGCACGCCTGTTGCTTTTGCATGTTCCAAAATTGGAGCATCTTTCTTGTTGGAAAGAACAAATACAACTTCCATTTGAGGGTTTCCCTTCAAGTGATGAATGATGTTTAATGCATTAGATCCTTTTCCCGAAGCGAAAATAGCGAGTCTTTTTTTGGACATGGCGCAAAGTTAGAAACTTCATTCTTATTTAAGGTAAACTAAAAGGGTATTTTAAGAATAATTGTCAGATTTTGTAGTTCGTCTCCTGACAAACTCAGAACAATTAAATATCAGTAGCTAATTTATCTTTCTTTTGGAGTGGATTTTCAATGAAGAAAAAGATTCCAACGTACAGCAGGATTAAGAAATTATTGAAAATGAATTTAACTATTCCTCCGCTTGTGAAATCAAACCAATGCGAAACCCAGAATAAAAACAAACTGGAACCTAAAAACAAAAAGAATTTTTTCAAATTGTATTTGATTGGGTAGTGCTTTTGTCCGAGTAAATACGAGGCAACCATCTGGAAAGCGTAAACGGCCATCGTAGCATAAGCACAAGCCATAAAACCATATTCTGGAATGAAAAGTAAGTTTAAGGTAATGGTTAGAAAAGCGCCAACTAAAGCGATGTATGCTCCAAATTTAGTTTGACCGCTTAATTTATACCAAATACTTTGATTGAAGTAAATTCCCAAAAACACGTTTGCCAACAATAAAATTGGAACTACTTTTAAACCTTCCCAGTAGGCTTTGTTGGCAATGAAATGTTTGAAAATATCGATATTCAGAGAAACTAGTAAGAAAATGAAACACACCATTGCCACGAAATAATTCATGATTTTGATGTATACTTTGTTTCGGTCTTTGTTTTTAGATTGCGAGAAAAAGAAAGGTTCTGCTGCGTAGCGATAGGCTTGCAATAAGATCGTAACCAACATCGCCAATTTATAACTGGCACTGTAAATCCCAACTTGAATCATTGCAAATTCTTCCGTTTCACCGTTGGAGATGGTTACAAATTTTAATAAAATACGGTCAATCGTTTCGTTGATAATTCCAGCAAAACCAGCAATTACAAGCGGTAAAGCGTATTTCAACATTTCAATCGCTAAGTCAGCGTTGTAAACCCAGTTGAGGTTTAAAAAGTCTTTGTAAAGCATCGCAGGTTTGACCAACGAAGCGATTAAATTGGCCATTAAAATAAACATCACGCCTTCTTCTGGTCTGGCTTTGTCGAAAAAGAAAATCATTAAAACCAAGTTCAAAAGAATGTTTACGGCAATGGAGACAGATTGAATGGTTGCAAATTTTGCTGCTTTTTCTTCAGCTCGTAATTTTGCCAAAGGCAAACTACTGATGGAGTCTATTGCTACGATGGCGGCCAATAAAAGGATGTATTCATTGTGTGCAGAATAAAGCATCGCATCTGCAATCGGTTGATGAAAGGCGACAACGGAGAGGAAAAACAGTCCGTTAAGTCCGATAATCGTGAGGAAACTATTCCTGAAAACAAGTGCTTTGTCTTCTTTTTCATTCAAGAAACGAAAGAAAGCAGTTTCCATCCCGAAGGTTAGAAAAACAACTAAAAAGGCAACCCAAGCGTATAATTCAGAAACCACTCCATACGCAGACGGATTCATGTAATACGTATGAAGTGGTACCAAAAGGTAATTCAACAATCTTCCCAAAATACTTGGAAGACCATAAATGGCGGTTTGCCCTAATAGTTTTTTTAAAGGATTCAATTAAGCTCTGAAATTAGGTTTTCTTTTTTCAACGAATGCAGTTGTCCCTTCTGTAAAATCTTCCGTACCAAAACAGCATCCGAATTCTTTAATTTCAATCTCAAAACCATCCACTTTATGTGCGAAGTTCGCATTCACAGCATTGATTGCACTTGAAATTGCGCTAGGTGAATTATTCAATATTTTAGAAGCTAATTTTTCTACCGTTTCGTGTAAGTTTTCCAAGGAACAAACATCGTTAATCAACCTCCATTTCAAAGCTTCTTCCGCAGAAATCATGCTTGCTGTGAAAATCATTTCATTTGCTTTTCCTCTTCCGACTAATTGCGGCAAACGTTGCGTTCCACCGTAACCAGGAATCAAGCCTAAAGAAGTTTCAGGCAATCCCATTTTTGCATTTTCAGAAGCAATTCGAATGTGACAAGCCATTGCCAATTCCAATCCTCCGCCTAATGCGAAACCATTGATTGCAGCAATAACGGGTTTTTTCATTTTTTCGATAAAATCGAATAGAACTTCCTGACCTTTCATCGCCAATTCTTGTCCTTGTGCAACTTTGAAGTTTGCAAATTCTTTGATGTCCGCACCAGCAACAAACGCTTTTTCTCCAGAACCAGTTAAAATAACGACACCAACTGATTTGTCGTCGTTTGCAGCGCTCAATGCGATCCGCAATTCTTTGATGGTTTCTTTGTTTAAGGCATTTAATTGTGCCGGACGGTTAATGGTAATCCATTGAATATGTCCTTTTTGTTCTGAGATAACGTTGTTGTATGTCATGATTATAGATTTTACGTTGTAAAGATAGAAATATCACGGTATCAAAAAGAAGAAATCCTTTGAAATAATTTTTCCAGAAATTAAGACTTTATCTTTCTTTAAAAGAATTAGAAATTACTTCTTGCGAAGTCGTTTGTACATTTTTACCGCCAACATCAAGGCAACTCCAACAGCAAAAAAGCTGACTGTTGCTTTCACCCAACTCAAAGTATTCTGTAGTTCGACAATAAAAACAATAATCACCAGAAATAAAGTAGCCAGTTCGTTCCAAAGTCTCAATTGTGTGGAAGTCCATTTGAAAGAATCTTTTTTCAAATCATGCATGATTTTTTGACAAATGAAATGGTAGATTAGCAATAACACAACAAACGATAACTTGACGTGCATCCAAGGCATTTTCAGAAAACTTGGAACTTGAATGATCATCCACGTTCCGAATAAGACCGTCAAAACCATTGCAGGCGTTGTGATAACGTACCACAACTTCTTTTCCATTATTTTAAATTGCTCTCCTAATATTCGGGCTTCATTTTCAGGTTTTTCTTGTGCTTCAATGTGATAGATAAACAATCGAACCATGTAGAAAAGTCCAGCAAACCAGCTGACAACAAAAATGATATGTAGTGCTTTCACTGCGTTAAAATCCATGGTGCGAAATTAATAAAAAATAAGTGAGATGGCTTGCATTTGTTTTGATTGATGCACATCTGTTGTTTCATATCAGTCATCTTTCGCCTAATTTTAATGGGAAATTTAGACCCATCTAACTCTTTTTGGCTATCTTTAGGAAATGAAAAAGATTTTATTTGTTTTGTTGATTGCCCCTCTAATTTATGGGTGCAAAAAAGAACTTTCAGCTACGGAATATTTAATCACCTATCAACAAGAGGTAACGCAATTGAATGAACTTTTTGAAGAAAGTAGGTTGCACATTGAAAAGGGTGAAATTGATGAAGCAGAGAAAGTTAGATCTGCTTTATTTAAGGAAAGTAATCAAGCATTGAATAAAATAGAGCGCTTAAAAGCGTATGAAAATGCTGATTTTTTCAAAAAAGAAACACTTGAAGCCATTCGCTTTTTTAAAGACATTAGTTCAAGTGAGCACCGTGAATTGATTCAGATTTTAAGAAAGGAAAAACTAGAATTGATTGATGATGTGAGGGTTTCTCGTATTAATTTAAACGCAGATCAGCTCGTTCAAAAACAAATTTATCGTTGGAATCAAGCGAGATTGCAGTTTGAAAGAATGTTTAAAGTCAGTATTTCTTGACTTTTAGGAAGACGTTTATTTGTAAGGTAAGGAAATGTAAAAAGTAGTACCTCTTCCGACCGCACTTTTCAAATGAATGCTTCCACCGTGCTGTTCGATGGTGATTTTGACATAATACAAACCAAGTCCAAATCCTTTTACGTTGTGAAGGTTTCCGGTAGGAACGCGGTAAAACTTATCGAAAATCATTTTTTGAACGTCTTTTTTGATTCCAATTCCATTGTCAGAAATTTCAATGGTCATTCCTTTTTTGTCGTTCTTGGTCGTGATTTCGATGATTGGTGTTGCATCACAGTATTTGGTTGCGTTATCAATCAGGTTGGTTAGTACATTGTTAATGTGTAACATATCAGCCTGAATAAGATGTCTTTCGGCGTTTAAATTCAAGATAAGATGTGCACCAGTTTCGGAGTGGTTTATTTCAAAATTTTCTCGAATATCAATTAACAAACTGTGAATATCTAATTCTTCTTTTTTAAGTGTGAGCGTATCTTTGTTGAGTTTCGCTACGTTTAAAACACGCTCAACTTGATTTTCAAGGCGCTTATTTTCTTTGTAAATGATGCTGGCGTAGCGTTTTAATCTATCTTGATCTTGACTGAAATCTCCTTTTATCAACATGTCGCTAGAAAGTGCAATGGTTGCAATCGGAGTTTTTAATTCGTGTGTCATGTTATTGATAAAGTCGGTTTTGACTTCTGACAAGCGTTTTTCTTTGAGGATTACATGAATTGCAAAAGCGAAAAACATCACAACAAGCGAAACGATTACACCCATAAAAATCCAAGGAGAACCAAGTTCTTCACTGACTTCAATAGAATTTCCGTTTATATTTGGAAAATAAACTGTAAAATAATGACCGTCTTTTTTCCAAATCATTTTTGGAGAAGTCAAACCGATTGATGATTCTTTAGAAGGTTCATAGAGCGACTCTTTACTAAAGCGAATTAAGTTTCCGAAGATGACGCTATCCGAGAAACAATCGTAAATACCGTATAAAAAATCTTGGTTGATGTTGTGGGAATAAAATTCTCTTTTTAAGAGCGTTTCGAGATAATAAGGATGAAGATCTTCGTGAATATCAACGGTAAAGCTGTTGGTTTGAATCTGTTTTACGGCTCCGTAAAGATCCGAACTGTCCGAAATACTTGTTGAGATTTCTTGCAATACATTTCGCAAAGCAACGTGTACTTGCTCCGAGAATTGTTTCAAATTCAGTGAATCCTCTTTTTCTTGAATCGCCAAGTTTTTTTCTTGGGTCGCCACCGTTTTTTTAATCCAATAGAATTGGACAAATAAGATGCTCATGATCGAAAGTGCACCTAAAAATATAAGGGAGTTGATGGTTTTACGGTTCATACGGATGTGGTTTAATAGGAGGTCATGCTGGAGTCGATTTCCCGAATCCAATCGAGAATACCACCTTCTAAATTATACAAATTTTCGAATCCTTCTTGAGATTCTAAATATTGAATGACACTGGCACTTCGCATTCCTGCTCTACAATAAACGATAACCGGTTGATCTTTGGCAATTTCATGTACACGCATTGGAATTTGATTCATTGGAATTAAAGTTCCACCGATTGAACAAATTTCACTTTCATGAAGTTCACGTACATCAATGAGTTGAAAAGGTTTAGAAGAACTTTTCATGGTCTGTAATTCCTGAACGTTTATTGATTTCATATTTCGCTGCTTGAATGCTTTGCAAAATTACATTTTATTCAAAGAGAGGCTATGATAATTAACGAATTAATGACAAGAAAATAGCTTGCAAAAAAAAAGGCTACCTTTTCAGATAGCCTTTGAATGTATTTTATGTGGATGTTAAACCATTACTTTCGGAGCAGCAGCTAAAATATCAGCGCTGGTTTCTTCAGCATATTGACTAAAGTTTTTAACAAACTGTCCAGCCAAGTTGTTCGCTGTTTCATCGTAAGCAGATTTATCAGCCCACGTTTCTTTTGGATTTAAAATCTCAGTTGGAACACCTTCACAAGAAGTTGGAATTGCCAAATCAAAGATTGGTAAATTGTCAAACGCTACGTTGTCTAATTTTCCATTCATGGCAGCAGTAATCATAGCACGGGTGTAAGAAAGTTTCATTCTACTTCCTGTACCGTATGAACCACCTGACCAACCTGTGTTGATCAACCATACTTTGATATCAGTTCCTTCTAATTTCTCACCTAATAACTTCGCGTACTTCGCTGGGTGTAATGGTAAAAATGCTTTACCGAAACAAGCAGAGAATGTTGTTGAAGGCTCCGTAATTCCCATTTCTGTTCCAGCAACTTTCGCTGTATAACCAGACATGAAGTGGTACATTGCTTGTTCTTTCGTCAAACGAGAGATTGGAGGCAATACACCAAAAGCATCAGCTGTTAAGAAGAAAATATTTTTCGGAGCTGCACCAATAGATGGAACAACGATGTTGTCGATGAAATCAATCGGATAAGATACACGTGTATTTTGCGTAATCGATCCGTCTGTATAATCTGGTTGAGCAGTACCTTCTTTGAAAACGATGTTTTCTAAAATAGCACCAAATTTAATAGCACCGTAGATTTGTGGTTCTTTATCAGCAGCTAAATCGATTGTTTTTGCATAGCATCCACCTTCGAAGTTGAAAACCGTGTTGTTTGACCAGCCGTGTTCGTCATCCCCAATTAAGCGACGATCTGGATCTGAAGAAAGTGTTGTTTTTCCAGTACCTGAAAGTCCAAAAAAGATTGCTGTATCATTGTCTTTACCAATGTTTGCAGAACAGTGCATGGAAAGTACGTTTTTCTCGTGTGGCAAGATGAAGTTCAATACAGAGAAAATTCCCTTTTTGATTTCACCTGTATAAGCAGTACCACCGATCAAAATCATTTTCTTTGAGAAGTTTAAAACTGCAAAGTTGTGCTGACGAGTTCCGTCAATTTCTGGATCTGCGTGGAAATTCGGAGCGCATACAATGTGCCAATCTGGTAAAAAGTTTTGCAACTCTTCATCCGTTGGTCTTAAGAACATGTTGTAAGCAAACATATTTCCCCATGGAAGTTCATTTACAATACGAATATTCATTTTAAACTCTTCATCTGCACAAGCATACGAGTCGCGAACATATAAGTCTTTACCATTAAAGTAGGCTTTCATTCTGTTGTACAAAGCATCAAATTGTGCTTCTGAAAACTTAATGTTGATATCACCCCACCAAACAGCATCTTCCGTTTTAGCATCGCAAACGATGAATCTATCTTTAGGAGATCTTCCTGTAAATTCACCTGTTTCAATGGCAAGAGCTCCCGTATCTGTTAGCATTCCTTCTCCGCTTAGAATAGAATCTTCAACCAATTCTGCTGGTGTTAGATTCCAAAAAACGTTTCCAAGATTGCTTAATCCGATGGAAGTGTTCAAATCGGTATTGTTTCCTTGTTTACCAAATTCGTTCATACTACTAATTTTTTTGAGCTTTCGCTATAATTCCTCCGCAAAATTACATTTATATCCATTATGAACGAGAAATAAGGGGACTTATTTTTTAAATAAATTTCAAATGTTTTTGGATGTTTTAAAATCAGCAACTTGGTTTTTAAAGCTTAACCAAAGCCTGTATGGCGATTTGGATGTTTTTTCTGATTTCTGAAATCGTTGCATCGAGCATGTAACAAGGTGTAGAAACAATTTTTAATTCGCTATCAATTTCAACTTCTCCAAGTTTTTTGTTGGATGTAATTACTCCTAAAGATTCTAATCCAGAATGGAAGTCCGAAATAGAGTAGGGTGAAGCTTCTGTGCTACTTCCCATCGTTAAATGTGCTTTTAAGTTTGAACCTTCTAATGCTTTGGCAATTAAAATCGGACTAACACATAGTGAAGCAATTGGTTTTCCCGCGTTGATGCAATTGACCAAGAGTAATTTCACTTCGTCCAGTATTTTTCCTGTTGCACCATCAAATGCCCACGAACTTAAGTTTTTCGCATTCCCAAATCCTCCAGGAATGACGAGTGCATCGAAATCACGAATTTCAACTTCTTTGATATTTTTAATGTCTCCACGAGCAATTCGAGCAGATTCCACCAACATGTTTCTTCTCTCATTCATTTCTTCACCCGTCAGGTGATTGATCACGTGGTGTTGATCTTTATCAATTCCAATGCACATGTATTCCGCACCAGCCTCTTCAATCGCAAGCATCGTAAACACAGCTTCTTGGATTTCTGAACCGTCGTAAACGCCACATCCTGAAAGTAATATTGCTATTTTCATCTTGAATTTTATTTTAGTAACCTTTTCTATCTACGAAGGTAGCCAATTTCAGTTCTTATAATCGGAATTTTTGAACTAAAAAAAGCGCCTCAATCGAAATTGAAGCGCTTTATATATGTTGGCGTCCCGTTCTATCCGATTTGCATCGGGAAGGCGGTTCGATGAAGGAATCAACTGAATGACTCCTTATGTTCTTGCAAAACTAAACAATTTGTTTCGTTTTGTTTGTGAATTCTTACATCATTCCACCCATTCCACCAGGCATTCCGCCCATTGCTGGAGCGTTTTCTTCTGGTTCGTCTGCGATAACACACTCAGTTGTTAAGAGCATGGATGCAATAGAGGATGCATTTTCAATTGCGATACGGGTAACTTTGGTTGGGTCAATTACTCCTGCAACGTACAAATCTTCGTAAACATCTGTTCTTGCGTTGTAACCGAAATCACCTTTCCCTTCTTTTACTCGCTGAACGATAACAGCACCTTCGCTTCCTGCGTTGGCAACAATTTGTCTCAAAGGTTCTTCAATTGCACGTTTAACAATTGCAATTCCCGTGTCTTCGTCTTCGTTCAATCCTTTCAAATTGTCTAAAACTTCAATGCAACGAATCAAAGCAACTCCACCACCAGGTACAATTCCTTCTTCAACAGCAGCACGTGTAGCAGCTAATGCGTCATCCACACGGTCTTTCTTTTCTTTCATTTCCATTTCTGTTGGTGCACCGATGTAAAGAACAGCAACTCCTCCAGCTAATTTAGCCAAACGCTCTTGCAATTTTTCTTTGTCGTAATCTGAAGTTGTCGCTTCGATTTGTGCTCTGATTTGTCCAACACGTGAAGCAATTGCCTCTTTGTCTCCAGCACCGCTGATGATGGTTGTATTGTCTTTATCGATTTCAACTTTTTCTGCCGTTCCCAACATGTCCATCGTTACACCTTCCAGCGTAAGACCTCTTTCTTCGGAAATAACTTGTCCACCTGTTAAGATCGCGATGTCTTCCAACATGGCTTTTCTTCTGTCTCCGAAACCTGGTGCTTTTACAGCAGCAACTTTCAAAGAGCCACGAATTCTGTTCACAACTAAGGTACTTAGTGCTTCACCGTCCATGTCTTCAGCGATGATTAATAGAGATCTTCCTGCTTGAACAACTGGTTCCAAGATTGGCATCAAGTCTTTCATGCTTGAGATTTTTTTCTCGTAGATCAAAATCAATGGTTTTTCCATTTCAGTGATCATTTTTTCAGCATTGGTTACGAAATATGGAGATAAATAGCCTCTATCGAATTGCATTCCTTCAACGGTTTTTACTTCCGTTTCTGTTCCTTTTGCTTCTTCAACGGTAATTACACCATCGTTTCCAACTACTTTCATTGCTTCAGCGATTAATGAACCAATTACTTCGTCGTTGTTTGCAGAGATGGATGCAATTTGCTTGATGCGGTCGTTGTCTGATCCTACTTCTTTTGAAATGGATTTCAAGTTTTTAACCACTTCAGTTACTGCTTTGTCGATTCCTCTTTTCAAATCCATTGGATTTGCTCCAGAAGCAACGTTTTTCATTCCAGCGTTGATGATTGCTTGTGCTAAAACGGTAGCGGTTGTTGTTCCGTCTCCTGCAATATCAGCAGTTTTAGAAGCAACTTCTTTGACCATTTGTGCACCCATGTTTTCAATCACGTCTTTCAATTCGATTTCTTTCGCAACAGAAACACCATCTTTCGTGATGTGTGGTGCTCCATACTTTTTACCGATGATCACGTTTCTTCCTTTTGGTCCAAGCGTTACTTTCACTGCATTTGCTAAAGCATCAACTCCTTTTTTTAATTTCTCTCTCGCTTCTACGTCGAAATAAATTTCTTTTGCCATTTTTAATATCTTTTAATTTGGTTAAAATTGAATTATCGATTGGTATTTATAGAATCCCGTAAATATCAGCTTCTTTCATAATCAAGTATTTCTTATCGTCTAACTTGATTTCAGTTCCTGAATATTGACCGTAAATTACCGTGTCGCCCACTTTTACAGTCATCGGTTCATCTGTTTTACCGTTTCCGACAGCTACTACAGTTCCTTTCAATGGTTTTTCTTTTGCCGTATCTGGAATGAAGATTCCACTTGCTGTTTTTTCTTCTGCAGCTACCGTTTCGATCAATACGCGGTCAGCTAATGGTTTAAATGTTGTTGACATATAATTTGTAATTTATTGTTCAGCAGATTTAGACCAATTTTATGCCACATCAGATTTCAGGACAATTTTACACGGAATCGAACTATTGGAAACAAAAAATGTCAGTATGCGTGACATACTGACATTCAAAAATATAAAAGTTGAAAGCTTATTTTCCAACCGGTGCCGTAGGCGTTCCTTGTTCTGTTGTTGGTTGCTCTTTAATTACTTGTTTCTTTGGAGTTGATTGGATTGTTAAAACAATACTCAATACCATGATAATCGATGCCAATGACCACGTTGTTTTGTCGATTACGTCATTTGTTTTTTGTACACCTCCTAATTGAGAAGCTGCTCCGAAATCAGAAGATAAACCACCTCCTTTTGGATTCTGGATAAAAACCACAATGATTAATAAAATACTTGCTAAAATAATGATAATAGATAAAAAAGCTGTCATGTTATGTGTTTAATTTTTCTTTTAATTCTTCAATTCGTTTTGCAAAGAAAATCTTTTTTTCTGGATTTGTCAACATTAATTGTTCATAAGCTGTAATTGCTTTCGGAAAATTGCCTTGCATGGCGAAAATTTCAGCTAATGTTTCAGAGTAAATCAGTCCGTCTGTACTGATGCTTTCTTTGGCTTTTTTGGAAGGAGAATAAAACTCTTTCTTCACTTTTGAGATCTTAGGCTCGGTGTTAATGAAGTTTTCTATCAAGTCAACTTTTTGATTGATAGTTTGTTGCACCTCTTTTTCTTTTTCTTTTATTTCTACCGATGCACTTGTTGCTGCTGACGTATTTCCGGATCTCAACCAAGAAGTAAAGCTCATTTTTGAGTTTTCAATTTCAACTTTTTCTGCAACATGATGCGCTTGATTTATTTCTGATTTTTTTTCAACAACTTCAACTTCTTGAATGGTTTGTTCTAAATTATCGCTATAAATCGTTTCAACAATTTCAGAAATGATGGCTAGATCCAAATCTGAAATCTTATTTTCCACTGAGATTTCTGCTGCTTTGGACTCTAAAAATTCTTCCGCTTTTAAGTTCGTTTCTTCTTCGATTTCAGGAGTGGATAAATTTAATTCTTCCACGATTTCCTCGGAAATTTCAATCAGAACTGGATCTTCATCAATCTCAGTCAAATCTTTTGATTCTGATTCGATTTCTTCGATCGTTTCCGCATTTTCAATGATGTCAACTGCAGCATTTAAAAGTGTATCACGATCTGATTCGACATATTCATCGATCAGTCCTTTCTCAAAGAGTATTTCTGAGGAAATTTCCTGTAGCAAATCATCTTCTTCCGCAACGGTGTGATTTTCATCTTCGATGGATTCTAATTGATTTACTTCCGATGGCGCATCAACACTTGATTCAGAAGTTTGAAGAACCGCAACATCTTGGATCAATTCGATTGTTTCAGTTGTTTCCAATTCAGCTTCAACTTCTGTTTGAACTTCAGCTTCAGTATGTTGCTTTTGATCGTGAATTAAATCATACAATTTCATGCGATCTGTCACACGATACGCGTGCTTTTGCAAAGCTTCATCAAAACCAATGTCGTTTTGCAAGGAAAGTGATTTCAAATATAAGATTGAAAATACTTGTGCATACGGATATTTCTCAGCCAATTCTTGCAATACCGGAGTTTCAGCAGGTAAGCAGGAATTTGGATTTGATATTCGGATTGCGATTTGGTCTAAGTTCATAATTACCAGTTTGAAAGTAATTTATTGATCACGTCTTGAACAATTTGCTTATTGATTTCTTCCAACAACTGTGCTTCTACAACCGATAAATCTGAGTCGGAATTGTAGTCTGCAAAACGGGTGCTGGTCAAGGTCATTCGATCTTCTGCTAATTTTTCGTTTTCTGCTCGTTCAACATTGATAAAAATGATGAAATTTGTTGAGATGGTCAAACGGTTTTTTGCGGCTACGTCTCCAATTTGCATGGCAATTGGCGAAACGTCATAGGCTGTAATTCTTCCTTCGATGTTCAACTGAGAATCGTTCGGATTTGAATTTAATTTTAAACTCGTATTGTTTTGAACACCTGTTTTAATGGCTTCTGTTAAATCAGCTTGGTAACTTAAAGGTGCGTTGGCAGCATTGTTTTCCAATGTTTTGACAGAGAAAAACTTCCAACGTTCATCCATAGAACCTTTGTCTTTGAAAGAAATACTCGATGGCCAACAAGAAGCCAGGAGAAATACCAATGCGATGTTCAACAAAATCTTCATTATCCGAGTAGGTTATATTCTTTAATTTTTCGATACAAGGTACGTTCAGATATTCCCAATTCTTCAGAAGCATGCTTTCTCTTTCCACGGTGTTTTTCTAACGCTTTTTGAATCAATTCTTTTTCTCGTTCTTCCAAAGATAAAGATTCTTCAACTTCTTCGTGCTCTTCGTAATCATTATTAAATGATTCATCGTGAGTTGGATAAGTTTCTTTTTTCGGGAGTTGTGATGGAGGTAACAAATGTGCACGGTCAGTTACGGGAACAATGTCGCTATACATTTTTTGAATCATAGCAGATTGATCAGGGTCCAATTGAAAATCGGAACCTTGGTTAATCAATTCGGTAACTAATTTTTTCAAATCGTTTAAATCACTTTTCATGTCGAAAAGAAATTTGTACATCAATTCTCGTTCAGAAAAATTTTCTGATTCTCCTTTGTTCACCAATTTTGGAAACTGATCGTCCTGAGAAGGCAAGTAACCTTCGATCATCGCAGCATCAATTTCTCTTTCGTTTTCGATGACAGAAATTTGTTCGACCAAGTTTTTCAACTGACGAATGTTTCCCGGCCACGGATATGCTTCTACGATAGCAAGTGCTTCTGGCGTTAATTTGATGGCTGGCATTCTATATTTATCAGCAAAGTCGCTGGCAAATTTACGGAACAACAATCCGATATCGTCTTTTCGAGCGCGAAGTGGTGGAAGACTGATTGGAACGGTACTTAAACGGTATAATAAATCTTCTCTAAATTTCCCACTGCGAATTGCTTGCGCCATGTTTTCGTTGGTCGCAGCTACAACGCGTACGTTGGTTTTAATCACTTTGGATGAACCAACACGAATGAATTCACCTGTTTCCAATACACGAAGTAAACGAACTTGCGTTTGCATTGGCAATTCAGCTACTTCATCCAAAAAGATGGTTCCGCCATCTGCCACTTGGAAATAACCTTCGCGACTTCCGCTGGCACCGGTAAACGAACCTTTTTCGTGACCGAATAACTCAGAGTCGATTGTTCCTTCAGGAATTGCTCCGCAGTTTACAGCGATGTATTCACCGTGTTTGCGTGAACTCAACTGGTGAATTACTTGCGGTATAATTTCTTTTCCTGTTCCACTTTCTCCCGTTACCAAAACAGAAATATCCGTTGGAGCAACTTGCGCGGCAACTTCCAATGCCCTATTCAGCAAAGGTGCGTTACCAATAATTGCGAAACGTTGTTTGATTTGTTGTATGTCCATAAAAATCCTTGAATTAAATTATTTCACCAATTAAGGTAGCTGAAGTACAACTGTTGATTTTTACGGTAACGTAATCGCCAGGTTTAGAATCTTTCTTTGGGAAAACAACCCGTGCATTGAATGGATTTCTACCAGCAAATTCATCAGCTGATTTTTTAGAAACACTTTCAACCAATACTTCTTGTATTTGTCCAACTTGTTTTTCGTTCGATAACAAAGCATTGGCACGTTGTAAATTGATAATCTCCGTTAATCGACGTGATTTTACTTCTTCTGGAATATCATCTTCATACTTTCTTTCCGCCAATGTTTTCGGACGTTCAGAATAGGTGTACATGTACGCAAAATCAAATCTCACTTCTTCCATTAAACTCAATGTTGCCTGATGATCTTCCTCGGTTTCACCACAAAATCCAGTAATAATATCGGTTGAAATGGTTGCTGTTGGAAGGTATTTGTGAATTGCAGCAATTCTACCCAAATACCATTCTCTCGTATAACCGCGATTCATTCTTAACAAGACATCGTTACTTCCAGATTGAACTGGTAGGTGGATGTACGGACAAATGTTTTCGTATTTCGCCATCACTTGTAAGAACTCGTCGCTCATATCTTTTGGGTGTGATGTGGAGAAACGAACGCGTAGTAATGGATTTACCTGCGCTACATTTTCCATCAATTCGGCAAAATTCATGGTTGTTTGTTCAACATCTTTGATTTCACCTTTGCTGTTCATGTTCCAACGGTAACTATCCACGTTTTGACCCAATAAAGTAACTTCGCGATAGCCCGCTTCAAATAAATCACGGCATTCTTGGATAATCGTTTGTGGATCTCTTGAACGTTCTCTTCCACGGGTGAAAGGAACCACACAGAATGAACACATGTTGTCGCAACCGCGTGTAATGCTCACAAAAGCACAAACACCACCTTTGTCTAAGCGCACAGGCGTAATGTCTGCGTAGGTTTCTTCGCGAGATAATAAAACATTGACAGCACGTTGACCTGAACCAACGTCTTCAATTAAATGCGGTAAATCTCTGTAAGAATCTGGACCAGCAACGATGTCAACTAATTTTTCATCTTCCAGAAGCGCTTGCTTCATTCTGCTGGCCATGCAACCCAAGATTCCCACCACTAATTCGGGATTGGATTGTTTTTGTTTTTTGAAATCAAACAGTCTTTTTTTGATTCGATTCTCTGCGTTTTCGCGAATTGAACAGGTGTTTAATAAAATTACATCTGCATCTTCTGCGTTGGCAGTAGTTTGAAAGCCATCTTTTGCAAGAATGGACGCAACGACTTCGCTATCTGCAAAGTTCATCGCGCAGCCATAGCTCTCGATGTATAATTTTTTTCCTTTTAACTCGGAATTGGTGTCTAAAACTAAAGCTTCACCTTGTCTGGATTCGTCGTGATCTTTGATTGTATCCATATATTTATTTGATTTTTTTATTCTGATATTTCGAACGCAAAAATAAGTAAATAAACTGAGTGTGTCAAATTGTCAGTTGTGAAAAATAGCGTGTAATTCTAGAAAATAGGTAGGATTCGAATCAGCAAGTAATAGTTTCAAAAGTAAAAGCGTATAAAATTTACGAAAACTATACGCTTATTAAGGCTCTCAAAGGTAAAGTGTAGGTTGCAATCGATAATTTAATTTAGTTGAGAATCCTGAAAAGAAAGATTCAATTCTTATTTCAAACGATAACTTTGAATAGATTTAACTCAGATTTAACGTTAATTCTTTTCGATGGTCAAGCGTTCAATCTTAAAATCATTGCCCATTTTTTTGAAGTGAATGGAAACCCGAAAACTTTCAGCCTTGCTGGTATAAATTCCAATTGCAAAAGATCCATCAGCGGATTCTTTTCCTTTGAAATTAAATTTAAAACTAGTAGCTGGCTTTTTAGAGAAAAAATCTTTCAAAACAAGTGTTGCTTGAGATTGGCTGTAAGCTGCTTCTTTATCCAAGATGGAAATGAGCATTTTCTCTTTCCCCATGTTGGAAATTGCCGTTGCATTTCCTGTGCTAAAAGCTGTTTCCAATTCAGAATAGGGTACATCTGCAGGATTTACAAACGAGAAGATAAAAGCGATTAAGAAAGAATATGCGAATGACATGTTGTATGTTTTTCTAAGTGTATTTCTGGAGAATTACAAGAATGATGCCGAAACAATTTGCGCTCGTCAATGCATTTGTTTTAAGCGGTCTTCGTCTTGAATTCAAAAGTAAATATACTACAAATTTTGAATCTTTTAGATGTTTCTATAACAAAGTCATTGGGAAGTCAAAATGCAAGGATTTTAAAAAAGCAAAATCCTTAAGGCGTCGTCAACGAAACTGGAATAACCGTTCCATGCATCCATTGATGTGCATTCAAAGAAAAATCAGCGATGTATTCCGCCATTTTCTCAGCAGACAAAGGTGCTTGTAATCCTGGGAAAGCTTCTTCCAACATCTGTGTTTGAACTGATCCCAAGCATAAACAATTGGTTTTTATTTTGGTGTCCTTGTATTCTTCTGCAAACAATTCGGTGAAACTTACCAAGGCTGCTTTGGATGTAGAATAGGCTGTTAAACCTGCAAATTTGACCGAACCCTGAAATCCACCAACCGAACTGATGTTCACAATGTGACCACCGTTTTCAATCATTTTTGGAACGAAAGCTTGTACCGTTTCCATTACGCCAATAATGTTTACTTGGTAACTTTCTTGAAAGTCTTCACGCGTTAATTCGAGGAACGGTTTGTTGACCAAAGTTCCAGCGTTGTTAATCAATACATCGACATTTTTAATTTTTGAAAACATCGATGTAATTTGAGATCTTACATCAGAACCGGCAAGGTCTAATGCAAAAGTATGTACATTCGGCATATCGGCATATTGCGATGTACCTTTTGAAAATCGTGCGATTGCAAATACGGTATGATTTGGGTTTTGAGCTAAATTCAGCACCAATTCCCGCCCAATTCCACGACTTGCGCCTACTACAACAATATTTTTATGCATCATAAGAGATTAAAACTTCTTCACTCGCTGGATGTGCTTGACATGTCAAAACAAAACCATCTGCTACTTCTTGGTCGGTTAATGCGTAGTTGATAGACATCGTCACTTTTCCTTTTAAAACTTTTGCGCGACAGGTACAACAAACACCGCCACGACAAGAATACGGAGCATCATAGCCTTCTTTGGAAACGGCATCTAAAATGGTTTTTCCACCTGCTTTTAAATTCACTGTAAATTCTTCGTCATCTAAAATAACAGTTACTTTACTTGTTCCTGCAAAGGTATTGATTTCAGCAACTTTATCGTCAACCAATAAAACGGGCGTGGTGTATAGCTCGAAATGAATTTTGTCTTTTGCAACGCCAAACATTTCCAACACTTCAATTCCTGCTTGGATCATGGTTTCTGGTCCGCACAAGTAAAAACCGTCTGCTTTCAAAAGTTCTAAATCAGCTTTTACAATTTCAGTGATTTTGTCTTTCTCTAAACGACCTTTTTGGTATCCTTCAACCTCTTCACCAGTCAAGAAATGTGTTGTATGAACGCCCTCAGTAGCTGCTAAATCAGCTTCAAACATGATGGTGTTCAACATTCTATTTCCATAAAACAATTTCATAGAAGCACCGTTCTTTCTCAAGCTTTTCGCCATGGAGATGATTGGTGTAATTCCACTTCCTGCCGCAAAAGCCACGATGTTTTTAGCGGCTTGATTTAATTTAAAATTTCCACTTGGAGGTGCAACAGCTACCAGCATTCCTGCTTTCAAATCGTCGTTTGCCCAATTGGACATCTTACCGTTGTTCACGCGTTTGATTCCGACTGCAATGTCTTCGTCTTCACCACTGCAAATTGAATAAGATCTTCTTTCTTCGGTTCCGTTGATGATGGTTGAAAGGTTTAAATATTGTCCTGGAACGAATTTGAATTCACTTTTTAAATCACTCGGTACAATGAAACTAACTCTCACACTGGAAGGAGTTAATTGTTTTACTTCTTTTACTTCCAGTTCGAAAAATCCTTTTGGACTTGTGCTTTCAACTGTTTCTGTTTTCTTTTTTCTACTAAAAAATCCCATGTTTAATCGTCAAATGATATTATTAATTTTTCACTAGTAGGGTGAGATTGACAAGTCAAAATATAACCAGCTTCAACTTCGTCTTTTTCAAGTGCGTAGTTGACATCCATTCTTGCAGTTCCTTCGATGATTTTCGCTTTACACGTACAACAAACTCCGCCCTTGCAAGCGTAAGGTAAATCTGCACCTGCTTTGTTTGCCGCATCCAAGATATTTTCTCCGTCGGATTGCAACGCTAAATCGTATCGATCTCCGTCTAAAATAACGGTTACATTAGCTTCAATCGTTTGTTCTTTCGGTAAATTGATGTCGATTACTTTCTTAGGAGTAGAGGTGTTGAACAATTCAAAATGAATTTTCTCTTTTGCCAATCCAATTCCTTCAAAGGTTTCTTTCACGGCAAAAATCATTTCTTCGGGACCGCAAACGAAAACTTCGTCAACTGCGATGCCTTTTAAGAATGCTTGATTTAATTCAACGCATTTCGCGGCATCAATCCTTCCTTTTTGAATTTGATTTCCTAAATTTTCTCTTGAAAGAACATGTGTTAAGGTAAACTTATCCAAATGTTCATTTTTCAAAGCTTCCAATTCTTCTCTGAAAATGATGGTTCCAAATCGTTTGTTTCCGTAAAACAAAGTCACATTACTATTAGGCTCATTCTCCAAAATGGATTTAATCAAGGAGAAAACTGGAGTTACACCACTTCCTGATGCGAAAAACACATAGTTCTTTGCATTTGTTGCTTGAATATCAGCAGTGAAATTTCCCATTGGAGTCATCACTTGAATTTCATCACCAACTTGGAAAGAATCGTTAGCGTAGGTAGAAAACTTTCCGAGTTCTACTTTTTTAATTGCAACGCGCCACTCATTTTCATGCGGAGCAGAACACAAAGAGTACGATCTTCTTAAATCTTCTCCATCAATTGTAGTTCTCAGGGTAAGATATTGACCTGATTTATAAGCGTATGATTTTTTTAAATCGTCTGGAAGTTCAAAAGAAACGGAAATGGTTTCTTCGGTTTCTCTCTTAATTTCAGCAATCTTAAGCGTATGAAATGTTGGTGTCATGCAATAAATCTGTTAATTGCACAAATTTAACGAAAGTTTCTGAGCTAAGAAGCGGATTGTTAAAAACGGTGATTATTAATTATGGATGATTTTTATCTTGTTGTGGACTTTATCTTGTTGTGGACGCAATGCATTTTTTTCCACTAAACTTTTTAAAATACACTTTACTCAAACCTAGTGCCTTTCAAGAGGTTTAATTTGTTCGTTCGATTTTTATTGGACCACATTGAAAATGAATCTTGTGAGAACGAAAATGATTTTTTAAGAGAAAAGAATGTTGTACTTTTATTACCAACAATGACATTACCATTTAAAAACCTCTAATTGCTATTATAATGAAAACACTAACTTTATACATAACAAGCTTGATTCTTTCAATATCTATTTTTCTTTTCTCCGCTTGTAAAAAAGAAGACCTCAGTTGTCTTCCAGTTGGAAGCATAGATCGATTGGAATGGGAAAGTGCAGATTGCAATAAGTCATTTACTGTTCTTCCAGGTGGAGGTGGAACTATCTCTACTGGTAATCAATATAAATTTCCAGTTTTTAATCCCAATAACACATACGAGTTTATTTATTATAAAATTGTGAAAGATTCGGGTAGTACGGTTGAAATTGATCACCAAATTATCAGATATAATTTATTGACAAACCAAGAAAGTATTATTTTAACAGGAACAGAAATCTCCGGAAACATGGCTTGGAATAAAGATGGATGGATTGCGTTAAAACCAGCAGCAGAACCTTTTATTTATCTGGTAAAAGACGATGGTTCTCAGTTTTCTCAATTTTCCAATATTCCAACTGGGAACTTTGAAGTTAATTTAACGTGGTTAAAGGACGGAAATACGCTTTTATGGGGAGGACAGAATCTAATCGGAACTTATTTGAAAAAGAAGAAAATCGGCGATCTTTCAGAAACACAAATGAACCTTGGTAATGCGCATATTAATTATGAGTTTGATGTTTCACCCAATAATTTGTTGTTAACTCCAAAATCTGATAATTATCTCGATTTTAACCTTGTGGACTTGAATCAAGAAAATTTAAACAATACATTTTTGGAATATACCACTCAGGAAGGATTTAAACATGGACGTGTCAATTGGCATGTTGATGAAGAAAGATTTTATGTTTCCTTTTATGAAAACAATGGATCTTCCCATCTATATGAAATAAATTACAAAACAGGGTATGTCACTAAAGTGTTGGAAAACTGTCACAAAGAAGTGGTTGAAGAAGCGATTTGTTTACCGTCTGGAAAACATTTAATGCTGCAAAAAGTAGAAAGAGAAGTAATTGTAAATGAAGGGCCGACTTCCAGTGGCAATGGTTTAATCGAAAATTATAGCCTTTGGTTGTTCGATTTGAAAACGAGAAAAGAAGCACGAATTTTTAACTGATTTTAAAATAAATAAACATGAAGCGTTACAACATTCTTTTAATAATCCTTTTAGTAGGTATGAGTTCGTTTAGTTTTTCTCAAGTAAAGAGTAATTTGTCAGTTACCGCAAGTTATAGTGTCAATAGATTTAAGATGAGTAGTTTAAATGCTGTTGTTGCGGATAAATTACTCGATAATTTTTCAGATGAAAAGATGAAAACAGGTCAGAGTTGGCAAGCTGGATTGTCGTATCAATTTACAAAAATGTGGGATTTTGGAATTTATGGCGGTTATCAATTTTCCACGCAAACCTCCAATCCTTCCTATTATAAGTTGAATGAATACAGTTTACCGATCGAAGAGTGTTTTGGACGTCAAGAACTGAGGGTTGAAGCATTATCCGTTGGAATTCATTCAACGATTTATCTGAGTCAACTTTTTCAAAATGATCAAACTACTTCTTTTTTTAAGCGTTTACATTGGGGGCCTGAACTTAATTTAGGTATTGGATTTTCTAAATTCACAAATGATGAGCAACCATCAGAACATGTTTTGGAAACGAGGATGTATAGTTCTTACAGCGGAAATTCAGTCCAAAGCCAAGTGGGATTAAATATAGAATACAATTTTCTTCAGTCTTCTGTTTTTGCAAGTTTAGGAATTCGAGGTGGCTATCAGTTTTTCAAAACAAACGCATTAACCGATCAAATGGGAAATGAATGGAAGATTGAAAACGAGAAAGTGAAACTTGATTTTTCAGGTTTTTATCTTGGGGTTTATTTGAAGTTATCTAAATAATCCAAAAGTTGTGTCTGTGCCAAGTAGTTAAACCTTCAAAATCCCTCTAAAACCTCTCGACGCATAATATGAAGAAGCACCATTGTGATAAATGAATATGGTTTCATACCGTAAATCGGCAAAAATAGATCCGCCTAATTTTCGAATGGATTCTGGTGTTTTTATCCAACTGGAAGTTTTTAGATCAAATTTTCCCAGTTCTTGCAAATGACGATATTGATTTTCATCCAGTAATTCGATGCCCATTTGTTCAGCCAGCTCCATCGCATTTCCTTTTGGTTTGTTTTCTTTTCGCTGATTCAATGCTGCGCGATCGTAGCACAAACTTCTTCTACCAGCAGGACTTTCAGCCGAACAATCGACAAATGAATATTCGTCCGTGTAAAGGTTGTAATCGATCACATCTGGTTCGCCACCCGTTTTTTCCATTTGAGATAAGGAATCAATTTTAGCTGGATTTGCTCGCAATTTCGCTTCGACTTTCTCCCAGTCCATTTCCGTATGACGAGCATTGTTTTTTTCAAAACGATCTTGAAGGATGTTTAAAAGCTCTTCAAATTCTGAGGATA
This sequence comes from Crocinitomicaceae bacterium, assembly GCA_028689775.1. GTDB lineage: Bacteria > Bacteroidota > Bacteroidia > Flavobacteriales_D > Crocinitomicaceae > JAQVCM01. The sequence continues at coordinate 247,715 of JAQVCM010000001.1, forward strand.
AAGTGTTTTTTGCCATCTTCTTATTTTTTAACTCGAAAGAAAATAGGTTTCAAAGTATACCAGCTTAAAATTGGAAAGAAGTGTGCGGTAACTGCAAATCCTGGGAAAAGTAGCATGGTGTCTTCGTCCAAATCCAACGGTAATTTTGCTGCCATTGGTAAAATAAGTGTAGCGAAAGTAAACAAAGTCAGAAATAAGTTGAAGATAATTAATCCTTTGGATTTGAATATCTTAATAAATAAAGTGTAAACCAAACCAATGATGATACCTGCCATGGTACAAGCCAATAAGATGGAAAGCGAATTGAGTTGAATGGCAATTGATTCACTCAAGGTGACTTTGACGACAGAGAAATCTGTGAAATAAGCTTCTTTGTAGATCATTAGTAAAATGATGGAGGCAATTCCTGCTAAAACCCCGGAGCTAAGTCCTAAAAAAAGTGATTTTTTCATATGTAAACTTTTTTATTTTTTAAAGTTAATACAATTCCATAAAGCGATATCACCGTTATCTTGTTTTTTTCCTTGAAATTTAATTTATCCCTTTTGGGCAAGTGATAATTTGGGATTCAAATGGATTTCTATTAACTTTGCTTGAAACAAATAAGAGATAGACCATGTTTGGATTAGACCAAAATGCAATGATGTTGAAAATGCAACAAGCCTTAGAAGAAAGTAAAATTAGACTTGAAAATACAATCGTAAACAGTGAAGCTGGTGGCGGATTGATTCGCGTTGAAATGAATGGCAATCGAAAAGTGACGGAACTATCCATCAACGGTTCGCTTCAAGATATGGATAAAGAGGATTTGGAAGACTTGTTGGTCGTTGCAATTAATCGTGTTTTGGAGGAAGCAAATCGGGTCAACGAAAATGAAGTTTCTTCATCTGCACGTCAATTTCTACCCGGAATATAGGCATGACGAAAGCAGAACTTCGTAAGAAGTACCTTGAAAAACGAAAACAACTTTCACCTGGACAATTGCAAAAAATGTCTGAAGAAATTTCAAACTTGGTATTTACTCATTTTCAGCTAGAAGGAAAATACGTGAGTTTGTTTTTACCCATTGAACGTCAGCATGAGATCAATACCTACGAAATTTGGGAAAAAGCTGTGAAATTTGGTGCAAAAGTTGCCGTTCCTCGTTCAAATTTTGAAACAATGGAGATGAAACACATTCTTTTTGAAACGGAAGATCAATTGCAATTAAGTCCGTGGGGAATTCCAGAACCTAAAAACGGAAGAATGGTTGCTGCAGAACATTTTGAAATTGTGTTTGTACCATTATTGGCAATCGACCAAAAAGGGCATCGAGTTGGATATGGAAAAGGATTTTATGATCGGTTTTTGAAAAAATGTTCTCCTAAATGCCAGTTTATTGGTTTGCATTTGTTTGAGCTTGAAGAAAAAATTGAAGATGTTTTTCAAGGCGATATTCAGTTACATGCTTGTATTACACCAACTGGATTGATTCGTTTTTAAAATAGAATCTAATCTCTAATTCTTATTCAATTTCATTTATTATCTATAAATTGCTGCATGTTTGTACGCATCATGGCTATTTGTTTGTGGATAATTGTTTCCTCAATTGCTCCAGTCAGGGAATTGAAACCTGTTTTTGGGCTGCAAATTCGTCATTTTCAAGGTGCAAAAATGCATTCTTTTGTCGCTTTCATAGACAATGGTGTACAGTTGACTTACAAAAAAATTCTCACCGATGATGATTTTGTAAAATTCGCATCTGGACATTGGCCAAGCATTTACAACCCGCAACGCATCAATCTTTTCGACGAAAATGAAGTCGGATGTGGGATGTTTAAAGATTCTTTTTTACTAAAAGCTGTTCCGTATTGTTTTCCCATCGACTCGTTGTGGAAAGTACGATTTTCTGAATATCCGTTTAAAGGAAAGTCGGAAGGAGGTTGGTCGGGAGATTACAATAAACCGTCGCTGAGACAAGCCAAATTCTTAGGTGAAAATTACCTGGTTAAAAATGTAGATAACGATTATTTCCTAGACACCAATCTTTGGAAAATTCTCCGAGATGTGCGTGATCCCGTATGGATTGAGAACTACAACGCTTTGAGGTAAATCGAATGAAAAAATGTGCTTATTGACGGTCTACACGAACTGTTATGTCATACATTTCTCCTAGTCCGCTTACAAATACAAGGTAATAATCTTTTCCTGTTTCAACGATTTTAAAAGTCAGCACATTGTCTGTGATTAACTTACTTGAATCTTTTAATTTATATGGGAAAAGTTGATACGTACAGTCATTAATCCAAACGATTTTATCTTTGATTTTGATTTTCTTTCCGTTAACGTGATTAATTGCTTCTTCAATTTGATAGTCTTTTGTTCTGGTAATTTTCGTATCACCATATTCAGCACTTTTCACAATAAACTTGCCAGTGCGGTAGCTTTCACAATCCATTTGACCAAAGCCAAGGAAACAAAAACTAAGTGCAATCAGGGAGTTGAAAATTTTCATGGTAAATCTTTTTACAGTTCTATACGTATATTTATTTGTTTCCTCGCAATTCTCGAATGGAGTAGAAGAATACCAATCCATAACCAATTGCCAACATCAAGTGGAAAGGAACCATTCCTAAATCTCCATAGGATGCGCGATTGATTGCAGTGAAAGCAAAAACAACCATCATCAATCCTTCGCCGATGGTAATCAATGAAATGCTTTTTTTGTCGTATTTATTCCCCTTGAATTCAACTTTTGACAATACGTTGAACTTCGGAGTACGAACAAATGAACTTTTGATTCCCATGTATCCTTCAAGCACTGCCACGGTATTGCTTAAGGAAAGTCCAAGAGAAACAGTTAGGAATTGGAAGAAACGTCCAATGAATTTAATAAATGATTTGAATGTGTTTTCTGTTTTATCTCGAAACGCCAACCAATAATAGTAAACCAAGAATACCGTACTAATGATGAAAATAGAACCAAATTGAATGATATAATTCAAATCAGAGAAACTATCTTTAATGTGCAATACAACCAAACTCAACAAAGACATGATCAAAATGAACATGAATACAGAAGAGTTGAATAAGTGTGAAACGCCGTGTAATCTATCCGTGAAACGAACACCTTTGAAGGTTATAATTCTCCACGCCATTTTGCGGAAACATTCTGCTCCACCTTTCATCCAACGGTGTTGTTGGCTTTTTAAAGCGGACATCGTGATTGGCAATTCAGCAGGTGCAACTACGTGTTCACAATATTTGAATTTCCATCCTTTCAATTGAGCACGGTAGCTCAAATCCAAATCTTCGGTCAAGGTATCGTGTTCCCATCCACCAGCATCTTCAATGCATTTTTTTCTCCAAATGCCACCTGTTCCGTTAAAATTGATGAAATGTCCTGAAGCCGTTCTACCTCCTTGCTCAACCGCAAAGTGACCGTTCAAACCAAAAGCTTGAAGTTCTGTTAATAAAGAATAAGATTTATTGATGTGTCCCCAGCGTGTTTGAACAACACCAATGTTTTCGTCTTCGAAATATGGCATTGTTTTTTGAAGGAAATCTTTTTCTGGCTCAAAATCTGCATCAAATATCGCGATGAAATCTCCTTCTACTTGATCCATTGCTGAATCCAAAGCTCCGGCTTTATAACCTGTTCGATCGGTTCTGTGAATGTGTTTGATGTTAATTCCTCTCGCTGCAACTTCTGCTACTTTCTTCGCAATTACATCTTTCGTCTCGTCTGTAGAGTCATCTAAAACTTGAATTTCTAATTTATCTAATGGATAATCAAATTCAGATGCTTTTTGAATGATGCGTTCAGCAACATACAATTCATTGTACATTGGAAGTTGAACCGTAACTTTTGGAGCGGTTGCCGGATTGAAAACAGGGTAAACTTCGACGCTTTTTTTCTTTCTATTTCGCGCATACGCAATCGATAAAGAGAATTGCAAAACACTGTAAAAAAAGATAAGTACTAAACAAAGTCCGTAAATCCCCAATGCAATTCTTGCAAATAGGTGAGAAGTAGGGTGTTCTGTAACCACATTTCCAAATTCATCGACGTGACGAACTGTTTTTCCCCAATTAAAAAGCCACGAAACATTCAAATTTACGTTGAAATTCAAATTTGGTCTGTGTTCTGGTGTTACTTCAAATTTGAATTTTTTATATTGATAATCAGCATCATCTACAATTAATTCATAATGTCCTGCTTGAACTGAGGGGAAAACGAATGCTCCTTGGTTATCAGTTTTAACTGTGGCACGGAAATTGCTTGTTGAGTCGAGCGATGTAATTACAATCGGCAGCTTTTTTACTGCAGATTTTGTTTTTTCATCTTTCACTTTTCCGCTCAAATTGCGGATAGATTGTGTGTGCCCTGAAACGGCAAGTAAAAATGTTAAAATTACAAGATATATTCTTGTCATAGAACTGATGTTGAGTAAATTACGCAAAATTAATTGGGTGATTTGATTTTTACTAAATAGCTAAAGGGAACAAAGATAATTTATATTCTGCATATCTGCGGAATTTTTTCACATTTCCAAAAATTATCTGAACGCAATGGTAACAATCTCAGATTTTAAACACGTTTTCGCTTCCAATGGAACGATCTTTTTTTCGATGGAATCGATGACTAAAATGGTGTCTGAGAACTCCATGCACAATTCTAAATCATGGGATGTTTGTAGAATACAAACGCCCATTTCTAATGAAATTTGTTTCAAGATTTTTAAAACTGACATGCGGTTGGCATAGTCCAAAAAAGCAGTTGGTTCATCAAGTAAAATAACCTTGGTTTGCTGTGTTAACGCTTTTGCGATTGTAGCAATTTGACGTTCACCATCGCTTAGTTTCGAAGTATCTTTCAATGCTAAATGTTCCATGTTTAATTTTGCGATGATTGAATCGACTAAATCCCAGTCTTTTGGTGAAAGTTTACCGATGAAGTTGGTGTAAGGTGCTCTTCCCATCGCAATGTAATCGCGGGTATTTAGATTCTGAACTCCAGCAAATAAGGATGGTACATGCGAAACCAGCTGTGCTTTTTCTTTTGGTTTGAGAAGTACGGTGTTTTTCTGATTGATGTAAATCTCCCCTTTGATTGGCTGAACAATGCCTAATAAAGTGTTGAGTAAAGTCGTTTTTCCAGTACCATTTCTGCCAATTATGGTGTATAATTTTCCACTTTGAAGTGTCAAAGCTTCGAGGTTGATCAGCAGCTGATTGTAACCGATTTGAGTTTGTTTAAATTCAATCATCTTAAAAGCGTTTTAAAATAATCCAAACTACGATGGGTGAACCGAATAATGCAGTTACGCCGTTTAGCGGAAGTAAAATCCAAGGTTCGAGCCACAATACAATTAAGTCGCAAAAGAGTAAAGAAATTGCGCCGATGAGGGCAGAGCCGATGATCAATTGCAAATGATTTTGAGTTTTGTATAAGATTTTCACGATGTTGGGAACTGCCAAACCAATGAAGGAAATTGGTCCACAATAGGCGGTGATTAATCCGGCAAAAATTGCGGTTACAACAATGATTAAAATTCGAAATTGCTGAAGCTGAATTCCGAGTAATCGCGTTGATTTTTCTCCAATTACCAAGAGATTTAAAGGTTTGATTAGAAATACCAAAGAAATTATTCCCAATCCAAAAATCGCAAGAATCAGTGGGATTTGACTAAAGCTGACTTGTTGCATGGATCCAAATCCCCAAAGGGTGAATACTTTTAGTTGTGTTGCTTTGGAAGAAACTTGTAGCACTTGGATGATTGCATTGGTAAAACCACCCAACATAATTCCGATTAAAAGCAATGAAACATGCGATTTCACAAACATCGAAAATAGGAGAATTATCAAACTAAAAATCACGGCACCGATCAATGCAACAGCAACAATTCCATAATCGGAAGCGAAAAAAGAGATTCCCGTTAGCATGCTGATTGCAACCAATAAACTCGAGCCAGATGTGATTCCCAAAACTGATGGACCGGCCAATGGATTGGAGAAAAGAGTTTGCATCAAAAGTCCAGCGATGGATAAACCCGCGCCGGCGATAATCGCAATGAATGTACGTGGAATTCGAACCTCTCTATAAATGATGAGGTCTTGGTTTTGATCTGAGAAATTAAAAAGACTGTTCCAGATTTCTGAAAAATGAAATTCCATTCGACCTCCATTTAGGTGAAGCCAAGCGAAGATGATAAGAACACCTAAGATCGCGTAAGAAACGGAACGGTAGCTCTTTGTCATTCTTCAATTCTTTGATAGTAATGCAAAGGCTTTTTTTCTACTTCTCCTGCATGCATAATTTGAATGTAATCGGATAATACAAAATGCGGTTCTGCGGCACTGTTTTCCCAAAACTCATTCATTTTAGAAGCGTAGGTATAAATGTTATTGTTTTTATACGCATCGAAATATCGGTATTTGGCATTCAGTTGGATTACTTGCTTTTTAGTTGGAAATTCAACGTTAAACCAGAATTGACTGTGTTGATGGTTTTTCAAAACATCTTCAAAACTAAAAGCAGCACTTCCTGTTTTGTTTTTATCTGCTACGTTGTAATCACCTCCAGCATCGCGCAGTAACTTTGCTCCGAAACTGCCATTGGCAGGCATATACCACGTGTCTGCATACATCATTCCTGAAAATACGCTGGGTTTGTTGGGTAGGTTTTTTGCTTCTTGTTTCATTTCGGTATATTGTGACACAACCTCGTTGAAATAAGCATTTGCTTCCTTTTCTTTTTCAAATAAAACACCGAATAATTTGACCCATTCTGCTTTTCCAAGCGGATGAATTTCTCTCCAGTCGTAATTGGGCATACACCAAATTCCAAGTTTTGCTAACTTGTTTTCGTTTGCAGGCGCTTTTCCTTCAAATCCGCTGTAAACAATGATTTTACTATTGGTTTTCAAAACACGTTCAGGATTCAAAAGTCCAAAGTCTTCAAATTCTAACACATCGCCATTTTCAATTCCTGCTAGAACGGTTTTGTTGTAAATGTATTTTTTGCTTGAAACACCTTTGATTAAATCTGAAACTCCAATTTTGTTCATCATACCGATGTGCGTTCCTGAAAGCGTAACTATCGATTTCAATGGAATTTCAATCGGAGTTAAATCAGCAGGAACTGTAATTTCCAAACCTCTCTTAACAAGCGCATACTTTTTCTCAGCTAGCTTATTTTCAGGATTCAAAATAATCAATTCTACAAAATTTTCATGCTGAATGATGGAGAATAATTTGGCATATTCGATGCCTTGAACTTGGATCGATTCTTTTTTAATTTCGTTCTTACTTCCGCAAGAAGCCAAAATAAATAAAGCAAGTACAAACATCATCTTCATGTCAACAAATATACGGATTTGCACCACAAACCATCTGAGGAATGTGTTTTGTTTTTGAAAGTTGGATTGAAAATGTTCCATTCGCGAGGTAGATTAAATAAAATCCCCTCCAGAATCGAAACGTAAAAGTTCATTCCTAGCCCAGAAAGACAATTCAGTATTTATTTAGCGAATTTTCAAAAGCTCAACGTTTGAAAATTCGACACGACCAACTCTAAGTGGTCATTCCGAAGGAGTTTGCGACTGAGGAATCTTCTCATTGAGCGACAGCGATTCATTACTTTACGCGCATAAAATGATGTGATTGACATTTTTCCAAAAAAAAATAGGCTCTCCAATTGGAAAGCCTATTTAAATAGATATCAATTGGAATATTACAATCCAAATGCTTTTTTAACGTGATCCACGTAATCTAATTTTTCCCAAGTAAACAATTCAACTTCTACTGTTTTCTCGTTTGCTTTTCCTTTGTTAAAGGTTTTAGACACGATTTCATTCTTTCTTCCCATGTGACCGTAAGCCGCAGTTTCAGAATAGATTGGATTTCTTAATTTCAAACGTTGTTCGATGAAGTATGGACGTAAATCAAATATAGATTCAATGATTTTAGCGATTTCTCCATCTGTTTTGTCAATTTTAGATGTTCCATACGTATTCACGTATAAACCACAAGGTTTAGCTACACCAATTGCGTAAGAAACTTGTACCAAAACTTCGTCGCATAAACCTGCAGCAACCATGTTTTTAGCGATGTGACGTGTTGCATAAGCACCAGAACGGTCCACTTTACTCGGATCTTTACCAGAGAAAGCACCACCACCGTGCGCACCTTTACCACCGTAAGTATCTACGATAATTTTACGACCTGTTAAACCAGTATCTCCGTGAGGACCACCGATAACGAATTTTCCTGTTGGATTGATGTGGTAAATGATTTCGTTGGTGAACAATTTCTGTAACTCAGGAGTTAAAGAAGCTTTTACACGAGGAATAACGATTTCAATAATGTCTTTCTTGATTTTCGCTAACATGGTAGCTTCGTCTGCGAAATCATCGTGTTGTGTTGAAACAACAATTGAATCAATACGCTGTGGAACATTGTCATCAGAATATTCAATCGTCACTTGCGACTTAGCGTCTGGACGAAGGTAAGCGATTACTTCTGGTTCGTTGTTGCGAATATCAGAAAGTTCACGTAAGATTTTATGCGCTAAATCCAATGCCAATGGCATGTAGTTTTCAGTTTCTTTTGTTGCGTAACCAAACATCATTCCTTGGTCACCAGCACCTTGCTCTTCCGGATTGGCTCTGTCAACACCTTGATTGATATCGTCAGACTGATCGTGGATTGCCGAGATGACACCGCAAGAGTTTGCCTCAAACATATATTCTGCTTTCGTGTAACCGATTTTAGCGATTACTTCGCGAGCGATTGATTGTACATCTAGATAAGTATTCGTTTTCACTTCACCTGCCAATACAACCTGTCCAGTAGTAACAAGCGTTTCGCAAGCTACTTTTGATTGTGGGTCGTATGCCATGAAGTTGTCTATCAACGCATCAGAGATTTGATCCGCCACTTTATCTGGATGACCTTCAGAAACTGATTCTGATGTAAACAAATAGGACATGTATATAATTTTTTAATGAATATTTAAGTCGACGAAATTAATGATAATTTTTAATTCCCTTGGTACGAATTGTGAAGTTTATGCTTTAATTAAGGATTATAGATTCTTTGAATCTTGATTTTTCGTTTTTTTAATCATTTTATCGCGATAAATCAGACTTGTTTTGTTAAAGATTTTTCACTTTTGAAATTTATTCAAAAGTGTTCTTTATTGACCGTGAAACCATGAAGAAAAAATAAAAGCAAACCATAAGCCGGGTTCTGTGTCTGTTGTTTGCACAACATATCTATCATTTATCTAGTTCCGAAATCACTCGCGGAATCCATCGACCTACCCTCTGAGTCGGGCGAACAGCCCTTTCATCGATCCAAGACCGACATCCCCAGTTTACATGGTCTTTCAGTTCGTGAGGTTTACCTTGCCTCCGATGTTGCCATCTGAGCGGTGCGCTCTTACCACACCTTTTCACCTTTTCCTCGAGTAAACCCAAGGTAGTTTTCCTTTCTGCGGCACTTTCTGTTCCCCTGATCTTAAAACCAAAGGACCTTCCCGTTAGGAAGCACGATGTCCTATACTGCCCGGACTTTCCTCTTTTCGTCTTGCGACGAACAGCGATAGACTGGTTTGCTTTGGGGCAAAGGTAAGCATTTAATTATTTTGTAGTGTTAAGCTTCTTGGATTAGCCTCAAAATCCGCCAACTTTTTGCTTCCAATTACATTTGTAGTGTTTTCAAGAGTTACTAAGTTTGAAAACTTAATTCCCATTATTATTAAATTATTTATGTCGTTCTGTAAATTGTATTCATGATTAATTCAAATTATATGTAAAGATATGTTTTTGTTGGAAGCGCTAATTTTTTTATCTTTTTACATTAATTTGCTCGCTGAGAATTTTATTACTTTCCGATTTATAATATAAAATAGATTTTATTTCATTTTCATTAAAAGCGTAAGAAATGGTTAACCCAAACTTATAGCTATACTCAGAATCATTAATAAATGCTTTGACTTTATCAATATCGTGTTTTGAAGTTTTGTTTTTTTTCGCCTCAATAATAAGCAAGTTCGCATTTTCTTCATTTTCAATATTCATTCTTCTATGAATTAAAATATCTGGCCGAACGGGTATTCTTACGCCATCAATTTTCACTCTTTTTGTATCAGAAAAGTTTCGATTGTATTCTATGTCGACGTAGTAATTTTGTATTTCTTTATTAATTAATTCAGTTTCCAAATAAAATGCAAGTCTATGATTTAAAGTTGTTTCGTGAAGTTCACGGTTCAGTAATCTTTCTTTTTGTGTTGATTTACCCAATTTAGGTAACTTTTGCTTTATAATATTATTGTCTTTTTCGGCTAATTTCTCTAATGATCTTCTAATTAGTTCATTGATTGTTTTTTTATCCATTTCTATTTAAGAATTATTCTTTAAACTCTCGTTTTTTTTCTTTAGATCAGCGAAAGTTAACGTTTAGCATTATTTGCGCTTTCAACGCGGGATTTCTTCAGTAGTTGATAACCAATAAAATTAATTATACACGGTATTAGCGTCTTTTATTTTTTCAAATATGTCGTTCGTTTTCGTTTTATTTTTAAATAATGTTACAATTATTGCCTTATCATAATTATTGTCTATAATTTTTTTCATTATTTCAAAAGCATCGGTTACTTTTTGATCCATTACTTCCAAAAGCTTTGGATTGTCAAAATTAAATTTATTTTCTTTATATTTTTTTGTATCAATTGTATTGAATACTAACATAGAAATAACTCTGTTTCCGTGTATAATTATACTTTTGTCTCTTCCTGATTCTAAAAGTGATTCTTTTACTTTAATGGAATGATCTATTATTCTTTGAGTTCTAACACAATTGTATACATAACGACCTGTCACTTTTGGATTGAATAACTTTTTGTAGGGTGCATTTTCTAAATCATCCCATAATATTCCAATTTCTCTTTTTAATTGCACAGTAATTGAAATGTCATTTGAGGCACAAGCCAATGAGGTAGTACTTTCAACTAACTCAAACGTTATCTTGTTCTTACTTTCATATTCTCCTCTACTAATTCTATAATCTACTCCATCGATTAGCAATTCCTCGCGTATTCGGGTTTGCTCTAAATCAAAAGTTACAAAGTCTCTATTTTTTACTCTATTTTGAGTATTATTTGCTTTAGTAATTTTTTGTCCAAAATTTTCTTCAGCACCATTTAATTGTATGATTCTAACAGGTACGTATACTTTTTCTAATTTTGCGGGATTCTCTTCGCCAAATTTTCCAATTGAACTAACTGTTTGAGCGCCATTTACAATACTTAAATTAGTGCATAAAAACTGACCAACATCAGTTGATGCTCCACCAACCATGTTTTTTTCAATTGAATCAGATATTAAAGTTATACCATTGTTGAAAAACCAGAAGTATTCGGGGTTTTCCTCAAGTGTTTGAGTAATCTCTTTATTAACATCAGTTTCCCCTAACACGCCCCTAATATTTTTAGCAAATAATCTTTTTCTGTATTTGTCAAACCAACTATAAACTTCTACACCATTTACTTGACCATAAAATCCAACATTAGGTTCGGTTATCTTACCAAAACATTTTAATTGAATTGTTAAATCAATAGGTTCTAAGTTTTCGCTTGAAATAACTAATGAAGAATGTATTCGTTTCTGGTTAAAAATGGAGAGATAGACTAATTCACTTGCATCATTAAGTTCTAGGAGTAAATCCGAAAAATCTCTTCTTGATGGTTCAGCTAAATCATTAATTCCTGTGTAAGTCAGAATTATTTGATATTTGGTTTTTGGGTCACAAATTGCATTTTTAATGATTACTTCTTTATTCTTTACTTTATCATTAAATCTATCAAACCTAAAATTCATTAAGTCCTTAATTCCGCTAATAAATTTCTTTACCTCTCCATTTTCCGGTTCGCCTTTACCATTATGAATCCACTTTGATTGTACAAGAAATAAATATTTACTTTTTGCGTCATAGTAGATTGCGTCAATTCCATTATCTCCGCTACCATCTACAATTGATTCAGCAGCCATTTTTGGAGTGATTTGCGAATGATGTTCAAGTGAATATGCTGCTAGTCCTCTTGTAAGAAAGAAATTCTCTAATTGTTTGTCTTTAGCGTTTGTATCACTCAAATCAATTAATTCGCTGTAGTCGCTATTAATTTGAGACTTTATATGATTTACGTGAAGTTCACTCATTTTATTATAATTGTGGTTAATTAGAGATAGATATGACAATCATCATAGTATATTCACCTCCAAATATATAACTTTTCCCTTATAAAACATCAATCGGAAGTCTTTAACGGTTTCAAACTCTTACCACGAACAAGAGCATAAATCCACCTTCAACCCAATTCACAAAGTGAACCCTATAACCCAATCTGCTCATCTGCTACCGCCGCAGGCAGCAACGGAGTTAATCTGCTCATCTACAATTCCCTTCTCAAACTCCCCCAAACCTCACAAAAGACCCAACAATCAACATACTAACCCCCAACATCGAAACGCAAAAAATGTGAACCGCCATTTCGGGTAACTTCTTGTTGCTGTGCTTCAATTTCGGTAAAACTCGAATTTGTGCACTCAAGGCAAACAGGACCGTGGTGAACAACAACAGTAATTTAATCGAAACTACATTTTCAATTGGATTCGCGAAATGAAACCATTGACTGACTGTTACGCCGTATTTGTAACTCAACATGATGCCGGTGATGATGGAAATTGCCATGGCTGTTAAACCGACTGGTTCGTATTTCCGTTCAAAATCTAGCAAGGTATTCTGATTTCGGGTTCGCATCACGCCTGGTAAAATTCCGAACAATAAAACCAAATGTCCGCCAACCCAAATGGTGGCAGCTAGGAGATGGATGATTAATAAAAGATGATGACTCATGATCTGTTTTTTTAAATTTTAAGTGTCAAACACACGAATTTTTCAATATATGACCTCGGTCAATTTTTATTGTTTTTTAATGCCTGATATTTGTACTCGCAAGATATAGGACAAATTTGTCCGATATATAACATTGTATAAGTAAAAGTACTAAATGATTGAAACATGGAAGCAGTAAATGAAATAAATATCGAAAATAATTCACTTTCAGAAGGACATCCAATAAACATCTATTTTGCAGAAAAGAAATTGATTCAAGAGTTGATTCAAGAATTAGCAGAAACAGATCCGAAAGCTGAATATCAGAAGTTTTACAACATATTTAATAATTTAAATGCCATTGAAAAGCGTTTTCAACGAAAAGAAAATCAGTTTTTTCCTTATTTAGAAAAACGGGGTTGGAACAATCCTTCGCAAGGAATGTGGTCATTTCACGATAATTTGAGAGATCAATTCAAACTTTTGCGCGGCAACATCGAATTCAAAGATTGGGAACGAATAGAAGCCGATACTGAAAATCTAATTGCTGGACTTAATCGTTTGTTGACGGTCGAAGAAACGGTTTTATTTCCAAATGCGATGAATCTTTTGAAAGAGGAAGACTGGATACAGATGCGTGCCGGAGAAATTGAAATCGGTTGGATGCATTCTATGAATCCACCTGCTTTTCCGGAGGAAGAATACATCCACCCAAGTCAAGATTTTACTAAAAGGGAATTGCCTTTTTCGTTGAAAAATACTTCGCATTACGATGAAGGTCACATGACGGTTGAACAAGTGAACATGCTCTTCAAAACCTTGCCTTTGGATTTAACTTACGTCGATGAAAACGACAAAGTAATTTTCTACAATCGGGGAGAAGAGCGACTTTTTCCACGAAGTCCCGGAATTATTGGTCGTGATGTGCGCTTCTGTCATCCACCGAAAAGTGTGGGAACGGTGTTGCAAATTTTGGCAGAATTTAGAAAAGGAACGAAAAGCACCGCTGCATTCTGGATTAATTACAAAGAACGGTTGATTTACATCCGTTACTTCGCCGTGCGCGATGCGGATAATACGTATAGAGGTGTGATTGAAATGTCACAAGATATTACAGATTTAAAAGCAATTGAAGGTCAACGCAGGTTGTTGGACTGGGATTAAAATGTTAAGCTGCAAATAAAAGAAAGCATGGTTTGAGTTGGTCTTCATTCCGTGCTTTTTTTGTTTTAATTCAATAATTCAATAATTCAATAATTCAGCTTCATAAATCCACCGCAATTTTCTTTTCTTTTCAGAGAATGTTCAACAATCAACAAACCGACTTCAATCTGATTCAAGATTTCCACCATTTTCCAATTTAAAAGATGTTTTTGAGTTGTGTTTTCCAAGATGGATTTCCATTCTGTCATTCGGTTTTGAGCGATTTTTAAATCCGCATCATTTCGAACAATTCCAACCGATGAACTCATCAAAGCCTGTAGTTCAGTTTTCAGGTCTTGCAATTGAATTTGATGCGCGTTGGTCATTGGAATGAAATCTGGATTGTTTTTATTTTCCAATGAGATTGGCAACTTGTTTTCTTTTAAATCGCAAGATGCTAAATGTTTGAAAATGTTATCCGCATATACCAAGGCTTCTAGCAAAGAGTTGGAAGCCAGTCGGTTTGCGCCGTGAAGTCCTGTTCTGGAAACTTCGCCGCACGCATATAAATGTTGAATGCTGGTTTGACCGTTTGTATCGACATCCACGCCACCACAAAGATAATGTTGCGCTGGAACAACTGGAATCCAAGCTCTTGCTGGATTCACACCTTTTGCAATGCAAGTTTGAACAATGGTGGGAAAATGCTTTTTGAATTTATCCATGTCCAAATGCGTGCAATCTAAAAACACACACGGTTCTCCTGATTTTTTCAATTCCATATTAATCGCTTGAGAAACAATGTCTCTCGAAGCCAATTCACCGCGCGAATCAATTTTGAGTAAGAAGCGTTCGCCGCGTTTGTTTTTTAAATGAGCGCCAAATCCACGAACGGCTTCGGAAATCAGGAACTTATTTTTACTTTCTTTCTCATAAAAAACCGTTGGATGAAATTGAATGAATTCCATGTCCAAGATCGTGGCTCCAGCTCGAAACGCCATCGCAATTCCGTCGCCGGTTGCAATGGAAGGATTGGAACTGTGTTGATAGGTATTACCAATTCCTCCAGTTGCCAAAATGGTAAAATCAGCCTGAAAAATTGTTGTCTTTTTGCTTACAATGTGAATTACTTTTGCTCCGTAACAGCGATTATTTTCAACCAACAAATCGAGTGCGAAATGATGTGGAAGCAGCTCGATGTTTTCTTGCCGGTGAACTTGTTTTAAGATTTTCTGTTCTATTTCAAATCCCGTTTGATCTTTGTGGTGCAAAACGCGGCTGGCAGAATGTCCGCCTTCCATTCCCAAATCAAAGTTTCCCGTTTTATTTTTGTCGAAATTGGCGCCCCAAGAAATGAGTTCTTGCAAGCGTTTCGGTCCATTTTTAATCACCATTTCAACCACCGATAAATCGCATAATCCTGCGCCAGCAATCAAGGTGTCTTCGATGTGATCTTGGTATGAATCGGTGATTTCGCTCGTCACAACCGCCACGCCGCCTTGCGCGTATTTGGTATTCGATTCGTCTTCATCGCCTTTGGTGATAATTGTTATTTTTCGGTCTGGAAAACGGGTCGCCATTTTCAACGCAAAGGTCAAACCAGCAACGCCAGAACCCAGGATTAAGTAGTTCGTCTTTTCCATAATCACGAATTTTGAAGCATTCGATTGATGGGAATCAAAGCTTTGATTCTGATTTCTTCTGGAATGTTTATTTCAGGATATCCGTTAACCAAACAATCGTATAATTTCTGCAAGGTGTTCATTTTCATAAAAGCACATTCGCTGCAGGCACAGGTATTGTCTTCCTTGGAAGGTGCAGGAATCAGTATTTTGTTCGGAACTTCTTGTTGCATTTTATATAGAATTCCAGCTTCGGTAGCAACGATGAACAATTCCGCAGGATTCGTTTTTACGAAATCAATCATTCCTGCTGTTGAACCAACATAGACTGCTGTTTCTAAAATGTGTGTTTCCGATTCGGGATGCGCGATGATTTTGGCGCCTGGATTTTCGTTGTAAAGTTTGATCAATTTATCATACGAAAAAGCTTCGTGAACAATGCAAGCACCGTCCCATAAAATCATATCTCGACCCGTTTGTTGGATGATGTATTTCCCTAAGTTTTTGTCTGGTGCGAAAATAATTTTTCGATCTGGTGGAACCGAATTGACGATTTTCACGGCGTTGGATGAGGTACAAACGATGTCGCTCATCGCTTTGATTTCCGCCGAACAATTGACGTAGGTAATCACCACGTGATCTGGATGTTCGTCCAGTAATTTCTTGAATAAATCGGGTGGACAAGATTCTGCCAAGGAACAACCAGCCTTTATGTCTGGCAAAAGCACAATTTTATTTGGATTTAAAATCTTTGCGGTTTCTGCCATGAAATGAACTCCGGCAAAAACAATGATGTCGGCATCTGCTTTTGCAGCTTCTTGTGACAAACCCAAACTGTCACCAACATAATCAGCCACTTCTTGAATGGCTTCTTCTTGGTAATAATGCGCTAAAATAACAGCGTTCTTTTCCTTTTTCAGGGCAATGATTTTTTCTTTCAAGCTTTCCATTTGGTTCATTTTTTAGATTTGCGTATTACCGCAATGAATTGATTGATAGTAGGAAGGATGATGAGTGAAAGTCCGATGAGAATTCCAACTCCAAAGAGCAAGAAAATGAGGTAAAACCAATGCAGTGAATTTTGCATTTCTGAAAAAGCCATGTCTTGGGTGAAATACATCCAAACACTTTTCTTCACACCAGCCAAAACCAAAGCAAAGAAGAAGATGATTAAAGACAAATGGAAAATTTTAAAACCAAGAATCATCTTTTTTAAATCTTTCTGCCAATCGGAACTCACCAGCGACAAAATGTAGGTCACCGAAGCGAGTAAAATGGTGGTATTAATTCCAATGGTTGTTCCCATGGAATGCGCCACCGTAATGTGCGTTCCGTGCGTATACATGTTGATTGCAGGAATCGAAAATAAAATGGCGATAATTAAATTCAAGAAAATCCATAAATCGGCAGCCATCAAGAATTTGTAAGGCAAGAAATTGATTTTGATGGTTTCTTGGGACAAAGATTTTTTCCAATCGTACAGCATGCTGAATAAAATAATCCATTCGGTCATGTTGATGGCATACGCGAAATAGCGAATCCACGGCGCAGTTGGCAAGATGTAGACGTGATGTGCCCAACCAAACATCAGGTTAGATAATCCTAAGAAGTAAAAGAAAAATGCCAGTTTTGTTCTTCCAATTTGGTCGTCTTTTTTGATTTTTGACATCAGATAAATGGCAGTACCATAAACCAACATGTTCCACGAACCTACAAACGAACCACCAGCTTTCCATTGAATGGATAGATCGCGGATAAAATTATTGCGGATGTACGGTGAAAGCCAGAAATAGGCTTCACTCAAGTGAAAAATCATGAACACGATTCCCGTTCCCCACATCCAATAATAAACTGGCCAATTTTTAAGTTTTCCGACAAAAGATTTGAAGTAATTGATTCCAAATAAAACCCATCCCAATAAGATCGGAACAATCAGCAAAGCTGGAAATTCCAAATATTCTTTTCCACCAAATTTCCCGAAAGCATAGGCAGTATAAATTGCAATTCCAGTTGCGATAAACAACCATAAATGGATTTTCATCAGGCGGTCGCTGTGCAATTTGACTTCGTCGGAGTTTGAAATGTAGAAATACAATCCGCCAGTTGCACAAAGAATAATCCACGATAAAGCGCTGGTTGCGTGAAAGGGGCGAAGACTGTTGAACGGTAAACTCTCTTTGAGAAAATCGGGTAATAAATATTGTGTTCCTGCCAACAAGCCGAAAAGCATTGCTAAAAGGAGAGCAATCATTCCGAAGATGATGAATAAAAGCGGTGTTTTTGTTTTCATTATTTAGCTTTCTGAGATTTATATTCAAGCGTTACCCATCCTGTTTTTTCGATTTTGGCATTCAAGTTTGGATAAATTCCCGTTTGATCGACTTCTTTTAAAAAAGCAACCAAATTGGATTTTTCTTTTTCTGTAAAATTGAATTTGGGCATTGTTTTGATTCCGCTGTTTAAAAATGCTTTGATGTATGCTTCACCCTTTCCATCGGTAGAGTAGGTGTTGGTTAAATCGGGACCGAGATAGCCGCCCAAACCATACAATTGGTGACAAGAAAAGCAATTGTTCTGTTGCCATAAATCTTCGCCTTTGATGGCTTCTCGACTCAATAATAAATCGCTTTCCGGATTGGTTTTCGTATAAACCGTAAAATTATAAATGGCGAAAAGGGTAATCAGAACAGCTAAAAATCCCATGTAAAATCGGGTTGAAGAAGTACGTTTCATTTTATCGATTTGAATTAATTGCCAAAGTTATTTTTAAATAGGACAAAAAGGTATGATTTGAATCAGCTTTTATGATTTGAATTTAGTTCACCTTTGCATTTAGTTTTAAAAGTTGAAATAAAAATCAGAATTGCAGAAGGCGAAATCGTTTTATGCGACTCAAAATAAGTGTATTAATTATGAATCTTCACACTTTTCACATTCCTGTAATGGGAATTGCATATACCATCGATAGTCCAATTAAAGTAGGTCATTTGGGAATTTCATCTGTAGTTTCCATCATGGACGATGAGATTATTGAAAAAATGAATGCATTTTACAGTAAAAAGTTCAATCGTCCGTATTTAGAAATAAGCAAGAAAATCCAAGATTACCGTTCGAAGCGAATTACTTCCTATTTGAATTTGATGGAGGATATCATTTCTGAAAAATTTGAAGCATTCAAAACAGAATTGTCTGAAAGTAAAACCAAGTTGGAAAATTACTTAAACACCTTACCTAAAAAATCAGAAATCAAAAAACGAATTCAAGATTTTGTTGGAGACGGAATTTCACTTCCAACGGGAATTCGAGAATTCATCGACCAACATTTGACAGCTGGAAAAGTAGATGTGAACATCATGACGAAAGTCGACCGTGAAAATTACGTCAAAAGCGAATTACTTCCGCAAGAAATGAACGATGCACACAGTGCTTTGCGTGGTTTTATGAACAGTCAATTGGAATCATCGCTTATTTTATCAGCAGGATTAAATCCACGTTTGGTTTCATACATGGAAACATTTGAAGATTTTTATCCAAGCGAAAAAGGAGAGATCACGAAGAAAATCGTTCTCAAAGTCAGCGATTTCCGCTCCGCGATGATTCAAGGAAATTTCATGGCCAAAAAAGGACTTTGGGTTTCTGAATTTAGAATTGAATCTGGCTTGAATTGCGGCGGACACGCTTTCGCAACCGAAGGACTTTTGCTCGGACCAATTTTGGAAGAATTTAAAACCCGCAGAGCAGAATTGACACGTTCCATGCATCAATTGATGACGGATTGCTTGTTGAAAAAGGATAAAATCATTCCGAACGAAGCGATGGAAATCAAAATCACCGTTCAAGGCGGAGTGGGAACAGCAGAAGAACATCAATTTCTGTTAGATCATTACCAAGTAGATTCCGTAGGTTGGGGAAGTCCGTTTTTGCTTGTACCAGAAGCAACGACGGTTGATAAAGATACCATCCAATTGCTCGCCAAAGCCAAAGAAGAAGATTTATATTTGAGTCATATTTCCCCGTTGGGAATTCCATTTAATACCGTTAAAAATACAACCAACGATTATTGGAAAGAAAAGCGAATTGCTGAAAATAAATCAGGAAGTGCGTGCACCAAGAAGTTTTTGGCCTTGGATAAAGAGTACAGCATGGAAGGAATTTGTACCGGTTCGAAAAAATTCCAAGATCGAAAATTAGCAGAATTAGAAATTGAGAAATCGAATTTAAGTACAGAAGATTTTCAAAAAAGGAAAAATAAAATCACCGAGAAAGCATGTTTATGTGTCGGATTGGGAAATTCCGCTTTGATGGAACACGGAATGGAAATCAAAGGACAACAACAAGGTGTGATCATTTGTCCGGGACCAAACATGGCATATTACGACCGAGAATATAGTTTGTCTACGATGATGAAACATATTTATGGAAACATCGAAAGCATCACGACATCCAATCGTCCAAATGTGTTTGTAAAAGAACTGAACATTTATGTTTCTTATTTGAAAAACGAAATCAAAGAAATTGTTGGAGATTTAACAGTTTCACAAATTAAGAAGTACACCGCTTTTAATGAAAACCTTCAAGCAGGAATTCAATATTATAAAACTTTGTTTGCTGAAAATATGAATTTTATGAGTGAAACGGTTCACAAACAATTTGAATTGATGACTTTTGAATTACAGAATCTGAAGATGGAAAATTTGAAAGTAATTGCATAGAAAAAAAACATTCGGCTTGTTGATTTGTACATACATATTAACAAGCTGATTTTCCATTCATCAAAGAGTTGATTTTCGAATTTTTTTTCGTGATTTTTATCAGATTCAAGCACCTTGTTATTTGCTTGTAAATTGTTTTTATGTATTGTAAATCTCGAGTCAATAAGACATTTACAGTTGTTTCTCCAAGCGTTAAAGACGTTAAAAGGCCTTGAAAAATAATGATTTACGAATAATATGAAATAAAAAACAAGCGTTTAAAAGATTTATTCGATATCTTTGTAGCTCAAAAGTACTTTTCTAACTACACAATGAAAAAATACATATTTTTATCGCTATTCTATTTTACCGCTAATTTAGCTTTTTCGCAAGCTAGAATGGTAATGAACAACAATGCAAATTTGGTAATTAATTCAAGTGCGTTTGTAGTTGTTGATAATTCGAATTCAAATGCAATTACGTTGACAGGAACAGGAGGTGGAAACATCATTTCTGAAGGCGAGAATAACCGCGTTCGATGGAGAATGGGAACTAGCACAGGAACGTACGTTGTGCCATTTTCAAAAGGAAGTTCAAAAATCCCATTGTCTATGAACATCGGAACAGCAGGAGTTGGAAATGGGTATTATGATTTCTCAACTTATGGAACAAGTACTTGGAATAATTTATTGGAAAAACCATCTATGGTAACGCACATGGGACAATTTAATGCTCCTGGTGCTATCAATCATTCCGAAAAAGCCATTGATCGATTTTGGTTAATGAACCCAGGGATTTATACGACCATCCCAACTTCCTCATTCATTTTTACCTATTTGGATGCAGAACATACCGCACCAGGAAATACGATTACTGAATCCGATTTAGGTGCACAAAGATTTAATACGACAACGAATGTTTGGGGAGATATGATGCCAATTGGTACATTGAACACAACAAATAACACCGTATCGATTCCATTTATGACACCTGCAAATTTCTTTGCGGCTTGGACTTTGACGCAGGTTGGTGATCCATTATCTGTAGAGTTGATCAGTTTTACTGCCAACTGTGTTGATCAGCATGTAAAATTGAAATGGAAAACTGGTTCAGAACAGAATTCATCTCATTTTCAAATTTTACAATCTTCAAACATGATCGATTGGGAAGAAATCGCTGAAATTCCTTCTCACGGAAATTCAAGCACATCCAATACGTATGAATTTCAACCTGAAAACGAAATCAGAGCGACCCATTACTTTCAGTTGGTAGAACATGCAATGGATGAAACTTCAAAACTTCTTAGTACGGTTTCTACAACGTGTGAATTTACTGATAATTTCGATGTATCGCTTTATCCAAATCCAAATCAGGGTAGCTTTAAAATTCAAGTGCAAAGCAACGAGAAAATGGAACAAACGCTGGTTCAGCTATTTGATTTAACAGGTAGGATTTTGAAAACGGAAGTGTGGACCATTGAACCAGGTATTTCAGAATTCAGTTTGTCAGATTTAAATTTGCAAGCAGGTTCTTACGTTATTAAAATAGATGCAAAACAAAAGCAAGCTCAAGTAATTCGTTTTGTTGTAAACTAATTCAAGACTTGATAAAGCAGCATCTTCTATTTCTTCTAACAAATGAAAAAATAGATTTTACCGTCCATTTTTTATACGTTTGAAATCTAAAGTAGCTGCTTGATTTTCAGATATTGTTTCAAAATAACACATTGTGGAAATTCAGATATTAAAGTGTGTTATTTTAAAATATAATACATATCTTTGCACCGTTATTACCGAAAAGTTCGGAATGGCTACATAATAAACATGATATAATTTTAGAATGTATTTAGCACCAGAAAACAAGACTGCAATCTTCGAAAAACACGGAGGATCAGCAACAAACACAGGGTCAGCAGAAGGACAAATCGCTTTGTTCTCTTACAGAATCTCTCACTTAACTGAACATTTGAAGAAAAATCGTCACGATTTCGCGACACAAAGATCTCTTCAAATCTTAGTAGGTAAAAGAAGAAGTTTGTTGGATTACTTGAAAAAGAAAGAAATTTCAAGATACCGTGCAATTGTTAAAGAACTTGGACTTCGTCGTTAAGATCTTAATGATACAAGCAAATTGGAGATGGCAATCGAAGTAATTCGTTTGCCTTTTCTGTTATTAAAACGGGTCATTTTTGTGACTCGTTTTCAAAAAAATGTAATAATATATATATGAACATAGGAACAAAAATGTCCATCATTACAGGAGGTAAAGAAATCTCCATTGAGACTGGAAAGTTGGCAAAACAAGCTGACGGGTCGGTAGTGTTACAAATGGGCAACACGGTAATGTTAGCAACGGTTGTTGCTTCGCCTACCGCAAAAGAAGGTGTAGATTTTTTACCTTTGACGGTAGACTACAAAGAGAAATTTGCTGCTGCTGGAAAAATCCCTGGTGGATTCTTCAGAAGAGAGGCAAGACCTACAGACAGTGAAATCTTGATCATGCGATTAGTTGACCGCGCATTGCGTCCACTTTTCCCAGATGATTACCACGCTGAGGTACAGTTAATGATCCAATTATTGGCGTATGATGGCGAGCACCAACCAGATGCGTTGTGTGGTTTAGCGGCTTCTGCTGCGCTTGCAGTATCTAACATTCCGTTTGGAGGACCAATGTCTGAAGTACGTGTTGGAAGAGTAAACGGTGAATACATCGTGAACCCAACGGTATCTCAAATGAAAGAGGCTGATATGGATGTGATGGTTGCTGGTACAATCAAAGACATCGTGATGTTGGAAGGTGAAATGCATGAAGTTTCTGAAATGGAAATGGTTGAGGTGATTAAAATCGCTCACGCTGCAATCATCGAACAATGTAAATTCCAATTGGAATTAGCTGCAATGATTCCATCTGCAACTCCAAAAAGAGAATACAGTCACGAAACTCACAACGAAGATATCAAAGCACGTGTTTTTGATTTTTGCATGGATAAATGTAAAGAAGTTGCACGTCAAGGGAATCCTTCAAAAGAATCTAGAACTACGCAATTTGATTCAATCAAAGCGGAATTCATGGCAACATTGACAGAAGAAGAAACTGCTACTTTAGGTGGATTTGTTTCTATTTACTTCTCAGATGTGAAGAAAAAAGCAATTCGTAACGTCATGTTACACGAAGGAAAACGTTTAGATGGTCGTAAGTTTGACGAAATTCGTCCAATCTGGGCTGAAGTGAATTACTTGCCAATCGTTCACGGTTCAGCTGTGTTTACAAGAGGTGAAACTCAATCGTTGACTACCTTGACTTTAGGTGGTAAAATGGACGAGCAAATGTTGGATGGTGTTACGCACCGTGGAACAGAGAAATTCATGTTACACTATAATTTCCCTCCATTCTCAACTGGTGAAGCGCGTCCATTGCGTGGAACTTCTAGAAGAGAGGTTGGACATGGTAACTTAGCGCAACGTGCTTTGAAAAACATGCTTCCTACAGATTATCCATATACCGTTCGTTTGGTTTCTGAAATTTTAGAATCCAACGGTTCTTCTTCCATGGCAACTGTTTGTGCAGGTACGCTCGCGTTGATGGATGGTGGTGTTCCAATCAAAGCGCCAGTTTCTGGTATCGCGATGGGATTGATCGCTGACGATGGTAAATTTGTTGTATTGTCTGATATTTTAGGTGATGAAGATCACTTGGGAGACATGGACTTTAAAGTTACAGGTACTGCAAAAGGAATCACTGCTTGTCAAATGGACATCAAAGTAGACGGACTTCCTTACGAAGTATTGATTCAAGCATTGGAACAAGCGAAAGCTGGACGTGTTCACATTTTGAACAAAATCACTGAAACGCTTGCAGTTCCAAATCCTGAATTGAAACCACAAACTCCAAGAATCGAAGCATTTGTAGTACCAAATGAAATGATTGGAGCATTGATCGGACCTGGAGGAAAAATCATTCAAGCTATGCAGAAAGAAACGAATACCATTATCACCATCGAGGAAATCGAAGGTGGTCAAGGTAGAGTTCAAGTGATGTCAAACAACGCTGACGATATGAACAACGCTGTTGGACGTATCAAGTCAATTGCTTTCCCTCCAACTGTTGAAGTGGATAAAGAATACGAAGGTAAAATCAAATCCTTACAAGCTTACGGATGTTTCGTAGAGATTCTTCCTGGAGTTGATGGATTGATTCACATCTCTGAATTCAACTGGGAGAAAATTGCTAAAATGGAAGACGTTTGTAAAGAAGGCGATGTAATCCGTTTCAAAGTAATGGGTAAAGACGAAAAAACGAAGAAATGGAAACTTTCTCGTAAAGTCTTATTGCCAAGACCAGAAAGAAAAGAAGCACCATCAGCATAATTCGTTGATGATCTGATATCTATTGATCCCTGTTTGCTTTGGCAGACGGGGATTTTTTTTACCACGGATGTTTTTCGAAGCGAACTGCGTGTTAGGTTTTACCGCAAAGAAGCGCAAAGTTTTTCGCAAAGAATGCGCAGGAGTTTTTTAAGAAAAATGAGTGTTTAAAATCGAGTAGTCTTTTTTAAATCTCTTTTCTCTCTTTTTCTTTGCGTCCTCTGCGCCTTCACTCCGCGCTACTTTGCGGTTAATTCACATCAATCCACCGCAATCAAACTACCTCGTTCAGCATCATTATGAATCGTCAATGAAATCGGTATCCGCTCCTGCAATTCTTCCACATGCGAAATAATTCCAACAATGCGATTCTCTTGGCGCAAATTACTCAAGGTTTCAAAAACAATATTCACCGATTCTGCATCTTGCGTTCCGAAACCTTCATCAATGAAGAAGAAGTTTTTATTTGATTTAGAAAGACTTTGCACATTCTCTGCTAGAGCCAAAGCCAGCGACAAGGAAACTTGAAAACTCTGTCCGCCGGAAAGTGTTTTAACGGAGCGCGAACGACCGTTGTTTAAATAATCGATGATCTCAAAATCATTGCTTTCACTGACTTGCAGACTTAATTGATTTTTGGTCATGCGGTGAAAACGTTTGTTGGCCATCTGACACAAATTCTTCAAATAAATACTGGAAACGTATTCCACAAAACCATTTCCTTTGAAAAGACTTTGCATGGTTTGAATGTTCGTTTTTCGGTTTTCCAACGCGTTTTTTTGATCTAAAAGTACTTTCTTTTCGGTGTATTCTTTTTGAATTCGTTCCAACTCAAATTTCAAGTTCGCAAGGATTTCGCCCAGTTCTTTAAGGCTTTGCTGACTGATCATTAATTTGTTTTGCTCCAAAGCATAATCTTCTTCAGAAAATGATTTTCCAGCAGTCGTTTTCTCAAGTTCCGAAATCAATTTAACCAAACTTTCATATTCAATTTGAAAATCCTGAATTCGTTTTCGCTCGGAATCGACATCGATTTGCTGATTCAAAACCAATTCTACTTCTGATCTCGAATTCAAATTCAGTTGTGAAAGTCGATTTTCTAACTCACTGCTATTTACTTGTTGTTCCGATTTTAACTCAGCTACCGATTTTTCAATGCTTTCAATGGTTGCTTTGTTGGTCGCAAATTCAACAGAAAGGTTGTTTTTAGTGCTTTCTAATTCTTGGAATTTCTTTTGATTTGTGCTGATTAATTGTTCTTCTTTATCAATCAAATCCGTCATGGAATCGATGCTAAAATTTTGGTATTCGTCCAATATCAAATGCTTGATGTTGGATATATTATCAGCCATTAACGTCGTGAAACGCAAATTTTCATTTTCAATCGTTTGAAAAGTTTCTTCCGCTTTTCTGAGACTATTTCCTGTTTCAGCAAAGTGAATTCGCAACGATTTCAATTGTTCTTCGAGTTCTCTCTTTTGTTGAATAATGAGTTCATTGTCACCTTTTTTCTGTTTGAAATCAGCTTCATCTTTCGAGAAAATTGATTGCCATTGAAAGTTATTGGTATGTGCTTCGAATTGCAGAAACAAGGTCTTTTTATCAGTTTCAAAACTGTTGAATTTCTCTTTCCAATTGTCGTGCTTGTTTTGAAGCTGTGTCAGTTGATTAGAAATCTGAATCAATACTTTTTCCGCTTCTTTTTCCGCTAGAATTTGAGTTTCGATTTTCACTAAATCGGCGCTGACATCTTCGCTTTCCACAATGTGTGGATGTTCTGTCGATCCGCAAAGTGGACAATCTACACCGTCATGAAGTTCGTGCGCGAATTGCGCAATTTGTTGCTTGACTTCCAGCTTTGTTTTTTGCTGAATTAGTTCGTCTAGTTTGTTTTTAATCTTTTCAGATTTCGCTTCCAATTCTATTTTCCAAGCGGATTTTGAAAAGTTTAAATCGGTAAATTCCTTTTCAACTTCATTGATTTTCTGAATGGAATCGATGAGGTTTTCTTCGTTCTTTTTTTGATTTTCGACAATTGTTTTTTGTTGATGAAACCAAATTTCTGCTGCCGTTAAAATCGATGAATCAATCAGTTTTGAAGTTGTTTTTATGATTTCAGCTTCTGATTTTTTAATCTTTTCATCTTGTTCTTTTTGTGTTTGATTCAAATTAGAAACCAGCTTTTTACCCTTTTCTGTTCGTTCTTTATTATTTTCGATCTGGAACTGATGCGAAAGAATTTCCTTGATTAATTTCAAGTCTGAAATCCCTTCTTTTTTGGATTCCAATTGATCGATGAACGGTTTAACAAGCAGCATTTGTTGTTTATTGTCTTCAATTTTCTTTTCCAACTGCGAGAAAGTCTCTTTCTGAGATTTCAGATGCGCTGTTTGAACGTTGAGTTTTTCAGAAAGTTGTTTTTCAAGTTTTAAAATCGCTTCAAATTGCTGCTGAATTTGAATGTAGTTTTTTAGTTTTATGTCGGCTTTGTCAATTTCAATTTTATTTGATTTTTCAATTTCTAATTTGGCTTTCTTTTCGTTTAAGGAAAGTATGTTTTGACGAAGATTTTTCAAAATATCAAAACTATCTACCAACTTTTTATGTTCAACTTCTTGTGTTTTGAAAATAACTTCTTGATCAACAAACTGCTTTGCTTTCTCTGAAATAATTTCTTCGGAAATCGCTTCGTAACCAGAGAGTTTTCCAAGTAAAATATTCAATTCAACTTCATTCGCAGTGAATAGGCGTTTGATGTTATCGCCCAAATCAAATCGATGTAAGTTGAAAATTTCTTTCATCATTTTTGTTCGATCTGATCCGCCAAGTTCAATGAATTCTTTGAATTTTCCTTGCGGAATGATGATCGTTCGTTTGAAATTTTCAGCACTTAATCCAATTACTTCTGCAACGTTTGTATGGTCGAGCGGAAGCCAATTTTCGTCTTTCCATTCGTATAAGGTCGCGCCAGCATTGTTGACTTTGTCAAACTGTTTGCTATTTCTTTTGAATTCTCGAACGATGCGGTATATCTTATCTTCAAAATTGTAAAAGTCAAATTCGATGTACATGCGATCCGACTTCAAATTCATCATGTTATACGCTCGATTGTCAGATTTCATTCGATCTGCTTCGCCATATAACGCAAAACTAATGGATTCCAAAATTGTCGATTTACCAGAACCAACCGCGCCAAAAATTCCGAAAAGTCCAGCGTTTATCAGACGAGAAAAATCAATTTCCTGTCTTGCTTGATAGGAATATACTCCTTCGAGTGAAAGTCTAATTGGAATCATGCGTTTTGGGTTGTTATTTCTTTAAACAAATTTAAAATCTCTTCATTCGGTTCTTGTCCTTTTTTAGATTTGAAAAAATCAGCAAAAAGCGATTCCATGTCTTGGTCCAAATTAATTTGATTTCCTTCTGAAAGGTCCATTTCCGCTTGCTTCACCAACGGAATCAGGTGAATGATTTCAGAATGCGCCGACCGCAAGCGTTTCAGATCTTCAGAAGTCAAAAACGTATCGCTTTCGATGGACAATTCCATCAAGGTGTTTTGATTTTCGTTTAACCAAAAAACTGCAGCATCGATGTTGTCGAATCGTTTGCGAACCAATTGTCGTCCTTCTTTTAATTCAATCCGCTCAAAACGAACTGTTTCATTCGGTTCTGCGTGAATCATTGAAATGTATTTCTGTTGTCCAGCTTCTGAAAACGAATAGGCGAGTGGACTTCCTGTAAAAATAACTGGTTTTTCTTCCGTTCCTACATTTTGAAAACGGTGTAAATGTCCCAAAGCGGTATATTGAATTTGAGTCGGAATAGAATCTGAGTAAACGATGTCAGCATTCCCAATTTTCAACGGTTTTTCACCGTCTGGTTCTTCCAAAATTTCACCGCCGCGCTTCATCATGTACAAATGCGTTGTGAGGATGTTCACGCCTTTTTCATCGCAATGTTTTTCAGCAAGATTTGCCCAACTTTCTTTTAAAGCTTCTTGCAGGGAAGTCACTTTATCTTCGCCGAAAAATTGTTTCATGCGAGTTTCATTGGCATACGGCGTTGCGATGATTCTGATCGGATAGCTATAATTTGGCAATGCAATTTCCAGAAATCCAGGATCGGTTCGGGTAATTTCAAAACCATCTTCCATCTTCAAAGGCTTCATTTCCATGTTGGGAAGTCCAACGAAAATGATTCCACATTCTCTCGCCAACGGATCCGGTGAATCGATTCGATCTGGAGAATCGTGGTTTCCCGCAATGGCAATCACGGGTCGTTTTCCATTGTTGGTCAATCGTTTCAAGGTTTTGTACAACAACTCAATCGCTTCCACAGGTGGATTGAAGGTGTCAAATAAATCTCCTGCAACCACAATCACATCCGCTTCTTGTTGATCGGCGATGACGCAAATTTCATCCAAAACCAATTTCTGTTCTTCCAGACGAGAAAAATTGTCCAATCTTTTGCCCAAATGCCAATCAGCGGTGTGAAGTATTTTCATGGTTTTTTATTTTACTCAAAGTTAGCTAAAAAAACAGATTTCTTCTGTTCTAGTGGATTAATACAGCTCACAATTATAATTTAAAATTAACTGATGAATTTAATCAAAAACCCGTACCTTTGACTCGTACTACTTGTGTAAATTAACACATTAACTTAAAAAACATGAAAATATTATTTTGTATAATTGCTTTGGTATTGACAACAAATACTTTTGCTCAACCTGCAGGTTCTCTTGATCCAACATTCGGAACTGCTGGAAAAGTCTTAGTCTCTATTAATTCTGGCGAAGCAAAAGCACATTCGATTGCCTTGCAGTCAGATGGAAAAATTATTGCTGTTGGACATTCAACCAGTCCATTAACGGGGAAGGATTTTACAATAGTTCGATTACTTTCTGACGGAACCTTGGACAATACTTTTGGAACAAATGGGATTGTAACTACAGACGTTCAGCTTGGTAGTGAGGATTATGCTTATAGTGTTGCCTTGCAAGCGGATGGTAAAATAATTCTTGCTGGTTCGAGTGACGATGGTGTCAATCGAAATGCAGCTTTAGTTCGATATAATTCTGACGGGACTATTGATTCAACTTTTGGGGTTAATGGAATCGTTTTAACGGATTTTGAAAATGCTCAGCAAGATGAAATCAGAGTGGTGAAAATTCATGCACTTACGGGAAATATTGTTGTTGGCGGCTCCACAGTTATTAGTACTACTGTTTCAAAACCTGTAGTTGCTAGGTATTTAAGTAACGGGACATTAGATAATACGTTTAATTCTAATGGAATACGATTGCTTTGGGTCACGAGTCTAGATTATCAATATTTTTATTCAGTTGAAGACTTAATGGTTCAGCCAAACGGAAAGATTAGTGCTGTAGGTTGGAGAAATTTTGTTAATCAATCTTTTAGTTACGATTATTGGACTTGCCGAATCAGTACAGATGGAACAATGGACAATACATTTTCTTCGGACGGCGTTGCTGTTTTCAATGGTTCATACAATGGAAATGACAGGGCTTATTCCATGATTTTAAAGTCGAATAACAACATGATTCTTTCTGGAGGAGCGTATACATCTACAATTAGATACGACTTCACTGCTTTAGAAATAAGTGCTACAGGAACAACAACTTCTTGGAATAGAAAAGTAGATTTCGGGTCTGGTGTTAGTGCGACATCATATCGAATTGCGGAGGATAATAATGGAAAATATGTAATGGCAGGTTCGTCAGGAACAACAAATAATAAATCATTTTCTTTGGCAAGATTGACTTCTACTTCAGCCATTGACCTTAATTTTGGGACAAATGGAATGGTGAACACTACTTTTGGTACCAATGCTTTAAATGAATGTTTCGATATGGCGATCCAGGCAGATAATAAAATCGTTGCAGTTGGTTATGCTGGAAATGATTTTGCAATAGCAAGATACGTTGGGGACGATGTTGCAGACTTAAATAGCTTTCAATTGACATCTCCATTAAACTTAGCAATTGATCGCTCTTTTTCCAATTTGGTGATGGATTGGACAGATGCTTTTGGCGCAACATCGTATGAAATTGAAATAGATGATGACCAAACTTTCAGCTCATCTCAAACTCAAAGCGTTTCTACATCTTCTTATACAGCAACAAATTTACTTCCAAATACGGAGTACTTTTGGAGAGTAAAAGCTTCTGATGGAACAAACTGGGGAACCTCAACGACAGTTTGGAGTTTTAAAACCAATGGTTTGGATAATTTTTATTTAATTAGCCCGACAGATGGTGCTTCGAATCAAAACTATACTTCTATAACGCTGGATTGGTCAGACAATACAGGTTCTACCAGTTATGAAGTTCAAATTGATACCACTCAAAGTTTTTCAACAACGCCTCAGACATATACTTCATCAACTTCTACAAAGTCCATCAATAACTTTTTGCCTTCAAAAACGTATTATTGGCGCGTAAGATCTTTTGGAAATGGAACTTGGGGTTCGTGGACGGACGAATGGAGTTTTACGACAAAACAGAGTTCAACAGCTTCTATTTCAGAAGTTGAAGTAAATGCATTTACGCTGTATCCAAATCCAACAACAGATTTTGTATATATTCAATCCAATAACTTAGAAGGAAGTTTATTTGTGGTTTTTGAAAATTCTGGAAGAGTAGTTTTAAATGGTACAATTGAAGGAGCGTTGACCTCGATTCAAACCAACACGTTAACCAAAGGTGTATATTACTTTCAAATAGCAGGTGCTGATAAAGTGATTCAATTTGTGGTTCAGTAGTTTCGGTTGTTGAGCAATGATTAAACGTTTTATTTTCAAAGAAAATTATTATCAAATCTGACAATACAATGACACTCAACCAAAGTATAAACTTTAAATTTGTGGAATTAATTTTTAGATCATGATGTACACCAGACCCAGAAGAAATAGAAAAAACGCAGCCATTCGAGCGATGGTTGAGGAAACTAAATTAGGCGTTGAAAATCTAATTTATCCGATGTTTTTAGTGGATGGAAAAGGCATCAAAAGTGAAGTTACTTCTTTGCCAAATAATTTCCGTTGGAGTTTAGATACTTTACTTCCAGAAGTGGAAGCGTGCATGAAATTGGGAATTTATACCTATGATTTATTTCCAGCGGTGGACGAATCCTTGAAAGATAAAATCGCTTCGTATAGTTATGCTTCTGATAATTTTTACTTGGAAGCAATTCGCACCTTGAAGCAAGAGTTTCCTGAAATGACAATCATGAGTGACGTGGCAATGGATCCATATTCTTCCGACGGTCACGATGGATTGGTAATCAACGGAGAAATTCACAACGATCAAACCTTACCAATTTTGGCAAAAATGTCCTTGGCACAAGCGCAAGCTGGTGTGGACATCATCGGACCTTCAGACATGATGGACGGCCGCGTTGGTTTGATTCGCGAAACTTTGGACGATGCAGGTTATGAAAATACAAGCATCATGTCGTATTCTGTGAAATATGCGAGTGCATTTTACAATCCGTTCCGCGATGCCTTGGATTCCGCTCCAAAAGGCGGCGATAAAAAAACGTATCAAATGAATCCGGCAAACAAGCGCGAAGCTTTGATTGAAGCTGAATTGGATTTGTACGAAGGTGCTGACATGTTGATGGTCAAACCAGCATTGTGTTACTTGGATGTGATTCATTTATTGAAAGAGAATTTCAACATTCCAATTACGGCTTATAACGTGAGTGGCGAATGTGCGATGGTTTATGCTGCAGCACAAAAAGGTTGGTTAAATTACGAACCGGTGATGAGCGAAATGCTTTTGAGCATGCGACGCGCTGGAGCTGATGCAATTTTGACGTACTTCGCAAAAGATTTTGCGACGATGGTAAAAAGATAAACATAGATTGAACAGAAATAAAAAACTCAGTTATTTTTAAAGTAACTGAGTTTTTTTATGCCTTGTTTTTTATCTTTTCACCGAAGGATAACAAATCTCACCTTTCGGCAATTTATCCAACCAAATTCTAAGTCTTTTGATGCGTGCTTCTCTTAATTCTTTGAGGTGCTCCGTCCAGCAAAGAGATTCTGACCAGCCGCTTCCGGATTCAGTGTTTTCTTCCTGGGCAAACAGCATTTCCATGTCAGCTTCACGCAGTTGAATCCATCTTTTTTGAGATTTTTCTAATGCTTTCAGAAAAACAGGAGAATCGGCATATTTTTTTTGAATTTGTTCGTAAACTTCATACATTTTCAGTTTAATAGCAAGGCTTTCCAAAGTACTGCAAATTGCTATTTCAGCCATAGAACCACCCATGGGATCATTCACACAATCACAGGAGTTGCAAGACGCTTTTTCTTCTTGAATTATTTTATGGATTGAATCAGCCGTTGGAACAATAACTAGAGATAAATCGTCTGCTTGATTTTCAAGAGTTTCGATCGAATCACGTTGTATCATTTCAGCGTCGTTTTGATTTTCTTCTATAAAACCCTCGTTTTTGGTGGAGCAACTGACGAGCAACAGTGCGAAAAGAAAGAAATGTATTTTTTTCATAGGATTAGGGGTGTTGCTTTTTAATTGGTAAACTTATATAAAACTTCAACGTTGTCTAATAACCTGAGTTCGACTATCCCATCGAATTTATATCGCTGATAATGAGATTACAATAAACTATTCAGAATTCTCTTTGTTCAGCTTTCCAATAAATGGTATCCTACTTCGTCATTTTAAATAGAAAATAGTCCACTATTTTCTATTTAAAATTTCTCGTATTATACTCATTCATTGAAATATAAATCTCGATCTTACAATCGAACTCAGGTTAATAAAAAATAATTTCATCCCGCTGAACCTTTCTTTCCTGAAAATCTGCATAGAAATTTGAGGAATTAATGGTACATATAAATGATTCTCATTTTAAGACAATACATCTTCAACTGTATCGTCGAGATTTTCTTCTTCTCCTTCGGTATGCCAACGTTCGATGCGTTTCACTCCTTCAATTAATTCAAATTTCTGAGTCAATTGATCCAAATGCTCCCGGTCGTAAACCAAAACAGATATTTTTCCTTCAAACAAGCCATCATTCGCTTCAAAAGAAATGGATTTCATGTTGACATTCAACTCGTTTGAAATGATTTCTGTGATCTTGTTTACAATACCAACGTCATCAATACCAATCAATCGTAGGGAAACTAAATGCGATTCTAGTTTCTGACTTTTCCATTTAGATTTTACACAGCGATAGGCTAATTTTGATTGTAAGTGCTCTGCATTCACACAGTTGTTTCGGTGAATGTTAATTCCGTCGTTGGTGGTAATGAAACCAAAAACTAAATCTCCAGGAATTGGATTACAACATTTTGCAAGTCGGTATTGAATGTTTTTAAAATCTTCACCAATGATTAAAACATCTTCTTTTTTGTTGATCTTTGGATAAACATCCAGTTCGTGTTTGTCTTTGGGTTGCGCATTTTTCTTTTCAATTTGCAAAATTCCATTGACATTTTCCATTTCTCGTAAACGCGATAAATCGATTTTCCCTTTCGCAAGTCTAAAATACAATTCTCCGGTAGAAGGCATGTCATAAAAACGTTCGAGAGTTGTCAAGTTTTCACCAATAAAACGGATGTTAAATTGTTTGAATTTACGTTCTAAAATCTCTTTTCCATCCAAGGAAATTGCTTTTCTTTCCTCGTTGAGTGATGATTTTATTTTTTGTTTCGCACGAGCAGATGCAACCATTCGCAACCAATCTTCATTCGGTTTTTGTTTCTCCGAAGTGATGATTTCGATTTGATCACCATTTTGTAATTGATAACTTAAAGGAACCAATTTCATGTTCACTTTTGCACCAATACAGGTATCGCCAATGTCGGTGTGAATATCATACGCGAAGTCTAAAATTGTTGCGCCAGTTGGCAATACACGCAATTCTCCTTTCGGAGTAAAGACGTATATTTCATCAGAAAATAAATTCATTTTGAATTCATTCACGAAATCCATTGCACTCAATTCTGGATTGTCCATCAACTCCCGAATCTCGGCAATCCAACGGTCAAATTTTGAATCTTCTGATTTATCCTCTTTGTATTTGTAGTGCGCAGCCAAACCTCTTTCGGCAATTTCATCCATTCTTTTGGAACGAATTTGCACTTCTACCCATTTTCCTTGCGGAGACATGACGGTGGTGTGCAAAGATTCATATCCGTTTGCTCTAGGTGTTGAAATCCAGTCTCTTAATCTTTCTGGACTTGGCTGATAAAAATCGGTTACGATGCTGTAAATTCTCCAGCAATCCGATTTTTCCAGTTCAATTGGAGTATCTACGATGATTCGAATCGCAAATAAATCATATACTTCCTCAAAAGGAATTTCTTTGGTCTGCATTTTCTTCCAAATGGAAGAGATGGATTTTGTGCGTACTTTCATATCAAACACATATCCTTCAAATTGCAATGCTTCTTTCAAAGGTTGAATGAACTTTCGAATGAAACGATTTCGGACATCTTGCGTTGATTTTAGACTGCTTTCGATCTGTTTGTAAACTTCTGAATCAGTATATTTAAACGCCAAATCGTCCAGTTCACTTTTGACAGAATACAAACCCAATCGATGTGCCAATGGTGCGTATAAAAATTTTGTTTCGGAAGCAATTTTTAGCTGTTTATCAGCCTTCATGCTATCCAAAGTACGCATGTTGTGCAAGCGATCTGCCAACTTGATTAATACCACCCGAATGTCATCCGAAATGGTCAAAATCATTTTTCTAAAATTCTCTGCTTGAATGGAAGCATTTTCGTCAAATACTTCCGGAATTTTTGTCAAGCCATCAATGATCGTTCGCGTTTTTACACCAAACAAATCTTCCACATCTTGTAAAGTGATGTGTGTATCTTCCACGGTATCGTGCAACAAGGCACAAATGACACTTGTTGTACCCAATCCCATTTCCTCTGCACAAATTCGCGCCACAGCAATCGGATGATAAATATATGGTTCTCCAGATTTCCGACGCATGTCTTTATGCGCTTCCACAGCTACGTCAAAAGCCTTCCGAATCATTTTCGTTTGTTCTCTCGAGCGCGTTTTAACGGCTCTTAAAAGACCTTTAAATGCTCTTAGAATTTCCTTTCGTTCCTGTTCTAGGTCGACTTCATTTAGTTGGAAATCACTCATTCACGCTTTTATTTAGCAGGTAAAATTTCTGTTGACACTTCTCCAAATCCGATGCGAACGCCATCTTTTTCACAGTAGCCACGCATGATTACAGTGTCGTTGTCGTGAATAAATTTACGTTCTGTTCCGTCATTCATTTTCAATGGTTTAGTTCCTTTCCAAGCCAATTCCAACATCGATCCATAGGAATTTGGTGTTGGACCTGAAATGGTTCCAGAACCCATTAAATCTCCGCAACGGATGTTGCATCCGTTTACAGTATGGTGTGCTAATTGTTGTGACATGTTCCAATACATGTATTTGAAATTGGATTCACAGATCAAGTTTTCTGAACCACCTTTTGGTTCAATCAAAACTTCTAAATTGATATCATAAGATTTATCAGCATCGCATTTAAGGTAATCCAATACCTCTGGAACTTGAGTTGGACTCGCCACTTTGAACGGCTGAAGTGCATCTAAAGTAACAATCCATGGTGACATGCTTGACGCAAAGTTTTTTGCTAAAAATGGCCCTAATGGAACATATTCCCAGGTTTGGATGTCGCGTGCTGACCAGTCGTTGAATAAGCACATTCCAAAAATAAAATCTTCCGCTTCTGCAGTAGAAATAGAATCTCCCAATGGTTTTCCTTCGTAGGTGATGAATCCAGTTTCTAACTCAAAATCCAGATTTCTACATGGAGCAAAAATTGGGTCTTGTGTTGGATCTGGTTTAATTTGCCCTTTTGGTCTGTGAATCGCCTGTCCAGAAACAATTACTGAGCTCGCTCTTCCGTGGTATCCGACAGGAATCCATAACCAGTTAGGCAACAATGCATTTGCTGGGTCACGAAACATGGTTCCAACGTTTGTTGCATGTTCTTTACTCGAATAAAAATCGGTATAATCACCAATCTGAACAGGTAAACACATGTCAATTTTATCAGCAGCAATCAAAACTTGATCTACGTGATGTTGGTTCACTTTCAAATCTTCAAAATCGTGACTCAATAATTTTGAAATGTGATTTCTTAAATCACGAGTAGCTTTTTTTCCTTTACCCATCAAATCATTCAAAAACTTATTCTCAAAGTCTGATGCTTCGAACGGTAAGTTTTCTAAATAACCCAAAACATACAATGCTTTTAAGTCAAGAACTTGATTTCCGATTCGCACACCCACTCGTTCTGATTGAGAACGGGTTTTGAAGATTCCGAAAGGAAGATTTTGAATTGGGAAATCTGAATTAGCAGGTACTTCTACCCACGATTTCAAATTTGGATTATTAGCAAGAATGTTTGATGTTTCCATTTTTTATATCTGTAATGTGAATTTTTTTAATCGTCTTACAAATATAATTAAAAGAAGTGACGAATCTAAAGTTCAATTGAGATTATTGATTTTGGTTTGTGTCAATCTTCATGGTCAAAATACTTTCGCTTATTTCCGCTTCTAAAATGATGTTGGCAAATAGTAAAATAGAGCAATTTTATTTTCAGTAATCACTCACTCACTCACTCACTCACTCGCTCGTTTCTTTTTATTAAATTAGCGAATAAAAAAACAGAAGAATTGACCTTGTACATTCTACAATTAGAGGAAAGACTCCAAGCGTTAGAAGAAAAGCCGTAAAGATATGTTTATAGAATTAAAATTAGGATCTATGAGAAAGTATTTGATTTGTCTATTGGGAGCAGGATTGTTTTTGGTGGGCTGTAAAAAGGAACAACCGCAAATGTCGGCATTGAGTGAAGGTTGTGATTGTGCGAAAGAAGTGAGTGCTGATTTTTTGATGGAGGAAGCTTTTGGTTATCAATTTATGAGCGATACGAATCATTTTTTTAAAACCAACACAGACACTTCTTTTGCTGCTAAAAACGTTATTTTTACAGCACTTGAAAAAAATGCTGAATATACATGGTACATTGGCAGTGAAATTCTAACTGGAGAACAAGTTGCCCGTTATTTTGATTTATCTCACCAATTTACAAACATTCCAATTACCTTGGTCGTGCGTAAAAAACCAAATTTTATTTGTTTACCCAACGACGATGGATACGATTCCATTGTTAAAAATATTTATTTCAAAAGCAAAGATTATGACATTGATACCACACTTCTCGAGGGAACATACAGACTCAAAGGAAGTCATTTAAGTGACAGCATAGACATGACGATTGACTATGTACCAGGAGAACCCTTTCAAGGAATTTCAATGTATTTTGATGTATATAATTATGATGGGCTTGGAAACAACTCCATCCACATCAATCCCGCACTTATGAATTATCGAGAATGTTTTGCAAAAGGATATGTGTGGGGGAAATTTAAATTAGGAATAGATGGTATCGCCACATTTAGATTCAAATATGACAGCAATGTACATTATTACTATCGTGGTCGAAAACTTTAAAAAAAAGACAAAATGAAATATCTCTTACTATTTATTGGACTTTTCTGCTGCTATTATGCTCAGAGTCAAATTAGAATTAAAATTAGAATCGATGAAAAAACAGTTGATTTATCTGCTAAGCGCAGGTTTGCTTTTAGTGGGATGTAAAAAAGAACAGCTTCAGATGTCAGCGGTTAAAGACCCTTGTGATTGTGCGAAAGAAGTGAGTGCTGATTTTGTGATTAAAGAAATTGCTTCTACTATAGAAGATTTATGGATCTTAACCGATACAACCTTTCATAACAAACAAATTAGATTTTCGGCATTGGAGCAGGATGCAGAATACAAATGGTACATTGGTACGGAACAATTTACCACCCAAAAAGCAAGTCGTCATTTTGGAAGTCAATGGGCTGGTTTCGATATCCCCATCACTTTGGTGGTCAAGAAAGCACCCAATAACATTTGCTTTCCAAATGATGATGGGTATGATTCCATCACAAAGGTTTTCCATGTTTCACAGTTTCCAATATATTATGGTGACAATGCTGAGATAGATTTTGGACCCATTGAAGGAACCTATCGCGTGAAAAATAAAAACGGAATTGGCGACAGTATTGATATTAGTGTAAATGCCCGGGATTACGAAGGGGACAGAATAGTAGATATTTCTAATTTTGATGGCACAGGTACTTTGTGCAATCAAGATCAACTTCGTCAAGTGGATTACGTTGGATATAGAATATTGAAATTTAATTATGCTGGAGTAATTGATTATTGTAACGGTATTTCGGGCACAATCGAGAACAGATTGAACAAAAGTGCCTTACTCGAATTTCATTCTATGGTAGCCATTAACGGAGGACCGGTTTTTGGCGGTTATATGCAGAAACTGGACTGGTACTATGAGGGAAGAAAATTATAGCATTCCAAATTTTAATAAAAGTAATCAATCAATCCAAACTTAAAATTATGAAAATATTTATTCTTTTCTTCACTTTCAGTTTTGTGCTGTCCGCAGGAATGTTTTTAGTGGGATGTAAAAAAGAACAACCTCAAATGTCAGAATTGAATAAAGGATGTGATTGTGCGAAGGAAGTGAGTGCTGAGTTTTTGATGGAAGAGATGGCCGAGTTCCCAGGTGCATCATCCAACAAGTTTACATCAACAGATACAATTTTCAAAAATAAGAATGTACAATTCAGGGCAATGGAAGAAGATGCTGAATATACCTGGTACATTGGACAGGAAGTGCTGACAACCCAAGAAGTGATTCGTTATTTCAATGCATCACTTGCTGGGCAAAATATCCCTATTTCACTGGTTGTAAAAAAGAAACCAAATAACATTTGTTTACCATTGGATGATGGGTATGACTCTATTACGAAAACACTAACGGTTACCCAGTATATAAATGATACTGGAACAGACTTCGAATTTGGCTCAATTGAAGCCAGCTACAGAGTTAAATCGGAACACTTACCAGATAGTTTTGACATTAAAATTTATTTAACGAAAGAAAGTGTAGTGAACTCATATCTACATATAGAAAACTATGACGGGTATGGGACGATATGTGATAACCACAACAACGTTTGGAAAGCAAATTACAGACAAATTTATTTTTTAAATGCTGGTGTTTGCGATTTAATCAATGGTGATTTCCACAACCGCATGGATGGTGTGTTTGAAATGAATATTAACTTTTACTATCAAGGCCATCCTGAATACAAGGTCCGGAAATACCTGGGCAGAAGACTTTAAATGAAAACTTATGAAGAACTATTTTTATATGATAATTGCGCTTCTGATATTGGTTTCCTGTAAAAAGGAGCAACCGCAAATGTCGGAATTGAATAAAGGTTGTGATTGTGCGAAGGAAGTGATGTATCGAAAGTTCAACTGAAATTATTGATTTTGGGATGTTTCAATCTTTATGGTCAAAATACTTTCGCTTATTTCCGCTTCTAAAATCATGCGGGCAAATAGAAAATAGAGCAATTTTATTTTCAGTAATTACTCACTCTTTTGTTTATTCTCACTATATTTCGAAAAAAAACACATGAAAACAATACTTTCTACTCTATTATTGACTGTGAGTTCTTTTATATTCTCACAGAACAACTCCAATCCTTGGCCGACTTCTGGAAACGTAGGAATTGGAACGAATGCCCCCAAAAGTAATTTGCATATTCACGGAACAAGTGATTATTCTATAACATATCCTGAACAGTCAGCTGTTTATGACATCTTAGGGAATTTAATAACTCCTTCATATCCTGGTTATACGACGTATTATGGAAAAACAAGTCGTTTCCAATTAACGAATTCAACAATTGGATTAACAACCACAGATGGCGCTAATTTACGATTGAGCGACGCCAACCTAGTGCTAGAAAACTTAGAATCCAATGGGACATTACAGTTCGAAGTTCCTGGATTAGCTATGAATTTTTCAGCCTCTACAAAACGGATTTTTTCTGGTGCTACACAAAGTTCTGCAGCAACCTTTGCTAAATTTAATTTATCTGGAGGAGACAATGGACTATATATCCATACTGTTAGCAGTGGTAAATAT
The DNA here is from genome assembly GCA_028689775.1 of Crocinitomicaceae bacterium. Lineage (GTDB taxonomy): Bacteria > Bacteroidota > Bacteroidia > Flavobacteriales_D > Crocinitomicaceae > JAQVCM01. The sequence goes on from JAQVCM010000001.1 coordinate 288,520, forward strand.
GGAATTTCCATTCGGAGTACTAACACGACCGATAATGCTATTCAGGTAATGGGCACAACCGGTACTACAAGAAATTTTTCTGTAAAAGCAAATGGAGAGGTATTTGCGAGAAAATATACCACCACTTTAAATAATATCCCCGATTATGTTTTTGACCCTTCTTATCAATTAATGCCGCTTTCTGAATTGAGAACTTATCTTACTTTAAATCGTCATCTACCAAATGTTCCTTCTGCAAAAGAATACACCGAAACTGGTGTCGACTTAGGTGAAATGAACCGAGTTTTGCTTGAAAAAACAGAAGAATTGACCTTGTACATTCTACAATTGGAAGTAAGGTTGAAAGCTTTGGAGGAAAAGCCGTAAATTTAGTTTTACAAGATTAATATAGAATCTATGAGAAAGTATTTGATTTGTCTATTGGGAGCAGGATTGTTTTTGGTGGGCTGTAAAAAAGAGCAACCGCAAATGTCTGCATTGAATGCAGGATGTGATTGTGCAAAGGAAGTGAGTGCTGATTTTTTGATGGAAGAGATGTCAGCTCAAGGAGTAGAACAGCCATGGAACAGATTTACTTTAACTGATACAATTTTTAAAAATAAGAATGTGCGGTTTAAGGCAATAGAAGAAGATGCTGAATATACCTGGTATATCGGCCAGGAAGTGCTTACGACCAAAGAAGTGATCCGCTATTTCAATGAATCACTCGTTGGTACTTATATTCCTATTACGTTGGTGGTCAGGAAGAAAGCAAACAATATTTGTTTACCGCTAGACGACGGATATGATTCTATTAAGAAAGTACTAGTTGTGAGTCCCTTCATTAATGATACCGGTTCAGATTTTGAATTTGGATCACTTGAAGGTAGCTACAGGGTAAAATCAACTCATTTACAAGATAGCTTTGATTTGAAAATTTTTATGACACGTGAAAGCATTGTGAATGCATATTTAAATATCGAGAACTATGATGGTTTAGGTACAATTTGTAATAATCACAACAATATTTACACATCAAATTATAGACAAATTTATTTTCATAATGCTGGCGTTTGCGATTTAATCAATGGTGATTTACATAACCGCATGGATGGTGTTTTTGAAATGAACATCAATTTTTACTATGAAGGCCACCCCGATTATAAAGTCCGGAAATACCTGGGCAGAAGACTTTAAAAAAGAAACTTATGAAGAACTATTTTTATATGACAATTGCGCTTCTGATACTGGCTTCCTGTAAAAAGGAACAACCTCAAATGTCAATATTGAATAAAGGTTGTGATTGTGCGAAGGAGGTGAATGCTGATTTTTTGATGGAGGAGATGGCTAGGCCTCCAGGTTCATCCTCTAATAAATTTACGCCCACGGATACAATATTTAAAAATAAAAATGTACAATTCAGGGCTCTGGAAGAAGATGCTGAATACACCTGGTATATTGGCCAGGAAGTACTTACCACCAAAGAGGTGATCCGCTATTTTAATGAATCACTAATTGGACAAAGTATTTCCATCTCACTGGTCGTAAAAAAGAAACCGAATAAGATTTGTTTGCCGATGGATGATGGATATGACTCGATTACAAAAACACTCACCGTCAGTCCTTACATAAATGATACGGGGACAGATTTTGACTATGGCTCTATTGAAGCAAGTTATAGAGTAAAATCAGATCATTTACCAGACAGTTTTGATATTAAAATTTATTTGACCAGATTAAATCCTGTAAACACCCTTTTGAGTATCGAAAATTATGATGGATATGGCACTGCTTGTATCGGTAATCAAAATGTTTGGAGAGTGAATTACCGGCAAATTTATTTTCAAAACGGAGGAATGTGTGACCTTATTAATGGTGATTTCCACAACCGTTTAGATGGTGTTTTCGAAATGAATATCAATTTTTACTATGAGGGTCATCCCGATTATAAAGTTCGTAAATACCTGGGCAGAAGACTTTAAATGAAAACTTATGAAGAACTATTTTTATATGACAATTGCGCTTCTGATACTGGTTTCCTGTAAAAAGGAACAGCTTCAGATGTCAGCGGTTAAAGACCCTTGTGATTGTGCAAAGGAAATAAGTGCAGATTTTGACATTTTAGAGCAGAATACGCAAGTTTTAAATTCTGTATTAACCCTCACCGATAACGTTTTACATGCCAAAAACGTTTATTTCCGAGCGAAAGAGAAAAACGCTGAATATACTTGGTACATTGGTGCGGAAATTGAAACAGAAAAAGAGACCTCTAAATTTTTTGGTACAGAATGGATTGGTCATGACATTCCAATCACCTTGGTTGTAAAAAAAGACCCCAACAAGATATGCTTTCCAAATGACGACGGCTATGATTCAATCACCAAAGTTTTTCATGTATTTGACCGTTGTATGAGTCCCCATTTATTGGAAGGCACGTTCAGAGTTGCTCCCTTAAATAGCATTGATTCATTTGACGTCAATATCGAATTCCAATACGGTCCATCTCCTAACGAATGCTATGCAATGGACTTTACAAATTTCGATAAGCAAGGGTCTGTTTGTACCGCTGAGAATTTACTCACAAACGGCAGAAGCTACCGTTATGCACAGTCATCGGGGTCAACTAGTTATAATAGTGGATGTAAGAATTTAACTGTAGGAAAGATATATCTTCGTTTAGACAATGTAGTGGAGTTGTTATATAGCTATAGAGAAATTGATAATGGTCCATTAGTAATTCGTGATCTCCGCGGAAGAAAGTTATAGTATGCGAAATTTTTAATAAAGTCATCAATTAATCTAAACTTTTAAATTATGAAAATATTTATTCTTTTCTTCACTTTCAGTTTTGTGCTGTCCGCAGGAATGTTTTTAGTGGGATGTAAAAAAGAGCAACCTCAAATGTCGGAATTGAATAAAGATTGTGATTGTGCGGAGGAAGTGAGTGCTGATTTTACCATTAGCGAAATTGCCGCATATAATATTCCGAATAATGAACTTATTACAGAAACAGACACCATTTTTGCAGAGCGAAATGTTAGGTTTTCAGCTAAAACAGATCAAGCTCAATATACTTGGCTGATTGGTAATGAAACCTTGAGCAGTCAGACTGTTGGCAGATATTTTCCCAGTCAGTTCAGTGGCCAGGATATCCCAGTTACTCTGATTGTAAAAAAGAAGCCCAACAGCATTTGTTTCCCCCTGGATGATGGAATCGACACACTAGTTAAATGGTTTCATGTTGCAAACCACAACGGTTCACTGCAGACGATGGATACTACGTTGATGGAAGGAACATACCGGATGAAGGACAGCAATTCATCAGACAGTGTCGACATTACCATAGATTATTTTTACAACAACTCACAATCTACAGGTAATGGAGTAAGGATTATCAACCATCATGGGAATCAAGATACTATCCAGACTGATGCATTGATTAATAATTACAGGGAATTTCAGATGCGCTGGAAATTAATAGGATATTTTAGGTATAAACTGAATCAGGAGGCTGAATTTATTTTTGAAGACAGAATGGTCAGTCCGAACAGGAATTATCATTACAAAGGAAGAAAATTATAATTTTATGGAATAAGCTATGAGCTATGAGCAATAGTTTGACACACCTGCGAAGCAAGCAACGCAGTTAAACAAAAATGACTATAAATGGCGATTCACTCCGTGGCTGCTAAAGCGGTCCATATGACCATTAAAAAACAAATTATCTACATATGAAATAAGCCATGACAATAGTTTGACACACCTGCGAAGCAAGCAACGCAGTTAAACAAGAATGACTATAAAATGGCGATACCATATGATTTTAAAAAAAAACAATTATAGACATATGAAAAAAAATCTACTGTTCTTAATCACGCTTAGTGTATGTACAATCAATATACACGGGCAGACCCTTACCACTATTTGTGATGCGGTTTATGCACCCGTGTCGACCAATTGGACAGCTCCGTTGAACACAAACCTACCTTTGACAAATGGAGCAAGGTATAAAAACTCCACAAATTGGAATCAAAATTCCTTTCCACTACCCAATATGTCTTTCAATAATATATCCCTTGGACCAAAGACGAGCTTGAGCAATTCACAGTTGGGTGAGCATTATTCGTACATTTACAATGAATCTTCGGCTCACAAGCATTTGCCTTCAGAGGGATGGGAACTTCTTCTGATAAATGTGGGGAAATATCCAGATGACCTTACATTACTTGAATCAAACATGTACTCTGCACTGCCCTACGTTATCTTATATAACAAGTACAAGGCAATAATACGTGTATTTGTTGGAATGGGGCCCGATTCGGAAATCAGCAACAGTGCAGATGCACTTTCTGTGGAATTGTTTTTCACCGACAAAAGCAAGAAAAATCACAATCTTTCAGGATTATTGCGCCTTTATGAAGGTGAGGATAAGCCTTTAGATAAACCTACAACCATAATAAGAGCGCTGACGGTGGGGAAAGCCGTTACAGAATTGTCACGTTGGGCTAGTGTGGATTTTCAGGTAGCTTATGATCCTTGTTCTTGTAATACTCCTTCTATACTAGGGCTTCAATTTACGCATATAAAGGAACAGACATTGAAGCTATACGGACGTGAGGTCGCTATTACAGACAATGATATTATGACCAATGAAATGGAAGTGAATCCAAGTGAATTCTTAAGTAGCTTCAATTATAATGACATAACGAAAAATGCGGAGCAAGGTATGGTAATCAATAAGTCGGTGACAAATACGCTGAACGATTATATCAAGCGATATGAGAAATATCAGCAGGATCTGGCAGCTGTTCAAAAACATAATGCCAAGGTTAACAACAACCTGGCGATATTGAAATTTTGCAAATATGCATTTTCAGCCGCTACTACTTTAAGTGGAGGTTTTACTTCAAGCTTGCTACCTACAATACTTAAAAATGCGGGGGCTTCATATGCCCTGAATTATCTTGCTTCGGCTAATTACAACGTTTGGGGAACAACCGTGGATGATGCAGATTGGTTCAAAAGATCTACAAAAGCAGTTCAGGGGATCATTAAGAAAGTAAACGGGCAATACGAGAAACTGGATGAAAAGGAATTGTTCAAAGTTCTGAAGCAGATTTTTGGCGAAGATGCCAATACATTTATCAGTAGCAATTTTGAAATAAAACCTGAAACGGGCAAGCCGGCACAGCCTACCAATAGTGTGACTTATTCGGAAATGAATTTTGAAGGTAAGATTACGACAAATACAAATAAAGTAGGTCCTACTTTTTTTCTGCCTGGAACATATGGTTAAACACGTGGAAATACTGCGACCAGCAATCCATTGAATACTTGGGATGATGTATTTCAATATCCTATATACAACGATCTTCTTGGAATATTTACTCTCCTGGAAGGACCTAAGGTCAATCTTGCGAAATCAGTCCAGAGTCCAGAAAATACGATCTTGCAAAGAACACATTATCACGGAAACGGGCATTACAGTTCATTCCTTTATAGATATCAGGCATGGACAAAACAATTCCAGATTCAATTGGGTGCACCTTTGAAATATGCTTTCAATCCTGCCCTAGATATCAAGAACTACAATATTCAGGCAGCATATGAAATAACTGCAAAACCAAAAGCGACAACAGTTACTACTCCAACGATTTCAAATTCATTTGTAGATCCGAACCATCAGGTAAATGTAAATATAACCAATGTCAAGGAAAATGTATTCGAACCTTTGATTGCTGGAAATAATCAATATCATTATGGACATGGAATTCCCAGTCCCTATTTTAACTTCAATTATCCATATGAAGTGCCAACCACTTACAAATCTGCTGTGAAGTATATCTCTCCATATCTGCCTTTAAATGCATTTGGGCCTTTTGTGACTGAGGTCGGAATTAGGAACGAAGCGATCAATTTTCGGTATACTGACCTTCCATTTACACCAACTTCCTTGCCGATGTATTATTCTTTCACCACTTTAAGCGATGGAAGTGTTTTCTTTAACAACACAAATGCGTTTGTGCAGCCAGTACAGGTTGATCCTGTAACGTACGGATATGAATATGATTTCGAAGTAAGGTTGAAACTCATTATTGATGTTGAATTCAATTCTTTGAATTTTGATGGCTACAACAATACTGCAACGCTGAATCTCACTTATCAGGTTGATCCAGCCAATATCAATCCCTTGACTTCTGAGATAATACCGAATCTGGAAAACAGTGCGGGCAATATATTACAGTACAAGGAAAATTTGCTATTCAATGAAACAGTTTTTAGCGGTCAGCAGGTTGAAGGATGTAAACTGACGGGGAATGCTTATACTTGCAAAACTAGGAACAATGTTAATATTCAAGGAAACTTAAGTGTAACTGGAAACTATTATGTAAATATCATTGCCAGCAATGATATTTACACTGATCCAGAAAGTATTATTTCTCCGGAGATTTCATTATTCATAGAACCTGTTTTGAATTATTCTTCCCCAATGCCGCAAGTTAGTGCAACATATTTAGCAGATTTCTGTACTGGAACCAATCCGAATTTACCTTCTTACCAGGCTAATAAGGCTTCAGCAAAAGTATTACAATACATTGCATACAAAGATTCTCTTGCAAATTCAAATCTTTCTCAAAATGTTATAGATTTCCAGCTTTATCCAAATCCTACTGACAAGCATACCACGATATGGGTTGAGGGTGATTATGGCGATCAGGCATTTATAAGTATTTTTGATATCACCGGGAAAAAGCATGAAATTCCAGTTGAAAATAATGGAGGTAATACTTATATATTGAATATTTCCACCCTTTCCAAAGGCATTTATCTTGTAAAAGTCAGTACTTTTGGAGAATCCAAAACCAAACAATTAATCATTCAATAATCGAACTTATGAAATAAGCCATAAGAATAGTTTGACACACCTGCGAAGCAAGCAACGCAGTTAAACAAGAATGACTATAAAATGGCGATTCACTCCGTGGCTGCTAAAGCGGTCCATATGACCTTTAAATAACAAATTATCTACTTATGAAATATTTTGCAATCTTATCCATCTTTTTTATGCTTTTTTCTTGCAACAAAGAAAAGCGTTATTCCAAAAAACTTATGAAAGGCGAAGTTTGGATCGTTACCGGTGTTCAAGTTGAAGATAGCAGTTTATCTATTTACGGAACATGGAAAATCTTAAGCGATGTGGACATTTACGATTCCGTTCCGAAAGCTTTGTGGAAAAATGGCACTGAAGACGCGCTTTTTGAATGGCAGTTTCAAAACAAGGGAAAATCATTCCAAATGAATTATATGCAGTTATGCGAAGAATGCGAAGGACCAGATCTCGACAACTTGGATTATGTGGTTTATGACTTAACAGGCAGTTATACGGTTAAGAAACACGCATCCAAAAAAATGAAATTTGTTAGTTTTAGCACAATTGGTTATCCAGGAAAAGCAGTAGAAATTTCGATTACTAAAAAGTATGTTTACAAAGGATAGCAAGCGATTGGTGAATGGTTATTTGCGATTGGCTATTAGCTTTTGCAATCAGCCAACAGCCAACAGGCAAAAGCCTACTAAGGAGATTCAAAATCTGTTATTCTCTATTTTTTGTTAAATAATGCATAATTAGTTCCCTAGGTAGATAATTTTATTCATCTTTGCACCACAAAATATTTTTAACAATTAATTTAATTAAAATTCAGAACCATGAAAAAATTTAAAGTTACCCTATTTGTTGCCGCATTGGCACTTTTTTCATTCTCAGCAGTGAACCAGTTTGTTTACAACGTTGATAATGTACATTCAAGAATCGGTTTTACCATCAAACATTTAGGTGTTTCTGATTTTAATGGAAATTTCAATAAATACGAAACAAAAATCACAGGTTCAAAAGCAGATTTTACAGATGCAGTTTTTGAATTCTCAGCAGACGCAGCTTCTATCAATACAGCCAATGACATGCGTGATGAACACTTGAGAAGTGAAGATTTTTTCAACACTGCAAAATTTGAAAAATTGACTTTCAAAAGTACAGCTGTAAAAGCATTGAAAGGAAATAAAATGCAAATCGTTGGTGATTTAACCATGCACGGTGTTACGAAGTCAGTGACTTTAGACGCAACGCACGTTGGAAATTTCGAAAATCCAAAAACGAAAAAAACAGTTTCTGGATTTAAAATCACAGGAGAAGTGAAACGTTCAGATTTTGGAGTAGGACCAGGTTTTACTGCACCGATGTTGAGCGACGAAGTTCAATTAATTGCTGATTTGGAATTTGTAAGAGATTAACCTTTACTGAATCGACAAAGTCAAAAACGCAAAATAAATATACAACATGAGAAAATTAAAATTCATACCTGCACTTTTGATCGTTTCAGTACTTACACTTGCGTTTACTTCTGTAATTCAAACCTATAAGATTGGGTCGAAGCACGAAGTGAAATTTGACAGTAAAGATGCAAGCGGAATTTTTTCCGAATTATCAGGAGATATTGATTTCGATTCCAAAGATTTGACGAAGTCAAAATTCAATTTGAAAATTGGAGTTGCTTCTATCAACACAGGAAATGCTTTGCAAAACAAACACGCCAAAAGCGACAAGTGGTTTGATGCTGAAAAATATCCAAACATCACATTTACTTCTAGTAAAGTTGAGAAAACAGATCAAGGTTACAAAACAACAGGAACCCTTGAAATTAGAGGGATTAAGAAAAACACTTCCATTCCTTTTACGTTCAAAAACAATGCGTTCAACGCAAAGTTTTCTGTTGACCGAAATGATTTTAACATCGGAAAACCAACAGCTGAAGTAGCAAACATCATCAAGATTGACGCTACGATTCCAGTTACAAAGAAATAACAAAAACACACAAAAGAAAAAAGGCATTGATTTTAAATAATCAATGCCTTTTTTTATGACTTTATTTTCAGTTCAAAACTTTTTCATTCATCTTACACATTGAATCTAAAGTGCATGATGTCGCCATCTTGAACGATGTATTCTTTTCCTTCTACTTTAAATTTACCAGCATCTTTCACGGCATTTTCAGAACCTAAAGTGGTGAAATCTTCGTATTTCATTACCTCAGCACGGATAAATCCTTTTTCGAAATCAGAGTGAATTACACCAGCTGCTTGTGGAGCGGTCATTCCTTTGGTAATTGTCCAAGCACGAACTTCTTTTACTCCAGCTGTAAAGTAGGTTTCTAATTTCAACAAAGCGTATGCAGAACGAATCAAACGATTCACACCTGGCTCTTCCAGACCAAGTTCTTCTAAGAACATTTGTCTTTCGTCATACGTTTCTAATTCTGTAATGTCGGATTCAATTTTCGCACCAATTACCAGTACTTCCGCATTTTCGCCTTTTACGTTTTCCCGCAATTGATTTACGTATTCGTTTCCATTTTTCACTGAAGATTCATCCACGTTACAAATGTAAAGTACCGGTTTAGAGGTGATTAATTGGAATTTATTCGCAATGATGATTTCTTTCTCATCAAACTCCATGGAACGAACGGATTTCCCTTCTTCCAAGTGTTTTTTGATTTGTTGCGCGATTTCGTTTTCTTTCAAAACATCTTTATCACCTGATTTGATGTTGCGCGCAATTGCAGTAATGCGTTTTTCAATCGTCTCTAAATCTTTCAATTGCAATTCGATGTCGATTACTTCTTTGTCGCGAATTGGATTCACAGAACCATCCACGTGAATGATATTTCCATCATCAAAACAACGAATCACGTGAATAATTGCATCCGTTTCACGAATGTTTGCTAAGAATTGATTTCCCAATCCTTCACCTTTTGAAGCACCTTTTACCAAACCAGCAATGTCCACAATTTCCATCGTTGTAGGCATCACACGTTCTGGATTGACAATGCTTTCTAGTTTCTCCAAACGCGGATCTGGAACAGAAATCGTTCCTACATTCGGTTCGATTGTACAAAAAGGAAAGTTTGCAGATTGCGCTTTTGCATTCGATAAACAGTTAAACAAAGTGGATTTCCCAACATTCGGAAGTCCAACAATTCCACATTTTAAAGCCATTGAAATAATTTTTCGGCAAAGATAATCAAATGATCCTGAATGTTTGTCTATGCCGATTAAAAACAAAGGAAATCGGATGGACTTGTGTAAAGTGAAAGCGTAAAGTCAAACACGATGAACCATTTCCGGTTAAGTTGCCCTTACAGGGCGCGGGAAGAATGTTTTATTTTTCTAGCGGGACGCGATGCATCCCGTTAAAATAAGTTGGGCTTTCAGCCCGTTTTAATTTTTATTACGATCAAGAACTGCTGATTCCCACGGTAATCAATTTGATGAAATTATCCCATCTTCATCGGTGAATTATTCTTACATTTGACTAAAAATTTCCAAGAATGTCAAAAATAATCACTCTACATGAGTTCATCATGGACAGCCAAGCAGAATTTCCATTTGCTTCAGGCGAATTATCTCGTTTACTAAACGACATCGTAGTAGCTTCTAAAGTGGTCAGCAGAGATGTTCGACGTGCAGGATTAACAGAAGATATTCTTGGTGCACAAGGCGAAATCAATATTCAGGGCGAAGAGCAGCAAAAGCTAGATGTTGTTGCAGACAAAGCATTCATCAAAATGTTTGAAACAGGTGGTGAAGTTTGTGGAATCGCTTCTGAAGAAAATGACGATTTTGTAGCTTTTGAAAGTGAAATTTCCAAATTCGGGAAATACGTTGTTTTGTTCGATCCTTTGGATGGTTCATCCAACATCGACGTCAATGTTTCGATTGGTACCATTTTCTCCATTTACAGAAGAGTTTCCGAAGCCGGTACATTGGCAACTATGAAAGACATGTTGCAACCAGGTAACAAACAAGTTGCTGCTGGATATATTTTATACGGATCTTCTACCATGTTGGTTTACACAACAGGTCACGGCGTTAACGGATTTACATTGGATCCATCCATCGGTGAATATTGCCTTTCTCATCCAAACATGCGGATGCCAGAAAAAAGCAGGTTGTACGGAATGAACGAAGGGAACATCGAAATTTGTCACCCGGGAATTAAAGATTACGTTCAATACTGTCAATCTTTTGAAAACGATTTTGAAACACCTTATTCAGGAAGATACATCGGTTCATTGGTTGCCGATTTTCACCGCAATTTAATCAAAGGAGGAATTTATATTTACCCAAAAACAAAAACAGCACCAAAAGGGAAGTTGCGTTTGTTATACGAGTGTAATCCATTGGCATTCATCGCTGAACAAGCTGGTGGATTAGCCGTAACAGAAAAAGAAAGAGTGTTGGATATTATTCCACATACTTTACACCAACGTTGTGGATACATTACTGGTTCTAAAAATCAAGTAGAAAAAGTTCAAGAGTTGATTGCAAAAAGAGACTCTGAAATATAGGTTTACTTTACCGCAGAGACTCACAAAGTTTTTCGCAAAGAGCGCAAAGGTTAGATTCTTTGCGCTCTTTGCGTTTTCCATAGCGCCCTTTGCGGTTTCGACTTTGCCTGGCTTTTTGTTAATTTCACGACCTTAAAACACTTTAAATTGAATAGAATGACAGAATTGAAGTTCAATGGAGAATCTTGGGTGGCTATTTTTCTACAATTAATTGTCCTTGTTCCATTATTTGGAATAATCTTAATTGCTGTGTTTCTTTCGTTTGGCACGATCGGAAAACTTGTTATGGTCTTACTTCTTTTTTTTGTCGTTGTTTATTTTCTAAAAAAAGGAATTAAAAGTGTGTTGTTAGGAACAGACCACGTAGTTGTAAATCATTTTTCAGGAAATTCAGAGGTTTATCATTATGTTGATTTTCAGTATTTTGAATTCCGAAATCAAACATCTTACCATCCGTCGATGTACATTGGAAATATTGATCGAAAAATTTGCGTAGTTAAATTCAAAGATCAGCGCACAGCTGTCAAGAAGTCGAAAATATATTTTTATTGTCCACCTGAAAGAGAAAAAGAATTAAACGATTTTTTAGCCATTAAAAATCTAAAAATCACACAAGAATAATCTCTTTTAACTCTCCGCGCCCTCTGCGAAAAACTTTGCACCCTTTGCGGTTAAATCACCACGTCCTTCCTTGCTACTCATAATCTAAAAAATCACACAAGAATAATCTCTTTTCACTCTCCGCGCCCTCTGCGAAAAACTTTGCACCCTTTGCGGTTAAATCACCACGTCCTTCCTTGCTACTCATAATCTAAAAATCACACA
>JAQVCM010000034.1 GCA_028689775.1 Crocinitomicaceae bacterium
AACAGGAAAACTTCCTGTTGGAGTCGTGAAATATTTTGATTCATTAGGAGATGGAGTTTTCAACTTAATGCAATCCAGACTACACATTAGTGCAGGAAAAACATACACCGATCCGAACTCCGATTTATTAATCGAAAAGCAGTTGAAAGTGAGATTCAAAATCGTGCCTTACGGTTCGATTGGCGAAATCGTTGCAGATATTAACCTCAATAAAACAATTGACTAATGGCTTCAGTTATCAAAAATAAAAAAGCGTACGACAGCGGTGATGCTAATTGTACGATTAACGGTGTTCCAATCAACATCACCGAAATAACGTATGCAACAGAGCAAGAACATCAGCTCAACCATACGCTAGCCAATAAGGCAACAAGTTGGTCTCGAGGTAAGATTTCGGACAGCTGTTCTGTTGGGATCATGATGCACGATATTGTTGATTTGGAAAAAGCAACAGGTTCAGGTGATTTGTTACAACTTCCGCCATTTGACATCAATGTGACTTTTGTAAATGAATTTAATGTTGTGGTGAATGATACCATTACATGTAAATTTCAAAAACAAGGTCGTGAAGTTACTGGTGACATGGTCTTGCAAATGCAATACGAAATGTTCGTGTTGGGAATTGAATACAATAACGCTTAATTTTTAATACCCCGAATAAAAATGGACAAGAAAGAAAAAACAGTTCAAGAAACGATAGGAACGATTCAAGTTTCTAAAGAAGTAAGAGATGCAATTGCCTCTCGTCATGAAAATGAAGCAAAGCAAGGTTTGTTAAAATCTGTTTTGCTCCCGATGGATAATTTAGGTAAGCAACAGTTGGAAGTGATTGTTCGAGTTCCATCTCGAGACACGGTAACGAACTACATGCGTTTCATAGACGCACAACCGAAAAAAGCACAAGAATTGTTGATTAACTATTGTTTGTTGACTTCAAAAGATGAAGTGAATGAAGACGATAATCTATTCTTCACAGCGGTTGGAGCTATTGCAGAACTGTTTCCAATTAGACAGGCGATCATAAAAAACTTCTAAGCGGTGGCTCTGGTATTAACCACAGAGACGACCGCGAACCTGAAAGAAAAATAAACGCTCTTTTATCCTTCTATTTCAAAATACCATTTCCTGAAGAACTATCAGATGAAGTTTGGGCAGAAAAATGGTCGCAGTTGAAATGGTTATCAGAAAAGGGCATAATCGGAAAAATTGAATAAAAATGCTAGTAGATTTATCATATCGTTTTGAAGCCGCCTTTGGTTTCTTGAGTAGAGAAAATCTACCTCGATTCATTCGTTTAAATTCCGATTACCAATTCCATAGTTACGATCAAGGTGATGTCAATTTTGAAGACATCACCTTTCGTTATGACGACAAGGAATTGAATTTTGCAGCTTCTCCTTTTGTTGTTCAAAAGAAATCAGATCCAAGTGCTGCATCGTATGAAAATGTAATTGCTCCACCTCCAATTATTTCATTTTCTCAAGAAAAAAACCTAATAACAACAGAGCTTCGAGGTGATGAAGTAGAAGTGATTGAAGTATGGAACACTGGAGTTTGGGATATTCGGATTCAAGGTATTTTGATCGATATGAAAAACCACAACCGACCCAGTGAGCAAGTAGAACAATTACGCCGATTATTTCAATACAACAATGTAATTGAATGCTCAGGCACTCAGTTTTATGAAATGGGAATTGACTTCCTTTATTTTAAATCAGTCGAAATAAGTGGTGTAGTTGGATTTGAGGACACCATTCAGTATTCAATTAACGCTCGATCTATTAAGGATGTTGGCTTTAAACTTTTTGAATCATGAGTTTCTATTACTACAATATGGTTAGCCATCTAAAGTTAGGCGAAATTACGACATCGTCTCTCACTTCATCAAGTGGTAAAAGTTCCTTGAAAGAATTAAGCGACACCTGTACAATTACGCTGCCAAGAGCATATAGACAAGCAGTGATCAAAGGAAAGAAAGATACGCTCGAGCGTAAAAACATTACCGATTTTTTAAAAGTAGGAGATGATGTACAGCTTGAACTTGGTTACGATGAAATATTAAACAAGGTGTTTTCAGGTTACATCAAAAAAATATCAGCAGATATACCTTTAGTTCTGGAGTGTGAAGATGAAATGTACAAGCTTCGAAAAACCAATTTTACTGAATCATTCAAATCTATTTCTCTTCTTCAGCTTTTGCAAAAGATCGCTCCTGGGTATTCGTATGAAGTTATCGATGACATTCCATTAGGCAAGTTCATTATCGCCAATTCATCTGCCTTTGAAACCTTGGAAGCTTTGCGAAATGATTATTTACTTCATTCCTATTTTCAAGGTAAAAAGCTGATTGTAGGTTTTCCAACAGATTTGAAACCTCAAAACAACTATACCTTCAACACGAAGCGCATGCGCTCATCTGAAGGTTTGGAGTTCATCAAAGCCGATGATGTAAAAATAGAGATCAAGGCGATCTCTAATAATTCTAACGGAACAAAAACAGTTGTTACGGTAGGAGATTCTGGAGGTTCTGTGCAAACCTTAAATTTTGCAAACAAAAGCAAAACAGAACTTGAAAATTTAGCCAAAAAGCAATTGAGTACACTTAAGTTCGATGGCTACCAAGGTTCATTTGAAATATTCGGAATTCCACTTGTAAAAGTTGGAGATGCGGTTACAATTGTAGATGATGAACACAGCGAACGAGATGGAAAATATTTAGTCGAATCTGTAGAATGGAGCTTCGATAATGGTGGGTATAAACAAACGATAAAACCTAGTTATAAGTTATGGAAAAAGTAGTAATTCTTGATGCAGGACACGGTGGCATCAATCCAATCACAAAACAATACGTGACACCCGGAAAGCGATCACCCATTTGGAAAGATGGTACGCAATACTTTGAAGGAGTTGGAAATCGAGAAATTGTTCAGTTAGCAGCGAGAATCCTTAAAGGAAAAGGCGTAAATGTATTTTTTACAGTTGATCCTTCAGACTACAGAGATATATCCTTGTCTGAGCGTGTTCGGACCGCAAACAAGATTTTCAAGTCAAATCCTGATGCGTTTTTGATTTCAATTCACTCGAATGCTGCATCAGATCCAACTGCTCACGGTTCTGAAATTTGGACGTGGCCAGGTCAAAGCAAATCGGATGTTTTTGCAACGGTTTTCATGCAAGAGTTTGTAAAACTTCATCCGTTAACCAAAGTCCGGGCAGACTATTCGGATGGAGACATTGACAAGGAATCAAAGTTTACAATTAACAGCGTGAATTGCCCTTCATTTTTGATTGAAAGTATGTTCCATACCAATGAAGTTGAGTGTAAAATACTCATGTCACAATCAGGCAAAGAAGCGATTGCAAATAGTATTGTTAACACCGTAATTCGTATCGTATCATGAGTGAAATAATCGCAGGAGTTTTAAGTCTAATCGGAATATTTGTTACTGGTTTTACCACTCACTTTTTCACCAAAAAGAAAACAACGGCTGATATTAAATCGCAAAATGCTGAAACAGAAAAAACAGAAGCTGTTGCGAAGCAAAGTGAGTTGGATAATGTTGAAAAAGCAGTTGCCATTTGGAGAAAATTAGCGGAAGATATAGCAGCAACATCGAGAGCACAAACAGAAGCATTGAATAAGCAAGTCGATGAACTTTTGAAGCAACGCATTGATTTAAAAACACAATTAGATCAGATGAGCAAAAAACTCGAAGAATCGACAGCTCAAAACAAAAAAATATTGGATAAGATGACTGAGCTTGAGAAAGACTATAAAAAGCTTCAGGCGAATTATGTTGAATTAAAAAAATCATTACCATGAAAGGAATTAGAATAGCCGCTTTAACATTGACCTGTTCATTGGTCTTTAGTTGCACATCCGTTAAGAAACTGGAACAACAATCAGTTAATAACAAATCGATTAAATACGATAGCATCTACGTATCGAAAACAGTCAAGCTTGATACCTTGATTACGCCCAGGAGCGTGGCTATTGATTCGGTTAGTTTAGATGTTTTGAAAAGCCTTGGTAAATATGTTGTAAACAATGAAAGAGCGCATACGACTCTTGAGTATCGAGACGGCCAAGTGATTGTCAATACGATTTGCGATAGTATGCTTCATGTCTATATTCAAGAGATCATTGAAAGCATGGCAATCCAAAACAAACTTGATCAATCCAGTATTTCAAATAGTGTGATACAAAGTGAAACGAAAAATCCAATGTTCCATCTTCCGTGGTGGATTTGGATCTTAATGATTTTAACTTTCGCTATTTGGGGTTTTAAACTTTACAAATACTTTACGAAGTAATGGAAGAAGCTTTGCTAAATCTTATTGATCGAGCATCCAAGAAAGGAAAGGGTGTTTCCATCGGGACGGGGCTAGCGATAAACATTCAAGATTCAACTTGTGATGTTGCTAGAGATGGACTTCCAAACCTTCTTGGTGCTCGATTAACAGCAATTGAGGAATTAGGCGATTCGTATATGAAAATTACTCCAGTTGATAAAAGCCCAGTTGTTTATGCATTAATTGATGGACAAACAACGGAATCAGTTATTATCAATTGTAGTAAGATAGCCTCCATTGAATGGGTTTGTGAAGTTTCTAAATTGAATGGCGACAATCAAGGAGGATTGGTCATCGCACAAAAGGTTTCCGAATCTGATAATTCAATCATTCAGGAAATAAACCAGTTGAAACAGTTAATCACTTCATGGACTCCAGTAGTTAACGATGGTGGTGCAGCTTTAAAAGCCGCATTGAGTTCCTGGGTAACTGGAACGATAGAACCAACTTCTTCAGCTGATTTTGAAAACACAAAAGTAAAACACGGAAACTAATGGATAAACGCACAGACATAATCTTGAATGAAGATGGTACACTTAAAATTGTTGATGGTGACTTTGTCATAGGTGAATCAAATAACCAACATGTCAAGTTCATTATGAAAGCTCAAAAAGGCGCAATTCGTGAAAATCCATCGCTTGGATTTGGAGCAATTAAACGACTCAAGACAATTACTTCTTCAGCGGATTTAAAGAGAGAATTAAGAGTTGAATTGCAACGTGATGGCTACAACGATGCACAAGTGACCTTAAGCCCTGTTGACGGTACATTAAATATAATAGTTGAATAATGGAAGTAAAAGCAAATCAATCACACATCGATCTAACCGTGTTGGGCTATGGTGATCAATCGGCATTTTTTGAGTTGGCAAAAAACAACACCACTTATGATTCAACGATTGAAGAACCTTATTCAACGGTTGAACTGCCTTTTGATTTTGAAGTTGGAGACGAAATTTTTATAGATGAAACCTCTGAATTCTATAATGCAGATCAACTGAAAATATTAAATAAAACGAAACTTAAATGCGCCACAAAGGATGAGAACTTTTGAAGAAATTAAACAACAAATGTATGATGAGTTGGCAATTCAAATGCCCGGACTAACATCTTCATCTGCGTCATCGATTTACAAGGTGTGGATCAACATCGTTGCATTAGCAATTTTCACGCATGAACAAATCTTTGATTATGATAAAAAGAATTTGCTGGAAGAAACGGAAAGAAGAAGATACGGAACGCTAAGTTGGTATGCTGGTGAAGCTTTGAAGTTTCAAAATGGCGAAACACTGACCTTTAATTCTGATACAGGACAGTATTATTACGCAACAGTTGATGAAGCGTTACAGATCGTTAAGAAAGTGGCTGTGTTCGAAGATATAACGGATGAACACCCTTTAACTTTCAAAGTTGCCAAAGCAGGAACAGGAGGCTTAGAACCACTTGATCCAACTGAATTAATAGCATTCAAAAATTATATTGAAGAAATTAAAGTTGCTGGTACTGCAATTGAATATGTTTCACTTCCTGCTGACACCTTAACTATTCAATCTGAAGTATTTTATGATGGGAATTTATTAGTACCTGATTTGAAGTTGAAAATTCAAGCAGCACTAGAATTGTATCAAGTTAATTCGCCATTCTCAGGTGCAATTGTTAAAAATGAAATCATCGATTTGCTTCGTGACATTGATGGGATTAATGATGTTTATTTCAACACAATTACAAACACTTCTTTTGGTTCAGCGCCAGTAACAATATTGCGTGAATCATACACAACATCAGGTTATTTCGTGTATCCCGATGATATGATCGAAACATGGGTATTTACGCCAAAACATATCTAATGAAGTTTTTTAAAATCAACATATCAAATTTTGCAAAACAATATCTCGGTGTAGATTATGATTTTTTAGGCTGGATTAAAGTTCTTCTAAATCCATTATCAACATCTATTGATGAATATGATTTATGGCGAAAAAACCGATTTTATTTAATCCATATTACTTCTCAAGTGGTCAGTTTGAATGGCTATTTAAACGATCGGTTTGATTCAGTAAATCGAACAATTTTTATTTCAAATGGAAATCAAAACGCAATAGGTACTTGGATCGCATTGGAATCTGAAACTACACCTTACTTTGCTTTGGGTTTCGTTTCTGAAGACCAAGGACAGTTTATAAGTCTAGAAGCAGAATCACCATACTCCATTGACTTTATTGTCAATATTCCACTTTCATTAATCAATCAAACACCACAAATTATTTCAGCTGTAAATCAGTATAGATTAGCTGGAAAATCATTTTCAATCGTAACATTTTAAATCAAATATATATGAGTGTGACTAAGCGTTCCGCAAGCGGAATTAAAACGCCAATCAGCTACTACGGTGGCAAACAAATGATGATTAAAGAAATCATCCCATTAATCCCTGAACATCGAATTTATGTCGAGCCTTTTTTTGGCGGTGGAGCAATCTTTTGGGCGAAAGAGCCATCAAAAACAGAAGTAATCAATGATGTGAACATGAACATTGTAAATTTTTACGAGGTTCTAAAGCATGATTTTTTCAAGCTACGTGCTAAAGTTGAAGCAACACTTCACAGTCGCGAAACCTATAAGAAAGCGATGATCATTTATGATTCGCCTTGGTTATTCGCAGATGATCCAGTTATTAGAGCATGGTCGTTCTACGTGGTAACAAACCAAGGTTTTTCTTCTAAAATAGGCACATGGGGCTATGATAGAGATAAACGTGCTGTTACGATTCAAAACAAAATTGATTCCTTTAAAGAAGAGCTAAGTGAACGTATTAAGTATGTTCAAATTGAGCAAAATGATGCTCACAAAGTGATCTTAAGTAGAGATACTGAAGAAACGTTTCATTATGTTGATCCTCCCTACATAGACAGTAATCAAGGTCATTACGGCGGTTACACAATTGATCACTATAGGAGAGATTTAGAAGCACTCTCAAAGGTAAAAGGAAAGTTCCTATTGAGTTCATATCCTTCAGAAATCCTCGATGAGTTCACAAAAGAACATGGCTGGTATACTAAGACATTTGAGAAAACATTGTGCGCATCCAATGGCGCAAAACTCAATGTCAGGAAAAAGAAAGTAGAAGTGTTAACGGCTAACTTTCCAATCTAAATGAAAAAGCCCGGGCAATTTGCTCGGGCTTTTTCATTATTAAGAATCCAATAGTTATATTTGATTAACTGCCAAAACGTCAAAAACCTCACCTTTATGATGGTATAATTTGTTTTGGCGATTTGGTATAATTTGTTTTGGCGATTATAACAACCAACCCACATCGCATCTCAGAAAACACTGCGCTCTTTGATTTTTATTTGTCATCGGAAGAAATGACACAGATCAATTCTCTGCCAGAAATGGGATTTAGCGGCGAATTACCCAACCTTTGGCCTGATCGGCTTGGGTAAAAAGACTAGTTTTTTAGCTGTTTTTGAAAAAAAATGGGACTGGAGAGAAATGGAAGAGCGCCGATTTGTAAATTTTCCCTATTCACAAACCGGTAAAACTTTTTCATTTTCTGGATCAATGTCTTTTCGGTATTTTTCTAAAATGCGTTTCTTTTGCTGACAAGTCATGCTTTTTTCTAGATCAGAGTATATGTCGGCGCGGTCTTGGGCAGGGATGGAAGCAAAGTGTTTCAAAACCACGTGCAACCAACGGCGTTTTTCATTAGCGCTAATTTTTCCATCTAGAAATAAAAACTCGGAATGTAGATTGGAAATCGTTTGCGGGATGCAATTAGATTTTTCATAAGCTGTCAAAAAATCATCAAAAGCAGCTTGATTGCTTAGTTTTTCCAAGAAACGAATTTGCATCAACATCGAAATTTTTTGTCCCTTTTGATTGATACAAGGATTTCGTAAGGTCATTTTTACGGCTTCAATTAATTGTTTTTTCACCTGTGTGTTGAGTGGAAAATCTACTTTTTGAATGCGAATCGAAAAATAGGTGATGTCGTGCGTTTTTTTAATTTGATTTACTTGAATCCAATCTTCTTCATCGAGTGCTTTTTGTCCACCGAGTAA